>NZ_JBFPNL010000012.1:0-324 GCF_040815625.1 Microbacterium sp. LMI13-1-1.1 | reverse complement strand
CAGAAACCCCGCGACCCCGACCACCCCGTCCAACAGCGCGAGCCGCATCTCCGCCCACCGCGCCGGCATCCTCTCCCCCGCCAGACTCATCGGCCGCCGCACCAGATCGACCACCCTGTCGACCCGGGTCGCACCCCGCACATCCACACCGACCGTCCGCCGCAGCAGCTCATTCAGCCCCCGGCACCCCGCCGAATGCGGAAAATCGCCCGGATCCCCCGTCGCGATCGTCTCCACGATCACCGCCTCGGCACGCCGGAACGCCGCCCCCGCGCCCTGCAACACCGCGACCCGGTCCGCATCCGACAACCCCGCCAGCGCGTC
>NZ_JBFPNL010000010.1:0-775 GCF_040815625.1 Microbacterium sp. LMI13-1-1.1 | reverse complement strand
GCCGGGCCGCGCACCTGCGGGAGGCCGTCATTCATCCGGATCTCCCACCCCGAGGTGCCGAGGGACCGGTGATGCCACCAGCACAACGGCACACCGTTATCCGTATGCGTCGGGCCGCCCCGGGCGTGCTCGGTGACGTGGTGGATCTCACACCATGAGGCGGGGACGTGGCATCCAGGGATCAGGCACTCCTTGTCGCGGGCGATGATCGCCCGCCGTTGATGCACGGTGAAGATCCGATCCGTGGTCGTGATCCCGATGATCCGCCCCTCGTCCATGAGCACGCGCTGAATCGCCCCCGAGCACGCAACCTGCGCCGCCACAGAGACGGGAACATGAGCACCGGAGCCGGGGATCGTCGCCCACCCACCATTGCCGCGCGCCCCGGCCGCAGCACCGGCACCTCCGAAGGGGGCACCTCCGAAGGCGGCACCCCCGAAGGCAGCACCGGTGGCAGCGCCTCCGAACACAGCACCGGTGGCCTGAGCGGCGTGGTGGGCGAGGTCGTTGGCGTCGACGGTGACGACGACGACCGGTGATGCCCCACCGAGGGTGGGCATGTCCTTGTGCCGGGCGGCGATGCCGAGAGCTGCGGTCAGGGCGTCGTGGCGTTTCTGCGCCGCGGTGCGGTCATCGAGCACAGACCGCGGGTCGGAGTTGAACGGATCGATCTCCTCCGGATCGCGCCCCCTATCGGCGTCAGCGTCGACGCCAGAACCAGCACCAGCACCAGCACCAGCACCAGCACCAGCACCAGCACCAGCTCCAGCACCAG
>NZ_JBFPNL010000009.1:2988-5632 GCF_040815625.1 Microbacterium sp. LMI13-1-1.1 | reverse complement strand
TAAGATAGAGAAGTTGCCCTTCGGGCCTGGTTGTGATGACTGGGTCGTGGGAGCATCCGATCCTTGAGAACTCAACAGCGTGCACTTGTCAAATGCCAAATTATCCTCGTCTAGCTTCGGCTGGGTGAGAATTCCTTTGGATCAAAGACCAACCTCCTTGTGGGGTTGGCATTCGGATGAAGTCAGCAATGAATTTGTCTCTTTGGTCAGCATCAAACTCGCTGCGTCACCGTTTTCCCGGTGTCGTATGCATTTCTTTTTTACGGAGAGTTTGATCCTGGCTCAGGATGAACGCTGGCGGCGTGCTTAACACATGCAAGTCGAACGGTGAACACGGAGCTTGCTCTGTGGGATCAGTGGCGAACGGGTGAGTAACACGTGAGCAACCTACCCCTGACTCTGGGATAAGCGCTGGAAACGGCGTCTAATACTGGATACGAGTGGCGACCGCATGGTCAGCTACTGGAAAGATTTATTGGTTGGGGATGGGCTCGCGGCCTATCAGCTTGTTGGTGAGGTAATGGCTCACCAAGGCGTCGACGGGTAGCCGGCCTGAGAGGGTGACCGGCCACACTGGGACTGAGACACGGCCCAGACTCCTACGGGAGGCAGCAGTGGGGAATATTGCACAATGGGCGCAAGCCTGATGCAGCAACGCCGCGTGAGGGATGACGGCCTTCGGGTTGTAAACCTCTTTTAGCAGGGAAGAAGCGAAAGTGACGGTACCTGCAGAAAAAGCGCCGGCTAACTACGTGCCAGCAGCCGCGGTAATACGTAGGGCGCAAGCGTTATCCGGAATTATTGGGCGTAAAGAGCTCGTAGGCGGTTTGTCGCGTCTGCTGTGAAATCCGGAGGCTCAACCTCCGGCCTGCAGTGGGTACGGGCAGACTAGAGTGCGGTAGGGGAGATTGGAATTCCTGGTGTAGCGGTGGAATGCGCAGATATCAGGAGGAACACCGATGGCGAAGGCAGATCTCTGGGCCGTAACTGACGCTGAGGAGCGAAAGGGTGGGGAGCAAACAGGCTTAGATACCCTGGTAGTCCACCCCGTAAACGTTGGGAACTAGTTGTGGGGTCCATTCCACGGATTCCGTGACGCAGCTAACGCATTAAGTTCCCCGCCTGGGGAGTACGGCCGCAAGGCTAAAACTCAAAGGAATTGACGGGGACCCGCACAAGCGGCGGAGCATGCGGATTAATTCGATGCAACGCGAAGAACCTTACCAAGGCTTGACATATACGAGAACGGGCCAGAAATGGTCAACTCTTTGGACACTCGTAAACAGGTGGTGCATGGTTGTCGTCAGCTCGTGTCGTGAGATGTTGGGTTAAGTCCCGCAACGAGCGCAACCCTCGTTCTATGTTGCCAGCACGTAATGGTGGGAACTCATGGGATACTGCCGGGGTCAACTCGGAGGAAGGTGGGGATGACGTCAAATCATCATGCCCCTTATGTCTTGGGCTTCACGCATGCTACAATGGCCGGTACAAAGGGCTGCAATACCGCGAGGTGGAGCGAATCCCAAAAAGCCGGTCCCAGTTCGGATTGAGGTCTGCAACTCGACCTCATGAAGTCGGAGTCGCTAGTAATCGCAGATCAGCAACGCTGCGGTGAATACGTTCCCGGGTCTTGTACACACCGCCCGTCAAGTCATGAAAGTCGGTAACACCTGAAGCCGGTGGCCTAACCCTTGTGGAGGGAGCCGTCGAAGGTGGGATCGGTAATTAGGACTAAGTCGTAACAAGGTAGCCGTACCGGAAGGTGCGGCTGGATCACCTCCTTTCTAAGGAGCATCTGACTCTTCGGAGTCCAGAACCCAGATCGAGGACGTTCGTTTCTCGCTGGGAGCTCATGGGTGGAACATTTGACATGACATCAGCGCAGCTGAGTCTCGTGAGTACGCTGACCTTCGGGTTGGTTGGAAAGTGGGGCTTCGTGAGCGGGGTGTCTGCACGCTGTTGGGTCCTGAGGGACCGGATGCGATCTTCGGATCGTTTCTGTACCTCTGGGCCTCTTGTTGTTTCCCCTGTGGGGGAGGCGGGAAGGGGTACCGCCCGTACTTTGAGAACTACACAGTGGACGCGAGCATCTTGCAACTGATCTTTGATCGGTTGCACAAGATGATCTTAAAGATCATTAGTCAATTTCAAGCCAGGCCGTGTGTCTGGTGTCGATTCTGATTCAAACTCATGTGATTTATCAAGTCTTTAAGAGCAAACGGTGAATGCCTTGGCATCTGGAGCCGAAGAAGGACGTAGCAATCTGCGATAAGCCTCGGGGAACTGATAAGCAAGTTTTGATCCGAGGGTGTCCGAATGGGGAAACCCCGCTGGGCGGCGTGCCGACCTAGTGACTCCCGCCTGAATATATAGGGCGGGTAGAGGGAACGTGGGGAAGTGAAACATCTCAGTACCCACAGGAAGAGAAAGCAACCGCGATTCCGTTAGTAGTGGCGAGCGAAACCGGAACAGGCTAAACCTAGCGTGTGTGATAGCCGGCAGGCGTTGCACGTTGGGGGTTGTGGGACTTTTCAGTCATCTCTGCCGAGATGGCGGCGTTACAAGATGGTATAGACGAACGGTCTTGAAAGGCCGGTCATAGAGGGTGCCAACCCCGTAGTCGAAATGCCACCCTTGGCGCGAA
>NZ_JBFPNL010000009.1:0-2888 GCF_040815625.1 Microbacterium sp. LMI13-1-1.1 | reverse complement strand
AGTATCCCAAGTAGCACGGGGCCCGTGAAATCCCGTGTGAATCTGTCAGGACCACCTGATAAGCCTAAATACTCCCAGATGACCGATAGCGGACAAGTACCGTGAGGGAAAGGTGAAAAGTACCCCGGGAGGGGAGTGAAATAGTACCTGAAACCGTTTGCTTACAAACCGTTGGAGCAGCCTTAGTAGCTGTGACAGCGTGCCTTTTGAAGAATGAGCCTGCGAGTTAGCGATATGTGGCGAGGTTAACCCGTTGAGGGGTAGCCGTAGCGAAAGCGAGTCTGAATAGGGCGATTCAGTCGCATGTCCTAGACCCGAAGCGAAGTGATCTATCCATGGCCAGGTTGAAGCGACGGTAAGACGTCGTGGAGGACCGAACCCACTTAGGTTGAAAACTGAGGGGATGAGCTGTGGATAGGGGTGAAAGGCCAATCAAACTTCGTGATAGCTGGTTCTCTCCGAAATGCATTTAGGTGCAGCGTTGCGTGTTTCTTGCCGGAGGTAGAGCTACTGGATGGCCGATGGGCCCTACAAGGTTACTGACGTCAGCCAAACTCCGAATGCCGGTAAGTGAGAGCGCAGCAGTGAGACTGTGGGGGATAAGCTTCATAGTCGAGAGGGAAACAACCCAGACCACCAACTAAGGTCCCAAAGCGCGTGCTAAGTGGGAAAGGATGTGGAGTTGCCTTGACAACCAGGAGGTTGGCTTAGAAGCAGCCACCCTTGAAAGAGTGCGTAATAGCTCACTGGTCAAGTGATTCCGCGCCGACAATGTAACGGGGCTCAAGCACGCCACCGAAGTTGTGGCATTGACATTATTGGTAGGCCTTCGTGGTCCAGCCGTGTTGATGGGTAGGAGAGCGTCGTGTGGCCAGCGAAGCGGCGGTGTAAACCAGCCGTGGAGGCTACACGAGTGAGAATGCAGGCATGAGTAGCGAAAGACGTGTGAGAAACACGTCCTCCGAAAGACCAAGGGTTCCAGGGTCAAGCTAATCTTCCCTGGGTAAGTCGGGACCTAAGGCGAGGCCGACAGGCGTAGTCGATGGACAACGGGTTGATATTCCCGTACCGGCGAAGAACCGCCCAAGCTAATCCAGTAGTGCTAAGTGTCTGAATCCCAGTGACTGATCCCTTCGGGGTGACGCGTTGGGCCTAGCGCACGACCCCATTCTGGTGCGGTTAGCGTATTAACAGGTGTGACGCAGGAAGGTAGTCCAGCCGGGCGATGGTTGTCCCGGTGCAAGTGCGTAGGCCGAGAGATAGGCAAATCCGTCTCTCACATAGGCTGAGACACGATGCGGATAAAAAGTGGATGATCCTATGCTGCCAAGAAAAGCATCGACGCGAGGTTCCAGCCGCCCGTACCCCAAACCGACTCAGGTGGTCAGGTAGAGAATACCAAGGAGATCGAGAGAATCGTGGTTAAGGAACTCGGCAAAATGCCCCCGTAACTTCGGGAGAAGGGGGGCCTTCGACGTATTAGGACTTGCTCCGAAAGCGTTTGGAGGCCGCAGAGACTAGTGGGTAGCGACTGTTTACTAAAAACACAGGTCCGTGCCAAGTCGCAAGACGATGTATACGGACTGACGCCTGCCCGGTGCTGGAAGGTTAAGAGGACCGGTTAGCCGCAAGGCGAAGCTGAGAATTTAAGCCCCAGTAAACGGCGGTGGTAACTATAACCATCCTAAGGTAGCGAAATTCCTTGTCGGGTAAGTTCCGACCTGCACGAATGGCGTAACGACTTCCCAACTGTCTCAACCGCGAACTCGGCGAAATTGCATTACGAGTAAAGATGCTCGTTACGCGCAGCAGGACGGAAAGACCCCGTGACCTTTACTATAGCTTTGTATTGGTGTTCGGTGTGGCTTGTGTAGGATAGGTGGGAGACTGTGAAGCATGGACGCCAGTTCATGTGGAGTCATTGTTGAAATACCACTCTGGTCACTCTGGATATCTAACTTCGAACCGTAATCCGGTTCAGGGACAGTGCATGGTGGGTAGTTTAACTGGGGCGGTTGCCTCCCAAAAAGTAACGGAGGCGCCCAAAGGTTCCCTCAACCTGGTTGGCAATCAGGTGTCGAGTGTAAGTGCACAAGGGAGCTTGACTGTGAGACTGACAGGTCGAGCAGGGACGAAAGTCGGGACTAGTGATCCGGCAGTGGCTTGTGGAAGCGCTGTCGCTCAACGGATAAAAGGTACCTCGGGGATAACAGGCTGATCTTGCCCAAGAGTCCATATCGACGGCATGGTTTGGCACCTCGATGTCGGCTCGTCGCATCCTGGGGCTGGAGTAGGTCCCAAGGGTTGGGCTGTTCGCCCATTAAAGCGGTACGCGAGCTGGGTTTAGAACGTCGTGAGACAGTTCGGTCCCTATCCGCTGCGCGCGTAGGAAATTTGAGAGGATCTGACCCTAGTACGAGAGGACCGGGTTGGACGAACCTCTGGTGTGTCAGTTGTTCCGCCAGGAGCACCGCTGATTAGCTACGTTCGGGATGGATAACCGCTGAAAGCATCTAAGCGGGAAGCCGGCCTCAAGATGAGATTTCCATACCTTCGGGTGAGAGGCTCCCAGCCAGACTACTGGGTTGATAGGCCAGATGTGGAAGTGCAGTAATGCATGCAGCTGACTGGTACTAATAAGCCGATGACTTGATAACACACCGTTTGTTGGTGCTACGCGTCCACTGAGTGGTTCTCGATGTACGGTCGAGAACCGCATGACAATGACTTTGTTATGTGTTTTGATTGAAACATCTATAGTGTTTCGGCGGCCATAGCGTGAGGGAAACGCCCGGTTACATTCCGAACCCGGAAGCTAAGCCTCACAGCGCCGATGGTACTGCAGGGGGGACCCTGTGGGAGAGTAGGACACCGCCGGACTTCTTTTA
>NZ_JBFPNL010000008.1:0-210792 GCF_040815625.1 Microbacterium sp. LMI13-1-1.1 | reverse complement strand
ACGCCCGGGGCGGCCCGACGCATACGGATAACGGTGTGCCGTTGTGCTGGTGGCATCACCGGTCCCTCGGCACCTCGGGGTGGGAGATCCGGATGAATGACGGCCTCCCGCAGGTGCGCGGCCCGGCATGGTGGGACCCCGACCAGCACTGGCGCACCCCACGACTCAGCCTGCCGTCACCCGCTCGAGTGCGCCGCACCTCACTTCGCGTCTGACGCGCGCCCGAATGGAAACCACCCACGCCCGGGTGGAACGACGCGCACCCGGCGGAAACGCCGCGCACCCAGGCGATCGACGCGCACCCAGGGGAACCAGTTGTGCCCAGGGAACACCCCGCACCCAGGGGAACCAGGCGCACCCAAGGGAACCAGGCGTGCCAGGGGAACCAGGCGCACCCAGCGGAAACGCCGCGCACCCCGGGTGGAGGTCAGGCCGGGTCGAGCCTCAGCACCTCAGGCGACTCGCCTCCCGCGACCTCGTCGGCGACGCGGATGCTGCGCGCCAGGTCGTCGAGAGCGCCGTCGAGCGTGCCGAAGCGTTCGCGGTCGCTGCACATCGCGGTCAGTGTCACCAGATGCGTGCCGGTGTCCCAGGTGTAGGTGGCGAAAGGCGGTGACGCGGGCGACGGCGGCATCGCGACCACGAGCTTCTCTCCCGTGCCCAGCCACCGGCTCGAGAACGACTGGGTGTCGTCATAGTCCATCGGCATCGACGCGCGAGCGACCCGCACCTGCGGAGTCAACGCCTGCACGGTCGCCATCGCGACGACCAGCTCCGGATCAGCCTTCCACGTCCACACGAGCACGCGCCCGTCTGCCCGGCGCATCAGCATCGGCGCGGCCTGGCTCATCGCCCACGCGCCGATCCGCGAACCCGGGCGCTCGGTGACGCCGATCGCCGAGTTCACCTGCCCCAACAGCATCCGGATGGCGGCCTTGCGGTGCCGGCGCCCCTTCCAGCCGAGCGAATCGGTGACGGGGATCCACAACCGGGGGTCGGCGTCGGCAGTCAGTCGCATGCCTCCACGCTAGGGGGTGAGGCTGAGGGATGCCGGTATGCCTCGGCGGCCCGATCAGGCCGCTCAGGTAGAGTGGCCAGCGCCCGATCGGGCTCTTTGACCGCCGTACCGTAAGGCAGAATGTCCTCCTCTACCTCCGATCCGACGAGCGCTCCCGACGTCGCCCCCGACTCCGGGCAGCGTCCGCTTCGCATCCTGATCGGCTGCGACACCTTCGCGCCCGACATCAACGGCGCCGCCCGCTTCGCCGAGCGTCTCGCGGCCGGACTCGTGCAGCGCGGTCACGACGTGCATGTCGTCGCACCGAACCAGGCCTACCGCCGAGCTGCACCGCGCACCGAGGTGATCGAGGGCGAGCCGATGACCCTGCACCGGCTGCCGTCGGTGCGCTGGGCACCCCACGACTGGCTGCGGTTCGTGTGGCCGTGGCGGGTGAAACACTATGCCCGCAAGATCTTCGACAGCGTGCAGCCCGACATCGTGCACATCCAGTCGCACATCGTGATCGGCCGCGGCCTCTCTCGCATCGCGCACGAACGTGGCATCCCGGTGATCGCCACGAACCACGTGATGGCCGAGAACATCCTCGACCACACCACGATGCCGAAGTTCATCGACGATCTCGTGCTGCGGTTCGCCTGGGCCGACGCGAAGCGCACGTTCGGTCTGGTGCGCGCCATCACGACACCGACCCGTCGGGCGGCGGACTTCCTCGAGCGCACGGTGGAAGTCACGGGCGTCATCCCGGTCAGCTGTGGCATCGACCGCACGCAGTACACCCCGGTGATCGCTCCTCGCGACAAGAACCGCATCATCTTCGTCGGACGCCTGACCGCCGAGAAGCAGGTCGAGGTCATCCTCGAGGCGATGACGAAGCTCGACCCGGCGCTCGATGCGACGTTCGACATCGTCGGCGGCGGCGACCAGCGCAAGCAGCTCGAGAACCTGGCGACTCAGCTGGGCATCGCCGACCGTGTCACCTTCCACGGCCGCACGACGGATGAGCAGCTGCGTGCACTGCTGTCGCGCGCCTCGGTGTTCACCATCGCCTCGATCGCCGAGCTGCAGTCGATCGCGACCATGGAGGCGATGGCCTCGGCGCTGCCGATCGTCGCAGCGGATGCCGTCGCCCTGCCGCACCTCGTGCACGACGGTGAGAACGGCTACCTGTTCGAGCCGGGCAACGCGGATGCCCTCGCCGCGCGATTGACCGACGTGCTCACCGCATCGCCAGGCGAGTACGCGCGGATGCAGCAGGCATCGCTCGACGGCGTCGCGATCCACGACATCAACCGCACGCTCGACACGTTCGAGGCGCTGTACCGCGACGAGCCGCTTCCCGAGTGACGACGCCCGTCATGCACATCGTCTTCTTCGGCGATCAGCACCTGGACTCCCTCGGCGGAGCTCAGGTGTCGATGCGGCTGCAGCGGGAGTTCCTCGAGCGCGCCGGCCACACGGTGACCGTCGTCGCACCGAAGATGCACGGGGCTCGCGCCTCACGCGTCGCCGACTCGTCGAACGTCGATCTGCCGTCCGTGCCGATCACCACCGACCGCGAGTACTCGATGAGCTGGCCCGGCCGCGCCACCGACCGTGCGCTCGACCGCGCGATGACGCACCGCCCTCCGGTCGATCTGGTGCATGTCCAGGCCGACTTCTGGGGTGCTTTCATCGGCCACCGGTATGCGGCTCGTCACGGCATCCCCGTCGTCCACACCATGCACAACCGCGTCGATGTCGGGATCGCCGCCGTCACGCCGCTGCACGGCCCGGTGCTTCGAGCACTCAACCTCTGGCGCCGCCGAGCGCTGCGAGGCGCCGCGGAGCAGATGCGCGGGAACGACGGCTGGGCCTTCCTGCGTGGCATCGCGAGCGGCTCGTCGGCCGTGACCGCACCCTCGACGCATTTCGCACGCCGCCTCGAAGAGCACGGGGTCTTCAGTCCCGTCGACGTGGTGTGGAACGGCATCGACGACGACGTGCGCGAGGCGACGCTCGCCGCCGCACCGACCGAACGCGCACCCGGGCGTCCCCGCTTCGTCTGGCTCGGGCGCATGAGCCCCGAGAAGCGCCTGCTGCCGTTCCTCGAGGCCTTCGTCGAGTCGGACATCGACGCCGACCTCGAGATCATCGGGGGCGGCGCTCAGCGCGCCGCCGCCGAGAAGATCGTCTCGGGCCTGTCGAACGTGCACTTCGCCGGCAAGCTCAGCTACGCAGACACTCTCGCCCGCATCGCCGCCGCCGACGCACTCGTGCAGACGTCGATCGGCTTCGAGACGCAGGGCATGACGCCGTTCGAGGCGGCCACCCTCGGCACGCCGTCGGTGATCAGCGACCCCGACATCGCGGCAGAGCTCGGGGGTGGACTCTGGGCCGCGCCCGGGGCAGCCGGCGCCGAGGATCAGCGACGAGCGGGTCTCGTCGAGACTCTGCGCCGCGCGGCATCCGACATCGCCGCCGGCATCGCACCGCAGCCGATGCGCGAAGTCTCGGAGTCGTTCCGCCAGTCGTCGCGCACCGCGGCGATGATCGAGATCTACGAGCGCGTGCTCGCGGGCTGATCCTCGGACTCAGAACCCGAAGTAGTAGAACACGTTCGACACCCACGCGACGAGTGTGCCGATGACCGTGCTGCCTCCCACGCCGACGGCGATCGCCGGGAGCAGATGAGGCGCCGGGCGTCGAAGCGCGATGATTCCGAGCACCAGGGCGACACCTGCGCCTGCCATCACGAGCAGGTTCACGAGGTTCGACAGCAGGTCGACGACGCCGAAGCCGACGCTCGAATACAGGAACGGGGTGACGAGCTGCCAGAGCAGCCCGATCGCCACGGCGCCCACAGCGATCACCAATGCCGTGCGACCGAGACCTCCGGAACGGCGTGCGGTCGCCTGGCCTGGAGCATAGGCCGCCGCCGCGACTCCATCGGGCTGACCGGGTTGTGCGTACGGCTGACCGGGTTGCGTGTAGGGCTGGCCGGGTTGTGCGTACGGCTGGCCGGGTTGCGTGTAGGGCTGGCCGGGTTGTGCGTACGGCTGGCCGGGTTGCGTGTAGGGCTGGCCGGGGTGGGCATACGGCTGGCCGGGCTGCTGCGGCGGATACGGGATCTGTCCGTCGTTCTGCGGCCGGTCTGGATTCTGCTGCTGCTCGCTCATCGATTCTCCGGACGATCAGAAGGAAAACGCGTAGAAGAGGTTCGACACCCACGAGATGACGATCCCGGCGAGCTGCGAGGCGGTGACGCCGATCGCGATGCCCGCGAGGATCTGCGGCCCTGGTCGCCGCACCGACATCAGACCGAGGATGAGCCCCACGACGGCGATGATCAGCACGAGCCCGTTGCCGACCGCTCCGAACGCGCCGATGGCTGATGGATCGCCCATCATCCGGTACATCAGCGGAAACGACAGCATGACGAGGAGTCCGATCCCGAGCGAGATCACGGCGAGGAGGAAGGCGAGACGACCGAGTCCTGAGCTGCCAGAGGAAGCCGGACGCTGTGGCTCAGGATATGGCTGCGCCGGGTATGGATGCCCCGCGTACGCCTGCCCACCGTAGGGCTGGCCGGTGTCCGGCTGGGACGGCTGGGACGGCTGGGACGGCTGGGACGGCTGCGGCGGATAGTGCGAGCCCGCGAACTGCGGGGGAGTTCCGTGTGGCTGCGCGGGAGGCTGCTGAGGCTCGCTCATGCTCCCGAGCGTAGCCGCGCGCGTCGTCGGATGGGGGAGATTGCTCGCCCCGGGTCACCGATAGACGTGGCCGGCCTCCGCGCGGTCGAGGGCATCCCTTTCGGCGACGCGAGTCCAGTCGGTGGGAACGCGTCGATGTCCGTCGCGGCGGAGTTCGATGACGGTGGCGACGATGGCCCAGACAGCGAGGGTGAGAAGTGCGATGAGGAGGATCATGGCAGAAACGCTACGATCACTCTTGATCTGCCACGAGTGGCAGAATAGACTCTCCTCGTAGGAAAACTGCCAAAGCCGGGAGAGAGCCATGATGAAGACCGTCGCCTGCATCGTCCAAGACGGATTCGCGCCGTTCGAGTTCGGTCTCGCCTGCGAGGCTTTCGGCCTCGACCGGTCGAACGACGGCGTGCCGAACTTCGACTTCCGGGTCATCGCGCCGCATCCCGGCGTCGTGACGTCGAAGCTGGGCTTCTCGATCAACGTCGAGCACGACCTGTCCTTCGCCTACGAGGCCGACCTCGTCATCTTCTGCCCCGTGCCTCGCGAGTACTGGACGCAGATCGATCCGCTGCTTCTCGAGGTCGCGCGCGACGCGGTGGCGCGGGGGGCCTGGGTGCTGACCATCTGCAGCGGATCGTTCATCCTCGGTGCCGCCGGTGTGCTCGACGGGCGACGCGCGACCACGCACTGGATGTACTCCGAGGTCATGGCCGAGATGTATCCCCAGATCGACATCGACCCCGACGTGCTCTTCGTGCAGGACGACCGGATCATCACGAGCGCCGGCACCGCGGCCGGCATCGACGCGTGCCTGCATCTGCTGCGCATCGAGCTCGGCGCCGAGCTCACCAATCGCATCGCCCGCCGCATGGTCGTTCCGCCGCAGCGCGACGGCGGTCAGGCGCAGTTCATCGACCGCCCGATCCCGGTCGCCCAGAACGACTCGCTCGCTGCCGTCGCCGATTGGGCGGTCGAGCATCTGCGCGACGACCTGGGCGTCGATCAGCTCGCGGCCCGCGCTCTCATGTCTCCCCGCACCTTCGCCCGCCGGTTCAAGGCTGAGTACGGCGCGACTCCTGCGGCCTGGCTCGCGCGACAGCGCGTGCTGCACGCTCAGCGGATGCTCGAGCGCAGCGATCTGTCGCTCGAGCAGATCGCTGACGAATGCGGCTTCGGGTCGGCCGCGGTGCTGCGGCAGAACTTCTCGCGGGTGCTCGGAACCACCCCGACGGCCTACCGCGCGCGCTTCTCGTGCGCGGAGGAATCGGAGTCGTCTGCGGCGTGACCGCTCGATCGCCTGCCGCGCGGTGACGAGCGAGCAAACGAGCGCTCGACGAGCCCCGTGAAGAGCGCTGTCACGAGCGCTGCGCTCAGTGGTCCCAGTGTCCTGGGCTCGGGAGGGCGCGATAGTCCACGTCGACGCCCGCGGGGGTGACCGACGCGGTGCAGTACAGCAGCGACTGCGTCGGATAGCCATGCGGACGGTTGTCGCGGATGATCGCCCGATCATCCTCTGGGTCGAGCCGAGCGGACGAGGCGAGCAGCGAGGTCCACGCACCTGACCAGTCGGGGCTGTCGGCGGTCGCGCCCAGAGCGCGGAACTCGGGCAGCCAGGCGGCGATGCGCGGAGTGTCGAGATCGTCGAGGTCATCGTGCGCGATCATGTGGATGCCGTCGGCGAGCGATGTCTCTCGCAGTTCGGCGCCGTCCCAGCTGAGCACGCGCGTTCCCTCCGGCCGCACCTCGAGCAGGTTGAAGCCGTGCATGGGCAGCGGAGCGGCCGGCGAGCGGCCCATGACCGACTCCAGGGCGAGCGAACCGCGCGACACCGCGACGTCGGCGGCGAGGTCGACGACGTCGGCGCGGTTGAGGAGCACCGCGAGTCGTCGCTCAGCGGGGTTCACCGCGAGCCAGGCGCCGCCCGCCCGCCGGTCGCGGATGCCCGAGACTCCGGGGTAGGCGTCGGGCCACCATTCGCCGAGGGCGTCCCACTCACGCTGAGGGTCTTCATCTCGCACCGCGAGCAGCCGCGCGGTCTCGGGGCCGGCCACATCGATCACCACGGTGCACACGCGTCTCAGTCTAGAAGCGGGTCGAGCAGTCTCGGGCCCGCGGCCTCGCATGCTGGGGCAGAATCGAACCGTGAACATCGTCGTCGGGGTTACGGGTGGCATCGCCGCATACAAGACAGTGCACCTGGTGCGTCTGCTGACCAAGGCGGGACACGATGTGACCGTGGTTCCGACCGAGGACGCGCTGCGATTCGTCGGCACCCCCACCTGGGAGGCGCTCAGTCGGCATCCGGTCACGACCAGCGTGCATGACGACGTCGCCCGCGTGCGGCACGTCGCGCTGGGTCAGGGTGCCGACCTCGTGATCGTCGCCCCTGCGACGGCCAACTCGATCGCGAAGATCACCGCGGGCATCGCCGACGACCTGCTCGGCACCACGCTGCTCGCCACCGAAGCGCCGGTGCTGCTCGCGCCGGCGATGCACGCCGAGATGTGGCGCAACGCCGCCACGCAGGCGAACATCGCGACGCTGACCTCGCGCGGGGTGCACCTCGTCGGCCCGGCCGACGGCGAGCTCGCCGGCGGCGACAGCGGACCCGGCCGCATGGCAGAGCCCGAGCAGATCCTCGAGGCGGCCCTCGCGCTGCTCGCGCCGCGCGACCTCGAAGGGCTTCGGGTCGTCGTCTCGGCGGGCGGCACGCGTGAGCCGATCGATCCGGTGCGCTTCCTCGGCAATCGGTCGAGTGGTCGGCAGGGCATCGCGCTCGCCGCGGATGCCGCGGCGCGCGGCGCCGACGTGACGGTGGTCGCTGCGAACATCTCGGCCGACGTGCTCGCCGATGCGCGGCATCCGTCCATCAGAGTCGTCCCGGTCGGCACCGCAGCGGAGCTCGCCGACGCGATGAAGGAGGCGGCGCGGGCGGCCGACATCGTGATCATGGCCGCAGCCGTCGCCGACTATCGCCCCGCGACGGTGTCCGAGCACAAGCTCACCAAGGAGCAGGGCGTGCTGACGCGCCTCGATCTGGTCGAGAACGAAGACGTGGTCGCGGCGCTCGCCGCATCGCGCGCCGACGGCCGAGCGCCGCAGGGCCAGACGATCGTCGCCTTCGCCGCCGAGACCTCGGAGGATCCGGTCGAGCGCCGGGAACGTGCTCGCCGCAAGCGGGAGCGCAAGGGCGTCGATCTGCTCGCCGTCAACCTCGCGAATGCCGATCACGGTTTCGAGAAGAGGGACAACGCCGTCGAGATCGTAGGAGGGGGTGGCGCCGTCGTGTCATCCGCGTCAGGCTCTAAGCACGCGGTCGCACGAGCGATCCTGGATGCCGTGCGCAGTATGCGCTAAACTTGAGTCAAGTCCACTCAACTTTGCGGACCATGACAACAAGACAGTGATCAGAAGGAGTCTCCCCAGGAGGAACCCATGCCCAGCCCACAGAGCACGCAGAACGACGACCAGCAGTCCGCCCTCGAGCAGTTCGGGATCAACCTCACCGACCGCGCCCGCCAGGGCAAGCTCGACCCCGTGATCGGACGCGACAGCGAGATCCGCCGCGTCAGTCAGGTGCTCACGCGCCGCACGAAGAACAACCCGGTGCTGATCGGCGAGCCGGGCGTAGGCAAGACCGCCGTCGTCGAGGGCCTCGCCCAGCGCATCGTCGCGGGCGACGTCGCAGAGTCGCTCAAGGACAAGGAGCTGGTGTCGCTCGACATCTCGGCCCTCGTCGCCGGGGCCATGTACCGCGGGCAGTTCGAAGAGCGGCTGAAGAGCGTGCTCAAGGAGATCACCGAATCCGACGGGCAGATCATCACCTTCATCGACGAGCTGCACGTGCTGATGGGCGCCGGCGGTGGTGAAGGCTCGGTGGCCGCGTCGAACATGCTCAAGCCCATGCTCGCCAGGGGTGAGCTGCGACTGATCGGCGCGACGACCCTCAACGAGTACCGCGAGTTCATCGAGAAGGATGCCGCTCTCGAGCGGCGCTTCCAGCAGGTCTACGTCGGCGAGCCCACGGTCGAAGACACCATCGCGATCCTGCGAGGGCTCAAGGGGCGCTACGAGGCGCACCACGGGGTGACGATCGCCGACAGCGCGCTGGTCGCCGCCGCTGCACTGTCGAACCGGTACCTGCCCGCGCGGCAGCTCCCCGACAAGGCGATCGACCTGATCGACGAGTCGATGTCGCGTCTCAAGATGGAGATCGATTCGTCTCCCGTCGAGATCGACCAGCTCAAGCGCCAGGTCGACCGCATGAAGCTCGAAGAGCTCGCTCTCAAGCGCGAGAAGGATGCCGCCTCGAAAGAGCGACTCGCGGCTCTCCGCGAGCAGCTCGTGGGCATGGAAGCGCAGCTGGCCGAGCTCGAAGCCCGCTGGGCACGCGAGCGCCAGGGGCTGAACCGGGTCGGAGAGCTCAAGAAGCAGCTCGACGACGCGATCACGCAGCGCGACCTCGCCATGCGCGAGGCCGACTACACGCGTGCCTCGAAGCTCGAATACGAGACGATCAAGCGCCTCGAGCGCGACATCGCCGAAGCCGAGCAGGCCGAGGCCGCGGTCTCGACAGAGGGGCGCATGGTCAACGAGCAGGTCACCGACGAGGACATCGCCGCCGTGATCGCCGCGTGGACCGGCATCCCCGTCGGTCGACTGCTGCAGGGTGAGAGCGAGCGGCTGCTGCACCTCGAATCCGAGCTCGGAAAGCGCCTCATCGGGCAGAAGGATGCCGTCAAGGCGGTGTCCGATGCGGTCCGCCGTTCGCGGGCGGGCATCAGCGACCCCGGTCGGCCGACCGGATCGTTCCTGTTCCTCGGGCCGACAGGCGTCGGAAAGACCGAGCTGGCGAAGGCTCTGGCCGACTTCCTGTTCGACGACGAGCGCGCCATGGTGCGCATCGACATGTCGGAGTACGGCGAGAAGCACTCGGTCTCGCGGCTCGTCGGCGCCCCTCCGGGATACGTCGGCTACGAGCAGGGCGGGCAGCTCACCGAGGCCGTGCGGCGGCGTCCGTACAGCGTCGTGCTGCTCGACGAGGTCGAGAAGGCGCACCCCGAGGTGTTCGACGTGCTGCTGCAGGTTCTCGACGACGGTCGTCTGACCGACGGGCAGGGGCGAACGGTCGATTTCACGAACGTGATCCTGATCCTGACCTCGAACCTCGGTTCACCGATCCTCATCGACCCGACGCTGTCTCCCGATGAGAAGCGCGAGCAGGTGATGGCTCTCGTGCACCAGGCGTTCCGGCCCGAGTTCCTCAACCGTCTCGACGACATCGTGATGTTCTCGGCGCTCAGCCAAGACGATCTGGCCCAGATCGTCGAGCTGTCGATCGATCAGCTGCACGACCGGCTGCGCGACCGGCGACTCACGCTCGCGGTCACTCCCGATGCTCGGGCGTGGCTCGCCGAGCGCGGATACGACCCGATGTTCGGTGCTCGCCCGCTGCGCCGTCTCATCCAGACCGAGGTGCAGAACAAGCTGGCCACGGCGCTGCTCTCGGGCGGCGTGCGCGACGGCGACCTGGTGAGGGTCGATGTCGCGGTCGACGGCGCGGGCCTCGTGCTCACGTCGACCTCGCCCGAGCCCGAACCCGACCTGGGATCCGGCGAAGACGACGACGTGATCGAGGCCGAGCTGCTCGACGAGTAGAACCGGGTACGACAAGAGGGGCGGATGCTGCGGCATCCGCCCCGCTTGTGTGCCCCGGGCCGGGGGCGACTGCTGTGTCTGGCGCTGTGTCAGGCGCTGAGGATGACCGTCTCGGCGATCGGGCGACGCACGCGCGGCGCCGTCTCGCCCTGCTGGAGGCCCTCCGGAAGGCCCGAAGCGTCGCCGAGCTCGCCAACCGCGATCACGGTGATGGCGGAGAACCGCGGCGACAGGTCGGCGAACTCGCGGACGGCCTCGGGGTCGAAACCGCTCATCTGGTGCACGAGGAGACCCTCGTGGTGGGCCTGCACCGAGAAGTGCGCCACGGCCTGGCCGAGGTCGTAGACGGCGTGACTGATGGCCTTGCCGTCTTCGGACTCGGTCTCGGCGATCGCGACGATCAGAGCCGAGGCCTTCGAGGCCCAGAGCTGGTTGAACTCGACCAGGGAGTCGACGACCTGGTCGAACAGAGCGGTGCCGCGCCGAGCGACGATGAAGCGCCACGGCTGCAGGTTGTAGGCGGAGGGCGACCAGCGAGCGGCCTCGAGGGCGGCATTCAGCTTGGCGTCGTCGATCGAGTTCTCGGCGTCGTACGCGCGCGGGCTCCAGCGCCCGGCGAGGACGTCGAGGACGGGGTGCTCGGTGGGGGCGGTGCGGTCGATCACGGGAGTGCTCACGGAAGTGCCTTTCAGAAGGAATCGATCGGACTCCTTCGTCCGGGTACGAGGATCTCAACAGATGCATGTGAATGCATATTCCCGATGACGCCGCGTGACGTCCAGCTCGTCTGTCACCGGGCATCGCGGCGTCCGTGTTCGGCGCGCGATCCGCTGCGCTGCCCGAAAGCAAGGGGCTTCTCCGGTCGACCGAGGTCTGGTTGTCTCTCGAGATCAGGCGTGGGGCGGCCGCCCTTCACCCACGCCACGGACGGAAGAACAAGATGGCCAGCAAGACCCATGACAAGAAGAAGAAGCAGAAGCACGCTCGCATCGACAAGAAGCTCTATGAGAAGGAGTTGCGGCGCCTGCAGATCGAGCTCGTCAGCATGCAGCAGTGGGTCATCGCGGCTGACGCGCGGATTCTGGTGATCTTCGAGGGCCGCGATGCTGCGGGCAAGGGCGGTGCGATCAAGCGTGTGATGCAGTACCTCAACCCACGGCACGCCCGGGTGGTCGCCCTGCCGCAGCCGTCCGAGCGGGAGAAGGGCCAGTGGTACTTCCAGCGCTACATCGAACGGCTGCCCACCAAGGGCGAGATCGTGCTGATGGATCGCTCGTGGTACAACCGCGCCGGCGTCGAGAAGGTGATGGGCTACTGCACCGACGAGGAATACGATCGCTTCCTCGCGCAGGTTCCCGTCGTCGAGCAGATGCTCGTCGACGACGGGATCATCCTGCTGAAGTACTGGTACTCCGTATCCGACATCGAGCAGGAGAAGAGATTCCGATCGCGCCTGAACGACCCGATGCGACGCTGGAAGCTCTCAGACACCGACCTGGCCTCCATCTCCCGCTGGGAGGACTACTCCCAGGCCAAGGACGCGATGTTCGACGTCACCGATCGCGAGAGAGCGCCCTGGTGGTCGATCGACAGCGACGACAAGAAGGCCGCCAGGCTCAACACCATCCACCACCTTCTGAGCCAGATCCCCTATCGCCGGCTCGACCCCGAAGAGGTCCACTTTCCCGATCGTCCCGCGGCGTCCGGAGCTCCGCGCCCGCCGATCGACGAGCACGCATTCGTGCCCGATCACGCAGCGACCCTGTAGGCGACCTGACGTCGCACCCCACGTACGCCCGAGCGTGCGCATCCGTGCCCGACGCGTCGGCTCAGTCCAGCAGGTTGCGGGATGCGGCGGATGCGAGCGCGCGGCGCACCGCGCGGATCGACGGGGCGGCGGCCGACACCCGGCGAGCCGACGAGAAGATCTCCCGACGCGGCTCATCGGGCAAGGGCGTGAGCGCCACGGTGGGCGCCTCGCCGGCCCACACGAGCTCGGGCAGTAGACCGACGGCGAGGCCCGCGCGGATGAGGCGCACGTGCGCGGTGAGGTCGGCGACCTCGAAGCGCACGTCGGGTTCGAAGCCGGCCGTGCGGCACAGCTGCTCGGCCCAGGCTCGTGACGCTGTGCCTGCAGGCTCGAGCACCCACGGCTCGTCTCTCGTCGACCACAGCGCCGCAGTGGCCTCGGCGGCTGTGACAAGGGCAGTTGTGGCAGCGGCAGCTGTGGCAGCGGCAGACTTCGGCGTGCCCGGGCGCCGGGCGAGAGCGATCGAGTCGTGCACGAGCACCACCCGGTCGAGGTCGGCGTGGATCGGGCGGGTGCGACCGGGGTACTGCTCGGCGAGGATCAGATCGAAGTCGCGGCTCGAGACGCCCACGAGTCCGGTCTCGGGGTCGCTCTCGGTCACCTCGACGCGGAGCGCGGGATGCTGCTCACGCAGCGTGTTGAGCGCGCCGGGCAGCAGGGAGTGCGCCGTGGACTGGAAGACGGCGAGGTGCACCGTTCCGGTCACCTCCGTCAGCGATTCTGCGACGGCGACCTCGGCGTGCTCGAGCTGATCGAGGATGCCGATGGCCTCACCCACGAGCACGTTGCCCTGCGGGGTGAACTGCACGCCTCGCCCGACGCGGCGGAGCAGCGGGACTCCCACGTCCCGTTCGAGCGCGCTGAGCTGCTGAGACACCGAGGCCTTGCTGTAGGAGAGCGCGTCGGCGACGGCTGAGAGGGTTCCTCGACGCGACAGTTCGACCAGCATCCGCAGTCGGTTGACGTCGAGCATCCGCTCCCTTTCCGAGTGGTTCGAATCGTTCACTCTGAATGAACAGAATGCTCGCGAATCGGTTGATAGACGTAGCCTACTCGCGCGCCTGACAATGATCGAGCCGCACACGTACCCGGGTGTGCGATCCCCCTGGAAGGTTCCCCGATGACTGTCGCCGCCGACACCACCACCCCCGACGCCACCTCCCGCGGCGCCACCCCCCGCACGGAAGAGGTCGCCGCCCTCGTGCAGCGCTGGCTCGCCGAGAGCGAGACCCACCCCGTCGAGCCCGCCGCCCAGCGCCTGTCGGAGGTCCTCAAGGACCCGAACGGACTCGCGTTCACCGTCGGCTTCGTCGACGGCGTGATGCGTCCCGAAGACCTCAGCGTCGCGGGCCGTGCCCTCGCCGACCTCTCGGAGATCACCCCCTCGCTGCTGCCCGGATACCTGCGTGCCGCCATCAAGACGGGCGGGTTCTGGGCGCCGAAGCTCCCCGGCGTCGTGGTGCCGATCTCGCGGCGCGTGCTGCGCGCCATGGTCGGACACCTCGTGCTCGACGCGACCCCGTCGAAGCTCGGCCCCGCGATCGCGAAGCTGCGCAAGAGCGGCAACCGCCTCAACCTCAACCTCCTCGGCGAGGCCGTGCTCGGTGAGCGCGAGGCCGGTCGTCGCCTGCAGGGCACCTACGACTTCCTCGCCCGCAAGGACGTCGACTACGTGTCGATCAAGGTCTCGAGCGTCGTCAGCCAGCTGTCGATGTGGTCGTTCGACGAGGCCGTGGCCGACGTCGTCGAGAAGCTCACCCCGCTCTACGAGCTCGCGGCGACCTCGGAGGCCGCCGGCAAGACGAAGTTCATCAACCTCGACATGGAGGAGTTCCGCGACCTCGACCTGACGATTGCGGCGTTCACCAGCATCCTCGACCAGGCGGGTCTCGAGAAGCTCGGGGCCGGCATCGTGCTGCAGGCCTATCTGCCCGACGCGCTCGGCGCGATGCAGCACCTGCAGGAGTGGGCCGCCGCCCGGCGCGCGAAGGGTGGAGCGCCGATCAAGGTCCGCGTCGTCAAGGGCGCGAACCTGGCGATGGAAGAGGTCGACTCGAAGGTGCACGGCTGGCCGCTGGCGACCTATGGCACCAAGCAGGACTCCGACACGAACTACAAGCGCGTGCTCGACTGGTCGATGACTCCTGAGCGACTGGATGCCGTGCGCATCGGCGTCGCAGGCCACAACCTGTTCGACATCGCCTACACGTGGCTGCTCGCGCAGGCGCGTGGCGTGACGGATGCCGTCGAGTACGAGATGCTCCTGGGCATGGCGACCGGCCAGGCGGAGGCCGTGCGCAAGGACGTCGGCCAGCTGCTGCTCTACACACCCGTCGTGAACCCGGCCGAGTTCGACGTGGCCATCGCCTACCTCGTGCGTCGCCTCGAAGAGAACGCCAGCCCCGAGAACTTCATGTCTGCCGTGTTCGAGCTGGCCTCCGACCCGGCGCTGCTCACCCGGGAGCGCGAGCGGTTCGAGCGCTCGCTCGCCGGCCTCGAGGCCGACCGCTCGGTGCCCTCGTCGAACCGCGTGCAGGACCGCGCCGCTGAGGCGGCTGCCGGTGCGGGCGGGGCCGTCACCACCGGCTTCGAGAATCAGCCCGACAGCGACCCGGCGATCGCCGTGAACCGCACCTGGGGTCGTGAGATCCTGCAGCGCTCGGTCGATTCGACGCTGGGTCTGGACTCGATCGCTCTGGCCAAGGTCGAGACGACCGACGAGCTCGACGGGATCTTCGCCGCCGCATCCGCCGCCGCCGCTCGATGGGCGGCGCTTCCTGCCGCCGAGCGTGCCGCCGTGCTGCACCGCGCGGGTGATGAGCTCGCCGCCCGCCGTGGTCAGCTGATCGAGATCATGGCGCACGAGGCGGGCAAGACCATCGCCGAGGCCGACCCCGAGGTCTCCGAGGCGATCGACTTCGCGCACTACTACGCCGAGCGCGCCCTCGACCTCGAGAACATCTCGGGTGCCGAGTTCGTGCCGTCGAAGGTGACCGTCGTCACCCCGCCGTGGAACTTCCCGGTCGCGATCCCCGCCGGTGGCGTGCTCGCGGGTCTCGCCTCCGGCTCCGGCGTGATCATCAAGCCGGCCAAGCTGACGCAGCGCTGCGGCGCGGTCATGGTCGAGGCGCTGTGGGCCGCGGGCGTTCCGCGCGACCTTCTCGCACTGGTCGATCTCGCGAACCGCGACCTCGGCACCCGCCTCGTCGCCAGCCCCGTGGTCGACCGCGTGATCCTCACCGGTGCATACGAGACGGCGCAGCTGTTCCGCTCGTTCCGCTCCGACCTGCCGCTGCTCGCCGAGACGAGCGGCAAGAACGCGATCATCGTCACACCCTCGGCCGACCTCGACCTGGCGGCCGCCGATGTGGCCCGCAGTGCATTCGGCCACGCCGGGCAGAAGTGCTCGGCCGCATCGCTCGCGATCCTCGTCGGCTCGGTCGCCGACTCGCAGCGGTTCGAGCGTCAGCTCGTCGATGCGGTCACCTCGATGCGCGTCGGACTGCCCGAAGACCCCGCCACGCAGATGGGGCCGATCATCGAGCCGGCGAACGGCAAGCTGCTCACCGCGCTGACGACCCTCGAGAAGGGCGAGCGCTGGCTCGTCGAGCCGAAGAAGCTCGACGACGAGGGCACGCAGTGGACGCCGGGCGTCAAGATCGGCGTCGCCCCCGGTTCGACGACCCACCTGACCGAGTTCTTCGGACCGGTGCTCGGGATCATGCACGCCAAGGACCTCGACGAGGCGATCCGCCTGCAGAACGCCGTGGACTACGGCCTCACCGCCGGCATCCACTCACTCGACTCCGACGAGGTCGCCACCTGGCTCGACCGCGTCGAGGCCGGCAACCTCTATGTCAACCGCGGCATCACCGGCGCGATCGTGCAGCGCCAGCCGTTCGGCGGCTGGAAGCGGTCGGCCGTCGGCGCCGGCGCCAAGGCCGGAGGCCCGAACTACCTGTTCGGTCTCGGCGAGTGGGCTCCGGCCGAGCTCCCCGCCGCGGCTCCCGGGGCTGCGGTGAACCCCTCGGTCGAGGCGGTGCTCAGCGCGGCCGGCTCCGACCTCGGCGCCGTCGAGATCGAGTGGCTGCACCGTGCCGCCGCCTCCGACGAGCGCGCCTGGGTCGACGAGTTCGGCGCCGTGAGCGACAAGTCGGGTCTCGGCGTCGAGCGCAACGTGTTCCGGTACCGCCCGGTCGCCGTCGACGTGCGCATCGCCGAGGACACACCGCTCGCCGACGGCATCCGCGTGATCGCCGCGGCCCTGCGCAGCGGCAGCCCGTTCACGGTGTCCGCATCGGCCCTGCCCTCGCGGGTCGAGAAGGCGCTGCGCGCCCAGGGCGTGACTCCGAAGCTGGAGAACGACGCCGCCTGGGTCAAGCGCTACGCGAAGGCGGCGGCGAAGGCCGAGCACAGCTGGCAGCGCGTGCGTCTCGTCGGCGGCGATGCGGCTGCGCTGTTCGAGGCGCTCGGCGGCACGCCCGATGTCGCCGTCTGGTCGCATGCGGTCACGGGTGCCGGTCGCGTCGAGATGCTGCCGTTCCTGCACGAGCAGGCCGTGTCGATCACCAACCACCGGTTCGGCAACCCCACCACCCTGTCGGACGGCCTGATCTGAACCGGTCCGTGACCATCTGAACGACGAGGCCCCACCCCGCAGACATCTGCAGGGTGGGGCCTCGTCGTCGGAGCGGGCGTCCGGGGCGGGGCTGTGATCAGCCGCGCAGCGCCTCGCCCAGCTTGACCCGCGAACCCATGCGCAGCAGCGAGTTCTCGTAGATCTTCGCGCCGATCACGATCGCCGCGACACAGCTGGCCAGCAGGATCACGAGGCTGAGCAGCGGCTCCCACCACTGCGCCTCGCCCACGAAGAGCCGCATCGGCATGCCGACCGGAGCCGAGAACGGCACGTACGACATGATCGTCAGCACCAGCGGGTTGTCGTTGAAGACGATCACGAGCACGTAGGGCGCCATGATCAGCATCGTGATCGGAGTCGTGGTCGAGCCGATGTCCTCCTGACGCGACACCATCGATGCGGCGGCGGCGAACAGGGCCGCGAGCAGGATGAACCCGAACAGGAAGAACACCGCGAACCAGATGATGGGGGCGCCGAGGGTCGACAGCACCTCGCGTTGACCCGTCGCTATGAGCCCTATCGTCGCGACCGCCGCCAGGGCGAGGATCTGCCCCATCGCGAGGATCGTGTTGCCGATCACCTTGCCGGCGAGCAGGGTGCGGGCCGAGATGGTCGACAGCAGGATCTCGACGACGCGGGTCTGCTTCTCTTCGACGACGCTCTGCGCGATCGTGCCGCCGAAGGTCGCGGCCGCACCCATGAACACGGCGCCGAATGCGATCGCGATGAAGTACCGCAGCAGCGGGTTCGTCGTCGCGGGCTCGAGGATCTCGATGTCCGGAGCCTGCGAGAGCGCAGACACGAGACCGGTCGGCGCGTCCTTGAGGGCGACGATCGTGACCCCGGTCGGGCCCTCGCCGGGGACGACCGCGGCGTCGACCTTCTCCGAGCGCACGAGCTCTTCGGCCGCGGCCTGGTCGGCCACCTCGGTGATCTCGAGATCGGGCAGGGCAGACACCGCGGATGCGGTCTCAGAGGTCACGGCCACGGGCATCGCGTCGGTGTTCTTGCTCGCGAAGCCGCCGATCACGATGGCGGCGAGGGCGAGGAACAGCAGGATGCCGGTCGAGATCAGGAAGGCCTTGCTGCGCAGCTTCGATCCGATCTCCCGCTCGGCGACGAGCCAGATCAGCGATGCCTGCGACGGCGAGCCGATGGTGTTCGAGGTGCTCACTGGATGACCTCCTTGAAGATCTGGGCGAGGGACGGATGCTTGGGTGCGAAGCTCGCGACATCGCCGCGGTCGACGGCGGTGCGCAGGACGCGCTGGGCGGTATCGACGTCGTCGGCGTCGAACAGGGCGTAGCCGCCCTCGAAGTCGACGACGGTGACGCCGGGTTCGGCGCGCAGCCATCCGGCATCCCCTGCCGAGACGAGCTCGTACCGGTTGCCGGCGTGCTGCGCGCGCAGCCCGTCACGGGAGCCGGACGCGCGGATCGTGCCTCCGGCGAGGATCACGAGGTCGTCGCAGAGCCGCTCGACGACGTCGAGCTGGTGAGACGAGAACAGGATCGACGCACCCTTGGCGGCGCTCGCCTGCAGCACCGACGCGACGACGTCGACGGCGAGCGGGTCGAGGCCCGAGAACGGCTCGTCGAGGATCAGCACCTCGGGGTCGTGCACGAGCGCTGCGGCGATCTGCGCGCGCTGCTGGTTGCCGAGCGACAGCGATTCGATCGTGTCGTCGAGGCGCTCCTCGAGCCCGAGTTCGGTGAGCAGCGCGGTCGCCCGTGCCGTGGCATCCGCCTTGCTCATCCCGTGCAGTCGGGCGAGGTACACGATCTGCTCGAGCACCTTCATCTTGGGGTACAGGCCACGCTCCTCGGGCATGTAGCCGAAGAGACGGCGGTCTGCGCTGGTCAGGGCGACGCCGTCGAGTTCGACGCGTCCGCCGTCGGAGCCGAGCAGGCCCAGCACGATGCGCATCGTCGTGGTCTTGCCGGCGCCGTTGCCGCCGACGAACCCGGTGAGGCGCCCGGGGGACACCTCGAACGAGACGTCGTCGAGCACGCGCCGAGAGCCGTAGCTCTTGGTGATGCCGGTGAGTACGAGCTTTCCTGTGGTCACTTCGACTTACTCCGTTCGCTCAGTGCATCGCATGCCCTCACGCTATGGCGCGGTGATCGGCCTCGGCATCCCCCCTGCGGCGGATCCGTGCGGGGGATCTGCGAGTGCCCCGCGTGGCAGTCGTCAGCCGCGCGGGGGAGAGCGGTGAAGCGCGCGCGGGAGAGCGAAGTGCTCAGCGCAGGAACAGCACCGAGAAGATCCCGAGCGCGAACGGCGCCGCGGTCACGACGAACGTGATCCCCAGGATGATCCCGACGATCAGCCAGGGACTGCGTCGCCTGAGGCGCTGACCGGGCGGGGCGATGCCGATGGGCGGAGGGGTCAGCATCCCCGCCGGAGCGGCGAACGGCAAGGCGGGTGCTCCGGCAGGCGCCGGAGCCGGGGCGCCGTAGGTCGGGAGGGACGGATGCTGCGCCGCGAGCCGCAGCCTGTCGTCGCGCCAGCGCGCCCACTGATCGAGCTTGGTGAGCAGCGCCCCGACCGCGCCGAAGAGCCACGCCCAGGTCGCGGGGTCGAGTGTCGACAGGTTGCGGCGCGCATAGAGGAAGAGCCAGTCGTCGACGATCTCGACGTCGAGCTGCGCCGCGTGGTCGATGAACCGCGCCATGACGTCGGGGGTGAACAGATACAGGGCGTCGACCTCGTATCCGGTCGGGCAGTACAACGAGAAGTACCGGTCGAAGTCGCCCTCGAGCGAGAGCCGCTGGTCGCTGCGGAACGCGGCCGCGAGCGTGCTGCCGAGAGTGTTGTTGCCGAGCGCGTCGAGCACGATGTTCGGCAGCGGCACGTCGAGCTTCACCGCGACGTATCCCCAGCGGTGGGTCGTCGACTGCTTGCCGTTGCTGGTCGTGTACTGGTAGTTGCCGAACTCGACGAAGCGCGGTTCGACCCCTCGCAGCACGTCGGTCGACATGCGGCTCGACCCCGACGAGAAGATCATGCCGGGCAACGGCGGGTCGTCGATCCGCTCGATGTAGCTCATCGCGTTCGCCCCGGCGAAGCGCGCGAGGCGGAATCGGGTGAGATTGCGCAGACGGATGCTGCGACGCACCAGCATCACGATCCCGATGACGAGGCCCGCGAGCAGCATCAGTCCGAGCAGAGCGGCGACCGCGACCCCCGTCTCACGACCGATCGCATAGCCCAGGCCCAGGATCATGATCGCGAGGACCGGCACCACGCACAGCAGGGCGAACCCCGCGACCACCCACGTGACGATCCGACCGGCCGGCGTGGGGTTCGCCGCGCGCTGCGCTCGGGCGAAGGCGTCGACCTCGGCGGGATTCACCGGGTCGAGCAGTGCACGTGCGTCGAAGTATCCGACTGGCGCACCGGCCGACGGCACAGGAGCAGGCGTGGGAACTGTCACGCGTCCACGGTAGCCGAGGGCGTTCCTTGAGGTGCCGGCGCCGTGCGGTGCCAGTGCTGGTCGGTGTCAGTGCTGGCCGGTGTCAGTGCTGGCCGGTGTCAGTGCTGGCCGGGGTCAGCGGCGCCCGGCATGCAGCGCCGTGCGCACGACGAGGCCCGCGACGAGAGCCCAGAAGGCGGCGCTGACTCCCAGCACCGCGATGCCGGAGGCCGCGACAAGGAAGGTCACGACCGCGGGGATGCGCTCGCCCGGGTCGTCGATCGCCTGCTGCACGGACGACCCGAACGCGGCGAACAGCGCGAGACCTGCCACCGCAGGGATCACCGCCTCGGGGGCCAGGAGCACGAGCGTGGCGAAGGCCGCCGAGAACCCGCCGAGCACCAGGTACGAGACTCCGGTCGAGACCCCGGCGACCCAGCGGCGCTTCGGATCGGGGTCGGCGTCGGGCGAGGCGGCGAGGGCGGCGCTGATCGCCGCGAGATTGATGGCATGGCCGCCGGCGGTCGCGCCGACCGCCGTTCCGACACCCGTCACGAGCATCGCAGGACGCCAGGGGACCTCGTAGCCGAAGCTGCGCATGATGGCGATGCCGGGGACGTTCTGCGAGGCCATCGTGACGATGAACAGCGGCAGAGCCAGACCGACGAGAGCGCCGACCGTGAAGGTGGGGGCGGTGAGTTCGAGCCGGGGCACGAGGAGTCCGGCGTCGACTGCTGAGCGCTCCTGGATCAGCGAGACGGCCACCACGGCCGCTGCGGCGACGAAGGCGAGGGGGACGGCCCACCGCGGCGCGAGGCGTGCGAACACCAGCCACGTCAGCACGACCGGAACCACGCCCCACGGGTTCGCCACGAGGCCGGTGATCGGCGCGAGACACAGTGGCAGCAGCACTCCGGCGAGCATCGCCTGCGCGATGGACGGCGGGATGCGGGCGATCAGCGCACCGAGCGCCGGCCAGAGCGCCGTGAGCAGGATGAGCGCGGACGCGACGAGGAACGCGCCGACGGCGGCAGGCCATCCGCCGTCGACCACTCCGGTCGCGGCGAGGAGTGCGGCGCCGGGGGTCGACCAGGCGACGGTGATCGGCATCCGATACCGCCAGGCGAGCACGATGCAGGCGAGTCCCATCGTGAGGCTGACGGCGAGCAGTCCGCTGGCCGCCTGCGCAGGTGTGGCGCCGACGGCGCCGAGACCCGTGAGCACGACGGCGAACGAACTCGTGAATCCGACCAGTGCGGTGACCACCCCGGCCAGGATCGGTCGAGACAGAGGTGCGGCGGTGGTCATGGATCCGAGGGTATCGGGGTCGGCGTTACGTGAGTCCCATCCGGTGCGCGAGCACCACGGCCTGCACGCGATCACGCGCACCGAGCTTCTGCAGGATCCGCGAGACGTGGGTCTTCACGGTGGCCTCTCCGATGAACAGGGCGCCGGCGATCTCGGCGTTGCTGCGGGCGTCGGCCAGCAGCACCAGCACCTCGGCCTCGCGCTCGGTGAGCGGGTCGAGGAGCACGGTCGGGGCGACCTGTGACGGCGCGGCGGTCGGCGTCGATTCCCCGGCGGATGCCGAAGCGGATGCCGGGCCGGATGCCCGAGAGGATGCTGTCGTGAATCGAGCCAGCACCCGACGCGTGACCTCGGGCGCCAGCATCCCGTCGCCCGCTGCGAGAGCCCGGACCGCCGCGATGAGATCCTCCGCACCGGCGTTCTTGAGCAGGAAGCCGCTCGCTCCGGCATCCAGCGCCTGGTAGAGGTAGTCGTCGCGGTCGAACGTCGTCACGATCGCGATGGCCGCTCCGACGCCCGCGTCGGCGACGATCCGCCTGGTGGCCTCGATGCCGTCCATGTCGGGCATCTGCACGTCCATCGTGATCACGTCGGGGCGCAGGGCGGACGCCTGGGCGACCGCCTCGGCGCCGGTTGCCGCCTCGCCGACCACCGTGATGTCGGGTTGCGTGTCGAGGATGGTCCGGAATCCTGCTCGCAGCATCGCATGATCGTCGACGAGCAGGACTCGGATCGGCGCATCGGTCTGGCTCATGAGGTGGTGCTCGTCTCGATCAACGTCTCGGTGGGCGCCGCGGGGGCGGTAGGGGCCGTGGGCTCGGTCTGGCTGCCGTCGCCGGTCAGGGGAACGCGTGCCCGCACGCGCAGCCCTCCCGCCGCACGCGGAGCGACGTCGAGCGTGCCCCCGGATGCGGCGGCGCGCTCGCGCATGCCGAGCTGGCCGAGCCCGGGGCGCAGCACGGCCACTGCGCGGCCGGTGTTGACGATCTCGACCTCGACGCCGTCGTCGTCGTAACGCACGCGCACATCGGCGGTGGCGCCGACGCCGGCGTGACGGCGGGCGTTCGTGAGCGACTCCTGGGCGATGCGATACAGATTCACGGCGACGATCGAGGGCACGGGCACCGGCTCGCCGATCACGACGTAGTGCGTGGGCAGGCCCGCTTCCGTCGACGCCTCGACCAGCGAGCGGATGTCGTCGAGCGTCACCGTCGATGCGACATCCGTCGTCTCGCCGCCAGGGGTGCGGAGGGTCTCGAGCAGCTGCCGCAGCTCGTGGATCGCATCACGCGCCGATGTCTCGATCCCCGTGAGGATGCTCTTGGACTTCTCCGGATCCTGATCGATCACGAGCCGGGCGGCTCCCGCCTGCACGCCCATCACCGACACATGGTGGGCGACGACGTCGTGCAGCTCTCGGGCGATGCGCACGCGGTCGAGCGCGACGGCCTGGGCAGCGGTGACCTCGCGCTCCTTCTCGAGCTCGGCCGTGCGCTGCTCCAGCACCGCTCGCTCCTGTGCGGCGTGCCACGAGCGCTCCCCGAAGTAGTAGGCACCGCCGAAGTACAGCACGTTCAGCAGCAGCTGGATGAGCATGAAGGCGAGATAGGGCGAGAGGAGGCCCGCCGCGACCTCGGCCTTGTCGGCCTCTTCGATCGCCTGTCGGTACATCGTGATGATCAGCCAGACGAACATGCCGACGATGATCGAGACGCGCACGATCATTGCGGCTCTGCGGTTGTTCATCCACGCGCCCACCGTGTACAGCGACACGAACATCGCGATGTTGCCGACGTAGATCTCGGGCACCTGGAACGTGATCGCGAGGAAGTACGCGAGCGAGATGGCGACGGCGACCGGGGCGGGCCAGCGCCGGCGCACGGCGAGCGGCGCGGTGACGGCGACCGCGTAGACCAGCGCGGTCCACGGCTCTGCCCTGGTGTCGCCGTAGATCTCGGCCACCGTCGAGAGTGCGGCGCTCAGAACAGCGCCGACGAACATGACCGCAGCGAGCACGATATCGCCGCGCTGCTCGCGGACGCTGGGGATGCGGGTGAACGGCGCTGCAGGCATCCCCCCACCGTAGAGCCGGGGCGGATGCGGTGGCATCCCCCGCACGGGGGATCGTGTGATCGCCGCGGAGACCTCTTGACGTGTTACTTGTATTTTGCAAGTGTGGGCGCATGAGCATCTTCCTCACCTGCCCCGTCGAGAGCGTCGACCGGGCCACCGCCTTCTACACCGCTCTCGGCTGGACCCTCAATGCCGAGATGTCCGATCACAACGTGTCGTGCTTCGCGATCGCGCCCGAGCAGTACGTCATGCTCGGCAGCCGCGAGATGTATGCGAGCGTCGGCGGCACCGAGGACGTGATCGGTGGACCCGATACGCCGTCGAAGGTCACGGTCTCGTTCGATCTCGGCAGCCGCGAGGCCGTCGATGAGCTCGTCGAGCGTGCCGCTGCCGCCGGTGGCAGGATCGGCGACACCGACGACTACTCGTTCATGTATCAGCGTCAGTTCGACGACCCCGACGGGTATCACTACTCGCCGTTCTGGATGAAGTCGGATTCCGATCAGAACGCGTGAGCGACCTCGCTGCCGCTCTCGACATCGTCGGCGCCCGGTGGGCGCTGCTCATCGTCGAGCAGCTGCTCGCTGGGCCGCAGAGATACGGCGACCTGCAGCGTGAGCTCGGGGTGCCGACCAACATCCTCGCGACCCGTCTGCGCGAGCTCGAAGCGGCCGGGGTCTTGAGTCGGCTTCCACTGCGACACAACACGCGTGCCTACGCGCTCACCGATCGTGGTCTCGAGCTGCGCGAGGCCATCGAGCAGCTCGGTCGCTGGGGTGCAGAAGGGTAGACGGCGCGACGGCATCGCACGAGCGCATACTGGGGAACATCGCCGCCCTCTTGCGCAAAGGAGCACTCTGATGACCGGACGCATCCTGATCGACCTCTTCATGACCCTCGACGGCGTCGCCCAGGGCCCGGGCGGCACCGACGAGGATCCGTCCGGAGGGTTCGAGTTCAGCGGCTGGCAGGCGGGGTATCCGTCGTCGGGCATGGGAGAGACCGTCTCGCAGGGGATGCAGCGGCTCGACGCCCTGCTGCTCGGCCGCCGCACCTACGACATCTTCGCGTCGTACTGGCCGCATCACACGGAAGGCCCGTCGGGGGAGATCGGCAGGCTCTTCGACCGGGTGCCGAAGTATGTCGCGTCGCGGAACCCTGACGTCGCGCTCTCGTGGCAGAACAGTCACCGCGTCGGGGACGATCTCGCCGCCGAGATCGCCGAACTGAGAGCGCAGCACGACGAGGTGCACGTGATCGGCAGCATCGACTTCGTGCACTCGCTGCTCGCCGACGGGCTGTTCGACGAGCTCACCCTGTGGGTGTATCCGATCCTGCTCGGCACGGGCAAGAAGGTGTTCGACGACGGTGCCATGCCGTCGGTGCTGCGCCTGCTCGAGCCGCCGGTCGTCGACGACAGCGGCGTGATGCTGCTGCGCTACGGACGAACGGATCGGGTGCCGGAGGTCGGGACGTTCGAGGACTGAGGCCTCGCGCAACCCGGCCCCAACGTTCCCCGAGGGGTCTGAGATAGCGACTTTCGACTACTGTCCGAGCCGACGCGGTCGCAGTACGATCCTCCATGTGCGCACCCGGGGGGAAGTCGCTCACGCGGAGCGCGTGGGCGTGTTCAATGAGATCTTCGTCGCGCACTGGGGGGCGGTTCGACACCATGTGGAGTGCGTGCTGGATGACGATGATGAGGTCTCGGACCTTGTGTCAGAGGTGTTCTCGCTCGCTTGGGTGAAGCTCGACGTACTGAGGCCTCTGGGGTTGATCTGGCTGCTCAGGACCGCGGACAACAAGCTCAAGGACCGCGACCGCACCCTCCGCGTTCGGGCAGGGGCCATGGAGGCCGTCCGCCGCATGGCCGAGGGGGCACGAGCACATGACGTGCTCGATGTTCTCGCCGTGCGCCACGCGATCGACTCGGTGCTCACGCGCCGAGAGAGACGGTTCGTCATCTTCTTCTACTGGGATCGGCTCGCTGCGGGCGAGATCGCCGAACTCGATCGCTGCTCGCAGGCTTCCGTGTTCACTACCCTCAGCCGAGCTCGCGCCAAGCTCATCGGAGAGCTCGGCCAAGACGTCGGCTCGAGGTCAGAGCTGCTCGCCCCGCGGTCGATGATCCGCGCGGGCTGATCGCCGACGTATTGCGGCTGCGACGAATACCTTACAAACATCGTTGATGAGCGCTAAATACTGGTGCAGCTCTCAGCGCAACCATAGCTTTCGGTATGTGACTCGCCTTCGCACCACCTCTGGATCTGTTCGTCTCATCGCGGCTGTATGCGCGGCTGTGATCGTGTTCGCCGGTGCGCCGATCTCGGCATCCGCCGCACAGATCTCTACTGCTGTGGGAGCCAGCAGAATGGCTCCCGCGACTTCGTTCCGCGATGTTCAGCGCGCTGCCATCAGCGCGGCGAGCTCCGCGGCCGCGGCTACGGGGCAAGGCGTCGCCGTCGACGGGATGACCACGCCGACCGAGCAGACTCTCGCAATGCCCGACGGAACCATGGTGTACGAAGCAACCACCGTGCCCGTGCGCGTCGAGCGGAACGGCGAGTGGGTCGCGATCGACACCACGCTCGTGCGCGTCGGAGACTGGGTCGAGCCCGTCGCTTCGGCGGCGCCCGTGCGGTTCTCGCCCGGCGGCACTGACGAACTCGCCCAGGTTCAGACAGAGACGGGTGAGTGGATCACCGAACGGTGGCCGTACGGCACGCTTCCCGCCCCCATCATCGACGGCGACACCGCCACATACCCCGACGTGCTTCCCGATGTCGACCTCAAGATGGTCGCCACGAAGACCGGCCAGGCATCCATCTACGTCGTCAAGACAGAGAAGGCCGCGCGGTCTGCGAAGCTCGAAGACCTCCACGTGATCATCGAGGATGCCGACCTCACCACGACCCCGAACGGCACCGTCGAGGCAGAGCTGGCAGATGGTTCGCAGGTCGTGGCCGGCCAGCCATTGTGGTGGGACTCGTCGGACGGCGGCACATACCGGGAGCCAGGCGGAATCGAGCCCATCCTGCCGGTTGCGCACGACGTGGGCGATGACCATGTGGCCCTGGATGTCGGTGCATCGGTGGCAGCCGAGGAGCGACGCGACGGAGACGACGTCACCTACCCGATCTTCGTAGATCCGGACTGGGCGGCCGGAAGCGTCCAGTCCTGGTACACGGATGCGGCGTTCCCGAATCAGTCATACCTCAACGCCAGCGCCTCAGACGTTCTGCGCATGGGGCGGTGGAGCACGAACCGTGGAAACGCCTTCTTCGAGTTTCCCCTCAGCGCACTGAACGGCAAGGAGATCGTCGCCGCGCAGCTCGGTGCGACGCAACTCACGTGGGCTGCGTGCCCGAACAGCCCTGTGCAGGTGCGCACCTTCGGTCTCCAGGCCGCAGGCTTCAGGTGGAACCAGCAAAACCACGCACTGTGGGGCCCGGTTCTGGACACCAAGAATCCGGGCTCGTGCAACAGCGGTCCTGAGTCCGTGGGATGGGACGTCACTGCAGGTGTCCGCTCTCGTCTCGGAGCGCACGCCATTCAGCTCGGGCTCGCGCCGCAGGATGAGAACGCGCTGTCTCGCCGCCACTTCAGCAGGGCGGCGACGCTCTACGTGACCTACAACTCTGCACCCAATGTCCCGACCAATCCTGTGTTCACCTCGCCGAGCCGGCAGTGCGGCACGGCCGGGTCTCCCGCGGTTCTCGGCCAGGCGAACGTCGTCGTGCAGGTGCACCAGACGGACCCCGACCCTGGGAACGTCGACACCAACTTCCACCTCGCGAAAGCCTCGAACCTGGGCGTGAAGATCCAGGACAAAGCAGGGGGGTTCAGCGATCAGGGGTTGAAGTCGGTCACATTCACAGGCTTGACCAACGGTGAGGTGTATGCCTGGCGCGCACGGGGAAGCGACCACAGACTCGACGGAGTCGGGTTCACGGCGTGGTGCTACTTCACGGTGGACACGACGAAGCCCGCCGCGCCTGCGGTGACCGCCCCGGGAGGCGCGACCTACGTCGTTGGCAAGGGCGTGTCGGTGTCCTTGACCGCCGCCGCAGACGTTGCCGGATACGTCTCGTGGGTCACTCCGACACGACGCACATCTCCGTCGCCGGCGATACCTGTCGACGGCACGATCAACGTGGCTGCAGCACTCCCCGACTGCAACATCGGAGCCGGGTCCACGGTGCGGTGGAAATGCGCGAGCGGAGCCACACCGGCGACGATGAACGTTGCGCCCATTGACTCCTTGTCGACCCTGTGGGTCTCGGCATATGACAGGGCGGGCAATCAGAGCGCAGTCGTCGGACTTCCGCTGTATCCGAACGGCAACGACACCACCCCGGCAGCTTCTGCGAACCTCGACGCGGGACACGCGTGGCAGCTCTCGTCGATGTCGAGTCCGCTCCCGGACGCGATCCCCGACTCCAACCCGTGGATCGGGGCGAACGGGATCGATCTGCTCGTCCCCGAGACCAGCTCCAGGACGTCGACGGATCTCCCGGATCCGCCGTTGGTGTCTCCCGTGCTCTCGACTGCAGGGGGGACTGCATTCGAGGTGAGCACGGTGCTCCCACCGGTGAACGCCACGAACAGCTTCTCCTTCAGCGTCTGGCTCAAGGGCGGATATTCCGGCACGGGCTCGGCGCAGAAGATCGCGATTCAAGGCGGAGGGGCGGCGGGGTCTATCCAGCTCCAAGTCACACCGGAGGGCACCTACGCCTTCTGTCTCGGCGACAACAACGTGTCGTCGTCGAGCACGAATCGTGCAAGCAACTGCGCCACCGGCGGCAAGATGACGGGGCAGTGGCAGCTGGTCACAGGCGTGTGGGATGCGGTGAATCAGCAGTTGCGGCTGCACGTGGGCAACTCCATCAGCCCGACGGCGATCAACGGGCACATCCTCGGCGCGGGCGACAGGTCCGCGCACGGCCCGTTGGTGTTCGGTCCCGCGCCGATGACCGGCCGGTGGGAGGGGCTGTTCACGAATCCGGTGCTAGTCCCCGGAGTGATCGACCATTTCCAGCTTGCGCGCCTTGCTGCCTTCGAGATCCCCTTTTCCGACTGACGACGTTCGACCTATTCGGAGCCGATGATGACTTACTCTTTGGGGCGACGTGTTCTGGGCGTCGCCGTGGCCGCTGTGCTGGTCTGCGGTGTACTGGTCGCCGCGCCCGGCGCTGCAATAGCCGATGCGACCCCGACTGTGCCTACCCCGGTGTTCGGAGATCCCGTTCCCGGCGGTGTCCTCGGCGACGTCGAGACAGGCGAGGATGCTGCCTCGTCGACGACCGCCGCCACGCCCAGCGCGCAGGAGCTGCCGCAGTTGAAGGTCACAGAGGTGTCCCTCGCGCCGTCGGATTCCGTGGGCGTGACCACGGAAGGGGAAGAGGACAGCACCGCGGCGACCGTGATCGGTGAATGGACTCCGCTCGCTGATACGGGCATCGCACTTGCGCCGGCGGGCGTGCGACCTGATAAGAAACCCGACGAAAAGAAGTCGGACGAAGAGAAGTCGGACGAGGAGAAGCCGGACGAGCAAAAGCCGGACGCGGAGAAGCCGGACGCGGAGAAGCCGGACGAAGAGAAGCCGGATGCGGAGAAGCCGGACGCGGAGAAGCCGGACGAAGAGAAGCCGGATGCGGAGAAGCCGGACGCGGAGAAGTCGGACGAGGAGAAGTCGGACGAGGAAAAGCCGGACGAGGAGAAGCCGGACGCGGAGAAGTCGGACGAGGAGATGCCGGACGCGGCTGAGGATGAGGTCGAGCCCCCTACCGCGCTCGCCGTCGAGGTCCTCGATGAGAAGGCGACAACCGAGAAAGGCCTGGACGGTCTCGTCCTGTCACTGACGCGCGCCGATGCCCCCGAGACGGGTAACTCTGTCGCGGTCCGTCTCCCGAACGAGCTCCTCTCTGCAGCGTACGGGGCGGACTTCGACAGCAGGCTCGAATGGGTGCAGGTGCCGGCCGACACGAAGGCCTCGGATCTTCGCAAGGAGTCCGTGAGCGTCGCGACCGCGTCGACCGACGAAGGCCTCGTGCTCACGCCTGCGGTCTCGGCAGAGCCCATGCTGCTCGCGGCGCTCGCGGGAGCCAGCTCGAGCAGTGGAACCGGGTCCTACGCCGCCACGCCGTTGAAGTCGTCGTCGACGTGGGATGTCGCCGAACAGACGGGCGCGTTCACATGGAACTACGAGATGGGGGTGCCGAGCGCCGGAGCAGGACCGGTGCCGTCAGTCGGGCTCTCGTACAACTCCCACTCCGTCGACGGGCTGACGGCGTCCACGAACAATCAGCCGTCCGCAGTCGGTGAAGGATGGGAGCTCACCGGAGCGGGGTTCATCGAGCGCAGCTACATCCCCTGCGCGAAAGACGACGGAGCGAGCGGCGCTGTCGCGACGTCCGGCGACCTCTGCTGGCGCACCGACAACGCGACGGTCTCGATGGCAGGTCGGTCGGGAGCGCTGATCAAGGATGCCGCGTCAGGCGTGTGGCGTCTGCAGAACGACGACGGCACCCGGTTCGAGCGTCTCGTCGGCACCGCCCAGGGCTGTGCGCCCAACGGAACCGTGAACAACGAGTGCTGGCGCATGACGACGACCGACGGCACTCGATACTTCTTCGGACTCAACCAGCTGCCGGGGTGGTCGAGCGGCAAGCCGACCACGAACTCGACCTGGACCGTTCCGGTCTTCGGCAACGATGCGGGCGAACCGTGTCACGCCGCCACTTTCGCCACGTCCTCGTGCAACCAGGCGTGGCGATGGAACCTCGACTACGTGGTCGATGTGCACGGCAACGCCCAGACGATGTACTACACGGCGGAGACGAACAAGTACGCCAAGGGTGGTTCCGGCGCCACGGCATACCACCGCGGTGGTGCCCTCACCCGCATCGAGTACGGATTCCGCTCGACTGAGATCTTCGCGGCGAATGCCGCAGGCTACCGCGTGCTCTTCACCTACGACGCGAAGGGGCGGTGCAACGACGCGTCCGGTGCCACGTGCACCACGGGCACCCTAGACGGCGCGGTCGCGCCGGCCAACCCGGCGAAGTACCCCGACGTACCCTGGGATCAGCTCTGCACGGGTACATCGTGTTCGGCATCCCAGATCGTGCCGACCTTCTTCACGAACGCGAGCCTGGCGAAGGTCACGTCGCAGGCGAAGGTCTCGGGTGCCTATTCGACAGTCGACTCGTGGGTCCTGTCGCACTCCTTCCCCGACCCAGGTGACAACACCTCTGCCGCTCTCTGGCTCACGAAGGTGCAGCGCACCGGAACGGCCGCGGGTCAGGCAGCGATCGCGGAGCCCCCCACCCTCTTCAGTGGCGCCACCATGCAGAACCGTGTGTGGGTCGTCGATGGTCTCGCTCCTCTCGACAAGTGGCGACTCACCTCGATCAAGACGAGTCTCGGCGCCGCCATCAGCGTCAACTACCGTCCGCAGCAGTGCACGGCAGCGCAGGCGCCAGCCATCCTCGCTGACCTCGCGAACAACACCCGATGGTGCTTCCCCGAATGGTGGGTGCCGCAGTCGACGATCCCGCTCGGTGGTCGACAGGACCTGTTCCACAAGTACCCGGTGTCGTCGATCCTCGTGAACGGGGCGACAGGCGGTCCACTCAGTCAGGTGCAGCAGACGCAGTACTTCTACGGCACCCCGAAGTGGCGTTACAACGATTCGCCGCTCACGGTCGCGAACGCGCGAACGTGGAACGTCTTCGCCGGTGTCGACGCCGTCGAGGTCCGCGAAGGCAACCCCGCCACGCCTGCCGCGCAGAAGGTGTCGAAATACACCTATTACCAGGGCATGAACGGCGACCGCGCTACGGCGACCGGCGGCACGAAGGCCGTGAACGTCACCGGCACCAGCATCCCCGACGACCGATGGTTCGCCGGGCAGACATATCGTCAGCAGACGTTCAACGGCGTCGGTGGCGCGCTGGTCACCGACCAGATCAGCACGCCGTGGGCATCGGGCATCAGTGCCAACGACGGCACCCGGCAGGCGCGCAAGACGGGTGTTCAGAAGACGATCGTGACTGAGCCGCTCTCCACCGGCGGCAACCGCACGCTCGAGACCCGCACGACCTTCGACTCGACCTATGGCTATCCGCTCACTGTGTCCACGATCCCGTCCGACGCGACGGGCAAGTGTGTGACGACCACCTATGCGGCACCGAACACCTCGGCCTGGATCATCGGCCTGCCCAGCCAGGAGCGCGCGGTCAACACGACCTGCGCGGATCTTGCGGCGGCGCAGTTCCCCCGCGATCTCGTCAGCGACGTCAAGACGACGTATGACGGTCTGGCGTGGGGTGCGGCGCCGAGCAAGGGCCTTGCGACGTCATCGCAGGTGGTCGACAAGTACGAGAACGGTCAGCCGCACTGGGTGAACGCCGGCTCCAGCACGTACGACGCGCTCGGGCGAGCGCTCACGAAGACGGATGCGCTGGGGCGGACGACCTCTACGGCATACACGCCAGCCGCAGCTCAGCCGCTGCTGTCGACGACCGAGACGAAACCCGCTCCCTTCTCCTGGCAGACCGTCACGTCGTTCGAGCCGACCACCGGCGCCACATCGAAGGTCGTGGATCCGAACGGCTCGACCACGACGATCGCCATCGACGGTCTGGGGCGCACGACGAACGTCTGGCTGCCGTTGCGTCCGCAGGCGACGAACCCGAGTTCGCCCTCGATGGCGTTCTCCTACACCCTGTCGCAGACCGCGCCGAACGCGATCAAGACCAGCACACTCACGGGTGGTGGCGTTGTCGACAAGTTCGAGCTCTTCGATGGGCTCGGGCGTGCCACGCAGACGCAGACTCTCGCGGTCGGCGGCGGCACGGTCGTGAAGACGACGAACTACGACGACCAGGGGCGCGTCTACTTCGTCGACAACGACTATTGGACGGCATCCATCTCACCCGGAACGGCGTTCTTCACCCCGGTGACCGAGGACAACGTGCCGTCGCAGGTGGTCACGGCCTACGACGCTGTCGGGCGGCCCCTGACCTCGACGCTCAACACGACGGGTTCCCTGCACTCAAAAACGGTCAACGCATACGCCGGCGCAGACCGGGTCGACACCACTCCGCCGATCGGCGGCACGGCGACAAGCACCTTCACCAACACTCTGGGTCATAAGACGAAGCTGGTGCAGTACCTCACCGGTGCCATCAGCGGGACGGGGCAGTCGACGACGTTCGCGTATGACGGCGGCAACCGGATGACCAAGATGACCGACCCTGCGGGCAATGCCTGGACGTGGACGTTCGATCTTCTCGGCAACCGCGTGGGCCAGGACGATGCGGACTCGGGCGTCTCGACGGCGACTTACGACCTCGTCGGCAACATGACGTCGACGACCGATGCACGTGGCAAGACGGTGACCACCACGTACGACGAGCTCAATCGCAAGAAGGCGACCTACGCCGGCACGGCTTCGGGGTCGATGCTGTCGTCGTGGACATATGACTCGGTGAAGAAGGGTCTGGTCACGACGTCCACGTCGTACACCGGGTCGGCACCCGGAACTCCCGGCCTCGCATACGCGACGACGGTGGGCGCTTACGATGCGGCAGGCAACCCGCTCGACACGACGCTGTCGATCCCCGCCGGTGCCCCGGCGTTCGCGGGGACGAGTTACAAGACCACGCTGTACTACAACCCGGATTCGTCGTTGCAGGCCAAGCAGATGCCCGCGATGGGCGGGCTCCCGTCGGAGCTCATCCGATACAGCTACGACACCTGGGGCAAGCTGAGCGGCGTGCGAGGCACCTCGATCATCCTCGCGAACACGGTGTATTCACCGATCGGTCAGCTCTCGCAGTTGAATCGTATGAACGGCTCGACATCCACGGCGTATTCCACTTACGCCTATGACCAGGCCACCGGTGCTGTGATGGCGATCGACGACCTCGCTGTCTTCGGGGGCACCGGGCATAGCGTCGCCAGTCGCGCATATACGCGGGATGCTGTGGGCAACGTGACGTCAGCAACGATGAACTCGGTGCTGCCGACGAACGGCACGCAGAAGACCTGTTACACCTACGACGGTCTGCGGCAGTTGACGCGAGCCTGGACGCCGAGTGCGGCCACGGCGTGCACGGCGGCTCCCTCGGCGGGCGCGATGGGCGGGCTGGAGCCGTACTGGCACGACTACACCTATGACACGAAGACAGGCAACCGCACGAGCCTGGTGAAGCGGTCGACGATGGGCGCGGTATCGACGGCGGCGTACACGTATCCTGCCGCAGGCGGGGACCGCCCGCACTCGGTGAACACGGTGACGGGTCCTGCGGGCACGGGACCGGGTTCCTACACCTACGACGCGGCGGGCAATATGACGGGTCGTCCGGGGCAGACGATCACGTTCAACGACGTCGGCAAGGTGTCGAAGGTCGTCACCGGGTCGGTGACGCAAGACAACGTGTACAACGTCGATGGCAGTCTTCTTCTGCGCAAGAGCTCGAAGGAGGGTGCGTCGTTGTTCGTCGGTGACACGGTGCTGTCGCAGGCGCCGGGTTCTTCGGTGGTGTCGGGTGTGCGGACGTATTCTGGTGCGGAGGGTAAGCCGATTGCGGAGAAGTCGGCGAAGACCGGGACCACGGGGACGACGTTGACGTGGTTGTTCTCGAACTTGGAGGGGACGGTGGACGTGCAGACCGTCGCGAACGCCGTCGGGACGACGACTCGGATGTTGCGTGATCCGTATGGTGCTCCGATCGGTGGGTCGAACGGTGTGTGGTCGAGTGGCACCGGGTATATGAACAAGCCGGTCACCGCGTCGACGGGGCTGACGACCGTTGGTGCCCGCACGTACGACCCTGTGTTGGGGAAGTTCCTGTCTGTGGATCCGGTGATCGACACGAACCTGCCGCAGCAGAACACGGGCTACACGTACTCGGGCAACAACCCGACCACGTACATGGACCCGACAGGGCTCCGACTCGACCAGGGGTGCGGTTGGGGTGTGAGCTGTACCAAGAAGGTGACGGCGATTCCAGGCGCGGATCAGACTCGCAAGTTCGGAAATCAACTGGTGCGGGAGGGGAAAAAGGAGATGAAACAGAACAAGTTCAATCCGCTTACCGGCCCGGCCCGTGAGACCCTGGCGCACCTTGACGGGTACATCAAGTATGACGCCGGCAGGTTCCTGCAGACCCAGCAGGGCCAGTTGTTCAGTGCTTGGGCCTTAGGGCGGTTGCCGAAGTCGATTTCGTTCGACTCCAGTTCGCTGATCACACAAGGTCTGCAGGACGGTCCCGCCGCGGCATCATATAGAAGCCGCATCAAGGCGGCGCTCGCCGTGGGAAGGCCTGTTGGTGGCTGGTACTACGACGCGGGCGGATTCCGATTGGATAACCCGAACGTGCAGAGGGATGTCGTAGCCGTAAGCGCGTGGGGGGACGCAGAAAACTGGGAGCGATCTCTCGCCCTCACGGGATCACATCAATACTTCGGAACTGTGATTGACCGACCGACAGAAAACTCCGCGGTTGTGCAGATCACCGCGTGGAACACCATGACGTACGGCTCACTTCTTTCGCCAATACGAAGTTACGCGAACTCCATCCCGGGAGACACCGGAGCCTTCTCGGAGGTATCGACCACATTCTCTTGGACGGAGACGATCAGTTGGTGACTAGCTTGACTTGCCGTGCGGCTGCGTCAACGGCTGCCGGACTGATTCTGATTGGCACTCTTTCCGCGTGTTCCGCGCAGATTGCATTCGACGTATCGAGGGATCAGGTTATTGGCCAGTGGGTAGCGCAAGAGGGCCTGACTCTGACACTCGATCCAGACGGTTCCTTTGTGGCAGAGGACTGGCCTGCCAACCTTATGTGCGAGGAACCCGGCGCGGAGACTATCCATGATCTCGATTGGGCGGACACGGTTACGATTTCTGGAACGTGGGAGACGCCGGAAGACGATCGAGTTTACTCGTTGATGTTCTTACCCGATCCTGGTGATTGCGACCTCGGGTCGTGGTCTTCGGATGTGTGGGTGGGTGACCTCGGCGGCCTCCGTCTCAAGCTTTTTCTCGGTTCTGTGAGAGATCCAGACACGGCGTCCGATGAGCAGATCGTCTGGGTGAATAAAGCGTCCTAACCGACGTCTCAGGCGCCGGGTTCTTCGGTGGTGTCGGGTGTGCGGACATATTCTGGTGCGGAGGGTAAGCCGATTGCGGAGAAGTCGGCGAAGACCGGGACCACGGGGACGACGCTGACGTGGTTGTTCTCGAACTTGGAGGGGACGGTGGACGTGCAGACCGTCGCGAACGCCGTCGGGACGACGACTCGGATGTTGCGTGATCCGTATGGTGCTCCGATCGGTGGGTCGAACGGTGTGTGGTCGAGTGGCACCGGGTATATGAACAAGCCCGTCACCGCGTCGACGGGGCTGACGACGGTCGGCGCCCGCACGTACGACCCTGTGTTGGGGAAGTTCCTGTCTGTGGATCCGGTGATCGACACGAACCTGCCGCAGCAGAACACGGGCTATACGTACTCGGGCAACAACCCGACCACGTACATGGACCCGACAGGGCTCCGACTCGACCAGGGATGCGGGTGGGGCGTCAACTGCAGTAAGAGGCCCGTGTCGTCCCCGCCGCCAAGTTACTTCGTCAACGTGGTGGTGCAAACGCTCTCGGATGGAACGCCTATCTACCAACGGCGCCCGAATCCGGATTACAAACCGCGTCTTGTAACGAACTCGACATGGGGCCCCGCGCCGCTAAAGCCGAACTTCAACTACACCTCGCTCAGCGACTTTGCCAGGGCGGCGGCGGTTCCGACACCCACAACATCGAACAAAAAGCCTCCGCGACCAGAATGGGGGCCACTCATCGAGTGGAAGCCTGAGAACAAAGGGACGGTTGACTTTGGAGCGTCAATTTGCGCAGGGGTTTGTCTTAATGCTTCACTTGGGCACGATGGCTCGGGTCGAATTGGAATAGGGTTCGGATTGGAGGCAGGTGTGTCCTTTACTGCTGGCGTTTCATCGGAATCCCCAGGAGGTCTATACTTGGGTGGGTCCTGTGCCGCTTCTGCGGGTCCCGCCGGAATCTACGTTAGCGGCGGAATACAGCAGAACGGCCCCTTAACGTATGGCGGAGGCGGCTTCTTCGCAGGGGCGGGCTTGGGATGTTCGGCTGACGCAGGATTTGGGTCGTAGATAAATGGTGTCGATTGATACAATTGTTCCGAATCTGATCGTAGGGATTGGCCTGCTTTGTGTGGGAATAGCGATCGTTTGGAAACGTAGAGCACTCAACGAATACATGTATAACTCGCAAAAAAGAATGTTCGGAGAAAAGGCAGCGCGTGTATCGGCGGGTCGTCAGACGCCTTTTATGATGGGCATCGTCGGAGTTCTTACAGCGATTCTCGGAGTCGCAATGTTCACGTTCGGCATGGTTGGGATTATGCAGATGGTCAGCGCGTGAGAGTGCTCCGCATTACGATTCCATCGTGAACGAAGGCGAACTACACGCCGAGATCGGTCGTTTCGGCGAGTTCGACTGGATGGATCCCTCCTGGTATCTCTGTGGCGAGCACGAGTCGGACTTCGCCCTGCGGTCGCCATTGAGTGATGATGGCTGATAGAGCCGCTGGTGAACTTCCCAGACTCGAGTGTCAGAACCAGCTGTACTTGGAAGGCGAGGATTCCGGCCCATGAACCACCCGATCGACAAGCGGAGATTCGCGATCGTCCTCGTGTCGTTGCTTACCCTCGCTGGGTGCGCCAGCGCGAACTCTGACTTCGACTACGGATTCGAGAGTGCGGACGGACTGGGAACGTGGCGTGCAGGCGATCATGAGTCGGCGACGATTCGGATCCAGGAAGACGGCAGGTTCGACGCTGAACTCCCCGCATCGCTCTGCCGCGAGGACAGGCCGTCGGTATCGCCGATGTGGACTGGACTGATCGAGTGTCTCTGACGGGGGAATGGCGAACGTTCGAGAACTCCTCATACTCCGGTTATCTCGCCCCGGAGGCGGCCTGCCCATTCATCCCGATCTATTTTCAGCGCAACTCCAGCGGAGAGCAGAGCATGATCATCTACCTCGTTGCTGACGAGGATGCTGGCGAAGAGAACGTCGTGCGATTCCTGCGCACCGACGGAGACGATGCAGATGGCTAAGTCGATGTGGCGCAGCGTACCGATTGGGTCGGCGTCCGTTGCGCTCGTCTTTCTGTCGGGTTGCAGTGCTTTCGCAGGAGGAGCACCGTCCAGTTATGTGGGCAACTGGGTATCGACGGACGGCCGTTCGATCATCGAGTTGAAGGACGATCACACGGGATCGTTCACGCTTTGCGAAGCAAGCGCCGAAAATGACGATCTTCGATACGACTTCGAATCAAAGAGTTGGCCCGCAACAATTCCTGTGATTTGGGAACGCCGAGTGGTATCCGATTCTGACCAGAACGAACGCATCTATCTGTATCAGGATTGGGAGTTGCGTGAGGAAACTGGTACTGGGTTCGGGGCGGACGGCGTGATTCTTGAGTGGCGTGACGGCGCCCTTGAAATGGGGGCAGACCTAGTCGTCCGGTTTAATCAGGCTGAAGGCGCCACCTTTTCCTGTGAAGCCGGGTAGCTGGCGAATGTTGAATAAGCAAGCGTTCGGGAATGGTACATGGGATCTCGAATCCTCCCGGCCATCTAATCCTGGGTGGTCCGGTGGTGCATTGGGCCGAGTCTGGGAATCCGATCAGTTCTCGGCGGCATGCTCGTGGTGAGGGTCGTTCCAATTCGAGAGATGCTCGCTTGGGTTTTGGTAAGCGCGCTTGTGACGATGTCCAGTCTTGTGATTGCTCTCGCTGCCGCCGGAGGCTTGGCGTGGGAGAAGGTGTCCGAAGGGCACACTTCCAGCCTGGGAAATGATCTAGTTCTGGCCGTGATTGGTTGCGTCCTGACCGTTGTTGTCGCATTTTTGATCTCTAGATGGAGCTCTGCAACTCCAAAATGGCCACTTCGGCTGTGGCTGATATTCGGTACTTGGGCAAGCTTTGCTTTAGTTTCGATCTGGCTAAATCGCGCAGTCGAGACTTATGGAATCGCAGAGACCCCAGGGAGTCGCATCACGATTCTCTTCGCTCTAGCGCCACTTGCGGCATCGGGTATGTTCGTGTTTCTCGTTCTCAATGCCCTCATCGTTCGACGTGAGCGTGCGAGTTCCGCCGAACCCCCCGGAACGAAATGACTCTCGGTTCAGGGCTCGGCCCGATTCGCGACGTTCGTGATGAGTGTTGTTTCGAGTGGAGGCAATATGAGTGACTCGACCCTGCCGAGCAAGGGGATGTTTCCAGAAAGGAGCCTGAGATCTCCGCTCAAGGTGTTATAGGAATTCTCGTGATTCTGGTTGGCGTTGTCCTGATGAGCCTCCACCGAGTGATTCCAAAACTGATTCGTGCTGGCCTGCGAATCTTCCTCGGCGAACCGGTCGCTGACGACGCGGTGAGGCCAGGTTCCGCGCCAGTCCACGTGCTGATAGTCGGCGTCGGGTTCGTGTTGTTCGGAGCTTTCATGCTCGTTTCCGACATGAACTGAGAATCGATTCGGGCCGCGGATGATCAATCCGACCGCCGTCGCGGTCGCCGTCGTCTTATGGCGCTGTGCGTGCCGGCTAGGTCGCGGTGGGCTGTGAGCATCGGCATCTTCGAAGAGGAGACTGAGCTCTGCTCAGGGTTGCACGCATCGAAGGGATCTCAGTTGGATCGAAAGTGACATAGTGGGCGGCGGATGTAGTATCGACGTCGATCCTGTTGTTGATCGGGAGGGTCAACACTTATGGAACCCACGCTGATCGCTGGCGGCATCCTTGTGCTTACTGGCACCGCGCTGATTCTCGCCAGGAGACGGCTTCCCCGCTTGATCCATTCCGGTCTGAAGCGATTCCACGGTGAGCCGTTTGCCGATATGGTCTTCCAGCGAACCGCACCCGGCTTGATCGTCCTCGCGGGGATCGTCATGGTGCTGCTTGGCCTATTCAACATCTTCGACGTTCTGTGGCTGCGGGACTGACCTGCCTGCCCGGTTCTCAGGTCAGTCGAGCACCCGCTCGATCACCCTCGCCACTCCGTCGTCGTCGTTCGACGCGGTGGTCTCGTCGGCGGCATCCCGCACGGCGTCCGCCGCTCCGGCCATCGCGACGCCGTGGCCGGCCCAGCGCAGCATCTCGACGTCGTTGAGGGCATCGCCGAAGGCGATGACGTCGCGGCGTTCGATCTCCAGGTGCTCGCAGAGGCGAGCCAGCCCGGTGGCCTTGGTGACGCCGTCGGCCATGACCTCGAGGAACGGGGCGCCTGACAGCGTCGCCTCGAAGCCGGTGAGTTCGAGCGCGCACAGTGCGTCGAACAGCGCTGTCGGGGCGAGCTCGGGATGCCGGATCACCAGCTTGAGGCTCGGTGCGGCGAGCACGTGGTCGAGGGCGACGCCGCCCATCGTGCGCGGATCGCGCTTGTGGTCGGCGAGGTCGGCGATCTCGGCGTAGCCGTGCTGGGGCACGAACGTCTCGCCGCCCTCCCGCACGCTCGCGAACAGCAGCCCGGGGATGCTGGCGCGCAGCGCCTCGGCCAGGGTGCGGATGGTCTCTGCCGGTAGCTCTTCGGCGAACAGCATCCGTCCGTCGACGAGGTGGGTCGCGTAGGCGCCGTTGCTGCACAGCGCCCATCCGTCGAATCCCGCATCACTCGCGAGAGTGCGCAAGCCGATCGGCTGACGGGCCGTCACCGGAACGACGTGGATGCCGCGTGCCCGCGCCGCGTCGAGCGCCGCGCGCGTGCGCACGCTCACCTCGGATGCCGACGTCAGCAGAGTGCCGTCGAGGTCCGTGGCGATCAGGCGCAGAGTCATCCGTTACGTCTCGCTTCGCTCGCTCAACGACGGGGAAGTCAGGAGAAGATCATCGGCAGGTCGTCGTCGTCTTCGTCGGCACCGCCGAGGTCGAACTCGACGACCACGGGAACGTGATCGCTGGGCTGCTCGCCCTTGCGCTCTTCCCGGTGGATGGATGCGCCGGTGACCGCCTCTGCAAGCGTCTTCGAGCCGAGGATGAAGTCGATGCGGATGCCCTCGTTGCGAGGGAACTTCAGGCGCTGGTAGTCCCAGTACGTGTAGCCCTCAGGAAGCAGCGGGCGCACGACGTCGGTGACTCCCGCGTCGCCGAACGCGAAGAAGGCCTCGCGCTCCTGCGGCGAGACGTGCGTCGAGACGCCCTCGACGATGTCGGGGTCGCCGTTGTCGGCGTCGAACGGGATGATGTTGAAGTCGCCCACCAGGGCGAGGGGCAGATCGGGGTTCGCCGCGAGCTCGGCAGCGGTCGACTTCTTCAGCTCTTCGAGCCAGTGCAGCTTGTAGGCGTAGTGCGGGTCGTCGAGCGAGCGGCCGTTCGGCACGTACAGGCTCCACACGCGCACGCCGTCGACGAGCACACCGAGGGCGCGAGCCTCGAGCGGAGCATCCGGCCCCTCATGCCCCTTGGCGAAGCCCGGCATGCCGTCGAACGCCGTGCGCACATCGGTGATCGGCAGCCGGCTCGCGATCGCGACGCCGTTCCACTGATTCAGTCCGTGGACCTCGACGTGGTAGCCGGCCTCTTCGAACGGAGCATAGGGGAACTGCTCGGGTTTGCACTTGATCTCCTGCATCGCCAGCACGTCGATGTCTTCCCTGACGGCGAACTCGACGGTGCGGGTGACGCGGGTGCGGATGGAGTTGACGTTCCAGGTGGCCAAGCGCATGCGTCAAGCCTAGGGCCCACCTCCTACACTGGATGCCGTGACCGCACTCGACGCTGACCGCCAGACCCTCCTCGACCTGATCAAGGACGAGGCCGTGTTCCACGGAGACTTCACGCTCTCGAGCGGCAAGAAAGCGACGTACTACGTCGACATGCGCAAGCTCACCCTCGACCACCGCGCCGCTCCCGCGATCGGCCGCATCATGCTCGACCTGATCGGCGACCTCGACGTCGTGGCGGTCGGTGGCCTGACCCTCGGCGCCGACCCGATCGCCAACTCGGTGCTGCACGCCTCCGTCGCCGCCGACAAGCCGCTCGATGCCTTCGTGGTGCGCAAGGAGCCGAAGGATCACGGCCGCGGCCGCCAGATCGAGGGCGCAGACGTCAAGGGCAAGCGCGTCGTGGTGCTCGAGGACACCTCGACCACCGGCCAGTCCGCGCTCAAGGCCGTCGAGGCGCTGCGCGAGGAGGGCGCCGAGATCGTCGCCGTCGCCGTGATCGTCGACCGCAAGACCGGCGCTCAGGCCGCGATCGAAGCCGAGGGTCTCGAATGGCGCGCGGCCTTCGACCTCGACGACCTCGGACTCGACCCCCAGTGACCCGCTACGCACTCGCCGTCGACGTCGGCGGCACCAAGATGGAGGCCGCGCTCGTGAGCGAGCACGGCGTGCTGGTCGACGGCAGCCGCTCGCGTCAGGCGACCGGACGCGAGGCGACGCTCGAATCGCTGGACCTGGCCGTCATCGCGATCGTCACGCATGCTCTGGCTGCTCTCCCCGCTGACGCGGAACTCGTCGGTGCGGGAGCGGGCAGTGCCGGCCCGATCGACCGCGGCGCCGGCGCGATCATGCCGGTGAACATGCCGCTTGCGCGGGGATTCGGGCTCGCGGAATCGGTGCGCTCTGCGGCATCCGCTGCGCTCGGCCGCGAGGTGCCGACCATTCTCGGCCACGACGGCGGGGCGCTCGCGCTCGCCGAGTCGTGGCTCGGTGCCACGCAGGACGCCGGCGCCTCACTGTCGATCGTCGTCTCGACCGGAGTCGGTGGAGGGTTCGTCGTCAACGGCGCATACATTCCCGGCGCCACCGGCAATGCCGGACACCTGGGCCAGGTGCGCCGCGAGGGCGGACTCACGCTCGAGGAGATCGCCTCCGGCCCGGCGAGTGCCGTCTGGGCGCAGCAGCAGGGCTGGACGGGATCGACCGGCGAGGACCTGGCGCGGGATGCTGCGGCGGGCGACACCATCGCCCGCGCTGCCATCGAACGTTCGGCGAAGGCCGTCGGCGAAGCCCTGGCGGATGCCGCGACCCTCGTCGACCTCGACACCGTCGCGATCGGCGGCGGTTTCTCTCGGGTCTCCGCCGACTACATCGACCTCGTGCAGCAGGCCCTCACCGCGAGCGCGGCGCACGACTACTCGCGTCGCACCCGAGTCGTGCGCTCGGGACTCGGTGACGAGGGGCCGCTCATCGGCGCCGCGGCGCTCGTCCTGCGCTGACGTCAGCGCCGCACTTCGCCAATCTGTCGAGGGCAGCCCCGATATCCGCCTCGAGTGCATCAAGGCTCCTGCCGAGCTTTCGGAAACCGAGCAGCAACCCCGTTCCGTCATGAATTCCGTTCGCCTCCCTAACAAATCGGCCTTACGCTCGTAGCAGGCGACGGAAGGAACACACATGCGCATGCTCGGACTGCTCTCGGGCACCTCGCACGACGGCATCGACGTCACGGTCGTGGATTTCGAGGAGAGCGAGGGCGCGCTGCACGGCACGGTGCTGCACGAGGACAGCATCCCGTACTCGCCAGACCTCCGTGCCCGACTCGTCGCCGCGCTGCCACCCGCACCGACCACCCTCGCCGAGGTCTGCGAGCTCGACACTCTGATCGGGCAGGCCTTCGCCGAGGTCGCCGCCGCGGCATCCGACGCGGTCGGGGGAGTGGATGCCGTGTGCACGCACGGCCAGACCGTCTTCCACTGGGTCGCCGACGGCCACGCGCTCGGCACGCTGCAGATCGGCCAGCCGGCATGGATCGCCGAGCGGGTCGGCGCGCCGGTCGTGTCTGACGTCCGCATCCGCGACATCACCGCAGGCGGCCACGGGGCCCCGCTCGTGTCGTTCCTCGACGAACTGCTGCTGCGCGGCCGCGCCGGGGTGTCGGCGGCGGTCAATCTCGGCGGCATCGCGAACATGACCGTGGTGGGCGCCGACGGGCTCTCGGCGTTTGACATCGGTCCGGCGAACGCGCTGGTCGACGCCGTCGTCGTGGCGGAAGGGCTGAACGAGCGCGGGTACGACGCGGACGCCGCGATCGCCCGCACCGGATCGGTCGACGAGGCGCTGCTGGCCACGCTCCTCGCCGACCCCTATTACGCGCTCCCCGCCCCGAAGAGCACGGGCAAGGAGCACTTCCACCTCGACTATGTGCGCGGCCACGTCGACCGGGCGCAGCACGACATCGCAGCGGAAGACCTCGTGCGCACCCTCACGGAACTCACCGTCCGCACGGTGGCTCAGGACGTGCGTGCCGCCGGCATCCGATTCCTGGCCGTCTCCGGTGGCGGATGCCACAACCCGCTGATCATGCAGGGACTGCGCGATGCGCTCCCCGGCGTCGAGGTCGTGCTCGCCGATGAGCTCGGTGCCCCGGTCGACAGCAAGGAGGCGATCCTCTTCGCCCTGATCGGGTGGTGCACCCTGCACGGAGTCGCCGCGGTGACGCCCGGCGGCACGGGAGCTCGCGAGCCGCGCATCCTCGGCACGATCACACCGGGCGCCGGGCCGTTGCGCATGCCCGAGCCCGTCGAGCGCGTGCGCAGCCTGACGCTGCGCTGATCCACGTCGGGTGCGAAGCGCCGCCGGTCAGCGCTTGCGGTCGTCGTCGTCCCAGGGGCCTTCCCACCAGCCGGCGCGGCCGTCGCCGTCGCCTCCGCCGCGGCGACGGGAGCGGACGACCTGCACGATGAACACGGTGAGCGAGCTGAGCAGGATCACGAAGATCACCAGGAACAGCAGGTCGGACTGGTTCATGGGCGCTTCCCTTCGGCGGCATCCGCCACGATCTTCGCGATCCGCGCGGATCGCGTCTCTGCACGCTTTGCCATCGCGATGTGCGTCAGGCCGAACTTCTTGACCGACTTCGGAAAGGCGTCCCAGTTGGCTCGTGCAGCGGGCACGGCATCCAGCGCCTCGGTCAGCTCCGGCGGCTCGATGCCCGCCTCCGGGCCGTCGAGCAGTGTCCACGACCCGTCGGCCTTGGCGGTCTCGAGCACGCGGATGCCGGCGGGCGCGAGCAGCCCGGCGGCCTCGAGGTCGATCAGCCGCGCCTTGTTGGTCGCCGCCCACCCGCTGCCGCGTCGGCGGGGCGAGAACCACTGACCCACGGTCTCGTCGTCGAACGTGCGCACGGGGCCGTCGATCCATCCGAAGCACAGAGCCTGACGCACGGCGTCGTCGTATCCCACCCTGCCCTCGTTCTGACCGCGCACGCTCAACAGCCAGACGCCGGAGGTGCGCTCGTGATGCTCTTCGAGCCAGGCGCGCCAAGCGGCCGCATCCGCTGCGACGACCCGTTCTCCTTCGTCGAGCGCGCCCATCTCAGTCCTCGTCGAGCGTCGGAATCGACTCGGTGACCGTCGGCAGCAGATCGGCGACCGAGTCGACGATCTCGTCGGGGCGGAACGGGTACTTCTCGACCTCGGCCTCGTCGCTGATGCCCGTCATGACGAGCACGGTGTGCAGTCCTGCCTCGATGCCGGCGATGATGTCGGTGTCCATGCGGTCGCCGATCATGCCGGTCTTCTTCGAGTGCGCGCCGATCTTGTTGAGGGCCGAGCGGAACATCATCGGGTTCGGCTTGCCGACGACGTACGGCTCCTTGCCCGTGGCCTTGGTGATCAGGGCCGCGATCGCGCCCGTCGCCGGCATCACGCCGTCGGCTGACGGCCCGGTGGCATCCGGGTTCGTGACGATGAAGCGCGCGCCCTTGATGATGAGCCGGATCGCCTTGGTGATCGCCTCGAACGAGTAGTTGCGGGTCTCGCCGACGACCACGAAGTCGGGGTTCGTCTCGGTCATGATGAAGCCGGCCTCGTGCAGGGCTGTGAGGATGCCCGCCTCGCCGATCACGAAGGCCGAGCCGCCGGGCAGCTGCTGCGCGAGGAAGTCGGCCGTCGCCAGTGCCGAGGTCCAGATCCGCTCCTCGGGCACGACGAGACCGCTGGCGCGAAGGCGGGCCGACAGGTCACGAGCAGTGAAGATCGAGTTGTTCGTCAGCACGAGGTAGGGGATCTCGTTCTGCTCCCACCCTGCGAGCAGCTCGGACGCTCCGGGGATGGCATCGTTCTCATGAACGAGCACGCCGTCCATGTCGGTCAGCCAGCATTCGATGTTGTCGCGGTGTGCCATGTGCACAGCCTATGCGGCGGCGGTTACGGGCAGGTGTCAGGTTCTGACGAGGTTCTCAGGCGCTGAGCCAGACGACCTGCGCGGCGCCGTCGGGGAGCTCGGTCGCGGTGCCCTCGAGCTCGATGCCCGTGGGGGTGGTCGTGATGTTCGCGGCGACGGTGACGCCCGCCCCCTCGAGAGCACGCAGCAGTTCCGGGTCTCGGTCATCGACGCGCAGCACGCGTCCGACGTGCCCCGACGGCGCATCGGCGAGAAGCACGAAAGGTTCGCGTTCGACGACACCTGCGGCATCGGGGATCGCGTCGCCGTGCGGGTCGAACCGCGGGCGTCCGAGGCGTGCGTCGATGCCCTCGAGCAGACGGTCGCTGATCGTGTGCTCGAGCACCTCGGCTTCGTCGTGCACCTCGTCCCATCCGTAGCCGAACTCCTGCACCAGCCAGGTCTCGATCAGGCGGTGTCGACGCACCATGGCCAGAGCTCGCTGCGTGCCGGCATCCGTCAAGCGCACCGCGCCGTAGGGAACGTGCGAGACGAGCCCGGCGGCGGCGAGCTTCTTGACCATCTCGGTCACCGACGACGGGGCGATGCCGAGCTTCGCCGCGAGCACCGAGGGGGTGATCGGCGCGTCCTGCCATTCGGTGTGCGCGTAGACGGTCTTCAGGTAGTCGTCTGCTGCAGGGGATGCCACGGGTCCAGCCTAGATCAGGGGTTCGCGACGTCGACGAGGATCCCGAAGGCGACCTGGCCCGCGAAGAACACGATGAGGAACCCGAGCAGCGCGGCGAACAGCGAGAGCCGACCGTCGAACCCCTCGATCTCGGCGATGCCGATCTTGCGCGCGCGGAAGGCCAGCACGAGGGTCGCGATGCCCAGGGCGAGCTGCACCCAGGGACCGCCGAAGGGCAGCACGGTGGGGAAGGCGACGAGCAGCCCGCCGATCACGCCGGTCGCGATGCCGATCCAGGTGAGGATGCGGACGTTGCGGCGCGCGGTTTCGGCAGACATCCTTCGAGCCTAACCGTCGGAGCACTCCGCCGCGCACGCTGTGAATCGTGTCAATCGGCCCGGATTCCTTGACGGGGGACGAGCTCTGCGGGTAGCTTCGACCGGGCACGGGAAAACGCTATCCGAGCGGGCGCCATGCCCAGAGAAGGATTTCGACGATGAATATCCGACACCAATCGTTCCGCGCCGTCGTGGCGGTGGCCGCAGTCGGCTGCCTCCTCGTGGGAGGCGCGCAGAGTGCGACGGCGGCGTCGCCCACAGCGCCGACGGCCGGTCGCCATGACTCCGGTCCGAAGACGCCACAGCTCGAGACGCTCGACCGCGGTCTTGTCGCCGTCTCGACCGCCGGCGGGGTCTTCCTCAGCTGGAGACTGCTCGCCACCGAGGCGAGCGGTGCGACCGCCACGGGGCTCGCGGGTCCCGACTTCGCCGTCTACCGCGACGGAGCGAAGATCGCCACGATCACCGACAGCACGAACTACGCGGATGCCGACGGCGCGGCCGCATCGCAGTACTCCGTGGTCCCGGTGGTGAACGGCGTCGAGCTGACGGCATCCGCATCGCCGTCCGTGTCTGCGTGGGCTGAGGGGCACTACGATCTTCCGCTGCAGAAGCCCGCCGACGGCGTCACACCGAAGGGCGAGGCCTACACCTACTCGGCCAACGACGTGTCGGTCGGCGACGTCGACGGCGACGGGCAATACGAGTACGTCGTGAAGTGGGACCCCTCGAACTCGAAGGACGTCTCGCAGCGCGGCTACACGGGCCCCGTCTACCTCGACACCTACGAGCTCGACGGCACGCTGCTCAATCGCCTCGATCTCGGCGTGAACATCCGCGCCGGTGCGCACTACACGCAGTTCCTCGTCTACGACTTCGACGGCGACGGACGCTCCGAGACGATGCTGAAGACGGCCCCTGGCACGAAGTCCGTGCAGTACACCGCCGACGGCAGCGTCGCGAGCGAGTCGTACATCACGCTGCCGAAAGACGACCGCAAGGCGGGCTACTCGAACGACGACGACTACCGACTCAGCGCCGCGGACTACGAGCAGCACCTCGTCGAGATGTTCCTCGGCTGGAGTGAGCGGGAGGAGGTCGTGTCGGGTCAGTGGCCGGCCACTCTCGAAGAGGCGTGGGGCATGCCCGTCGCGCACGAGTATCCGCTCTCTCCCGAGTCGGCGCAGGAGCTCGCCAGGACCTTCATCGACGTGTACGCGCCCGGTCGCAGCGCTCGCAACCTGCTGCGAGAGTTCGAGGGGTTCATCGTCGACGGGCCCGAGTACCTCACCGTCTTCGACAGCGCGACGGGCAAGGAGCTGCAGACCATCCCGTATCCGACCGAGCGCGGCGACGACGGCCTGCTGTGGGGCGACTACGCGATGTCGCGCATCGAGCCGGGCAACCGCGTCGACCGCTTCCTCGCGGGAGTCGGATACCTCGACGGTCAGCATCCGTCCGCGGTCTTCGACCGCGGCTACTACACACGTACGACCGTCGCGGCCTTCGACTGGGACGGCAAGCGGCTGAAGGCCCGCTGGGATGTCGACAGCGGCCACGTGCCCATGACCAACCCGTTCAACGACTCCCCGCACGGCAGGGACGGCACCGACCCCGAGTTCGGCACCATCACGACGCAGGGCGATCACTCGCTGAGCTTCGCCGACGTGGATGGCGACGGCAGGCAGGAGCTCGTCTACGGTTCCGCGACGATCGACGACGACGGCAGCCTGCTGTACAGCTCGTTCGACGTGCTCCCCGAGGGCAGTGCGGATCCCGGAGCATCGGTGCGCCTGGGACACGGCGACGCGATGCACGTGACAGACATCGATCCGAGCCGCCCCGGTGTGGAGATCTGGACAGCCCATGAGGGCGCGACCAGCGCACCTTACGGGTCTGTGATGCGTGACGCCGCCACGGGAGAGTCCCTCTTCGGCGCCTACTCGGGCCGAGACACGGGTCGGGCGATGATCGGCGACGTGCGGCCGGACGTGCCCGGCATCGAGGTGTGGTCGAGCATGCCCGGCGGCACGGAGGGCAGCGGTCTGCTCAGTGCGAGGGGCGAGGTGCTGCAGGCGCAGACGCCCGGCACGAACATGTCGATCCGCTGGGCGGGCGACCTGACGACGCAGCTCGTCAACGGCAGCGGCGACCAGACGCCGACCATCGACGACTGGACGCGAGGCACTGTGCTCACCGCGACGGGCACGCTCACCAACAACGGCACGAAGGGCAACCCCTCGCTCGTCGCCGATGTGCTGGGCGACTGGCGCGAGGAGCTGCTGGTGCGCACGGCCGACTCGAGCGCGCTGCGGTTCTTCACCACGACCGAGCCCACGGCGCACAAGCTCACGACCCTCATGCACGATGTGCAGTACCGGGCTGAGACCGCGCGTCAGCAGACGACCTACAACCAGCCGGCGTACACCTCGTTCTATCTCGCGAGTGACCTCGACTGGGCGAACGTGCCGGTGCTGACGGCCCCGACGGAGCCGAAGGCGCCGAAGTTCACCGACAAGCCGGGCACCTCTCGCGACGAGGTCAAGGTGCCGACGAACGTGAAGGGCGTCAGCTACTACGTGAACGGCGAGAAGGTCGAATCGCCGGGCGGCAAGGTGCGGGTCACCGGTGAGGTGACCGTCGTGGCGGTGCCGGACGCCGGCTACCGCATCGCCGACGGCGCGACCTCGCGATGGACGGAGAACCTCCGCTCTCGGTGACAGATCGCCGCCCCGAGTCGACTCTTCCCGTGCCGGCTCGGGGCGGTTCTGTGCGCCCTGCGTCTTGCGTCCTGACCCCTGCGTCTTGCGTCCCGGTGCCTGTCTGCTCGAGGGGCTGCGGTTCAGGCGCCGGTGAGCACCAGCCAGAGCAGGGCGCCGTTGAGGGCGATGAGCAGGACGGACGCGATGATGCCGGCCGCCGTCGTCCACAGGCGGTTCGCCCAGACGCCGAGTGTGCGGCGCTGAGCCGTGAGCGCGATGAGCGGGATCAGGGCGAAGGGGATGCCGAACGAGAGCACGACCTGGCTGAGCACGAGGGCGAGCGTCGGATCGAAGCCGATGCCGAGGATCACGAGCGCGGGGATCAGAGTCACCAGCCGACGCGCGAGCAGCGGGATGCGCACGTGCAGCAGTCCGTGCATGATCTCGGCCCCCGCGTAGGCGCCCACCGACGTCGAGGCGAGGCCTGAGGCCAGCAGCCCTACCGCGAAGAACGTCGCGACGACAGGACCGAGCCCTGTGGCCAGCGCGGCGTGCGCGCCTTCGAGCGAGTCGGTGCCCTCGACACCGGCGAGGTTCGCGGCCGCGAGCAGCAGGATGCCGAGATTCACCGTACCCGCGATGACCATCGCGATCGAGACGTCCCACCGGGTCGCGGTGAGCAGGCGACGGATGCGCGAGGTCTCCGTGCGCACGGCCTCCGTCGGCGCATCGGTCGTCGTCGAGCCGAAGCGGTCTCGGGTGAGCGACGAGTGCGCGTAGATCGCGTGCGGCATGATCGTGGCACCGAGGATGGATGCGGCGAGCAGCACCGATCCGGTGTCCTCGAAGCGGGGCACGAGGCCGCCGACGATGCTCGAGGCGTCGGGCGGGGCGACGAAGAGGCCCGCGATGAAACCCACGGTGATGATCACCATGAGCGCGATGATCACGAACTCGAAGGGTCGGGGCCCTCGGCGGCTCTGCACCGCCAGCAGGATCATCGACACCGCCCCGGTGATGATCCCGCCGAGCAGCAGGGGGATGTCGAACAGCAGATACAGAGCGACGGCGCCGCCGATGACCTCGGCCAGATCGGTCGCCATCGCGACGAGCTCGGCCTGCAGCCAGTACGCGCGTCGTGCCCACGGGTTCTTCAGTCGCGTTCCCAGCACTTCGGGCAGGCTCTGACCGGTGACGACTCCGAGTTTGGCCGAGAGGTACTGGATCAGCCAGGCCATGATGTTGCCGGCGACCACGACCCACACGAGCAGGTACCCGTACTGAGCGCCCGCGGTCATGTTGCTCGCGACGTTGCCCGGATCGAGATACGCGACGCCGGCCACCAGCGCGGGGCCGAGAAGCCAGAGGCTGCGGGGCGCGGTGGCGCGAGCGGTCGGCGCAGCCGTCTCGAGTGCGGAATTTTTAGGCATGCCGAAATCGTAGCGGATTTTTCGGTGTACCTAAATATGCTGTGCGGGGCTCGGCGGATAGCCTGGCGGAATGGAAGAGCAGGCGGCCGCGGATGCAGCAGAGACAGGCGGATCGTCGGCGCAGCCCGGCTACGGAGTGGGGCCGTGGCCCGGAGGCGAGGCGGAATGGCCCGCGGGAGAGCAGTACGACCCTGAGCTGCTGACGGTCGGCGACACGCGCAATGTGATCGATCGCTACCGCTACTGGCGGATGGACGCGATCGTCGCCGACCTCGACACCAGACGGCATCCGTTCCACGTCGCGATCGAGAACTGGCAGCACGACATGAACATCGGCTCGATCGTGCGCAGCGCCAACGCGTTCCTCGCCGATACCGTGCACATCATCGGGCGGCGCCGCTGGAACAGACGGGGCGCCATGGTCACCGACCGCTACCAGCACGTCGTGCACCACGAGGACGTGGAGACGTTCACCGCCTGGGCCGCGGCAGAGGGGCTGCCGGTCATCGCGGTCGACAACGTCGACGGCGCAGTGCCGGTCGACCGCGCCGACCTGCCGCAGCGCTGCGTGCTGCTGTTCGGACAGGAGGGGCCGGGGCTGTCGGATGCCGCGCTCGCCGCGGCGTCGGCCCATATCGAGATCACGCAGTACGGCTCGACGCGATCGATCAACGCCAGCGCGGCAGCCGCCGTGATCATGTACGAGTGGTGCCGGAGGCACGCGGGCTGACAGGTGGGCGGACCCTCTCGACACGGCGGCTGCGCGGGCGTAGCGTGAGTGCCGATCTGAGGAGGTCGACATGGCAGAGATCAGTCGCATCCGCCCGTTCCTCTGGTTCGACGGTCAGGCGCAGGAGGCGATGGAGTACTACGTCTCGGTGTTCCCGAACTCGTCGATCGACCAGGTGGTGCTCTACCCCGACGAATCGCTCGATCGACACTTCGAAGGGATGACCGGCAAGGTCCTCAACGGCGACTTCACGCTGAACGGCTCGCCGTTCGGATGCCTCGACGGCGGACCTGAGTTCGCGTTCAACGAGTCGATCTCGTTCGTGATCGGATGCGAGGACCAGGCCGAGATCGACCACTACTGGCAGGCGCTCTCGGCCGTGCCGGAGTCGGAGGCGTGCGGTTGGTGCAAGGACAGGTTCGGCGTCAGCTGGCAGGTCGTGCCCGCAGGCCTCGATCTGCTGCAGCAGAGGCCGGAGCAGATCCAGGCGCTCATGCACATGAAGAAGATCGTGATCGCCGAACTCGAGAACGCCTGACCTCTCGCGGCGTCCTCAGTCGCGATCTATGCCGAACGTGTTCCGGTATAGGGCCGTCACATCGCGGTCGAGCGTGTCGATCCGGCGATGCACGCTCTGGATCTCAGTCTTCACGACATGGATGAACAAGGTCGAGACGACCGTGACCATGCCGAACATCGCGGCGGCGAAGACGCCGATCAGGACCCACACCTGAGGCTCGTTCATGGTCAGCACGCTCCGATTCTCGTTCGCTTCCGATGAGAATGCCAGGGCTGCGACGGGAGAGTTTCCGAGATTCCGGGATACGTGCAGAACTCCGGATTCGCAGTGATCGTGCAGTGCTAGACGCCGGCAGTGACCCAGCGTCCCGAGCGCACGCGCCAGCCGAGGGTGGCCAGCCGAGCGAGCAGGTACACCCCGAAGAACGCGACCGAGAGCCAGACGAGACCTGCGGTGTCGTCGACGCCGGTCGCGGCGATGACCCAGAGTGCCGGGAGGAACGGCAGGAGGTTCAGGCCACCCGCGATCGCGAGATAGCGCGCGTCGTTCGCACCCATCAGCACCCCGTCGAGCACGAAGACGACACCCGCGATCGGCTGCGCGACCGCGAGGATGAGGAGCGCAGGCTGCACGAGCGCGGCGATCGACGGATCGCCCGTGAACACGATGCCGAGCACACCCGAGAGCGCCGCGATGAGCGCGCCGACCACGACGCCGAACCACACTCCCCAGGCGACCGTGCGTCTGAGCACCCGGTGCACCTGCCGTTCGTCGCCCGCGCCGAGCTCCTTGCCGATCAGTGCCTGGGCCGCGATCGCGAGGGCATCCAGTGCGAACGCGGCCGCCGAGAAGATGGTGAAGACGATCTGCCACCCGGCGAGTTCCTCCGTGCCGATGCCCGTGGCGACCGCGACGGTCGCCAACAGCGCAGCCCGCAGGCTCACCGTGCGCAGGAACAGCCAGCCGCCCGAACGCGCAGTGCTGCCCATGCCCGCTCGCTGCGCCATCAGCGACGCATCGTGCTTCGCGGCGAGGCGCCGGATCACGAGCACGTAGGCGCCGACCATGCCCCACTGGGCGACGACCGTGCCGGCCGCCGACCCGGCGATGCCCCAGCCCAGCCCGTAGATGAACAGCACGTTGAGCAGCGCGTTCGCGCCGAAGCCGATGCCGGCGATCCACAGGGGCGTCATGGTGTCCTGCATCCCGCGGAGCAGTCCGGTGGCGGCGAACACGATGAGCATCGCCGGGAGCCCCCACATCGAGACGACCAGATAGGCGTTGGCATCGGCGGCCACGGCCTCGCTCGCGCCGAACAGCGACACGAGCCACGGCGAGGCGACCGCCCCGGCCGCGGCGAGCACGGCCCCGATCGCCAGCGCCAGCCACATGCCGTTGATCCCGACCGAGACGGCCTCGCCCGGCCTGCCGGCGCCGAACAGCCTGGCGACGGCCGGGGTCGTCGAGTAGGCGAGGAAGACCATGAGTCCGACGATCGTCTGCAGCACCGCACCCGCGATGCCGAGCCCGGCGAGCGGCGTCGTGCCGAGGTGCCCGACCAGGGCGGCGTCGACGATGAGGAACGCGGGCTCCGCCATCAGGGCGCCGAGCGCGGGGACGGCGAGGCGCAGGATCTCACGATTGAGAGTGCGCTCGGTCATCCTCCGAGCCTATGGGCTGGCGCCGACCTCAGAGCATCCAGCGCGCCCGCACTCGGCCCGCCGGATCCCGTGCAGTCGTACCCTGGAGGAATCCCGGATGCGACGGAGGCGCCCATGACGGATCCACGAGAGGCCGCGGCGAGGTACCGCGCGCGACAGCAGAGTGAGAACGACGGCGAGGATGCCGAATCCGGCACGGCACCGGGCATCGCCGCAGCCACCGACCGGGCCGCCTTCATCGAGACGGCGATCCAGGTCGCGATCCGCAGGGGCGACTTCGACGATCTCCCCGGAGCCGGCAAGCCGCTCGAGGGTCTCGGCACGCACCACGACCCGGACTGGTGGATCCGGCGCAAGATCGAGCAGGAGAACCTGACGGGTCTCGGCCCGCCCGCCATCCTGCTGCGGACCGAGAACCGAGAGCTCGACGACCAGCTCGACCTGCTCGGTCGCGAGGTCGACGTGCGGGAGGTGCTCGAGGACTTCAACCGTCGGGTCATCGAGGCTCGACGTCAGCTGCAGGGCGGACCGCCCGTCGTGACGGAGCCTCGCGACATCGACGCCGAGGTGGCCGCGTGGGCCGAGCGTCGTGCGGCGCGCCTGGCCGCCCGGCCGACGCCGGAGCCGATCCAGCCGCGCACGCGTCGCTTCGGCATCCGTCGCCGGGGCTGAGGTCGGCGAGGACCGCCAGCCCGTTCCCGCCCGAATGTCGGAGCGACGCCTAGGCTGGTCGGCATGACCGACGTGCTTCCCTCTGGCCTTGAGACCTCCGAGTTCAGCTCCGACATCCGCCCGCAGGATGACCTGTACCGCCATGTCAACGGCGCATGGCTCGCCCGCACCGAGATCCCCGGCGACAAGGCGCGCTGGGGCTCGTTCCATCTGCTCGCCGAGCAGGCCGAGAAGGACGTCAGGGCGATCATCGAGGAGTCGCAGGATGCCGAACCGGGCACCCTCGCTCGCAAGATCGGCGACCTGTTCGCGAGCTTCATGGACACCGAGCGCATCGCCGAGGCCGGTGTCGCGCCGCTCGCCGAGACCCTCGCCGAGATCGAGGCGATCGATGACATCCCCGCGTTCCTGCGCACCGTCGGCGCCTACGACCGCGACGGTCGCGCGCACCTGATCGGGTTCTACGTCGACGGCGACCCCGGAGATCCCGAGCGCTACCTTCCGGTGATCGTGCAGTCCGGCCTGTCGCTGCCGGACGAGAGCTACTTCAGACTCGACACCTTCGCCGAGACCCGAGCGGCCTACCGCGCCCACCTCGAGCGTCTGCTGGCGCTCGCCGGTGTCGCCGATGCCGCGGGCACCGCCGACCGCTCGATCGCCCTCGAGACCGAGCTCGCGGGCCACCACTGGGACAACGTGCGCAGTCGCGACGCCGTCGCCACCTACAACCTCAAGACATGGGCCGAGATCCAGGAGCTCGCCGGTGTCGACCTCGAGCCGTGGCGCGACTCCGTCGCGCCGGCCCACCCCGAGGCCTTCGCCGAGGTGGTCGTCTCGCAGCCGAGCTTCCTCGAAGGGCTCGGATCGCTGCTCACCCCCGAGCGCCTCGACGATTGGAAGGCCTGGCTGCGCGCGCAGGTCATTCACGCCGCGGCTCCGTATCTGACCGACGACTTCGTGCAGGAGAACTTCTCGTTCTACGGCACCGAGCTGACCGGCGTCCCCTCGATCCGCGAGCGGTGGAAGCGCGGCGTCTCGGTGACCGAGGGCGCGCTGAGCGAGGCGATAGGCAAGGTGTACGTCGAGCGGCACTACCCGCCGACGGCGAAGGCGGCGATGGACGAGCTCGTCGCGAACCTCATCGAGGCCTATCGGCAGAGCATCACCGACCTCGAGTGGATGACGGCCGAGACCCGCGAGCGAGCTCTCGCCAAGCTCGACTCGTTCACGCCGAAGATCGGCCACCCCGCCGTCTGGCGCGACTATTCGAGCCTCGAGATCGACCGCGCGGACCTGTTCGGCAACGTGCGGCGAGCGGCGATCTTCGAGCACGACCGCAACGTCGCGAAGGTGGGAAAGCCGATCGACCGGGACGAGTGGCACATGCCGCCGCAGATGGTCAACGCGTACTACAACCCGTCGATGAACGAGATCGTGTTCCCGGCGGCGATCCTGCAGTATCCGTTCTTCGATGCGTCGCGTGATGCGGCTGCCAACTACGGCGGGATCGGCGCGGTCATCGGCCATGAGATCGGTCACGGATTCGACGACCAGGGCAGCCGCTACGACGGAGACGGCAAGCTCGAGGACTGGTGGACGGATGCGGATCGCACGGCGTTCGAGCAGCGCACCAAGGCACTGATCGCGCAGTACGACGAGCTCGTGCCCGAAGGCCTCGACGCCGAGCATCACGTCAACGGCGCCCTGACGATCGGTGAGAACATCGGCGACCTGGGCGGCCTCGGCATCGCGCTCAAGGCCTACGAGATCGCGCTCGGCGGAGAGGAGGCGCCGGTCATCGACGGCTACACGGGCGTGCAGCGCCTTCTTCTATCGTGGGCGCAGGTCTGGCAGCAGAAGAGCCGCGACGCCGAGACGCTGCGACTGCTCACGATCGACCCGCACTCGCCGAACGAGTTCCGCTGCAACCAGATCGTCCGCAACATCGACGCCTTCTACGAGGCGTTCGACGTCTCCGAATCCGACGCGCTGTGGCTGCCGCAGGGTTCGCGAGTGACGATCTGGTGAGTCGTTCCGCGTAGCCGATCAGGTCTCGACGGGTGCCCTGCTGTCTCCTGGATGACGATCTGATGACCGTATACCGGAGTATGTAGGGCATCCTCACCTGACGGGGTTACGATATCGGTGCTGCGGAGGATGGACACCGCAGCATCCCGCCAATCCAACCCCCCTATTAAGGATCACGCGTGGGTGCTTCCGAGCCTGCCGACGGCCCGCCACTGGCCTCGCTGCGCCGCTCTCAGCGGCCCAGCCGACGCTTGCCGCGTCGTGCGGCCTCGGGGCGTCGGTCGTTCACTTCGACCCTCCGGGCGCTCGAACAGCTCGCGGACGCGGGCGCGCAGGTGTCGGTTCACGTCGTCGATCTCGACAACCACACGCATGTCCTCTCCGGCGATGACCATGTGACCATGCCTGTCGCGGGGCTCGGGGTCGTACCGCTGCTGATCGAGGTGGCGGCAGCGTTCGATGCAGGCACCCTCGACCCGCTCGAGATCGTCGAGCGCACCGCCGTCGAGTCGGTGTCGACCTCGGGTCTCTGGCGACACCTGCATGCGCCCGCGCTGCCGCTCGAAGATCTCGCCGTGCTCGCAGCGACAGCCGGCGACCCGATCGCAGTCAACGCCCTGTTGCAGCGGGTCGGTCACGATCGCGTGCGTGAGCGCATCGAGGCCCTCGGACTCCGCCGCACAGCCCTTCTCGATCGATTCCGCGACGAGCGCGGTCCCGACGACGCGCCCCAGGTCGCCGTGGGTTCCGCGCGCGAATTCGCCGGACTCTTCTCGGCACTCGTGAACTCGCAGGTGGTGGGCGCCTCGGTGAGCGCTCAGGTGTCCGAGTGGCTCAGTCTGAACCAGGACCTGAGCCTGGTGGCCTCGTCGACGGGCCTCGATCCCTTCGCTCACGACCACGACGCCCACGGTCTGCTGTTCATCAACAAGACCGGGCGCGATCGCGGCGTGCGGGCAGAGGCGGGAGTCCTCGCCGGGCCACGCGCCGGCGTCGCCTATTCCCTGATCGTCTGCTTCGACGACCTGTCGATCACGCACCGGCTTCGTGCGCACGATGCCTTCCGCGTGCTCGGGGTCGAGCTCATGGAGTACACGCACTGAGCTCACGGGCGCCCTCGCCCCAGCGTCGCTAGCCTGGAGGCATGCCCCGCGCCGATTGGACTCCGCACCGCCGCGACGACGGAGAGCTGCTCGGATGGATCCGCCCCGACGGCGACGAGTGGGTGGCCGTCGACGTGCTGGGTCGCCCGGTCTCCGGTCCCACCGAGTGGCTCGACGCCGAGACCGCGCTCGAGGAGCGGGGGATCGGCTGGCTCGCCGATCCGTGGATGCTCGAGGGTGAAGCCGACAGGCCCCTTCGCGTGCGCATCCTCGAGGTCACTCCCGACGACGAAGGCGTTCCCGGACGCATCGTCGTGAAGATCGACGACTTCGGCGACATGGCGCGTCCGCCCGTGCAGCAGTACGTGCTCGAGTGGCCGATCCCTGCGCGGTTGCGAGCGCCGACGACGGGCGATCTCGATCCGCGCGTGCTCTGATCGCGATCCGGGCTGACGGCTAGCCCGGCAGCGACGGATGCTGCTCTGCTGCACGCTGCCGGGGGATGAACAGCGACAGCACCAGAGCGACGATCCCGGCCCCGATCGCCAGCCAGAAGCACAGATCGAACGCTGCCCGCGTGGGCACCGAGACTCCGCCGACGTCGATGCTCATGGCGGCGAGCACCCCGCCCATCACGGCGGACGCACTCGACGTGCCGATCGAGCGGAAGAGCGCGTTCAGTCCGTTCGAGGCGCCCGTCTCGTTCGCGGGCACCGATCGCATGATGATCATCGGCATGGCGGCGAACGTGAATCCGATGCCGACGCCGATCAGCAGGTTGCCGACGAGGATGTGCCAGACCTCGCTCGACCACAGCAGCACGAACACGTAGGCGAGCACGATCGCCGCAGCGCCGACGGTGAACAGCGGGCGAGGCCCGACGGTGCGCTCGAGCCAGCCAGACAGCGGCGAGATCACCATCATCACGAGACCCGCCGGCATGATCACGAGTGCGGCAGCGACCATGTCGAGTCCGAAGCCCGCACCGGAGGCGGTCGGGCCCTCGAGCAGCTGCGGGAAAGTCACGTTCGACGCGAACAGGGCGAAGCCCATGCCGATCGCGGCGATGTTGGTGAACAGCACGGCGGGGCGGGCAGCGACGCGCAGATCGAGCAGCGGATCCTTCGTGCGCAGCTGATACCACCCCCACACCAGCAGCACCCCCACGCCTCCGATGATGCATGCGAGGGTCAGCGGTGCCGTCCAGCCCCACTCCGCGCCGCGCGAGACGAACAGCAGGATGCCGGTGAGGCCGATCGCGAGTCCGACCGCGCCGATCACGTCGAGGCGCCCGGGGAACCGCAGCACATCCTCGGGGATCACCAGCAGCACGAGGGCGAGGCCGATGACGCCGAGAGCGGCCGCGAGCCAGAACAGCCAGTGCCAGTCGGCGTTCACCGCGAGCAGGGCGGCCACCGGCATCCCGATCGCACCGCCCACGCCCATCGTCGCGCTCATCAGGGCGACGGCGGTGCCCAGGCGTTCGGGCGGCAGCACGTCGCGCATGATAGCGATGCCCAGCGGGACCACACCGGTCACCGCCCCCTGCAGCGCCCGGCCGATGATCACGCCGACGATCGAGCCGGACAGCGCGGCGATCAGCGACCCGAGGATCAGCAGTCCGAGCAGGACGATCACGACGCGGCGCTTGCCGTACATGTCGCCCAGTCGGCCCGAGATCGGGGTGGCGACCGCGGCGACGAGCAGCGTGATCGTGACGACCCAGGTGGTGTCCTCGCGGGATGCGTTCAGCAGGTGAGGAAGCTCGGCCTGCAGCGGCACGACCAGTGTGAACATGAACGACGAGCACAGACCGGCGAACGCCAGCACCGCGACGATCGCCCACTTCGGTGATGTCCGGGAGAGTCTTCTGCGCGCGCGATCATCGTTCTCTCCCATCGCTTCAGGCTATCGGCGTCTGAGACACCCGAGGCGCGAGCCCGCGTGGTGCGATCGTCAGCTCACGCCCTTCATCAGTCGCAGCACCGGCTTGACGGCGAGGAGCAGTCCGAGGCCGACCACGATCGCGATGGCGCCGAGGATCGAGAAGTAGGGCACCTCGTTCTTCGGGTCGTAGAACTGCACGAGCCAGCCCGAGATCGCCGTGCCCAGCGCGATCGACAGGAAGAACAGCGCGACCATCTGGGTATGGAAGACCTTCGGGGCGAGCTTCGTGGTGACAGACAGCCCGACCGGCGAGATCAGCAGCTCGGCGACCGTGAACACGAACAGGATGCCGATGATGGCGATCAACGGGGTGGAGTTGGCGCCCCCGCCCGCGAACGGCAGGAACAGCAGGAACGCCGCCCCCATGATCATCGCGCCCAGTGCGAACTTCACCGGCGTCGAGGGCTGACGGCGGCCCAGGCGGGTCCAGATCGCCGCGAAGACACCGGACAGGATGATGATGAACACGGGATTGATCGACTGCACCCATGAGACGGGCATCTCGAATCCGAAGATGTTGCGGTCGAGGCGCTCGTCGGAGTAGACCGTGAGCACGGTGAACTGCTGCTGGTAGAGCGACCAGAAGGCGACGCTCGTGACGAAGAGGGGCAGGAACCCCCAGACGCGCGAGCGCTCGGTGCCGTCGATCCGGCGGCTGCTGAGGATGACCGCGAAGTAGGCCACCGTCGCGACGATCGTTCCGATGATCACGATGGACGCCAGGTTGTCGGCCCTGACCACGCCGACGAGCACCAGCACCGCGATGAGGGCGACGGCGGCGACCGCGACGATCGCGACGAGCGGATAGCGCGAGGAGGGCAGCGGATTGGGCACGCGTCGTGCCTCATCCGGCAGCGCCTTGCGGCCGAAGGAGTACTGCACGAGTCCGAGCGTCATGCCGATCGCGGCGAGCCCGAAGCCGTAGTGGAATCCGAGGGTCGACTGCAGGATGCCGGTGAGGATCGGACCCATGAAGGCGCCGAGGTTGATGCCGAGGTAGAACAGCGAGAATCCGGCGTCCCGACGGGTGTCGTCTGCGCTGTAGAGGGTGCCGACGACGGAGGTCGCGTTCGCCTTCAGGCCGCCCGAGCCGAGCGCGACGAGCACGAGGCCGACCCCGACGCCGATGAATCCGGGGAGAAGGGCGAGGGCGACGTGCCCTGCGACGATCACGATCGCGCTGAGGAACAGCACACGTTCCGAGCCCAGCATCCGGTCGGCGATCCAGGCACCGAGGATCGTCGAGAGGTAGACCGACCCGCCGTAGGCGCCTACGATCCCGCCGGCGACGGCCTGGGAGAGTCCGAGGCCCCCCTCGGTGACCGAGAAGTACAGGTAGATGAGCAGGATGCCCTGCATGCCGTAGAAGCTGAACCGCTCCCACATCTCGACGCCGAAGATGTGGACGAGTGCCCAGGGCTGCCCGAAGAATCGGGTGTCGGACTTCTCGGCCGTCGTGTCGCTGCTTGCCATTCCTCCACGGTACGCCCGGTCGCGACGTGGTTCCCAGCCCACTCGCACGTGTTCGATTCCGATATCTGCGACCGGAGGGGCAGACTGGGGGCGTGCGAACCATCCGTGATCTGGACACCGTTGAACTCATCATCGCCGCGCAGGGCCTGCTCGACTCCATCCGCGGCCCCGAGCGCGTGATCGACGCCGGCACTCTGCGAGCTCTTCAGCAGTCGGGCAACTACGTCGTCGGACTCTTCGATGCCGAGGACGGGGAAGAGCGGATGGTGGGTGCCTCGATCGCCTTCTTCGGCGCCCCCGGGCGCCGCGCGATGCACTCGCACATCACGGCCTTGCTGCCCGAGTACCGCGGACGCGGCTGGGGACGAGAGCTCAAAGAGCACCAGCGCCAATGGGCGTTCTCGCGGGACGTCGGTCGCATCACCTGGACGTTCGATCCGCTGGTCGCCCGCAACGCGCACTTCTTCCTCACAGTGCTCGGTGCCCGCGTGACCGGGTACTCGGTGAACCGCTACGGCATCTTCGGCGGAGGCGATGCCGGAGACGAGAGCGACCGGCTCGACGTCGAATGGGCGCTCGCCGACATCGCCAAGTCGCCGGCATCCGACGAGGTTGTGGAGACGCTGGAGATCCCGAGCGACATCGAGAGCATCCGCGTCGAGGATCCGGATGCTGCGCACGAATGGCGCACCCGTCTGCGTGCGCAGATGGAAGGTCTGCTGAGCAGCGGCCTGACGCTCTCGGGGTTCGATGTCGAGAAGGGCTACCTCTTCACGGCCTGAGGGCTCGGACCGACCTGGCCAGGGTCCTGAGGCGAACCGGTCGCGGATAAGATTGATGTGCCCGTGATCACGGGCTTTCCCGCATGCGACCATTGGAGCCACCGTGGCCGAACAGTCCCGTCTTGACAAGGTCATCGCCCTTGCCCGCCACCGCGGGTTCGTCTTCCAGGCGGGTGAGATCTACGGCGGTTCCCGGTCCGCGTGGGACTACGGGCCCCTCGGCACGGAGCTCAAAGAGAACATCCGCCGCCAGTGGTGGCAGACGTTCGTGCGCGGCCGTGGCGACATGGTCGGACTCGACTCGAGCATCATCCTGCCCAAGCGCGTGTGGGAGGCCTCTGGCCACGTCGCGACCTTCACCGACCCGCTGGTCGAGTGCCTGAGCTGCCACAAGCGCTTCCGCGCCGACACTCTGATCGAGGACTTCGAGGCGCGCAAGGGTCGCAAGGCGGAGAACGGCCTCGCCGACGTGCCGTGCCCCAACTGCGGCACCAAGGGCCAGTACACCGAGCCGAAGTCGTTCTCGGGTCTCGTGAAGACGTACCTCGGTGTGGTCGACGATGAGTCGGGCCTCTACTTCCTCCGCCCGGAGACGGCACAGGGCATCTTCGTCAACTTCTCGAACGTTCTGACGGCCAGCCGCAAGAAGCCGCCGTTCGGCATCGGCCAGGTCGGCAAGGCGTTCCGCAACGAGATCACCCCCGGCAACTTCATCTTCCGCACGCGTGAGTTCGAGCAGATGGAGATCGAGTTCTTCACGCCCCCCGCTGACGCGCAGCAGTGGTTCGAGCACTGGGTCGAGGCGTGCTGGAACTGGTTCATCGATCTCGGGATCGACCCCGAGAACATGCGTCAGTTCGACGTGCCCGAAGACGACCGCGCGCACTACTCCGCCGGCACCATCGACGTCGAGTACCGCTTCGGCTTCACAGGCAAGGAGTGGGGCGAGCTCATGGGCGTCGCCAACCGCACCGACTACGACCTGTCGAGCCACAGCGAGGCGTCCGGTCAGAGCCTCACCTACTTCGACCAGGCCACGGGCGACCGTTACACGCCGTACGTGATCGAACCGTCGTTCGGCCTCACCCGCGCCATGATGGCCTTCCTCGTCGACGCGTACCGCGAAGAGGAGGTGCCGAACGCCAAGGGCGGCACCGACGTGCGCACGGTGCTCAAGCTCGACCCGCGTCTGGCCCCGGTCAAGGCGGCCGTGCTGCCGCTGAGCCGCAACGAGCGGCTGTCGCCGCTCGCTCGCGAGGTCGCCGACACGCTGCGCAGCTCGTGGGCCGTCGACTTCGATGACGCGGGTGCGATCGGTCGCCGGTATCGCCGACAGGACGAGATCGGCACGCCGTTCTGCGTCACGATCGACTTCGACTCGCTCGACGACCGTGCCGTGACCGTGCGCGACCGCGACACCATGGCGCAGGAGCGCGTCTCGATCGACGAGCTGCACCAGTACCTGGCTGAGCGACTCAAGGGCGCGTGACGCTCGGACGATCAGAACGAGAGGCCCGCTGTCCGACAGGACGGCGGGCCTCTCGCGTCAGCCGGTGACGGTCAGCTGCACCTGATCGGTGCCGCCCGCCTCGACCCAGGCCAGCGAACGCTCGAGGATGCCGCGGAGCACGTCGAGGTCGATCTTCTCGAGGTCCTTGATGTAGAGGCATCCGACGCCCGTGCTGTGCGGGCCGAGCTTCTCGAGTGCCTCGGAGTGTGCGTCGACGCCGTCGAACAGATAGATCGTCGTAGCCGCCTTGCGGGGGGCGAAGCCGAGGAGTCCGCTGTCGCCCTCGGTGCCGGTCGGGTAGCGGTAGTGACAGCTGCCGAAGCCGATGATCGTGCCCCAGGTCTGAGGGTCGCGGCCTGTGATCTCCTGCATCAGGGCGGTCAGGGTCTCGGCATCCCGACGTCGGACCGCCGGAGTGGATCGGGCGATGAGCCCGGCGACGTCGTCGCCGGTGGGCTTCATGCCTTCGCCTTCGCCGCGGCCTTCATGGCCTTCTTGTGTTCGCGCACCTTGGTGAGCGATTCGGGCGAGACGATGTCGGCGACGCTGCGGTAGGAACCCTCGGTACCGTAGTCGCCCGCGGCCTCGCGCCACCCGGCGCCGGTGAACCCGTACTGCTTGCCGAGCAGAGCCAGGAAGATCTTCGCCTTCTGCTCGCCGAAGCCGGGGAGAGCCTTGAGTCGCTTGAGCACCTCGGCGCCCGACGGGTCGCCTTCGGTCCAGAGTGCCGAGGCGTCTCCGCCCCACTGATCGACGATCTCCTGACAGAGCGTCTGCACGCGAGTCGCCATCGAACCGGGGAACCGATGCACGGCTGGGGTCGTCTTGAACGCCTCGAGGAACTCGTCGGGGTCCATCGCCGCGATGGTGGCCGCATCGGTCGCGCCGGTGCGCTGCTCGATCTTGAGGGGTCCTGCGAACGCCGTCTCCATCGGGACCTGCTGGTCGAGCAGCATCCCGACCAGCAGTGCGAGCGGATTGTCGGTGAGCAGTGCGTCGGCGGCGGTGTCTCCGGTGATGTGAAGGGCCATGCGTCCAGTCTGGCATCCCCGATGGCGGCAGCGGGGTCAGATGCGCTGCAGCTTCGGGAGCGGACCCTCGAGGCGTGCGATGGACACTCTCACGTCGGCGACGTCGCCTTTGAGTTCGATCCTGAGTTCGGTGATCTGCGTCTCGAGTCGCGTGAACCTCTCATCGATGCTGTCGAAGCGGGTGTCCAAGTCCCCGGGATTGCTTCGCGAGCATTCTGGAGACTCCGCCGAGCACGGTCGCGGTGAACGCAAAGAGGGCGATGATGATGCCGATCACATCCGGATCCACGAGCATCCTCCCAGTCTGCGTTCGGGGAAGGGATTTGTCATGGTTCGACGATATGAAGCACGGACGATGCGTGCAGGCTTCGGAGCCGAGATCCACGGAGCCGGGGGAGAGGTCTCCGCCGAGGCTGATCGTGCAGTGAGGGTGAGGCCCTCAGGCGGTCGCGGCGTCGTCTGCGTCAGACGCCTGCGCGGGCTCGATCGGCTCGATGCCGTACATCGTCGAGAGCGCGGCGGCGAAGTCGTCTGCCCGGCCGGTGGCGGCGAGCTCGTGCGCGCGCGTGGTCGGCACGTGCAGCAGCACGCCGGTGAGGTGGCGCAGGGCCTGCTCGACCTTGCCGTCGTCGTCGCCCCTGGCGCGGGCTCGGGCGATCTCGGACTCGAGCAGTGCGAACATGTGCGACCGCAGCGCGACGACCGAGGGGGTGACGCTCTGTCGGCTGCCGACGACGTGGAAGGTGTCGGCGGCTTCGCGCACGACGGTGCGCGCGGCATCCGTCGCCTGCAGCTCCTCGAGCGGTGCGTGCAGGCTGATGGTCTCGAGGTCGAGCAGAGCCACTCCCTCGAGGGCAGCGACAGCGGGGTCGACGTTGCGCGGCATGCCGAGGTCGACGACCATCTGGTTGTGGGATGCGACGGGGCAGCCCTCGGGGGCGATTCCGGTCGGCGCCTGCAGGTGCTCGGGGGTGAGCACGGGAGCGGCCGCCGTCGTGCAGGTGATCAGCAGGCTCGATCGCGAGGCGACGCGCGCGTAGTCCTCGGCGGAGACCGGGCGGATGCCGTGCTTCGCGGCGAACTTCTCAGCGCGTCCCGAGGGCGAGTACACCGAGATGTTCACGGCTCCTCGTTCGCGCAGCGTCGCGAGGGTGACGGCTGCATAGGCGCCGGTGCCGACGAGAAGCACGCGCTCGGTCGACCAGTCGACGATGCGGCTGTCGGCGAGCTCGAGAGCGAGGCGCACGAGTGAACGACCGGCGCGGCCGAGCGCAGTGACGTTCTTGACCTTGCGCTGCGCCTGGCTGGCCCGCTGGAAGAGGCGCTCGAGCTCGGGAGAGGTCGTGCCCCCCTTGCGTGCGGACTTGAGCGCGCGACGCACCTGGCCGGCGATCTCGCCTTCGCCCGACACGACGGACTCGAGGCCGGATGCGACCGAGAAGAGGTGCTCTGCGACACGGCGGCCGGAGTGCACCTCATAGGCGCCGTCGAGTTCGGTGGCGCGGATGCCCGTGGACGCCTCGACAGCCTCGAGCACTGCCTCGACGCCGATCGCACCTGCGGCGGTGACGGGCTCGTCCATCTCGACGTAGGCCTCGAAGCGGTTGCAGGTAGCAAGAACGACCGCACCCTGCACGCAGGACGCCATGTCCACAACCGTGGAGGCGACGTCGTCGGGGGTGCGGCTCAGGCGTTCGAGCAATTCGAAGGGGGCGGTCTTGTGACTCGCCGTGACAACCAGCAGCACCTTTCGATTCTACCTGAGGCTTCATGCAGGTCGGCCCAGGGGCGGATGGGAGGATGGATGCATGCCTCTCTCCGACGCTCCGCTGCTGCGCGCCCTCACCGGCCCCCGACCTGAGCACGCCCCCGTGTGGTTCATGCGCCAGGCCGGCCGATCGCTGCCCGAGTACCGCGAGCTGCGCGTCGGAACGCGGATGCTCGACGCCTGCCTCACGCCCGACCTCGCCGCCGAGATCACTCTGCAGCCGGTGCGGCGTCACGGCGTCGATGCTGCGGTGTTCTTCAGCGACATCGTCATCCCCCTGCGACTGGCGGGCGTGGAGGTCGAGATCGAGGCCGGACGCGGTCCGGTGTTCGCGAATCCCGTGCGCACCGCGGGTGACGTCGATCGCATCACCTCCATCGATCCCCTCTCGCTCGACGGCTCCGCGATCGCCGAGGCCGTGGGCATCGTCACCGCAGAGCTCGGGGAGACCCCGCTGATCGGCTTCGCCGGCGCTCCGTTCACGCTGGCCGCCTACCTCGTCGAGGGCGGCCCGTCGAAGGAGCACCTGCGGGCCCGCGCCATGATGCACGCCGACCCCGACTCGTGGAACCGTCTCGCGGGCTGGCTGGCGCAGGTCTCGCGCCGGTTCCTCGAGATCCAGCGCGACGCGGGCGCATCCGTGGTGCAGCTGTTCGACTCGTGGGCCGGATCCCTGAGCACCGCTGACTACCGCGCGTTCGTGGCTCCGCACTCGAAGGTCGCGCTCGACGGCATCGGCGTGCCGAGCATCCACTTCGGCGTGGGCACCGGGCCCTTCCTCGATGACATGCGCCTGGGTGGCATCGCAGACGGCGTCGGCGTCGACTGGCGCCTGCCGCTCGATGAGGCCGCGGCGATCCTCGGACCCGACGTCTCGGTGCAGGGCAACATCGACCCGGCGCTGCTCTCGGCGCCGTGGTCGGTGCTCGAGACGCACGTGCGCGACGTGGTCGAGCGCGGGCGCGCGGCCAGGGGCCACATCGTCAACCTCGGACACGGCGTTCCCCCCGAGACCGACCCCGATCAGCTCACCCGCATCGTCGAACTGGTGCACTCGATCTGACAGAACCGGTCCACTCGATCTGACAGCCAGGGGCGGTTCGCTCCGACGTCATCATCTCGGACGCAGGACGCTATCTAGCATGAGTGCTATATTGCGAACATGACAGACAGTGCGTCAGACATCTTCGCGGCATTGGCCCATCCGACGCGTCGTCAGATCCTGCAGGACCTCAAGGACGGCGAGCTCGCGGCGGGTGAGATCGCCTCGCGGTTCTCGGCGAGCGGCCCCACGATCTCGCGGCACCTGAGCGTGCTGCGCCAGGCGGGCCTCGTCAGTGAGCGTCGCAATGCCAACCGCATCCTGTACTCCCTCGTCGGCGAGCGTCTCGCGCTCTCCGTCGGCGACTTCCTCTCGACCGTGTGCCCCGAGCAGATCGTGCTCCGCGAGGTGCGCAAGCGCGGCTCCGGGCGTGCCGCCGCTGCGGACGTCGAGGCCTGAGCCGGCGCATCCTCGACTGAGCGGCCCCCGGATGGATCTCCGCACCGTGCCCGTTTCTCCGGTCGCAACCGGCGAGGCATCCAGGTCGCGGGTGAAAGGATTGACGTATGCCGTCGAATCCCGCGAACCGTGAGTCGTCCCGAGCCGAGCCCGCCACGCTGGCAGCCCGCGCGGCAACGCGCCACATCGTCGTCATCGGCGGTGGCATCGGGGGGCTGATCGCGGCTCGCGAATGCGTCAAGGTCGGCATGCACGTCACCGTGCTCGAGGCGTCGGATGCCGTCGGCGGCGCGATCCGTCAGGCCGAGATCGACGGCGTCGTCGTGGATGCCGGGGCGGAGAGCTACGCGACGCGGGGCGGACGGGTGCGAGCGCTCCTCAACGAACTCGGCCTCACCGATCGCATCGTCGCCCCCGCGGCGGGCAGCGCCTGGCTCGCGGGCATCCCCGGCGTCGGGGCCGCACCGCTGCCGGTCGGCGGCATCCTCGGCATCCCGAGCAACCCGTTCCAAGAGGACGTGCGCCGCATCATCGGCTGGTCGGGAGTGTGGCGTGCCTACCTCGACCGCGTGCGCCCGCCCCTCACGATCGGCCACAGCCAGAGCCTCGGCAAGCTGGTGTCCTCGCGCATGGGCGTCAAGGTGCGAGACCGGCTGGTGGCTCCGGTGACGACGGGCGTGTACTCCGCATCACCCGAAGACGTCGATGTCGACATCGCTGCGCCCGGGCTCAACGCCGCCCTCACGCGCGTCGGTTCTCTGTCGGGTGCTGTGCAGGCTCTGCGTGACGAGAGCGCGGCGCGTGCGGCGCAGGCGGCTGCGGCGCAGGCGCCCGGTGCGGCCGTGGAAGGCATCGCCGGCGGCATGATGGTGCTGATCGAGGCACTGGTCGCCGACATCGAGAAGCTCGGCGGCGTCGTCCGCACGGGCGTGCGGGTGTCTGAGATCGCGCAGTCCGCTGCGAGCTGGACGGTGCGTGCCGAAGGGCGAGCGCTCGCGGATTCGGATGCCCATGCGGAGTCGGCCACGGAGGCACTCGAGTTCAGCGCCGACGGCGTGGTGCTGGGAACCTCGGAGGCCGGGGCACGGCATCTGCTCGAGAACATCGCACCCGCACTCGCCGAGACCACGGCGGCGGATGCGCCCGAGATCGAGATCGTCACGCTGCTGCTGCGGGCCTCCGCACTGCAGGGTGCTCCTCGGGGAACGGGCGTCCTCACAGTTCCAGGAAGCCACACAGCGAAGGCGCTCACGCACTCGACGGCGAAGTGGGAATGGCTCAGGGCCGCCGCCGGTGATCGGCATCTGGTGCGCGTCTCCTTCGGCGCTCAGGGAGAACCGGCCGCCACCGCAGGCCTCGACGATGACGCGACTGCTCAGCTCGCGCTCCGGGAGGCATCCGCTCTTCTCGGCGTTCCGCTCGCCCCTGGCGATCTCATCGGTGCGCACCGTTCGCGGTTCGTCCAGTCGCAGCCCGCGTCGATCATCGGCTCGGGCGAGCGGCGGGAGGCGGCGCGCGCGGCCATCCGGGCCGTTCCCGGCCTCGCGGCGGTGGGTGCGTGGCTCGCCGGCACCGGACTCGCGCAGGTGATCCCCGATGCGCGCGAGGAAGCCGATCGGCTGCGGCGCTCTCTGATCTGGGACTGACACGCGTGGCGTGGGGCTGCGTTCCGGGCGCGGCCGAGAGCGTGACGCGCACCCTGAGGTCAACCCGAAAGTCGCCCTGCTGTCAACCCTCTGCCTGACAGATGCCGAAATCGGCATACGGGGCTACGCTGGACACCTGGCAGGCGGCTCCGTGTCGTCGGTTCGCCCCAGGCGTTCACACCGGAACAACGTGAGGAGACCCCATGAAGGGGAAGATCGGACTCGTCGTAGGAATCGGCGTGGGATACGTACTCGGAACGCGCGCAGGACGCGAGCGTTACGAGCAGATCAAGACGCAGTGGCTGAAGGTCTGGAACCTCGACCCCGTGCAGGATCAGGTCGACAAGGTCAAGGGCTACGTCGGCGACAAGGCCGCAGCAGTGCCCGGTGCGATCTGGACCGGCGTGCAGAAGGTCGTCAAGTCGGCCAGCGGCGGCGACAAGACCGCAGGTCAGCGACTCGACTCCGCTGTCGCTGCCGGACGCAAGGCCGCTGACGACATCGTCGACGCCACCGAAGACGCTGTCGAAGAGGTCAAGGACGCCGCGAAGAAGGACGACGCGAAGAAGCCCGCGGCCAAGAAGCCGGCATCCTCGCGCTCCACCGCCGCGAAGTCTGGCAGCTGACATGCCCCGCGGATACCGCGATCGTGCCGAGGACAGCCTGCTGTCCCTGATCGGCGATCTTCCCGAGCTCATCAGCAGCCTCGTGAAGGCCGAGATCAACGCGGCCAAGACCTGGATCTCGAAGACGGCGAAGGATGCCGGAATCGGCTCCGTCTGGTTCCTCGTCGCGCTCTTCTTCCTGTTCTGGGCAGTGCCGGTGATCCTGGTCTTCGCGATCGCCGGGCTGTCGTCGTGGTGGCCGGTCTGGCTCTCCGCGCTGGCAGTGTTCGGAATCCTGATCCTCGCCGTGCTGCTGTTCGCGCTGCTCGGCATCCTGAAGTTCCGCAAGGTGCTCGCTCGGAAGAACCCCGCCCAGGCGGTGGGCGAGGACATCAGACTCGTGAAGGAAGCCGGCTATGACGAACTCTGAGATCACGAGGCCGCTGCCCAAGACGGCTGTCCCCGCAGGGATCGTCGATCCGGTGCAGTCCGCCCGCGCCGAGCTCAAGGCCGCGCTCGCGGCGATCGAGGTCAAGGGCAACTTCCCTCGGCGGATCGACAAGGCATCGAAGCGCGCTGCGGCGAAGGCGCGGGTCTTCGCCGACCGCAACCCTGCCGCCGCCATCGCCGGAGCGGTGGGAGTCGCCGTGATCGTGGGCGGAGCCGTCTGGGCGATCGCCCGCGCGCTTTCTCGCTGACCGGAGGCGCATCCTCGCATCCTGACTCGCGTTCGCGAGTGATTCACAAAGGGGGCAGACTGGATCCATGTCCGATGCACGCGAAGAGAACCCGTCCGGCTTCACCCTCTGGGCCGTCTGGCGACGAAACCCCGATGTCGCGGTCACCGAGTCCGACTCCACGGAACTCGAGACGATCGTCTCCTACATCGAGGATTCCGGAGTCACGGTCCGCGGCTTCTACGACGTCTCGGGCCTGAAGGCCGACGCCGACCTGCTGGTGTGGCTGCACGGGGACACTGCGGAAGATCTGCAGAAGGCCCTGCGGCGCCTGCGGCGCACCGAGCTGCTGCGCACTCTGCTGCCTGTGTGGAACGTCATGGGCGTGCATCGGGATGCCGAGTTCAACCGTGCGCACGTGCCCGGGTTCCTCCGCGGTGTCGAGCCGAAGGACTGGCTGTGCCTCTACCCGTTCGTCCGCACACCCGAGTGGTATCTCGCACCGGAGGAGGAGCGTCGCAAGATGCTCGCCGATCACGGTCGCAAGGGCGCTGCCTTCAAGGGAGTCATCGCCAACACGGTCGCCGCATTCGCTCTGGGTGACTACGAGTGGATCCTGCCGCTCGAAGCCGACGAGGTCACCGAGCTGGTCGACCTCATGCGTGACCTGCGCTACACCGACGCGCGTCTCTACGTGAAGGAGGAGATCCCGTTCTACACGGGCCGTCGCCTCCGGTTCGACGAGATCGCGGACGTGCTGCAGTAGGTCGACGATGAGCACTCAGAGTCACACTGCCGTCCCGATCCGACTGGGCACTCGCCGCAGCGCGCTCGCGCAGGCGCAGTCGGGTCATGTCGCCGCCGCCCTCGAGAAGATCTCGGGGCGCCCCGTCGAGCTCGTGCCGATCACCAGCGAGGGCGACACGAATCGCGCGTCGCTGTCGGAGATCGGCGGCCAGGGCATCTTCGCCACGCGTCTGCGTGAGGCGCTGCTCGCGGGGGAGTGCGACATCCTCGTGCATTCGCTCAAAGACCTTCCCACCGCGATCCCCGAGGGGCTTGTCATCGCCGCCACTCCGGTGCGTGAGGACGCGCGCGATGTCGCGATCACGCGCGGCGGCACGCCGCTGCACGAGCTGCGCACCGGCAGCAAGGTCGGCACGGGGTCACCTCGCCGCATCGCGCAGGTGCACCGCAGGGCTCCGCACGCGGAAGTCGTCGACATCCGCGGCAACGTCGACTCGCGTCTGCAGCGGGTCGCGTCGGGTGAGCTGGACGCCGTCATCCTCGCTGCCGCCGGCCTTTCGCGCCTCGGCACCGACTCGCCGCTTCGCCGTGAAGAGCTGGGGCTGTCCGAATGGCCGACCGCACCGGGTCAGGGTTCGCTCGCGGTCGAGACCCGGTCCGACGCTCCGGCTGAGCTCCTCGCCGCGCTCGCCGAACTCGACGACCACGACACCCGGCTGGCCATCACGGTCGAGCGCGGGATTCTGGAAGGACTCGACTCCGGATGCCAGGCGCCGATGGCCGCTCATGCGGTCGTGGACGGCGATGAGATCCGCGTCAGGACGGTCGTCTACTCGACCGATGGCGGTCGCCGGATCGGCCTCGACGTCACGGAGACTCTGAACGGGGAGTATATTCGTCGGAACGGCAGCGGCAATGGAGCGGATGCTGCCGGTGGTGCAGACCCGATGCGCACAGCACGCGAGTTCGGGTTGTCTGTCGCCCATCGGCTGCTCGAGCAAGGGGCGGCCGACCTCGTCTCCCGAGAGCATTCCTCATCATGACCAATTCGAAGCAGGACCGACCGCTGGACGGCTGGCGCATCCTCGTACCCCGGGGAGGCCCGTGGGGCGACGGCGTCGCCGCCAGTCTCCGTTCGCGGGGAGCGGTGCCCGTCGTCGCGCCGCTGATCAATTTCGCGGCCACCACAGATCAGGCCGCGCTCGACGTGGCGCTCACCCGGCTGGCTGCTGGCGAGTACGACTGGTTGACGGTGACCAGTGCGACGACCGTCGACGTGATGTTCGCGCACCGCGCTGTGGTGCCGCGTCGTACGAAGATCGCGGCAGTCGGAGAGACGACCGCAGCCGCTCTGCAGGCCGTCGGGTATGAAGTCGCGATGGTGCCGGATGAAGACAATTCGGCTGCGGGCATGGCCGAGCAGCTCATCGCCCTCGAGGCCGAGCCGCGTCGCATCCTGGCTCTGCGCAGCGAGATCGCGAAGCCCGTGCTCAGCGTCCTTCTGCAGGAGGCCGGTCACGACGTCGACAGCGTCGTCGCCTACCGGACCGTCGGCGTGCCGGTCACCGACCGCATCAAGCGCGACGTCGAGAACGGACGCATCAACGCGATCCTGATCACGAGCGGTTCGGTCGCCGAGCAGGTGCGCGAGCAGTTCCCGCTGATCCCCGATGAGACGCTGCTGGCTGCGATCGGTCCGAGGACTGCGAAGGATGCCGACAAGGCAGGTCTTCCGATCACGGTCGTCGCCGATCGTCAGACGGTCGACGCGCTCATCGATGCCGTGTCGAGCTACACCCTCCCGCACGCGGCGGACGAGCTGGCGCCGTGAGCTTCCCCGACGTCCGACTGCGCCGACTGCGGCAGTCCCCTGCCGTCAGGGGTCTGGTGCGTGAGACCTCCCTCGAGCCGCGGCAGCTGGTGCTCCCGCTGTTCGTCCGTGAGGGACTCACCGAGGCCGCCCCCATCGGGTCGATGCCCGGAGTCGCGCAGCATTCGCTCGATTCTCTGCGTGCCGCCGCCACCGAGGCCGCCGAGGCGGGTGTCGGCGGTGTGATGCTGTTCGGAGTCCCCGCAGTCAGAGACGCGCAGGGCTCGGGTGCCGACGATCCCAAAGGCATCCTGAACGTCGCCACCGAGGTGCTCGCGGCCGAGGTCGGGGACGCCCTCGTGGTGCAGACCGACCTGTGCCTCGACGAGTTCACCGACCACGGGCACTGCGGCGTGCTCGCGCCTGACGGCACCGTCGACAACGACGCGACGCTCGAACGCTACGCGTCGATGGCCCTGGCTCAGGCCCGGGCGGGCTCTCAGCTGCTCGGCCTCTCGGGAATGATGGACGGCCAGGTCGCCGTCATCCGCGAGGCGCTCGATTCCGAGGGCTTCACCGACACCCTGCTTCTCGCCTACGCCGCGAAGTATGCGAGCGCGTTCTACGGTCCGTTCCGTGAGGCCGTGGATTCGCAGCTGAAGGGCGACCGTCGCACGTACCAGCTCGACCCCGGCAACCGCCGCGAGGGCGTGCGAGAGGCTGTCGTCGACGAGGAGGAGGGCGCGGACATCGTCATGGTGAAGCCCGCCATGGCCTTCCTCGACGTGCTGCGTGAGGTGCGAGACACCGTGCACATTCCGGTGTGGGCATATCAGGTGTCCGGCGAGTACGCGATGATCGAGGCCGCTGCCGCGAACGGCTGGATCGATCGCCGCGCGTCGATCCTCGAGTCGCTGCTGTCGATCCGCCGCGCTGGCGCGGATGTCGTCCTGACGTACTGGGCGAAAGAAGCCGCTCGCTGGCTACGCCCTTGATAGCGGTCCGTCGACTCGACGAGGTCGTCTGAGTCCCTCCCTCAGCTCTGCGGACTAGCCTGGAGGGGATGCCGGGAGAGCTCCGTGCATCGCTGAGGAGTGTGCTGTGACCGACCGCAATGATGACCTGTTCTCCGCTGCCCGCACGGTGATCCCCGGTGGTGTGAACTCACCCGTGCGCGCATACGGTTCGGTCGGGGGCACGCCGCGCTTCCTCGCGTCGGCCGCGGGTGCGACGGTGACCGATGCCGCAGGCAACGAGTACGTCGACCTCGTCGCGTCGTGGGGTCCGGCCCTGCTCGGCCATGCGCAGCCTGAGGTCGTCGCCGCCGTGCAGGAGGCGGCGACTCGAGGACTCTCGTTCGGCGCCCCGACCGAGGGCGAGGTCGAACTCGCTCAGCTGATCGCGGATCGTGTGCGGTTCGGGGAGACCCGGCCCATCGAGCGAGTGCGGCTCGTCTCGACCGGCACAGAGGCGACGATGACCGCGATCCGCCTTGCCCGCGGCGCCACCGGACGCGACCTGCTGGTCAAGTTCGCCGGCCACTACCACGGTCACTCCGACGGTCTCCTCGCCGCGGCCGGTTCCGGCGTCGCGACTCTCGCTCTGCCCGGCTCCGCGGGGGTGCCCGCGCCGATCGCCGCACAGACCCTCGTGATCGACTACAACGACCCGGGCGCGCTCGAGGCCGTCTTCGCCGAGCACGGTCCGCGCATCGCCGCGGTGATCGTCGAGGCCGCAGCCGCGAACATGGGTGTGGTTCCGCCGCTGCCAGGGTTCAACCGGATGCTGGCCGAGACTGCACACGCTCATGGCGCGCTGTTGATCCTCGATGAGGTGCTGACGGGCTTCCGCGTGCACCCCGCAGGCTTCTGGGGGCTCCAGGCCGCGGCCGGCGAGGACTACCTGCCCGACATCTTCACGTTCGGCAAGGTCGTCGGCGGAGGAATGCCCCTGGCCGCTCTCGGTGGACGCGCTGAGGTCATGGACCTGCTGGCACCTCTCGGCCCGGTCTACCAGGCTGGCACGCTCTCGGGCAACCCGCTGTCGGTCGCCGCCGGCCTGGCGACTCTGAGGCTCGCGACCCCCGAGGTCTATGCGACCGTCGATGCCGCCGCAGCCAGGGTCTCCGGCGCTCTGGACGCCGCACTCGCGGACGCAGGTGTCACCCACGCCGTCGCGCACGCGGGAAACCTCTTCAGCGCCTCGTTCCGTGCTTCAGCGCCTCGCGACTATGCCGAGGCCCAGGCCCAGGAGTCGTTCCGGTACGCGCCGTTCTTCCACGCGATGCGCGAGCAGGGCGTCGCGCTGCCTCCGAGCGTGTTCGAGGCCTGGTTCCTGACTGCCGCGCACGGCGAGGAAGAGCTTCAGCGCATCGAAGCGGCGCTCCCGATCGCGGCCGAGGCTGCTGCCCGCGCACAGGCGTAAGCTGCACGATCCCAGGTCTGAGACGGACTACGGCGTGACGAACGTCAGACGAACATGACTCGTCGTGACGGTGAGTCTCGATAGGTGCGGCCGAGCGGGCTGAACCAGTCGATCGTGCCGTCGGGAAGCTGCTGCGCCGTCCAACGATGGTCGTCAGCGACGTCTGGATGCTTGAGAGAGTGGTGGCGCGCGCACAGATGGGCGAGGTTGTGGATCTCCGTCCGCCCGCCCTTCGCATGATCGAAAGTGTGATCGATCTGGCACCGATGCGCCGGCATCCTGCAGCCGGGGAATCGGCAGTGTTGATCTCGCGCACGCAGGAACCGCCGCATGGGTTCTGTCGGCCGGTAGGTGTCGGTCTCGACGACAAGCCCGGTCGGATCGAGGAACAATCGGGACCATCCGCCGTTGCGGCCCGCGAGATCGCGGGCGATATCGGGGTGCAGCGGCCCGTGTCCGTCGAACTGCGCGGGGCGATCGTCGCACCCCGCGAGCGTGGTGGCGGCGACTGTGACTTGGATGCGCCCCTGGATGTTGTCGAGTCCTGAGCCGTTTGCCGCGCTCGGATCGGAGGCGAGCAGGAGGTCGATCAGCAGATCTGCCCGCACCTGATCGATCGTGCGGGTGTCGGACGGGATGTGTTCGACCGCGGGGCCGGTCGGATCGGTTGTGAAAGTCCCGTCGCCGAAGATCGCGTAATCGTCACGCGAAGGGGCGTCTTGCGCGATGTCGTCCGGATAGATCGGATTCTCGCCGTCGTCCATCGGATCGAGCGTCGGCTCACGGTCGTTCCGCCCGGCGATGACGACGTGCGCGAGTCGGGTGAGCCGGTCGAGGATCGCCGTCGCGAGATGCTCGGGGAGCACGACTGTCAGCACACACAGACCGTCTCCTGCCGGGCGTACGGTGACGGTGCGCTCCGACTTCGAGCGCGCATGGCGCTCGGTGACCGTGGAGCCTGCCAGGACGGCGGCCAGCTCGCGCAGGTGCGCTCGTGTTCGCGCAGGGGTCTCCCGTTCGGCCACGATGACCGCGACCGTGTCGTACAGCGGCAGCACATCGGCATCCGCTCGCCCGTTGTTGACCGCCTCCCGGACCACTCCTGCGGCCCGCACGATCTCGCGGACATGCGCCGCCGTGATGTGGCCGGCCCTGAAAGCCGAACGCACACCGGGGTGGCTGGCGGCGAGGACGCCGGCATCGGTGAACGCGTATTCGACGCTGCCCTGAGTGAGGCGGCCCGCCGCGGAGTACTCCGCGATCATCGACCTGTGGATGGCGTCGCGGTGGAACGGGTTCTCGTCGGAGTCAGACCGGCTCAGGCGCATCCGCTCGGCAAGAAGATCGGACGCCTCGGCTTCGAGGCGTGCGATCTGTCGCCGCTTCTCGACCCACGAGTCGAGCAGCTCAGCGCGTCGCTCGAGGTCGGAATCGGTGGCGGATGTCATGCTCCGACTCTAGTAGATTTGTTCGAAGGTCGAGCAGAACATCGGAATGGAAGAAGGTGGAATCGTGGGAACCGACAACGGATCGTTGCCTTCCTGTGAACAAGACACAGACATCTGGAAGGGTGCCGCTGGCAGACTGGACGCATGGTGACGTTGCTGCTGGACCAGACGCAACTCGAGATCGTGCTCTCGCCGATCGAACGTGCGGCGAGCTTCCACCGCGACAATGTGAGGCTCGTGCGCGACACCATCACCAAGGTCCAGCTGATCGACGACGCATGGACCTGGTTGCGCGGCGTGCCGAATCCGGGAACGCACATCCCCGGGGTGCTCGCCGCCGGAACGTGGAAGGCTGCGGGCAGCGTCGACTTCGTCCTCATCCGACGCCGACGTCCCAGCGTCGTCATCGACCTCTCCGGCGACGAGCAGTACCGACGACTGATCCTCACGACGAGGCACGGCCTCGCTCTGACCCAGGCGCTCCGACTCGACGTGTCGGATGAACCGGCAGACGTCGAGGAGATCGTGGCCACATCGCCCACGCCGGTCTCGAAGGGGAGTCGCCGTCCGGTGATCCGCCCACGGCCCGCCTGAGCGATCCGAGAACGAGCGAACGCCCTCCGCAGCCTCACGGCGCGGAGGGCGTTCGCGTCGGTGCCCTCGAGGGGTGACCTCAGGAGCGGTCGTGCTCGCCCTCGTGGTGCTCGTGGTGCGCGTCCTCGTGGTGCTCGTGGTGGTCGCCCTCGTGGTGTTCGTGGTGCTCGCCATCGCGACCGTCGTTCGCCTCGGGAGCGGCATCCGCCTCTGTCTCCGCCTCTGCTGAGGCGTCGACTTCTCCGAGCGGGTAGTCCTTGGGCTCGTCCTCGTAGTACGCGCGAGCAGCGGCAGCGAGCATCGAGGTGACGGCAGCCGAACGAGGGTCGTCGTCGCCAGACGCTTCAGCCGTCGCGTCATCCGACGACTCGTCGGACTCGTCGGAATCGTGCGACTCGTCGGACTCGTGTGCCTCGGCGAAGAACTCGACTCCGGAGTGCTCGCCGGTGCCGTCTTCGTTCGCAGTCTGGTCTGTCGCGTCAGCGACATGACCGTCGGTGTCGTCGCTGACGCGGGCGTCGGTGTGGTCGGCGGCATGAGCGTCCGGCGCGTCTGCCGGGGCGGTGCCGAAGAGGATGTCGTCGAACGACGGCTGGGCGTTCGCCGCTTCGGCGTCCGCGGGCGTCTGCGGCTCGGTCGATCCGCCTGCCGGGTCATCATCGCCGTGGGCGTCCTCGCGGCCCGCATGCGCGGCCTCCGAGGCGACGTCGGCCGCATCTTCCGCGTCGTTCGCATCCGAGGCATCGGCCGCATAGCGGAGCTCTGCCGCGGCGTACTCGACGTCACGAGCAGCATCCGCCGCATCAGCCGCGTCGTCGGCCTCGGCATCCGCCGCGTCGGCCTCTGCGCGGGCGGCGTCGGTCGCGTCCGCATCGGATTCGGAGAGAACCGACGCATCCGCATCGGTCGCAGCTGCATCGGACTCAGACACATCGGGCCCCGCGACATCCTGAGCCTGAAGGGTCTCGGAATCGGCGTGGTCGGAGTCGGCCACGTCCGACGACTCGGATGGCGCCACGGAATCGACGACAGGCGCTCCGACACCCGCGACCGGCGCTGCGGAATCGAGCGGCGCGGCGGTGATGGCCTGCGGCGCGAGCCTGCCGCCGCGGACGAGCTCGATGAAGACGTCCTCGAGAGTGGGGCCGCGCTGGACCAGGGTGGCGAGGGCGATGCCGGCCGATGCCGCGATGGCGCCGACGGCTCCCGCGTTGCTGCCGCGAACCGTGAGACCCGATCGGAGCACCTCGACCTCGAGGCCCGCTGCCGAGAGCGCGGACCTCAGTGCGGCACGATCCGCCGCGTCGACCACGACAGAACCGGCAGAAGGGTCGGCGAGCGTCTCGATGCCGCTCGAGAGAACGAGCTGGCCCTTCGAGAGCACGAGCACGTGGTCTGCGACCTGTTCGATCTCGCTCAGCACGTGCGAGGAGACGAGAACCGTGCGGCCCTCGTCGGCGAGGCGACGCAGAAGGAGGCGGATCCAGCGGATGCCCTCAGGGTCGAGGCCGTTGGCCGGTTCGTCGAAGACCAGAGCTCCGGGGTCGCCGAGCAGCGCGTGTGCCACGCTCAGCCGCTGACGCATTCCGAGCGAGAAGCTGCCGATGCGACCTTCGGCCTCGTGCTCGAGACCGACCAGAGAGAGGACCTCGTCGACACGCGAGAGCGGGATGCCGTTGGCCTTGGCAGCGATCGTCAGCTGGCGTGAGGCCGAGCGGCGAGGGCGATACGCGGTCTCCTCCAGGACGGAACCGATCGTGCGCAGCGGGTGACGCAGCTCTGCATGCGAGACTCCGCCGATCGTGGCGGTGCCGCTCGTGGCGCGCACCTGGCCGAGGAGGATGCGCAGGGTGGTGGTCTTGCCGGCGCCGTTCGGGCCGAGGAAAGCGGTCACGACACCGGGCTCGACTCGCGCGGAGAAGTCGGACACCGCCGTCACGTCGTTGAAGCGCTTCGTGACGTGCGTGAACTCGAGCACCTGTCCGTCGGGCATCTGCGACCTCTCGTTGCAGTGGGCAGTTCTGTCTATCCTGCCGGAAAAGCCGCAGGATCGTGCATTTACCCTACGAACGCGGCCGGATGCAAGGGTCCGTCGAGCGGGTAGCCTGGCACCCGTGACCGAATCCAGCGCTGCTTCCCGGGTCCTCGTCCGCACCGAAGGGGCCCTCGGCAGGCTCACCCTGAACCGGCCGGAAGCGATCAACGCGCTCGACCCCGGGATGATCCAGCAGCTCACCGAGGCCCTCGAGCGTTGGCGCGACGACACCGATGTGCAGATCGTCGTCATCGACGGCGCGGGCGAGCGAGGCCTGTGCGCCGGGGGAGACGTTCGCGCACTGCATGGGCAGATCGTGGCCGGACGCACTGAGGAGACCGCCGAGTTCTTCCGCGCCGAGTATGCGTTGAACGCGATGATCGCCGAGTACCCGAAACCCATCGTCTCCATCGCCGACGGCATCACGATGGGCGGCGGCGTCGGCCTGTCGGGTCACGCGGCCATCCGCATCGTCACCGAGCGTTCCCAGCTGGCGATGCCCGAGACGCGCATCGGATTCACCCCCGACGTCGGCGGCACGTGGCTGCTGGGGCGGATGCCAGGGCGATTCGGGGAGTACTTCGGACTCACGGGCTCGACGATGAACGGAGCGGATGCGGTGCTGCTCGGCTTCGCCGACCACCTCGTGCCGTCCGATCGGCTCGATGCGCTGCGCGAGGCGCTGGCCTATCGTGCCGACCCGACCGGGCCGGCCGAGATCGTGCTGCTGTTCGACGAGACCCCCGAGCCGTCTGCGCTCCCGGCGTCACGCGAATGGATCGACCGCGCGTTCTCGTCCGACACGATCGCGGAGATCGTGTCGCGGCTCCGCGCCGAGGAGGCTGCGGATGCCGCGACGACCGCGGACCTGCTCGAGAGCCTGGCGCCGACCGGACTCGCCGTCACCCTCGACGCCGTCAGGGAGGCACGTCGACTCCCGAACCTGCGCGCCGCTCTCGAGGGCGAGTACCGCCGCGTGATGTGGTTCGTGACGCAGCATCCCGATCTCGTCGAGGGCATCCGCGCGCAGGTCGTCGACAAGGACCGCAATCCGAAGTGGAACCCGGCGACCATCGCCGAGCTCCCGTCGGATGCCGGTGCCGATGCTCGGGATTTCGTGCCCCAACGCTCGCTCTTCTGAGGTATTTCGATATATCTGCGGTTGTTCGCCGCGGTGCATAAACCGCTGGCTGCGGGCCAAATGGTTCGCTGTCAGCGAAGGTCCGCCCATCGGGGGATACGAATGTCCGAAGTTCATGCCACTCTTGCTTGTGCGCGATCGTCGGCCTGCGTCCGCCCGTCGGGAGATCCGCCGATTCATCCTTCCTAGAAAGTCCGCCTGTGCTGGGAAAAATCCTCCTCCGTTATCTCGCCCGCTATAAGTGGCTGCTCGCGGCCGTCCTGGTGTTCCAGTTCGCCAGCGCGCTCGCCACCCTCTACCTCCCGCGCCTGAACGAAGACATCATCAACAAGGGCGTCGCCCAGTCGGACACCGACTACATCTGGCGCACCGGTCTCTTCATGCTCGCCGTCTCGCTCGGGCAGATCATCGCCTCGGTCATCGCCACCTACTTCGCCGCCCGTGCGTCCATGGGCGCGGGCCGCGACATCCGCGCCGACGTCTTCGCCAAGGTCAGCGGATTCTCCGAGCGTGAGGTGTCGCAGTTCGGTGCAGGCTCCCTCATCACGCGCAACACGAACGACGTGCAGCAGGTGCAGATGCTCGCGATGATGGGCGCCACCATGCTCGTCACCGCGCCGCTGCTCGCGATCGGCGGCATCATCTTCGCCGTGCAGACGAACATCGGTCTGAGCTGGCTCATCGCCGTGTCCGTGCCGCTGCTGCTGATCGTCGCCGGGCTCGTCGTCAGCCGCATGGTTCCGCTGTTCCGCAGCTACCAGGGCAAGCTCGACACCGTGAACCGCGTGCTGCGCGAGCAGCTCACCGGCGTGCGCGTCGTGCGGGCCTTCGTCCGGGAGAACATCGAAGAAGAGCGCTTCCGCGGAGCCAACACCGACATCATGGTGGTCGGCCGCAAGGTCGGCTCGCTGTTCGTGCTGCTGTTCCCGCTGTTCATGCTGATCCTCAACGTCACGATCGTGGCAGTCGTGTGGTTCGGCGGCATCGAGGTCAACAGCGGCACGGTGCAGGTCGGCACGATCTTCGCGTTCATGCAGTACATCGGTCAGATCATGGGCGGCGTCATCATGGCCAGCTTCATGGCGATCATGATCCCGCGCGCCGCGGTCTCGGCCGAGCGCATCGGCGAGGTCCTTGACACGCAGTCGAGCATGGAGCGTCCGGCGAACGGCGTCACCGACTTCCCGACGCCCGGCTCGGTCGCCTTCGACGACGTCGAGTTCACCTACCCCGGGGCCGACTCTCCCGTGCTCAAGGGCATCAGCTTCGCTGCAGAGCCCGGCGAGACCGTCGCGATCGTGGGGTCGACCGGTGCGGGCAAGACGACACTCGTGTCGTTGATCCCGCGACTCTTCGACGTCTCGGGCGGAGCCGTCTTCGTCGGCGGCACGGATGTCCGCGAGGCGGATGTCGAATCGCTCTGGGCGACGATCGGTCTCGTTCCGCAGCGCCCGTTCCTCTTCACCGGCACGGTGGCGTCGAACCTCCGCTACGGCAGAGAGGACGCGACCGACGAAGAGCTCTGGCACGCCCTCGAGATCGCACAGGGCCGCGACTTCGTCGAGGAGATGCCGCAGGGCCTCGAATCGCGCATCACGCAGGGCGGCACGAACGTCTCGGGCGGACAGCGTCAGCGTCTGGCGATCGCCCGCGCGATCGTGCGTCAGCCGCAGATCCTGGTGTTCGACGACTCGTTCTCGGCTCTCGACCTCACCACCGACGCCCGATTGAGGCAGGCGCTATGGCGTGAGCTGCCGCACGTGACCAAGATCGTGGTCGCGCAGCGCGTCTCGTCCATCACCGATGCGAACCGCATCGTCGTGCTCGAAGGGGGCACCATGGTCGGCGTCGGCACGCACGAGGAGCTCCTCGAGACGAGCACCACGTACCGAGAGATCGTCGAATCGCAGCTGGGGGTGGACGCATGAGCGAGCAGAACACGCCCCAGACCCGCCGCGGTCGTGCAGCCAAGGCGACGGCCGCGACCACTGCGGTCGAGCCCGAGATGACCGAAGAAGAGAAGTACGAAGCCGAGCTCGCCGAGAAGGCGCGCCAGGACGGCGGCGGCTGGGACAGCGTCGCACCCGGCAAGGCCGACAACTTCGGCAAGAGCTTCGGTCGGATGATCGGGCTGCTCAAGCCGTCGGCCGTGTGGTTCATCCTCGTGTCGATCGCCGGCGCCGTCGGCGTCGTGCTGACGGTCGCCGCGCCGAAGGTGCTCGGCGAGGCCACGAACCTCATCTACAAGGGCTTCATCTCGGTGCAGCTCGCGCAGGCGAACGGGGACTTCCCCGGATTCCCCGCCGGCACCCCGCAGGACGATGTCGTCGCCGCGCTCCGTCAGGGCGGGCAGGACGACTTCGCCAACCAGGTCGAGGCTCTCGGCAGCTTCAGGGTCGGTGACGGAGTCGACTTCGACGCGCTGCGCTGGGTCATCATCGCCGTGCTGGCGATCTACATCACCGCCGCCTTCCTCAGCTGGCTCCAGGGCTACGTGATCAACGTCATCATGGTCCGCACCATGTGGCGCCTTCGCGAGGCGGTCGAGGCGAAGATCAACCGCCTGCCCCTGTCGTACTTCGACAAGGTGCAGCGCGGAGACCTGATCTCCCGGGTGACCAACGACATCGACAACATCACGCAGACCATGCAGCAGTCGCTGTCCGGTGCGATCACGGCCGTTCTCACCGTTGTGGGAGTGCTCGTGCTGATGTTCTCGATCTCGTGGCAGCTCGCGCTCGTCGCGCTGGTCGCGCTCCCGCTCATGGGTGTGATCTTCGGTGTCATCGGCCCTCGGTCGCAGAAGGCCTTCGGCACCCAGTGGCGCAAGGTCGGTCGCCTGAACGCCCGCGTCGAGGAGGCTTTCTCCGGCCACGCGCTGGTCAAGGTCTTCGGTCGCGAGCAGGATGCGCTGGAGAAGTTCAAGGACGAGAACGAGGAGCTGTTCCAGGCGAGCTTCAAGGCGCAGTTCCTCTCCGGCATCATCATGCCGGCGATGACCTTCGTCGGCAGTCTCACCTATGTGGGCATCGCCGTGCTCGGCGGTCTCATGGTCGCGAGCGGGCAGCTGCGTCTCGGAGACGTGCAGGCGTTCATCCAGTACTCGCAGCAGTTCACGCAGCCGCTCTCGGAGCTCGGTGGAATGGCCGCGGTAGTGCAGTCGGGAACGGCGTCCGCCGAGCGGGTGTTCGAGCTGCTCGACACCGAAGAGCAGGAGGCCGACGCGGCAGATGCTCCGAAGCTCGCCGACGGCAAGGGCGTCGTGGAGTTCGAGAACGTCGCGTTCTCGTACACGCCCGAGCGTCCGCTCATCAGAGACCTCTCTTTCCGGGTCGAGCCCGGTCAGACGGTCGCGATCGTCGGTCCGACCGGAGCGGGCAAGACGACGCTCGTCAACCTGATCATGCGGTTCTACGAACTGAACGGCGGGCGGATCCTGCTCGACGGTCAGGACATCTCCGAGGTCACACGCGAGCAGCTGCGCTCACGCACCGGCATGGTGCTGCAGGACCCGTGGCTGTTCGCCGGCAGCATCCGCGAGAACATCCGATACGGACGCTCCACGGCGACCGACGACGAGGTTCTCGAGGCGGCGAAGGCGACGTATGTCGATCGCTTCGTGCGCTCGCTCCCCGAGGGCTACGACACGGTGCTCGACGAGGACGCGTCGAACGTCTCGGCGGGTGAGCGTCAGCTGATCACGATCGCGCGAGCGTTCGTCGCTCAGCCGTCGATCCTGATCCTCGACGAGGCGACGTCGGCGGTCGACACCCGCACCGAGGTGCTGCTGCAGCACGCGATGGCGGCGTTGCGACAGGGACGCACCTCGTTCGTGATCGCTCACCGACTGTCGACGATCCGCGACGCCGACCTCATCCTCGTGATGGAACACGGCGACATCGTCGAGAAGGGCACGCACGACGAGCTCATCACGGCGCAGGGCGCGTACTGGCGCCTCTACCAGTCGCAGTTCGAGCAGGCGGCCACCGACATCGACGCAGAGGACGCACTCACGGGTTCGACCCCTGTCGTCGTCAGCGGCGACGCCGAAGAAGCTGCGGCGGCGGCACAGGTCGGGGTCTCGGTGGGGGCGCAGGTTCCTGCCGCCGAAGCCGCTGCGGCACAGTCCGTCGTCGAACGCTCGGATGACGGGGGCCAGAAGGGCTGATCCGTACGACGGTCGACCCGCACGACGGCCGACCCGCACGTCGGCCGGGAAGCACGACGGCCGAGAAGCAGAATGCCCCGACTCCCGTTCATCCGGGGGCGGGGCATTCTGCTGTCGTCAGCGCTGAGCTTCGGTGATGCCGAGGAGCTCGAGCGGATGGGTCAGGCGCCACCACGGGCTCGGGGCATCGACGTCATCGGCGAGCGACAGCGACGTCGTCACCGTGTTCAACGGTCCTGAGCTCGTCAACGTGCCGACCTCGTCGCCCGACTCGCGGTTGTCGCCCAGGGAGAAGTCCGCCGAGGCCTCGGCCATCGCGCCGTTCCACAGCACGATGTCGGCGTCGGCATCCGTCACCACATCGGCGGTAGCGCCCCACGGCGTCGTGACCGTGCCGACGACCGTGCCGGCCGCGACAGCGGGGGCCTGCTGCTCCAATGCCGTCTCGACCTGCGAGAACAGCGAACGGGTCTGGGCGAGGCGCTGCTCATCGTCGGCCTGCCCGAGAACGGACGCATAGAGGTGCACGGTCGTGTCGTCGATTGTGATGACCTTCGCGGTCAACAGGTTCCAACTGTCGCCGAGCGTGCCGGTCTTGACTCCGACCACGCCAGGATCCGCCAGCATCCCGTTCGTGTTCACCACTGTGCCGGCGCCCGGAAGATCGACAGACGGAGTGCCGACGATGCCGGCGAACACGGGGTTCTGCATCGCCAGTTCGGCCAGCGCGACGAGCGACTCGGGCGTGGCCGTGTTGCGGGCGTCGAACCCCGATGGGGTCACGATCGTGATGCTGTCGAGGCCACGGTCGCGCAGCCACACCTCCGCCGCAGCGGTGAACGCCGAGGGGGAGCCCCAGATCTCCTGAGAGAGGCGGTCGATGTAGTTGTTCGCCGAACCGAGCAGCGTTCCCTGCAGGAGCTGGAACTCGGTGAGAGTGCCGCCCACGGGCACGTCGAGCGCCGACTGGTCGGAGCGGCGGTAGTCCCAGTACGCCAGGTTGTCCGCCCGCGTGAACGAGAACTCCGGGCCCTGCTCGCCCACGGCGAGAGGCATCCGATCGAGCACCATCAGACTCGAGACCACTTTGGTGACGCTCGCGATCGCCGCCGCATCGAGCGATGACGACGTCGTGCCGATGCCGCCGATTCCCACGGCGGCGCTTCCCTGGGTGGGCCAGGTGATGGCGGCTGCGGGCGCGGCGACCGTGGAGAGCTCCACTGCCTGCACGGTCGGCGCCACCTCGTGCAACGGCCACAGCATGGCCGACCCGACATAGGTGCCGAGCAATCCGACGAGAACGCCGAGCGGGACCAGCACGCCGGGGCGGGTGATCGCCGGGCGCAGATGGGCTCCGGTCAGAAGTGCGCCGCCGCTCGCGGCGGGAGGCGTGTCATCGAGCGCCTCGGTCGCCGGGTGCCGCGCGACTTCGACCGCGTCGACCCACGTCAGGGGCGTCCCACCGCTGGCACCCTCTGCCCACTGGGCGTGGGGAGTCGTCTCGGGAGTCTCGAGAGCCGCCTCGAGAGCGATGAGCCCGGGGGCGTCGTCATCCGCATCTGTTCTGGGCGCCGCATCCGTCGTGCCGGCCGACGAGACGTCGGCATCAGGAAGCGCCGCAGGCGAACCGGCGGGCTCCGACGAGTCAGCCGTGGCACCGGCAGGCGCTGACGCATGAGGCGCTGTCGCATCGGGCGTCGACGCATCGCCCGCAGGAACGGCGGAGGCGGTGGCCTCGGCGGAGTCAGGAGCGGTCACCTCCTCACGGTACCGAACTCGCGCAGGGATCAGTGTCGCTGCAACAGGAGCAGACGTGAGTGTCGTCACTGGGTAAGATCGTCAGAACAACCACGGGAGTCCGGCGAGCCGGGCTGAGAGGGAGCGAATCGCGCTTCGACCGTCGAACCTGATCTGGGTAATGCCAGCGCAGGGAGGAGTCACTGATGAGTACATCCACGTCCGGATCCACCACGGAATCCGCAGCCGTCTCGCGCGCCTCGAAGGGCCTCGGTCGCCCTGAGCTCTGGCGCTGGCGGGTCGTCGACATCGTCGTCGCCAGCGTCATCGCCGTCGCGTGCGCGCTGATCTTCCTGCTCTGGAACGTCGGCTACGAGGTGCCCAGCAGCATCCTGAAGCCGCTGCTCCCCGGCGTGCAGGGCCTGCTCGCCGGCCCCTGGCTCATCGCCGGTGTGCTGGGCGCGCTGATCATCCGCAAGCCGGGCGCCGCGCTCTACACCGAGCTGGTCGCCGCGATCATCTCGGCCCTCGTCGGCAACGCCTGGGGTCCGCTGACCATCGTCTCGGGGCTCGTGCAGGGTCTCGGTGCCGAACTGATCTTCCTCGTGTTCCTCTACGGCGTCTGGCGTCTGCCCGTCGCGATGCTGGCGGGTGCCGGAGCGGGACTCGCGTGCGGCATCAACGACCGCATCCTCTGGTACGCCGGAGCAGACACGCTCTTCACCACCGTCTACATCGTCTCGACCACCATCTCGGGTGCGGTGATCGCCGGACTCGGCGCGTGGCTGATCGCCCGAGGACTCGCGGCGACGGGAGCCCTCAGCCGGTTCGCCGCCGGCCGCGAGGTCACCGCACGGGTGTGACCTCGACCACGACGCCCGCCACCCTCGAAGCCCGCGGCTGGGGGTGGCGGTACGCGACGCGACTGCGGTGGGCGGTGCGCGACGTCGACCTGCGCATCGAACCGGGCGAGCGGGTGCTGCTGCTGGGGGCGTCGGGCTCGGGCAAGTCGACCCTGCTGCAGGGGTTCGGCGGGGTGCTGGGAGGGGCGGACGAGGGCGAGACGCACGGAGGGCTGCTCGTCGACGGCGTGCCGCCCATACAGGCGCGTGGTCGAGTCGGCATGGTGCTGCAGGACCCCGACACGCAGACGATCCTCGCGAGGGTCGGCGACGACGTGGCATTCGGCTGCGAGAACCTCGGCGTCCCCCGCGAGGAGATCTGGCAGCGGGTGCGCGCGGCGCTGGACGCCGTCGAGCTCGATGTCGCACTCGATCGATCGACGGCCGCGCTGTCGGGCGGTCAGAAGCAACGTCTCGCGCTCGCCGGCGTGCTGGCGATGCGACCGGGCGCGATCCTGCTCGACGAGCCGACCGCGAACCTCGACCCCGAGGGAGTGCAGGACGTGCGGGATGCCGTCGCCGCCGCCCTCGACGCCACGGGCGCCACCCTCGTCGTGATCGAGCATCGCATCGACGTCTGGCTGCCGCTCGTCACGCGGGTGATCGTGCTCGGCGCCGAGCCGGAGGGCACGGTCGTCCTCGCCGACGGGAGCCCTGAGCAGGTGCTCGGCGCGCGAGGGGCCGAGCTCGCGGCATCCGGTGTGTGGGTTCCCGGCCACCCGCCCGCCGTTCCGCCCGCGCCGGCGCACCAGCCGGGGGAGTCTCTCCTCGAAGCGCGCGGCCTCACGGTCGCTCGGCGACGGGGGCTCGCGGTCGCCGGGCCGTTCGATGTCGAGGTTCGCGCGGGCGAGGTGCTCGGCGTCACTGGCGCGAACGGCGCAGGAAAGTCGACGCTCGGACTCACGCTCGCAGGGCTCATCCCCGCCGAGGACGGCCGGGTCGCGGCTCTGCCCGCGCTCGCCGCCGGAGAGAAGCCCGACCCCATCCGCTGGTCGTCGCGCGCGCTGCTCACCCGCATCGCATCGGTCATGCAGACTCCCGAGCACCAGCTGCTCGCGAAGACCGTGCGCGACGAGCTGTCTGTCGGCCCCCGAGCTCTGAAGCTCTCCGAGCCCGAGATCACCGCTCGTGTCGACGACCTCCTCGAACGACTGCGGCTCACCTCGCTCGCCGGAGCCAACCCGTACACGCTGTCCGGCGGGGAGAAGCGGCGGCTCACGGTCGCCGCGGCCCTCGCCACCCGGCCGCGAATGCTGGTGCTCGACGAACCCACCTTCGGGCAGGACGCCACGACCTGGGCCGAACTCGTCGGCCTGATCGCACGCCTGCGTGACGAGGGCACGGCGATCGTGGCGATCAGCCATGACGAGGCCGTGCTGAAGGCCCTGCATGCGCGGCGCCTGGAGGTCGGCCGATGATCGATCCGCTGACCGCCCGCATCGAGAGACCGGGGCCGATCGCCCCTCGCTCAGCGCTCGCGAAGCTCGCCGCGGCGCTGCTGATCGCGCTGCCGCTCGTGCTGACGATCGAAGTCGTCTCGGCATCCGTCGCCCTGCTGCTCGAGATCCCGCTGCTCCTTCTCGCCGGCCTGCGGGCCAAGGAATTCTGGACCCGCACCGCCGTGCTGTGGATCGCAGCGCCGCTGAGCGCGGTCACCATCGCGCTCTACGGCGCGACCAGCGGAACGGTGCACTTCGAGTGGCTGGTCATGCGCGTCAGCGATGGGTCGCTCGCCCTCGCCGCAGCGACCGCCGTGCGCGTTCTCGCGATCGGGCTGCCGGCCGTGGTGCTCTTCGTCACGGTCGATCCCACCGATCTCGCCGACGATCTGGCTCAACGGGTGAAGCTGCCGGCGCGGTTCGTCGTCGGCGCGCTCGCGGGAATGCGGATGCTGGGCCTGCTCGCCGATGACTGGCGCGCACTGGCACTCGCGCGGAGGGCTCGCGGCGTCGCCGACGAAGGGCGGGTTCGCCGAGCGTTCGGCATGGCCTTCGCGCTGTTCGTGCTGGCCATCCGACGCGGATCCTCCCTGGCCACCGCGATGGAAGCGCGTGGTTTCGGCGGCACAGCGCCCCGCTCGTGGGCGAGGGAGTCGAGGTGGGATCGACGGGACACGGTGCTGGTCGTCGTCGCGGCGGTGATCCCGGCGGTGGCGATCGCTGTGGCTGTGCTCACCGGTGCGTGGAACTTCATCCTCGGCCCGACCGCCTGAGGCGCCCGAACGAGACGGACCCGCAGCATCCACTCAGCTTTCTCATAGCTGGAATGCCGATGTATTCGCTAGCATCGAGTGAACCCAAGGGGAGTACTCCACCACGGGCGGCTCGTCATTACGGATGTCCCTGCATCCCGGGTCCCCGGTTCTCGTTCTCGAGGATGGAGAAGACCTTGGCGTCGACATCGTCACGCCTACGTCTTCTGGAGACCTCTTGAACATCACGCCTCTCGTGTGGATCATCACGATCGCCGTCACGATCGCCTTCTTCGTGTACGAGTTCTTCGCCCACGTGCGAAAGCCCCATGAGCCGACCATCGGCGAGTCCGCCCGCTGGTCCGCCTTCTACATCGGCCTCGCGCTGCTGTTCGGTGTCGGCATCGGCACCGTGTCCGGCTGGACCTACGGCGGCGAGTACTTCGCCGGATACCTCACCGAGAAGGCCCTGTCGATCGACAACCTCTTCGTCTTCCTGATCGTGATGACCGGCTTCGCCGTGCCGCGCATCTATCAGCAGAAGGTGCTGATGATCGGCATCGTGATCGCGCTGATCATGCGCGGTGGGTTCATCGCGCTCGGCGCCACGCTGATCGAGAACTTCTCGTGGATCTTCTACCTGTTCGGCGCCCTGCTGCTGTTCCTCGCCTACCGACAGGCCTTCGCGCACGGCGAGTCCGACCCCGCCAACGGCCGCTTCATGCGGTTCGTACGCCGCGTCCTGCCGGTGAGCGACGAGTACAACGGCGATCGCCTGACCGTGCAGCGCGACGGCAAGCGCTTCTTCACTCCGATGTTCCTCGTGATCATCGCGATCGGCTTCGTCGACCTGATCTTCGCGGTCGACTCGATCCCCGCGATCTACGGTCTGACCGAAGAGGCGTACATCGTCTTCACGGCCAACGCGTTCGCCCTCATGGGTCTGCGTCAGCTGTACTTCCTCATCGGCGGTCTGCTGCAGCGCCTGGTGTACCTCGCCCAGGGTCTCGCGGTCATCCTCGCCTTCATCGGCGTGAAGCTCGTGATGCACGCCCTGCACGTCAACGAGCTGCCGTTCATCAACGGCGGCGAGCCCCTGCTGTGGGTGCCCGAGATCCCGATCTGGTTCTCGCTGGTCTTCATCGGCGCGACCATCGCCGTCGCCACCATCGCGAGCCTCATGAAGACGCGACGCGATGACAAGCGCACCGCGCTCGAGACCGAAGCCGCAGCTGCGCTCCCCGGAGCCTCGGATGCCGACTCCACGGTGACCTCCGCTTCGACCTCCGCTTCCTCCTCCGACACCGGCACCACCCACACCCAGAAGGAACACTCGTGAACCAGTCGCGCCGCTCCGACGCGTCCGCAGACCCCGACAGATCCGGCGCCCGAATGACCTCGGGCACCCCCGCACCTCGTGAGGTGACCCGCTGATGGGCGACCTCGCGGTGAACATCGCCCTGGTGTTCGTCTTCGTCCTCGTCGGCGGCGTGTTCGCCGCGACCGAGATGGCGCTCGTCACGCTGCGTGAGAGCCAGATCAACGCGATCGCCGCCCGCGGCAGACGAGGTGAGAAGGTCGCGAGCCTGGCTCGCAACCCGAACACCTTCCTCTCGGCGGTGCAGATCGGCGTGACGGTCGCCGGCTTCGCGTCGGCGGCATACGGTGCGACCTCGATCGCCCCGTCGGTCGCGCCGCTGCTCGAGAACCTCGGCGTCGCGGCGCCGCTGGCCTTGACGCTGGCGACCGTGCTGCTGACGCTGGTGATCGCGTACCTCTCGCTCGTGCTGGGCGAGCTGGTGCCCAAGCGCCTCGCGATCCAGCGCAACGCGCAGTTCGCGTACGCGGTCGCGCCGGTGCTCGACGGCTTCGCCACCGTCATGCGGCCCGTCATCTGGCTGCTCTCGGTGTCGACGAACGCGGTGGTGCGCCTGCTCGGCGGCGATCCGCACAAGGCCGCCGACGAGCTCAGCGAGGAAGAGCTGCGCGACATCGTCGCGACGCATCAGAGCCTCCCCGACGATGAGCGACGCATTCTCGACGACGTGCTGTCGCTGCGTGGCCGCCAGGTGAGCGAGGTCATGCGGCCTCGTCCGGAGGTCGTCGCACTCGACGGTGCGGCGACGCTGGCCGAGGCGATCTCGCAGGTCAGGGAGCTGCCGTTCTCGCGGTACCCCGTGATCGACGCGTCGCTCGACGACATCGTGGGCTTCGTGCACGTGCGCGATCTCTTCGAGGCCGCAGCCGACGACGCGACGCGCGAGGTGCTCGGCCTCATGCGCCCGGTCGAGTACGTGCCGTCGACCGCGGGCGTGCTGCCGACCCTGACCCGCATGCGGGCGGCCGGGCACCAGATCGCGGTCGTCGTCGACGAGTACGGCGGCACCGACGGCATCGTGACCCTCGAGGACCTCGTCGAGGAGGTCGTCGGCGAGATCTTCGACGAGTACGACACGGAAGACCGGATGCAGGATGCCGGCGGTGCTCTCGACGGACGCCTGAACCTGCAGGACTTCGCCGAGATCACCGGCATCGCCCTGCCCCGAGGCGCGTCGGACACGGTCGCCGGTTTCGTGACCGAGATGCTCGGGCGCCTCGCGGTGGTCGGCGACTCGGTCGAGGTGCCTGGGGCGACGATCCGGGTCACTGCGGTCGATCGGCGACGGATCGCCGAGATCCGGGTGGTTCTGCACGAGGACGTCGACGTCGATGCCGCCGCGGATGCCGATCCGGGCGCCTCTGCGCCGAAGGGCTGAGGCTCAGGTCTCGTTCCAGAGTCGCCGGTAGTACTCGAGCCGCTCCCGATCGGGGGCGATGCCGTAGGCCTCGATGAGCACGTCGGCCCAGCCGGGACCGAAGTTCCACTCGGTGCTCATCGAGGCGACGGCGATGTCGGCCCAGCGGTCGGCAGTGCCGAGCGCGGCGAGATCGACATGTGCGAGCGGTCGACCGGCATCGTCGAGCAGCGTGTTCGGCATGCACGCGTCGCCATGACACACGACCAGCCTGTCGGCGGGGGGCGGCTCGTGCAGATCGGCGGGCACGGTGACGCCCCGCTCTTCGGCGTTCGCGATCCTCCAGGCCGGGTCCCACGTCCAGGGGCACTGCTCGACGGGAAGCGAGTCGTGCATCGTCCGCAGGGCTGCGCCGACGGCGCGCACCGAGGTCTCCGGGTCGTCGATCCAGCGGTGGTCCACCGCACTGCGGCCGGGCAGCGCGACGGTGACGAGCCACTCGTGGGTGGCGTCCTCGCCCTGATCGATCACCTCGGGAACCGTGATCCAGTGCCTTGCCCACCGCATCCGCTCAGCCTCATCGCGCATGTTCGCCTCGGCGTCGTGCGGCCCCCACTTGATGTAGCGCCCGTCGTCGGTGCGGAATGTGACCCCGCCGATGCCGTTCAGCCACACCGGCGTCAGCGTGGCGCCCGCGGCCAGGGACCGCACGATCGGCGGGATGTCCGTCGTGGCGGATGGGATGCTCATGGGTCGCTCACCTCGTGTCTGAACGTATATCGGAATGCACGTATTTTCCCGGTTCTCGGAGGCCATGCGCGGTTAGTGTCAGTCCCGGTCGCCGTCGGCGGCCGCATCATCCATCCCACTCGACACCCAGAGGTCTTCGTGCGCGTTTCGTCTCGGTCGCAGTGGTGGCGGCGGCACGGCAGCGATGCCGACGCCGCCTCGTCCGCATCCGAGGTGCCCGGTCCGGGCGCCGCTCAGGCTGCCGCGTTCGGACTGCCGAAGGCTCCGGCGATCTCGTCGCAGGAGTCCGGTGAACGGGATCTCGACCAGTTCGTGCAGTGGATCTGGAGTGAGGACGCCGAGTCATCCGTGCCGGCATCCGCATCCGCATCCGCGCCCGACGACACCGGCGCACGCATCACCATAGAGGAGCAGTACAACATGAGTTCACTTGACGACGCCCTGCAGCAGCTGCTGGCCATCGAGGGCGCCACGGGCGCCGCGATCGTCGACTACGGCAGCGGAATGGCCCTCGCCCAGGGCGGCAACCCCTCGTTCGATCTGGGGATCGCCGCGGCCGGCAACTCGAACGTCGTGCGCGCCAAGCTCGCGACCATGAGAGACCTCGGGGTCACCGACGAGATCGACGACATCCTCATCACCCTGAGCTCGCAGTACCACCTGATCAACGTGCTCAACGCCACCGGCGCAAGCGGTCTCTTCATCTACCTGGTGCTCAACAGCGCGTCGGCGAACCTCGCGCTCGCACGTCACAAGCTGAAGGGCATCGCCGCGCAGATCGAGGTCTGATCTCGCGAGTCGCCTGGAAGGGGCGGGGCCATGACGGCTCCGCCCCTTCGGCGTGCGCGGCGTAGGCTCGGGATCGACACTGTCGACGGATGCCACACTCCTGACGTGTCGCCTGAAACTCGGAATCAGCTAAACTGACACTGAGTCGCACACGTTTCGAAGGAGAACCGCATGCAGATCCAGGGCTCGAGTGCTCTCATCACCGGCGGTGCGTCCGGTCTGGGCCTCGCCACCGCACGAACCCTCGCCGCCGCGGGCGCCGTCGTCACGATCCTCGACCTGCCGTCCTCGGCCGGAGCCGAGATCGCCGACGAGCTCGGCGGAGTCTTCGCGGGCGGCGACGTGACGAGCGCCGATGATGCCGCCGCGGCCGTCGCCGCAGCTCAGGCGGCAGCGCCGCTGCGCATCGTGGTCAACTGCGCCGGCATCGCCCCGCCGGCCAAGGTGCTCGACCGCGACGGCAACCCCGCGGTGCTCGCCGACTTCGAGCGCATCGTGCGCATCAACCTGGTCGGCACCTTCAACGTCCTCTCGCAGGCATCCGCCCTGATCGCGAAGAACGAGCCGACAGATGACGGTGACCGCGGCGTGATCGTGAACACCGCGAGCGTGGCGGCCTTCGACGGTCAGATCGGTCAGCCCGCGTACTCGGCATCCAAGGGCGGCGTGCACGCGATGACCCTTCCGGTCGCTCGCGAGCTCGCCCGCTATGGCATCCGCGTCTGCACCATCGCCCCCGGCATCATGGAGACGCCCATGCTGATGGGTCTCCCGCAGGCCGCGCAGGACTCGCTCGGCCAGCAGGTGCCGTTCCCCTCGCGCCTCGGACGCCCCGACGAGTACGCCGCCCTCGTGCAGCAGATCGTCGAGAACGGCTATCTCAACGGAGAGACGATCCGCCTCGACGGCGCGATCCGCATGGCACCGAAGTAGACCCCTGCGGCGTTCGAATCGGGCAACTCACCCGATTCGAGCCCCGGATACAGCAATTCACGCGATTCGAAACCAGAAGGCGGCCGATGAGCACACTGGCAGGCAAGACCATCCTCATGTCCGGCGGGAGCCGCGGCATCGGCCTCGCGATCGCGCTGCGTGCAGCGGCCGACGGCGCGAACATCGCGATGCTCGCGAAGACCGACACCCCGCATCCGAAGCTCGAGGGCACAGTGCACTCGGCGGCCGAGCAGATCAGGGCAGCCGGCGGGCAGGCGCTGCCGATCGTCGGCGATGTGCGTGACGACGACGACATCACCGAGGCCGTGATGAAGACGCAGGGCGAGTTCGGCGGCATCGACATCGTCATCAACAACGCGAGCGTCATCGACCTCTCCCGCTCGCTCGACCTCGGCGCGAAGAAGTACGACCTCATGCAGGACGTGAACGTGCGGGGAACCTTCATGCTGTCCCGCGCGGCGATCCCGATCCTCAAGGATGCGGAGAACCCCCACATCCTGTCGCTGTCGCCGCCCCTGAACCCCTCGCCGAAGTGGCTCGGCGCGCACACCGGGTACACGCTCGCCAAGTTCGGCATGACCATGGTGACGCTCGGCCTCGCGTCGGAGTTCGCCCGTGACGGCATCGCCGCGAACACCCTGTGGCCGCGCACCACGATCGCCACCGCCGCAGTGCAGAACCTGCTCGGCGGCGACAAGGTCATGGCCGCGAGCCGCACGCCCGACATCTATGCGGATGCCGCCTACGCCGTGCTGCTCAAGCCCGCGGCCGAGTACACCGGCCAGACGCTGATCGTCGAGGACGTGCTCGAAGCCGACGGCGTCACCGACTTCTCGCAGTACGCCGCCGTGCCGGGAACCCCCGACGACCGGCTGTTCCCCGACATCTTCCTCGACTGAGGCGCTTGTGCTCCGGCGGGATGCTCAGAACAGCAGGTAGACGGCGCCGGCGATCGTCAGGACGATCACGATGCGGTCGAACAGCACCTGGTTCATGCGCTTCGCCAGCCGGATGCCGGCCAGTGCGCCGAGCACGACGAGCGGCGCGAGCACGGCATCCATCAGCAGCACGTGCCCCTCGAACAGGCCGAGTCCCGCGAGGAACGGGATCTTGACGAGGTTGATGATCGCGAAGAACCAGGCTGAGGTGCCGAGGAACACCTGCACCGGTGTGCGGGTCGCGAGGAAGTACATCGACATGACCGGGCCGCCGGCGTTCGCGACCATCGTGGTGAACCCGCCGAGCGTTCCGTAGACGCCCGAGAGCACGATGCCGCCCGGCGCGGGCGCCACGGCATCCGCCCGATTCTGTCGCCAGCGCCGCCACAGGGTGACGGCGATCATCGCGAGAAGGATCACCCCGATCGCTCGTCGGACGATCCCGTCGCCCGCGATCGCGAGGAACGCGAACCCCGCCAGCAGCCCCGCGAGCACGGCCGGCGCCAGGCGCAGCAGAGTCGGCCAGTGCGCATGGCGGCGGTAGGTGATCAGGGCGAACACGTCGCCGACGATGAGCAGCAGGAGCATCGCGGCGGTCGACGTGCGCGCGGGCAGCACGGTCGCGAACAGGGCGATCGCCAGGATGCTGCCACCGGGCAGCGCGGTCTTCGAGATGCCGATCGTGACCGCGGCGAGGCCGAGCGCGGCCCACGCCAGGGGTGCGAGTTCGATCACATCAGCGGCGAGCGGCGGCGAGCGCTGCAGCGAATCGAGCCGAGCGCTGCTCGATGTCGGCCCAGTCGGAGGCGGCGAGCGAGGCGCCGTTCGCCAGGTCGCCACCCGCGCCGACGGCGACGGCACCGACGCGGAACCACTCGGCGAGGTTATCGGGGCTGACGCCGCCGGTCGGCATCAGCGGGGCGTCGGGGAAGGGTCCGCGCAATGCACCGAGGTAGGAGGGGCCGCCGAGCGAGGCGGGGAAGATCTTGACGACATCCACGCCGAGCTCGAGCGCGCCCATGACCTCGGTCGGGGTCATCGCGCCGGTCATCACGACGCGGCCGGTGTCGAGCATCGCGCGCGTCAGCGAGGGGAGGGTGCCGGGACTCACGAGGAACTCCGCACCGGCGTCGGCGGCGAGTGCGGCCTGCGCGGCGGTGGTGACGGTGCCGGCGCCGATGTACGCGGCATCACCGTGGCGAGCGATCAGCTCGCGGATCACGGCGGGGGCGTCGGGTGTCGAGAAGGTCACCTCGATGCCGGTCACGCCGCCGCGGATGATCGCCTCAGACGCCTCGAGCGCGAGCTCGGGGGAGGGCGCGCGGAGCACGGCGAGGACGCCGGTGGCGCGGGCGCGGGAGAGACGGTCGGACATCGGTGCTCCTTCAGTGGGGGGATCGCATCCATTCTCCCCGACCGCAACCTGTAATTACAACTGACGCGGTCGTGGCCACGCCTCGACGACGTCTTTCGACTCCTTGAGTCCCAGGCCCGTGTGCACCCTCACGAGCTTGATCGCCTGGATCTTCTGGTCGGCGGACACGAGCCGGTCGACCTCCGACGAGACGGACGCCGGCAGTGCCCCGCGCACCGACGACGGCGTCGCCGTGATCGACGAGTGCACGGCCGAGGCGTTCGACACGGCCGCGAGATGCGGGGCCGTGGTGCTGACCGACCAGTGGTCGATGCGATCCTTCGCCTCCTGCAGGCGCACGCCCGTGTGCTGCCGGTAGAGCTTGATGGCGTTGATCTTGTGCCCCGCCGCGACGAGCCGGTCGATCTCGGCGATCGCCGCGGGAGTCAGCTGCGACGCCGAGGCGGTCGACGTCGACGTGGAGGCCACCGAGCGGGCCATCGTGGGCGAAGGGGTGAAGACGTGGGGCTCGGGCGCCTGGGGGCGCATCGACCGCAGCGCTGCGCCGATGATCACCACTCCGACGACGACAGCTGCGATGACCGCGCCGACAGCGATGATGATGTCCATTCGCTCAGTCTAGGGATGCGGGCGCGCCGGCCCCAGGGCCTTCCCACCCGGCACCGCGTACCCTGGAGGTATGACCGAGACTTCCCGCACGCGCGAGACGCGCCCCGCCACGGCACCCGCGTCGTCCCGTTCGGGGGCCGTCCGTTCCACCGGCGTCGCCCAGGTGCGTCCGGCGACCGAGGGATGGACCCAGCAGAAGGATGCCGAGGGGCGCCCGCTGCTGCAGTTCGCGAGCCCCAAGCGCGGCAAGCCTCCGGTGCACCTCGCCGACCTCACGCCGGCTGAGCGCATCGAGAAGGTCAAGGAGCTCGGCCTCCCCGGCTTCCGCGCGAAGCAGCTCTCGACCCACTACTTCCGCCACTACACGTCGGATGCCGCGGAGATGACCGACCTCCCCGCCGACACCCGTGAGCAGCTCGTCACCGGCATGCTGCCGCCGCTGCTCACCGAGGTGCGTCGCCTCAAGACCGACCGCGGAGACACGATCAAGTTCCTGTGGCGTCTGCACGACGGCGCCCTGGTCGAGTCGGTGCTGATGCGCTACCCCGGTCGCATCACGCTCTGCGTCTCGTCGCAGGCCGGATGCGGCATGAACTGCCCGTTCTGCGCCACCGGCCAGGCCGGCCTCACGCGCAACATGTCGACGGCCGAGATCATCGAGCAGATCGTCCGCGCCAACCGTCTGATCGCCGAGGGCGGCCTCGGTGGCAAGAAGTCCGACGACCACTCGATGGAGCGCGTCTCGAACATCGTCTTCATGGGCATGGGCGAGCCGCTCGCCAACTACAAGCGCGTGATGGATGCGGTGCGCTCGATGGTCGCCCCGCAGCCCGACGGCCTCGGCATGAGCGCTCGTGGCATCACCGTGTCGACGGTCGGACTCGTGCCGGCGATCAAGAAGCTCGCTGACGAGGGCATACCGGTGACCTTCGCGCTGTCGCTGCATGCGCCGGACGATCACCTGCGCGACGAGCTGATCCCCGTGAACTCGCGCTGGAAGGTCGACGAGGCGCTCGATGCCGCTCGGTACTACTACGAGAAGACCGGCCGTCGCGTCTCGATCGAGTACGCGCTGATCAAGGACATGAACGACCACGCCTGGCGCGCCGACCTGCTCGCCGACAAGCTCAACGAGCGCGGCCGCGGATGGGTGCACGTCAACCCGATCCCGCTGAACCCGACTCCCGGGTCGATCTGGACCTCGTCGACCCGTGAGGCCCAGAACGAGTTCGTGCGCAGGCTCAACGACGCCGGCATCCCGACGACCCTCCGCGACACCCGCGGCAAGGAGATCGACGGTGCCTGCGGTCAGCTCGTCGCGACGACCGAGGACGAAGCGGCTTCCGCCGCGATGGCCTGAGATCCCTGACGCTCTGCGGGCCCCGACGGGGTGCGCGAGCTGTCACGGATGCCGTCTCGGAGGCCCAGTGACTCCGCCCGGGTCAGCCACGATGCGATGCGGTCGGGGCTCGCATCTTTGACGCCCAGCATCCTGGTCGTGCGCACCGAGCGGACCCCGCAGAACCGCAGCGTGCCACGGGCGACGTGCGTCTGCGCGGGCAGACCCGTGAAGGGTGTGAGGAACCACGGAGTGTCGGCGAGCAGGAACAGCCGTCCGTTGCGTGCGGGCAGCAGCCCCTCGGGAAGGCCGAGCTTCGAGTAGCGGTACTCCTGCTGAGGGAGCAGTGCCCGATCGAAGAAACCCTTGAGCAGGGCCGGCACCGACCCCCACCAGAGCGGCGTGAACACGACGACCGTCGCGGCCTCGGCGAGGGCGCGCTTGGCGTCGATGAGGTCGGGCTCGAGCTCCATGCGCTGGCGGTAGCCGAAGCGCAGCGACGGATCGAACTCGAGATCGCGCAGCGCGAGGATGCGCGCATCTCCGTGCTCTGCGGCGTAACGCCGGGCGAGCTCGGCGGTGAGTGAGCGGGCATCGGGATGGCCGTCGATGATCAGGGCGGAAGGCATGGGGACTCCTATGTTGACAGTGTCAAGCTTGGTGGACACTGTCAAGATAGGCAACAATGTTGCTTGTGTCAAGTTCTCGATCCGGGTACCACCACGGCGACCTCGCCCACGCCCTCGAGGCGGCGGCGATGCAGTTGCTCGCCGAGAAGCCGGCGGGGGAGATCAGCCTGCGCGAGGTCGCCCGCGCCGCCGATGTGAGCCACAACGCCCCGTACCACCACTTCTCCGACCGGCGTGGGCTGCTCAAGGTGCTCGCCGAGCGGAGCATGGCCGACCTCGTCGCCGCGGTGCGCGTGGCGATCGAGGCGGCATCCGACCCGGCATCCGCCGCGATCGACGGCGGTGCTGCGTACATCCGCTTCGCCGTCGAGCATCCGCACGGCTTCGACGTGATCTACGACCCGACCGTCTGCATCCCCGGCGAGCCGAGCGAGACGATGGCCCCGCTGATCGCCGAGCTCGAAGAGCTGCTGTCGACCGCATCCGTCGCCGCAGGGCTCGACAGCAAGAGCGGCGTCACCGGCGTCTGGGGGCTCGTGCACGGTCTCGGAACCCTGTGCGCCGCAGGGCACTTCTCGCTCGACGACGCGCTCGCCGCGAGCGCGGATTCGCTCGCCCGCATGCTGCGGAACTGACCGGTTCTGCGGGCGGAGCGGCGGAAGCACAGGGTTCGTGCACGTTATCCACAGGCGATGTTTCGTAGATTGTCCGGATGCAATATTCTGCTCACCGCCCCGGACGGTTCGATTCGCAGGGCCGGATCATCCTCGACAGCGACCCGAACGCTGACACGGACGACCTCGACTTCCTTCGCGAGTACGAGCCCACCGGCGCCGATCTGCAGGTGCCGGACGCGGTCGACTCTGCGCCGGCGACAGAGGGCGAGCGGGATGCCGCAGCATCTCCCGAGCCCGCGCGCGAGCCGAAGCACCGCCGTCAGCCACGTGAGCGCACACCGCGCGTGCCGGGTTCGCGACTGCGGAAGCTCGCGATCCTCGGCGGGGCCGAAGGCGAGATCCTCGACCGCGTTCCGGGCGAGACGCCTCGTTTCGTGCAGATGTTCTTCGTGCTCGCCGGCACCGCGCTGGTCTCGGCGATCTCGATGCTGTTCGCGCTCACCACGGGAGTGCAGGCCGCGATCTGGCTGGCCGTGCCGCTGGCGGTCGTCTGGGCGCTCATCATCTTCAACCTCGACCGGTTCCTGACGTCGACCATGACGTCGACGCGCAACGTCTGGAAGCTCATCGGACTCGCGATCCCGCGAGTGATCATGGCCGCGATCATCGGCTTCGTCGTCGCCGAGCCGCTCGTGCTGCAGATCTTCCACAACGACATCGCCCGCGAGGTCGCCGCCACGAACATCACGCAGGCGCAGTCCGACCAGGAGGCACTGGAGACGGGCCCCGAGAAGAAGGCGCTGGATGCGGCATCCGACCGCGTCGCCGAGCTCGAGAACCAGGCCGCCACCGGCATCGTCGCCGGCACCGACTCGTCGTCTGCGACGGAATCCGCCGCTCAGGCGACGGTCGACGACCTCACCGCCAAGATGACCGCCCAGCAGGCCGTGATCGATCAGGCCCGCATCCTGTACCAGTGCGAGCTCACGGGTGAGGGCGCGGGCACGGTTCCCGGCTGCACCGGTGTGAACGGCGAGGGCGCCAGCTCGGATGCCGCCGAGGCCCAGCTGGCCGAGGCGCAGCAGACCTACGACGCGCTCGCCGCGCAGCTGCGCACCGCCAACGAGGAACTCGCCGCCGCCGGCACCGCCGCCAAGGAGAACACCAGCACGTCGGAGACGCAGAACCGCGAAGAGGCGCAGTCGCAGCTGCCCGCCGCGCGCGACACCTACGACGCCGCGCTGAACGCGTACAACGCGCGGGCCGAATCCGTGGCATCCGGCAATGCGGGAGCGATCGGTCTGCTGAGCCAGATCAGCGGCCTCAACCGCCTGAGCGAGAAGGAGCCGACGATCCTGTGGGCGCACATCCTGATCGCCGCGTTGTTCTTCATGATCGAGCTGCTGCCGGTGCTCGTGAAGGTGCTCACGTCGTACGGCGACCCGTCGCTCTACGAGAAGGCCGCCGCGATCCGCAGGCAGGTCGCACTCGACAAGGTGACGGCCGAGGGATTCCGCGACAGAGCGGCGATCGTGACCGTGCAGTCGCAGGGGATCCAGGCGGATGCGTCGCCCGCCGAGCCGCAGACGCGGGCCGAGCGCAAGGAAGCCGAGCAGGCGGAGCAGGAGCGGGCGCAGGCCGAGGAGCGCGAGCTCGCGGAGAAGCGTGCGCAGGCCCAGACGCTCGAGGAGCAGGAGCAGCTGGTCGAGTCGCGCGCCTGAGTTCGTGTGACGTGCGTTCCGGTTGCGGTTCGTGCCGGTTCCGCACGCGCTCGACCGGCACGAGTGCGGCGGTGGCCGCCGACCGGTTCAGGCCGCGTGCACACGCAGCCGGGTGGCGAGTTCGCGGAGCCGGACCTGTTCGACAGGGCGTGCGGCCATCGCCGGAGTCGAGATGACGTCACCGACCCGGAGAGCGCCCTGCGTGTGCACAGCCGCGGCGAGCGAGCGGATCAGCGCGACCGTCGACGGCTCTCCCTTCCAGGTGGCACCGGTCAGCGCCGTCTCGATGAGCATCAGCGGCCGGCGGAGCGCCGGGTCATGCTGGCGAGAATCCTCTGAGAGCCATTCGACGAGATCGCGAATGGTCCATTCGGGGGATATTGGCTCAAGATCCTGAGGTTCCATGGTGATTGGTGTGGTCATTGGTCCAGAATCGGATGCCATGAGCATCATCGACAGAGCCAATGACCGGCCAGTGGCCCAGCGATCGGCCGGTGGAGTCGCTCCTCTCGTGCGATCGGGCGACGTGTCGGCGGAGGTCCTGGCTGCTCGACTCGGTCGATGGACTCAGGGCGAGGGCACTCTGGCGGCGCGGCTGTCCGACGGCGTGGCCGCTCTCATCTCGGGCGGCGAGCTGCGGGCGGGTGACCGGCTTCCGGCGGAGCGCGGGTTCGCCGCAGCGAGCGCGGTCTCTCGGGGCACGGTCGTCGCGGCTTACGCCGACCTCGCCGAACGCGGGCTCGTCGACCGGCGTCAGGGCAGCGGCACGAGGGTCGCCGGAGTCGCGACGCCGGCGATCGCATCCGCGCAGCGGCCAGGGCGCGGAGAGGCGCTCTTCTCGGCGTCGCCGAACACGATCGATCTGCTGCGCACCGTGCCGCAGCTCTCCGATCTCGCCGTCCAGCTGATCCGCGAGCACCGACCGCGGCTCGAACTCGCCCTGCTCCCCGAGACCGACCCCGCCGGGCTGCCTGCGCTGCGCGAGCTGATCGCCGAGATGTACTGCGCGGAGGGGACGCCGACGACGCGCGAGCAGATCCTGGTCACCCACGGCGCGCAGCAGGCGATCAGCCTCGTGATCAATGCGCTGGTCAGCCCCGGCGACGTGGTGCTCGCCGAGGAGGTGACCTGGCCGGGGGTCACCGACTCGGTCGGCCTTCGCGGAGGCGTGGTGCACGGCATCCCGATGGGGCATGACGGGCTCGACGTCGATGCGCTCGAGGTCGCGATCGCCCGATTGCGCCCGGTCGCGATCGCCCTCAACCCCCACCACCAGAACCCCACGGGCACCAGACTCCCTGCGGCCGCAAGACATCGCGTCGCCGAACTGGCCGCGCAGTACGGAGTTCCCGTCATCGAAGACAGGGTGGTCGCGGGCATCTCGTTCGACGGCGTCGTGCCGCCGACGCTGGCGGCGGAACGCGCCGATGCGCCGATCATCGTCGTCGAGTCGGTGTCGAAGTGGGCGTGGGCGGGACTGAGGATCGGCTGGCTGCGGGCCGACCCCGTTCTCGTGCGCAGACTGCGCGCGGCGCGCCAGCTCGCCGACCAGTCGACGAGTGTGCCCGGTCAGCTCCTCGCACTCGACCTGCTCGGGAAGGCTGTCGACCTGCGGACCGCGACCAGCCGCATCCACGGTGAGCGTCTGACGCTCGTGCGGTCGCTGCTGGCCGAGCACCTGCCCGACTGGCGCTGGATCGAGCCTCGCGGTGGGCTCTCCCTCTGGGCCGCCCTGCCGGTGGGGTCGGCCGGCGCCTTCTCCCGGATCGCGGCCGTGCACGGGGTGTCGATCGCCGGAAGCGCGGCGTTCGCGGCATCCGTTCTGCCTGACGATCACATCCGCATCCCGTTCACTGCGCCCGACGACGTGCTCACCGAGGGGGTGCGGCGACTCGGCGTGGCGTGGCGGGAGTATCGGGATGCTCTCAGCGACCGCTCCTAGGGTGCGAGACCTGATGGCTGCGATCGTGGTGAATCGCCGACTACTCGAAGAGCCCGGTCAGCACCACCGTTCGAGTCGCGGCATCGATCGCGACCGAGGCGCTGTAGCCTGCGGCCGAGAACAGGGCGTCCAACTCGGGGGAGCCTTCGAAGGGTCCCGCGGGCACCTTGGACGCCATGCCCGGCACCAGGACGGGAGGGTCGATCTGCTCGAGACCGCCGGCGCTGCGCAGCGCCTCGATCTCAGATTCGGGGAGCGTCGCGACGACGTCCACCCAGTATGTGGTGGGGCCGATGTCACTCGACCCGGTTGTGCCGCCCATCCACTCAACGGATTCCGCCGCGCTGAGCTGCGGGTAGCGCTTTGCGATGGGAGCGAGGTCTGTACGCAGAACGCCGTCGCCGTGCTTCTCTGCGGTTCCATTGGTCATCGTCGTCTCCGTCGGCTGGGGGGTGGCAGGAGTGCACGCGGTGACCGCGGTGGTCATCAAGGCAAGAATGAGGAGGGAGGAGAGTCGGCGCATGGGGTTCTACCGGCCTTCGGCTGGAGCGTCGGAAACGGAGACCGAGCCCGGGTCGCCGAGCGTCCAGGTCACAGTGCGAGTCACGGACCCGGTGCTGTCGAACGGCTTCGCCCACCCGATCTCGGTGAAGCGTCCGTTCTCGTCATCGGGCGCTGCGGACGCGATGTCGGATTGTCCGCGATTGAAGTTGTACCGGTCATCGCCATGCACAGTGACAACCATGGTCGCTACGCCGTCCTTCACGACGACGTCGCCGCTCGCCCACTGCTGATGTGCGCCGATCGCTTTCTGCCAGTTCTCGGTGGTCGGATACCGTCCGGTCAGGCTCGGCTCGCCCGTGAACGAGAACGATGAGCCGCCGGATCCGGCGAGTTCGTCGGCCGCCCGCTGAGCGAGCAGGATCTGGTCGTCGATATCGGCGCGCACGCCCTCGTCCTCGCGGTAGGCCTTCTCGTAGTCGAAGGCCCATGGCTCGCCGTTGTTGTCCCAGTAGTGTCCGTAGGCCGCTGTCGCGTCGGCGAGATCCGGCCTCAACATCCGCGCCCCGAGCAGCTTCGTCTTCCATTCCTCCGATGCGAGGAAGTCCTCGAAGGTCGCGTCCTCCGAGCCGTAGACGAAGTCTTCATCCCAGGCGTATTCCGGCTGATCCGGTGGTCCGATGCGGTAGCGGCCATCGGCGGTGGTCGTCCCTGTGCCGAGCTCGAATGCCGTCACATCAGGATCGAAGACCATGCCGATCTGCAGAAGAGCCGGGGTGATCGCGGCGAACTGCGAGGTGGCCTGGGTGACCGATGCCTTCGCCACCCACTCGCGGCGGGCGGTGAAGGCACGGGCGATATCCGGGCCCAGCCCCAAGGAGACGGCCGGTGAGAGGAGAAGGGGAGGGACGACCGATGAAGGAAGCGACGATAGGGCGTTCTGAGCGCGGCCTCGGATCGCATCGGCCTCGTGGAGCAGGGCGGGCACCGAGTCGGCGGCTCGTGCCAATGTGGTCGCCCTTGAGGCGGCACTTCGAAGTGCCACGGCTGCCGCGTCGGCGACGTGTCCCTCGAAGCCGGTGGATGCCGCGGTGGAATTGAAGGCCGCAGTCGCCTCCTCCCATCGCCGCGCGGCGCTGGGGTAGCTGCCGTGGCCGGTGTACGCCGCACTTGTCGCAAGGTCGGAGAGGGCCTTCTCCCACGGGCCCATCACATCATGCCCCGGGGCATCGTGATGAGGGGCGTGGGGGATTCGGCGTCCAGTCGACGGAGCACGTCGGCAGCCGCCTCGTCGAGGTTCGCAAGATCTTCGGCGGCGCCGGCGACGCTGTCGGAGAGTGCGATGACTGCCCTCGAGGTCGCATTCATTGCTGAGTGTGCTGCGAGGTCGACGGACGCGAGCGCCCGGTCGAAGGCCGCAGCGACGGAAGATGTCGAGGCGCGAGCCGCGGGAGCGGGCATCGACAGAGTCGCCCCGGTTGACCGCAGACTCGCCAGCACGGCATCCACCCGGTCTGAGTCGATCGAGATCGTCATGGTGCTCCCCCCGAAGCGGACGTGTCGCACGTGTGCGATCGCGTGCGGTCACAGAAGGATACCCGACCGGTCACGGAGATCCGGGCCCGGTGTCTGCGGGGGCCGGTAGCGTTGTTGCATGGTCAACTATCGCTATCTCGGCAACAGCGGTCTCAAGGTCTCTGAGATCACCTATGGCAACTGGGTCACGCACGCTTCTCAGGTCGAAGACGACGCCGCCGTCAAGACGGTGCACGCGGCGCTCGACGCCGGCATCACCACGTTCGACACGGCAGACACGTATGCCAACACGGCGGCGGAGGTCGTGCTCGGCAAGGCGCTCGAAGGGCAGCGCCGCGAAGGACTCGAGATCTTCACGAAGGTCTACTTCCCCACAGGTCCCAAGGGCCCGAACGACACCGGACTGAGCCGCAAGCACATCCTCGAGTCGATCAACGGCTCGCTGACGCGCCTCGGCACCGACTACGTCGACCTCTACCAGGCGCACCGCTTCGACTACGAGACCCCGTTGGAGGAGACGTTCCAGGCGTTCGCCGACGTCGTCCGTCAGGGCAAGGCGCTCTACATCGGCGTCTCGGAGTGGACGGCGGAGCAGCTGCAGGAGGGCCACGCGCTCGCGAAGCAGCTCGGCGTGCAGCTGATCTCGAACCAGCCGCAGTACTCGATGCTGCACCGCGTGATCGAGGGCAAGGTCGTGCCGGCCTCCGAAGAGCTCGGCATCTCGCAGATCGTCTGGTCGCCGATGGCGCAGGGCGTGCTGTCGGGCAAGTACCTTCCGGGCCAGCCGGTGCCCGAGGGCTCGCGCGCGACCGACCCGCACAGCGGCTCGGAGTTCATCAAGAGCTTCCTGCAGGACGACATCCTCACCGCGGTGCAGAAGCTCAAGCCGATCGCCGAAGAGGCGGGCCTGTCGATGCCGCAGCTCGCGATCGCGTGGGTGCTGCAGAACCCGAACGTCGCCGCCGCTCTCGTCGGAGCCTCGCGCCCCGAGCAGCTCGCCGAGACGGTCAAGGCCTCGGGTGTGACGCTCGACGCCGACACCCTCGCGGCCATCGATGCCGCACTGGGCGACACGGTCAACCGCGACGCCGAGGCCACCTACTCGGTGTCGCCGAAGGCGCGCCTGGTCTGATGACCGCATGACGAAGGCCGCCGTTCGGAATGAACGGCGGCCTTCGTCATGCGCGGGAGCGATTACTCCTTGACGGCTCCGGCTGTCAGTCCCTGCACGATCCAGCGACTCGCGAGAGCGAACATCACCATCGTCGGCAGGATCGTCAGCACGGCGGCCGCCGACATCGAACCCCAGTCGATGTTGAACGTCGAGATGAAGCCGTTCAGCGCCGACGGCACCGTGCGGTTCTCATCGGTGTTCATGAGCACGACCGACAGGAACAGCTCGTTCCAGCAGTTGACGAAGTTGAAGATGAACGCGGCGATGATGCCAGGGGTCATCACCGGCACGAGCACCCGGAACAGAGCGCCGAAACGCGAGCATCCGTCGATCATCGCCGCCTCTTCGAGGGCGTCGGGGACGTTCTCGAAGAACCCGCGCAGCATCACGGTGGAGAACGGGATGCAGACCGCGATGTACACGAGGATCAGACCGGGCTTGGTGTCGACCAGGCCGAGGTCGGTCATCATCGAGTACAGCGGGCCGAGCGCGATGAACGCCGGGATCATCTGCGTCAGCAGGAACGCGACCAGCACTGTTCCCTTGCCGCGGAACTCGAAGCGGGCGATCACGTAGGCGCTCAGCAGCGCGATCAGCGTCGCCACCGCGCCCGCGATCGTCGCCACGATCGCGGAGTTGGCGAGGAACACCCCGAACGAGCTCTGCTGGAACAGGCTGACGTAGTTGTCGAACGAGGGCTCTGACGGCCAGTACTCGATCGGGAACGAGTTGATCGTGCCCGGCGACTTGAACGACGTCAGCGCGATCCAGTACAGCGGGAACAGCGTGATGACGAGCCAGAGCAGAAGCCCGACCACACGCACGACGCCGCCGACCGACACCTTGCGCTTCGGGCGGGGTGCCTTCGCGATGTCGGGAACGGTGAGACGACGGGTCTCGGTGACTGTTGTGCCGGTGATGGTCATCGCTGCACCTTCCGCATCGCCATCAGGTAGAACGCGCAGAACACGAACAGGAACGCGACCACGATGAGTCCGATCGCACTCGCGATGCCGTAGTTGCCCTGCTGGGTGTAGTTGATCATCCACGTCGTGACGATGTGCGTCTGGTTCGCCGGCCCGCCGTTCGTCATCGCGTAGATGATGTCGGGGAAGTTGAAGATCCAGATGATGCGCAGCAGGATCGTGAGCAACAGCGTCATCGAGATGTACGGGATGATGATCGAGAACAGCTGCCGGACCTTGCCGGCGCCGTCGAGGCTCGCGGCCTCGAGCATCTCGTCAGGCACCGACTGGAGCGCGGCGAGGATCATGATCGCGAAGAACGTCACGCCGTACCAGATGTTGGCCACGATGACCGCGAACATCGCGAGCTTCGGATCGGCCAGCCAGGGGAGCGGGGCGTCGATCAGACCGACCTTCATGAGCAGGTCGTTCACGACGCCGAACTCCGCGTTGAACATCCAGCGGAAGAGCATCCCGATCAGGAATCCCGACACCGCCCACGGGAAGAACACGAGGGCCTGGTAGAGCCCGCGGAAGCGGAACCGCTTGCGCAGCGCGAGCGCGATCAGGAACCCGATCACGAGCTGCGGCACGAGCGAGCCGACCACCCAGAGCACCGAGTTCCACGCGACGACGGGGAACGCCGGGTCCTGGAAGACGGTGACGAAGTTGTCGAAGCCCACCCAGGGGGTAGACGTGAGATCCCACAGGTTCCAGTCGTGGAAGGCCATGCGTGCGCCCTGCAGCATGGGCCAGTAGGTGAACCAGCACACGAACACGATCGCCGGGGCCATGAAGGCCAGCAGCGTCAGCGCGTGGCGGCCACGGAACGGGCGGCGCCGGCGGGATGCCGGGGAGGCCCCGCCGGCGGTGCCGACGGAGCCCCCTTCGAGAGCGGTCCGAGTCACGGATCAGCCCTTTTCCGCTGCGTACTTCTCGGTCCAGAAGGCATCCCACGACTCGAGCAGCTCGCTGGTCGACATGTTGCCGAGCAGCACGTTCTGCACATCCTGGTCGGACTTCTGGATCCACTCGGTCCACCAGCTGACGCCTCGCGGCTGACGCACGTTCACGTACGTCTCGGGATCCTCCGTCATGGTGACGTAGCTGGTCCACGGGCCGGTCGAGTAGAACTCGTCGTCCGCGGCATCCGAGATGATCGGCACGAGGCTGTTGGCCTGGGCGAACTCGGTCGCGGGCTCGGCCGACGAGAGGAACTCGACGAGCTTGACTGCGGCATCCTGGTGCTCGCTGTTCTCGGCGACGCCCCAGCCGGCGACGGCCAGCGGCTGCGCGGCCTTGCCCGACGGGCCGACGAGCAGCGGAGCGGTGTCCCACTGGTCTTCGGTCAGCGACGAGTCCTGCACCGTGGCGATGACCTCGGGGTCCTGCAGCAGGAACGCCGTGGTGCCGTTGGTGAAGCCTGCGACCATCTCGGGGTAGCCCCACGAGACGGCCGAGGGCGGGGAGGCCTCCTTGAACAGGTCGAAGTAGTCATCGACGGCCTCCTGCGCCTCGGGGGCGGCGAAGATCGTCGATCCGTCCTCCATGAGGAACGCATCATCGACGTCGAGGCCGTCGATCGTGTAGGCCTCGATCGCCGCGACCACGTTGCTGTTCGCGTTCGCACCCCCGCGGAACGCGTAGCCGTAGATGTTGTTCGACGGGTCCTGGATGGCGCTGGCCTGCTCGAGCAGGTCCTTCCAGCTGTGCGGAGGACCGTCGAAGCCGGCCTCCTCGACCAGGTCGGTGCGGTAGAAGAGCGACAGGCCGTAGAAGCCGTAGGGCACGAAGTAGCTCTTGCCGTCGGTGGCCACCGACGCAGCCTGGGCGTTGTCGGTCAGGGCGTCCCAGCCGTCCCACTTCTCGAGGTCGCCCGAGATGTCGTGCAGCCAGCCGTTGTTGGCGAACGGGCCGACCGTGATGTCGCGGACCTCGAGGACGTCGACGCCCTTTCCGGACTGCAGCATCTGCTGGATCTTCGCATCCGCCTGCTCGGTGGGCGGCGAGACGAGCTTGACCTTGATGTCGGGGTTCGCCTTCTCGAAATCGTCGAGGAGCCCGCGGAGCAGGTCGGTGCGTGCAGGGTTGGTCAGGCTCTCGACCATCTGCAGGGTGACGGTGCCGTCGGCGGATTCGCCGCCGCTTGCGGAACAGCCGGTGAGCGCGAGTGCGGCGACGGTGCCGATTCCCGCGGCGGTCGTCAAGATTCTGTTCTTCCTCACGAGGTGCCTCTCAGTTGGTGATGGTGGTGGGTCGGGTGGGTGTGGATCGGGTGGTGGGTGGAGCGGGTGGGTGCGGATCGGGTGGTCGGGTCAGGAGACGATGATCGAGTCGGGGGTGCGGATGCCGGCTCGGCGGAGGATCTGCGGGATGCAGCGCTCGACGAAGGCCTCGAAGTCCGACGCCTCGGTGTAGAGGTGCGCCGACAGGCGGAAGTAGCCGACGCCGCGGAAGCTGGTGAACGCGGTCTCGACGCCGGTCTCGTCGAGCAGATCCATGCGCAGGGCGTCGGCCTCTTCCCGTGTGGATCCGAGTCCGAGCGGCAGACGCACGAGCCGCATCGACGGCACGGGCGAGGGCAGCGGGGTGAGGGGGTCTTCGTCGCCGTAGGGGCGCAGGCCTTCGGCGATGATCTCGGCACCGGCATCCGCCATCTGCGCCATCGCCTGGCGTGCGTTGTGCCAGCCGAACTCGCGCTCGATGAACTCGATCGACGCGGGGGTGGCCAGGTAGGTCGTCGCGTCGATCGTGCCCTGGGTGTCGAAGCGCTCGGGGTAGGGCTCGTTCGCGGCCCACGAGTCGATGAGCGGCCAGAGGTCGTCTCGGTCGGGTGCGGTCGTGACGAGCAGCGCCGAACCGCGCGGGGCGCAGGGCCACTTGTGCAGGTTGCCGAACCACCAGTCGCCGCCGGCGACAGCCGCGGCATCCGCGACGAGACCGGGGGCGTGGGCGCCGTCGACGAGCGTGCGGATGCCGCGCTCGGCGGCGAGCTCGGCGATGCGGCGCGTCGGCAGCATCCGGGCCGTGGGGGAGGTGATCTGGTCGACCACGATCAGGCGAGTGCTCGGGGTGAGCGCGTCGGCGAAGCGCTGCACGACCTCGTCGTCGGAGGCGAGCAGCGGCAGCTCGACGGCGCGGACGGATGCTCCGAAGCGACGGGCCAGACGCTGCGCCCCCATCGTGATCGCGCCGTAGCCCTGGTCGGTCACGAGGATCTCGTCGCCGCGCTCGAGGTGCAGGGCGTTGTAGACGACGGTGGCCGCGGCCGAGGCGTTGGGGACGAAGACGCTGTCTTCGGCGTAGGCGCCCACGAACGGTGCGGTGCGCTCGCGGGCCTGCTGCACGCGCTCGGCGATGCGGGGGAACCACTCGACCGGGCTCAGGTCGGCGCGGCGGCGCAGCGCATCCTGCTGTTCGACGACGGCGGTGGGGACTGCGCCGAAAGAGCCGTGGTTCAGATGGATCACGTCGGGATCGAGCGGCCACGCATCACGGGCTCGGATGCCGGAGTTCAGCGTGAGCGGTGCGGGGAAGAGTGGTGCAGGCATCGGTCCTCGTCGGTGCAGTGGGGGAGTTGTTGCACAACTTTGCCACAGAGGTTCCGATATGGCTATGGAAAGGTGAAGATGAAACATAGTTGTCATACGAATTTGATGAAGAGCGCGCGTCCGACAGACTCGCAGGGGAGTGGCCGGTGTCAGAGAGGATCACGATGAGCGCTTTGGATACGGCTCTGCACGGGCTGCGTGCGCTGATCGCCGACGGGGCCCTGCGCCCCGGCGACCGTCTGCCGAGCGAGGGCGAACTGTGCGAGACGCTCGGTGTCTCGCGAGGATCTCTGCGCGAAGCCATCCGCATGCTGGCCGCACTCGGAGTGCTCGAGACCCGCCACGGCTCCGGCAGCTACGTCAGCGAACTGCGCGCCGCCGACCTGATCGGCAGTCTGTCCCTCACGGTCGGGCTGCTGCCCATGGCCGGAGTGCTCGAGCTGACCGAGCTGCGTCGCGTGCTCGAACCGCATGCCGCCGCGCTCGCCGCGGCCCGCATCGATGCCGCAACCCTCGAGGAGCTCAGCGGCGTGCTCGATGAGATCGAGGCCAGCGACGACTTCGAGGACCACTCGCGCCTCGACCACGCCTTCCACATGACGATCTCCGAGGTCGCCGGCAATGACGCCCTCACGAGTCTCATCGACGTGCTGCGCTCACGATCGCGGGCGTATCGGATTCCGGATGCCGGTGACGCGGCCGAGCTGAAGCTGCACTCGGACGCCGGGCACCGCGCGATACTCCGCGGACTCGCGGCGGCGGATCCCGTCGCGGCCTCGGCTGCGGCATCCGCACACGTCGCGCAGACCGAGTACTGGGTGCGGCGGTACACCGAGACCGACATCGTCGCCGAGGGGTCGGCCGTCGAGCCGGACTGAGTTCGGCGGGCTCGCGAGGCTCGCCTCGATTCAGTCTCCCTGCGGTGCGAAGCGCAGCACATTCGTGTTGCGACGGACGAAGCCGACGGACTCGTAGAGGCGCAACGCCGATTCGCGAGACGGTCGGGACGTCAGGTCGAGTGTCGGCAGCCCCCGCTGTTGCGACTCCTCGATGATCGCTCCGAGCAGCAGGCGTGCGATGCCTCGTCCACGGGTGCTCTGATCGACCACGACGTCTTCGATGCTGCCGTGCCATCCGGTGATGAGCGGGGCCGTCACGAGGGTGGCCATTCCCACGATGCGGCCTGACTCGCGCGCGACGAACAGGTCGGTGTTCTGCGCCTGGAGCAACGAGAGCACCCGTTCCGAGTCGAATCGAGCGGTCGCCGAGAGCTGAGGGAGAAGCGCCTCGATCCGGTGAAGGTCATCCGCTGTGAGGCGGTCCGTGATCGCGATGCTGATTCCGTCGGCCATGGGTGACGTGTCAGGCGAGGGTGATGTCGACCTGGATCTCGGTGGCGATGCGTTCGAGGTCACGGCGCAGGGCGTCGAGGTCGACCGACGCGGGTACCCGTGCGATCACGGACGCCTCGAACAGGCGGCCGCCGGCCATCGCGGCATCCCGGGTCTCGGTCGCCAGCTCTTCGATGCTCAGGTCGTGCGCGCTCAGCACGTTCGACACCTCGCGGACGATGCCCGAACGGTCGTTGCCGAGCACCCGGATCTCGAGCATCTGGTCCTCGGCGTCCGTGTCCGCCGGGGAGCCGGTGAGAACCGCGAGGGTCAGCAGGCCCTGACCCTGCAGGCCGCGCAGGGCATCCTGCAGTTCGTCCGTGCGCTCCGTTGCGACCGATACCTCGATCACGCCGGCGAATGTTCCGGCGAGCTCGGCCAGCGAGCTGTTCTCCCAGTTGCCGCCGTGGGCCTCGACGACATCGGCGACGGCAGCGACGAGTCCTGGGCGATCAGCACCCGCGACAGTGAGGATGAGAGTAGTCATGCGGCCAGCGTAGCCGTTCGCAATTCAGCATCATCGCTCGGAAAGCACCCGAAGACCGTGGCCAGGTGGCCGATCCGGCGTGTCCATGCTGAGTTGTGAACGGCAGGTCAGTCGAACCCCGGTGAGCCGAACCCCGGTCAGTCGACCCAGTCGCCGGTGTCGAGGAAGCGATCGAGGCGCTCGCGGTGCGGGGCGAGGTCCCAGCCCTGCTGCGCGACCCACTCGTCGTTGAAGTACGTGCCGGCGTAGCGGATGCCGCTGTCGCAGATCAGCGTGACGATGCTGCCGGTCTCGCCCGCCGCGCGCATGCGCGCGATCAGCTGGAACGCCCCGTACAGGTTGGTGCCGGTCGAGCCTCCGGCGAGGTGCAGGGTGCGCTCGCGCAGCATCCGGATCGCGGCGATCGACCCCGCATCGGGCACGCGGATCATCTCGTCGATCACCGTCGGCACGAACGAGGCCTCGACGCGCGGCCGACCGATGCCCTCGATGCGGCTGGGGCGCCCGGGAGGCGGATCGACGGTTCCCGCCCACCCGTCGTAGAAGGCCGAGCCCTCGGGGTCGACGACGGCGATCTGCGTCTCGTGGCGGCGGTACTTGACGTATCGCCCGAAGGTCGCGCTGGTGCCGCCGGTGCCCGCACCCACGACGATCCAGCGGGGGATCGGATGCCGTTCCTGCGACAGCTGGCTGAACACGCTCTCGGCGATGTTGTTGTTGCCGCGCCAGTCGGTCGCGCGCTCGGCGAAAGTGAACTGGTCGAGATAGTGCCCGTGGCATTCGGACGCGAGACGCTGGGCCTCGGGAGACATGTCCTCTGCGCGGTCGACGAAGTGGCAGCGTCCGCCGTAGAACTCGATGAGGTCGATCTTCTCCTGGCTCGTCGACCGCGGCACGACCGTGACGAACGGCAGCCCCAGCATCCTCGCGAAGTACGCCTCCGAGACGGCGGTGGATCCGCTCGACGACTCCACGAGGGTCGAGTGCTCCGTGATGCGGCCGTTGACGAGTCCGTACAGGAGCAGCGAGCGCGCGAGACGGTGCTTGAGCGACCCTGTGGGGTGCACCGACTCGTCCTTCAGGTACAGATCGATGCCCCACTCGGGCGGCAGCGGGAACAGGTGCAGGTGCGTGTCGGCACTGCGGTTCGCGTCGGCTTCCAGCAGGGCGATCGCGGTGCTGGTCCAGTCGCTCATCCTTCGAGCGTAACGCCCCGCTACCTGGCCGTGTAGCCGCCCTCGCCCGTCTCGCCGTCGTACGTGAAGACCTCGTCTTCGAGCGTGATCTGGATGTCGTCGCCGAGCGGCTGTTCAGCGAGCAGGCGCTCTTCGAGCATCGTCATCCGCTCCTCGTACTCCTGCGCCTGCGCCTCATCGACGCCCCAGATCGTCGCGACCTTCATGTCGGTGAGGAAGTACAGGAAGGCCGAGACGGCGGTGCGGTTGAACTCGGTGTCGGGGATGCTCTGCCACAGCGCACCGCTGTCGCGCAGCCGCTTGTATTCGTCGATCTTCGCCTGGAGGACGTCGGCGATCGCGGATGCGTCGGCGTCACCCGGGTCGTCGGACGGCGACTCCTCGGTGGAGGGGTCGTCGGAGGGCTCGCTGGGAGCCGCGGCCGTCGCGGAGGGCATCGGTGCGGCGACCGGCTCGCGCGAACTCATCAGCAGGCTCACGGCCACGCCGACTCCGACGGCGATGATCAGCACGAATGCCGCGACCGCCGCGATCACGATGCCGAGGGTCCTGCCCGAGCGCGAGGGAGTACTCGGCGGTGCGGAGGGGTACGGATACGCGCCAGAGGGAGCGGGAACCTGCTGGCCTGCCGGGTACGGGGCCGGATACGAGGCGGGCTGCTGAGGCGGGTAGTGCCCGCCCTGTTGGTGATACTGCCCTGGCGGCTGCTGCGGGTGCTGCCCCGGCTGCCGGCCCGACGCATACGGGGGCAGCGGCGGCGCGACGGGCCCGCCGGGTGCAGGCGGCGGCGACCCGGGAGGTGCGGGTGGCCCACTCAGCGGCGGCGCCAGGGGGACCGACGAAGAGAGATCACCGGGAGCCGCAGCCGGAGGCGGCGGGATGACCGGTTCGGGTTCCGAAGTCGGTGGATGCGCGTCGTCGACCATCGTGTCTGCCCCCCTGCTCGCGTCGCCCGGTGCGACGCATGCTCCGCTGCCAGGCTAGCCGCCTCAGCGCACTCTGCTACCGATCAGTGCCGGTCAGCGAACAGTGCCGGTCAGCGAACAGTGCCGGCGCGCGAGGTGCCGCCGTCGTCGTCGACGTGCAGCAGCGACGCGTGCGACTGCTCCTGCTGCAGCTGGAATTCGAAGCGCGAGCGGTCACCGCGGTGGTGGGCCACGAAGTACTCGATCGGGATGCCGTCGGCGGAACGACTCACGCTGCGCAGCCGCAGCAGGGCCGAGCCGGCGCTCACGCCGAGATACTGCGCCTGCTCGTGGGTGGCGACGGTGGCCTCGGCCGAGCGGACGCCGCTGGTGGCCACGATGTCGTGATCGGCGAGCAGCCGATACAGGGATCGCTCCGACAGGTCGACGCCGAGGGTGACGCCGCCGACGGCATCCGGCATCCAGGTCGTGGAGAGCGACCACGGTTCGCCGTCGACGTGACGGAGGCGGTCGAGCACCACGACGGGAGCGCCGACCTCGACCTCGAGGGCCGCCGCGATCTCGTCGTCGGCCAGGGTCTGCTCGTGCCGCAGCACATCGCTGTGCACGTGGCCGCCGCGGCGCTCGACGTCGTCGTACAGACCGACCAGCGTGTGCACGAGGCTCTCGCTGGTGCGCGGGCGGGACACGAAAGTGCCCTTTCCCTTGACCCGCTCGACGAGCCCCTCGTGTTCGAGCTGGGCGAGCGCCTGACGCACGACCGTGCGGGAGATGCCATAGCGCTCGCACAGGCGGTGCTCGCCGGGCAGGGGGTCGCCCGGCTGCAGGCCGTCTCTCGAGATGCCCTCGATGATCAGCTGGCGCAGCTGGTCGTACATGGGCGCCGCGGAGTGGCGGTCGATCGTGTCGTTCATGTCAGTACGCCACCCCTGCGTGCAGGATCACATTCGCGTACGGGGTGAACTCTCCCGAGCGCACGAACGCGCGCGCCGAGTGCGTGAGCTTCTTGAACTCGACGTGCGGGATCAGCTCGATCTCGAAATCCTGATCGGCGAAGCGCTCGCGCAGCGCGGCGAGCACCTCGGGGCTCTTCTCGGCCACCTCCGCAGAGACGGTCGCGCCCTCGACGACGAGCTCGGCGAGAACGGTGTCGAGCACGTCGAAGAACGCCGGGGCCCCGGGGCGGTAGGCGAGGTCGATGCGCTCGGACCCCGGCGGAATCGGCAGCCCCGCATCGGTCACCACCAGCAGGTCGGTGTGCCCGGTCTCGCTGATCACGCGCGAGAGGGCGGGGTTGATGGTCGTCGCTGTCTTGCGCATGATGTCTCCTCGGGGGATGTCAGTGGGCGTCTCGTGCGGCCAGGAATGCCTCGACCTCGGCGCGCAGCGGCAGGCTCGGCGAGGCGCCCTGCTTCGTGACGGCGAGCGCGCCGGCGGCCGTGGCGATGCGCACGGCATCCGTCAGCTCCAGGCCGTTCGCGAGCGCCGCACCGAGATATCCGGCGTAGGCGTCGCCCGCGGCTGTGGTGTCGACGGCCTCGACCGGGAACGGGGGGATGACGGATGCTCCGGCTGCCGTCACGACGCACGAGCCCTGCCCTGCGAGCGTGATCACGGCCGCGCCGACCCCGCGGTCGAGGAACCAGCGGCCCGCGAGAGCGGCGGACGCGGCATCCGTCACCTCGATGCCGCTGAGCACCGAGGCCTCGGTCTCGTTCGGGGTCACGATGTCGATGTTCGCCCACACCGCGTCGTCGAGCGGAGCGGCGGGTGCCGGGTCGAGGATGACGGTCATGCCGTGCTCGCGTCCGCGCGACGTGATGTGCGCGGTGAGGGCCGACGGGGTCTCGAGCTGAGTGAGCAGCACCGAGGTGGTGGGCGCGAGGGCGGTGAGCGCCGCATCGATCTGCTCGGTGCTCAGGGCGGCGTTCGCGAGCGGCACCATGACGATGTCGTTCTGCGCCGAGGCGTCGACGCGGATGTGGGCGATGCCGGTCGGTCCGGGCACGGTGCGCAGGTGGGCGAGATCGACGCCGGCGTCGCTCAGGCCAGTGACGACGAGGTCGTGGAAGAGGTCGTCGCCGACGCATCCGACGAAGCTCGTGCGTGCTCCGGATCGACCGGCCGCGACGGCCTGGTTGGCGCCCTTGCCGCCGAGCATCAGGGTGAACTCGTCACCCAGGATGGTCTCGCCGCGGGCCGGGAGCCGGGTCGAGAAGGTCGTCACGTCTGCGGTCACACTGCCGACGATGACGACGCCGGTGCGATCGGGCGAGGTGGCGGCTGTCATGGCACTCCTGATCGTCGTCGATGCGGGGTGCTTTGACATCCTCCGCGGCTGTCATTACATTAGCCGAATCCGAACCTGTAACGACAGGTTGTGCACAAGGAGACCCGATGACCGCGCTGGCCCCCCGTCTCTATGTCGACAGCGCGGACGTCGACCGCGTCTCGTCGCTCCTCGCCGCGGGCGTCGTGCACGGCGTCACCACCAACCCGACGATCCTCGAGCGCGGCGGTCGCACCGCAGCCGAGATCCCCGAGCTCTACGCCCGCTGGGCAGGCGAGGGTGCACGCGAGATCTTCTTCCAGACGTGGGGCGGCGACACTTCATCCTTGCTCCGCAACGCCGAGGGCATCAGGGCGCTCGGCGACCGGGTGGTCGTGAAGGTGCCCGCGACGCGCGACGGTTTCGCCGCGGCATCCGCTCTGGTGCGCGACGGCGCGACCGTGCTCGTCACCGCTGTGTACTCGGTCGCCCAGGCGCTGGTGTGCGCCTCGATCGGCGCGCAGTACATCGCTCCCTACCTCGGACGGATGCGGGATGCCGGCATCGACGGCGACGCCGTGATCGCCCGCATGCAGGAGATGTGCGCGGGCAGCGATTCGAACGTGCTCGCCGCGAGCCTGCGGTCGCCCGATGACATCACCGGCCTGCGTCTCGCGGGGGTGCCGTACTTCACCGCGGCACCGGACGTGATCGAGCAGATGCTGTTCCACGGGGTCAGCGACAGCTCGGCGGCGGAGTTCGACGCGGCGATGGTGCGGCTCGGGGCCTGAGGCGCGCCGATCGCTCTCAGGCGGTTGCCGCCTGACGCAGCCACCGCTCGACGCCGGCGATGTGCGCGGTGGCGAGCGAGGTCGCGAGGCCCGAATCGCGGCGGGCGATGGCGTCGGCGATCGCCCGATGCTCCGACAGCGTGCGCTCGACGGCTCCGCCCTCGGTGAGCCCCCGCCACACGCGGGCGCGCACGGTCTGGCTGCTCAGGTGCTCGATGAGGCTGGCGAGATAGGCATTGCCCGCCATGCCGACGATCTCGCGATGGAAGCGGATGTCGTGCTCGACGAGCTCTTCGATGCTCACCGTCGAATCGATGGATTCGACCTCGCGCTCGAGATCGGCGATCGCCTCGTCGGTGCCGAGGGTGGCCGCGAGGCCGGTTGCCTGCGACTCCAGCATCCGTCGCACGGCGAAGATCTCGAGCATCGAGTCGTCGTCGTGCATGTCGACCACGAACGAGATCGCCTCGAGCAGCAGGTGGGGTTCGAGACTGGTGACATAGGTGCCGTCGCCCCGTCGCACGTCGAGCACCCGGATCACCTCGAGCGCCTTCACCGCCTCGCGCATCGAGTTGCGCGACAGGCCGAGGCGTTCGGACAGCTCTTTCTCGGGAGGAAGCCGATCGCCGGGGGCGAGCTCGCCCGAGACGATCATCGCCTTGATCTTCTCGATCGCGTCGTCAGTCACTGCCATGGCGTCATCCTAACCATTCATCGGATGTCTGCGGCAGGATGGAGGCATGCGCGTACTCGATTCGCACCTGCACCTCTGGGATCCCGAGCTTCTGCACTACACCTGGCTCGAAGGCCCGCTCGCCTGGCTGTTCGGTGAGACCGAGATCGAGCACGCGCGAATAGGGAACGCGACCTCCGAAAGAGCGGTTTTCGTGCAGGCCGAGACGATCGAAGACGACTTCCTCGACGAGGTGCGCTGGGTGGCGAGTCTGGCCGCCCGCATCGGAGTGGTCGGAATCGTCGCCGGCGCTCGTCTCGATCGCGGCACCGACACGACCGCCCACCTTGAAGGCCTTGCGGCCGAGCCGCTCGTGGTCGGCGTGCGTCACAACCTGCAGGGCGAGCCAGACGGGCTGGCGGTGTCGGCCGCCTTCGTGACCGGCGCCCGCGAGGTCGCAGCGCAGGGGTGGGCCTTCGACGCCTGCATCCGTGCATCCCAGCTTCCCGAGGTCGCCCGTCTCGCGGGGGCGGTGCCCGAGCTGCGGATCGTGCTCGATCACCTGGGCAAGCCGCAGGTCGGCACCGCGGATGCTCCGGTCGCGCCGACGATGGAATGGGTGCGGGATCTCGACGACCTCGCACGGCATCCGAACGTGTGGTGCAAGCTGTCGGGGCTTCCGGCCGAGGCCGGGGGCGACTGGTCGGCTGAGCAGATGCATCCGTTCCTCGACGCCGCAGCCGACGCGTTCGGCGCCGAGCGACTGATGTGGGGCAGTGACTGGCCGGTCTCGGTCATCGGCCCCGCTGAAGCAGACGACCCGTACGCCAACGAAGACGGAACCCCGATGTACCAGCCCACGGCGCGCAGTCGGTGGGCGGATGCCGTGAGCGGCTGGGCCGAGCGCCGCGGACACGACGTCGACGCGATCATGTGGCGCAACGCCGAGGAGTTCTATCGCGTCGGCGCCAGGCCCCCGCGCGAGGACGCTCGGGAGGAGCGGCCTCGTCGCGGTTTCCTGGGATGGCTGCGGGGCGACCGCGCGTAGCGGCCGACTCAGCTGCCGACGGGGCGGAGGCGCAGCTGCGCCATGCCGCCGTCGACCTCGATGAACGTGCCGGTGGTCGAACCCGCGGCGGGGCTCACGAGGTAGGCCACAGCCGCCGCGACCTCGTCGGGCGAGACCAGACGACCGTGCGGCTGGCGGGCCTCGAGCGCGGCACGCTCGGCGGCCGGGTCGGAGGCCGAGTCGAGGAGGCGCCCGACCCAGGGGGTGTCGGCGGTGCCGGGGTTCACGGCGTTGACGCGGATGCCGTCGCGCAGGTGGTCGGCTGCCATGGCGCGCGTCAGGGCCGAGACGGCGCCCTTCGACGCGCTGTACAGAGCGCGCTGCGGCAGGCCGGTGGTCGAGGCGATGGATGCCGTGTTGCACACGGCCGCGCTCGGCGACCTCTTGAGCCAGGGCAGCGCTGCCGAGGTGACGCGGGCGATGCCGGTGACGTTGATCGAGAGCACTCGCGCCCACTCGTCGTCGTCGTTCGCGCTGATGTCGCCCTGTGCGCCGACCCCGGCGTTGTTGACGACGATGTCGATGCGCCCGAACCTCTCGGCGACGGCGGCCACGGCCGCATCCACCGATGCGCGGTCTGACACATCGGCCGTGAACGCGGCGAACGCGGCATCCGCTCCTGAGGTGTCGCGATCGAGCACCGCGATCTGGGCGCCGTCGGCGTGCAGTCGGGCAGCGACCGCCGCGCCGATTCCTGATGCGCCGCCGGTGACGATCGCGACCAGTCCGTCGAGTCTGTTGCTCACTTCTGTGCCTCCCATGCCACGAACTCCTGGCGCTGGTGCCCGAGCCCTTCGATCTCGATCTCGACGACGTCGCCCGCCCTCAGGTACGGGAACTTGCCGCCGAACGCGACGCCCTGCGGGGTGCCCGTGAGGATCAGGTCGCCGGGCTCGAGCGTGACGTACTGCGACAGGTGGTGCACGATCACGCGCACGTCGAAGATCATGTCGTCGGTGTTCGAGTCCTGCCGCGCGTCGCCGTTGACCCAGCTGCGCAGCCGCAGGTTGTCGACGTCGACCTCGTCGGGGGTGACCAGCCACGGGCCGGTCGGGTTGAAGCCCGGGGCGATCTTGCCCTTCGACCACTGCCCTCCGGAGACCTCCATCTGGAAGGCCCGCTCGGACACGTCGTTCGCCGTGACGTAGCCCGCGATGTGCGCGTCGGCATCGTCGGGTGAATCCAGGTAGGCGGCGCGAGCACCGATGACGATGCCGAGCTCGACCTCCCAGTCGGTCTTCTCGCTGCCGCGGGGGATCGTGACCGCATCGTTCGGACCTACGACCGTGTTCGGCGTCTTCAGGAACATGATCGGCACGGTCGGCGGCTCGGAGCCCGACTCGCGGGCGTGGGCCGCGTAGTTCTGGCCGATGCAGATGACGGCGCTCGGGCGCGCGATCGGCGCTCCGATGCGCATCGCTGCGGCATCCTCGAGCACGGGGAGCTCGTCGGCGGCGAGGGCGGCGTCGATCCGCGCGCGGAAGTCACCGGCGAGGAAGTCGCCATTGACATCGGATGTCACCGACCTCAGATCGAGGTAGCGCTCACCGTCGACGAGGACGGGGATCTCGGCGCCGGGAGTGCCTAGCCGTGCGAACTTCATGTCTCTCCTGATCACTGAGGATTCTGTGTTGCGGGGCGCGCCATGGAGGCCCGTCTCGTTGACAGTATAGACATCGGATGTTTACACTCCAAGAGATCTGCACGAATCCCCACCCCGTGCACGAGAGGACCCCGTGAGCCGCATCGTCGCCCTCGACACGACCGACATCCGCTTCCCCACGTCGCTGAGTCTGGACGGATCGGATGCCATGAATCCCGATCCCGACTACTCGGCCGCGTACGTGATCGTGCGCACCGACGCCGAGGACGGCATCGACGGCCACGCCTTCGTCTTCACCATCGGGCGAGGCAACGACGTGCAGGTCGCCGCGATCGACGCGCTCGCCGGGCACCTCGTCGGGCGCGAGATCGAGCCGCTGCTCGACGACATGGGCACGACGTTCCGCGACATCATCGGCGACTCGCAGCTGCGGTGGCTGGGGCCCGAGAAGGGCGTCATGCACATGGCGATCGGCGCGGTCATCAACGCGCTCTGGGACATCAAGGCGAAGCGCGCGGGTCTGCCGCTCTGGCAGCTCCTCGCACGGATGACGCCGGAGGAGCTGGTCGACCTCGTCGACTTCCGCTACCTCACCAATGCGCTCACGCGCGAGGACGCGCTCGAGATCCTGCGTGCCGCAGAGCCGGGCCGCATCGAGCGCGAACGAGAGCTGCTGGCCACCGGGTATCCGGGATACACGACGAGCCCCGGCTGGCTCGGCTACTCCGACGAGAAGCTCGAGCGGCTCGCCCGCGAGGCGATGGCCGACGGCTTCACCCAGATCAAGCTCAAGGTCGGCGCCGACCTCGACGACGACATCCGCCGCTTCCGCAAGGCGCGCGAGGTCTGCGGACCCGACTTCCCGATCGCGATCGATGCGAACCAGCGCTGGGAGGTGTCGGAAGCGATCGAATGGGTCAACGCGCTCGCCGAGTTCCACCCCGCCTGGATCGAGGAGCCGACCAGCCCCGACGATGTGCTCGGTCACGCCGAGATCGCCAGGGGAGTCGCGCCCATCCGCGTCGCGACCGGTGAGCACGCGCAGAACCGCGTCATCTTCAAGCAGCTGCTGCAGGCCGAGGCGATCGCGGTCATGCAGATCGACGCCGTGCGCGTCGCGGGCGTGAACGAGAACATCGCCAACCTGCTGCTCGCGGCGAAGTTCGGGGTGCCCGTCTGTCCGCATGCCGGCGGGGTCGGCCTGTGCGAGGCCGTGCAGCACCTGTCGATGTTCGACTTCGTCGCCGTCACGGGCACGCGCGAAGGCCGCATGATCGAGTTCGTCGATCACCTGCACGAGCACTTCGTGATCCCGACCGACATCCAGGGCGGCTCGTATATGGCGCCGACTGTGCCGGGCTCCGGCATGGAGATGAAGGCCGAGAGCATCGCCGCCTACACGTGGAAGGGACAGCATGTCGGCGTCTGAGGCTCTGGCGGTCCCCGCTCTCGGGTACGGGGCGGCGAACGTCGGCAACCTGTTCCGCCCGCTGAGCGACGACGAGTCGTGGGCGATCCTGGAGGCGGCGTGGGACAGCGGCATCCGCTACTTCGACACGGCTCCGCACTACGGGCTCGGACTCTCGGAGCGACGCCTGGGCGCATTCCTGCAGACCAAGCCGCGTGAGGAGTACGTGCTGTCGACGAAGGTCGGCCGGCTGCTGCGACCGAATCCCGACCACGACGGCGGGCTCGACACCGCGAACGACTTCCACGTGCCCGCCGACCTGCAGCGCGTGTGGGACTTCTCGGACGACGGGATCCGCGCCGGTCTCGACGAGTCGCGCGAGCGACTGGGCATCGAGCAGATCGATCTGGTCTACCTGCACGACCCCGAGCGGCATGACCTCGACCTCGCACTCGCCGAGGCGCTTCCGGCGCTCGAGCAGCTGCGCTCTGACGGGCAGGTGTCGGCGATCGGGATCGGCTCGATGGTGTCGGACGCGCTCGCCGCATCGGTGCGCTCGGCCGACCTCGACCTGATCATGGTCGCCGGTCGCTACACGCTGCTCGAGCAGCCCGCCGCTGCCGAGGTGCTGCCCGCCTGTCGTGAGACCGGCACCGGCATCGTGGCGGCATCGGTGTTCAACTCCGGCCTGCTGGCGTCGAGCGAGCCGCGCCGTGACGGTCGCTACGAGTACGGTCAGCTGCCCGACGAGCTGTGGGAGCGGCTGCTGCGCATCGCCCGCGTGTGCGCCGACCACGCCGTGCCGCTGCCCGCCGCGGCGATCCAGTTTCCGCTGCAGTCCGACGTCGTGCGGTCGGTGGTCGTCGGGGGCAGTCGGCCGGCGCAGCTTCGTCAGAATGCCGAGTATGCGGCGCTCGAGATCCCGGCGGCGCTGTGGGATGAGCTCGCGGCGGAAGGGCTGATCCCCGCCTGAGTACGGCGACCGGACTCAGCGACCGACGGTCGACTCGCGGACGACGAGCTCGGCGGCGAACGGCGTCGGGGCGGGGAGTGCAGCCGCCGGATCGGCGAGCTGTCGGATCAGCGCCGCACCCGCCGCCCGTCCGATCTCGTACCCGGGCTGCCGCACGCTCGTCAGCGGCACGACGCTCTGATGCGCCTGCGCGACGTCGTCGAAGCCGACGAGCGCGATCTCGTCGGGCACGCGGATGCCGTGACGCAGCAGTTGAGTCATCACGCCGATCGCCACCATGTCGTTCGCCGCGAAGATCGCGTCGGGCCTGTCGTCTGCAGGGAGCGCGAGGATGCGTTCGGCGACCTCGAGGCCGTCTTCCGTCGTGAGATGCGGCACGTCGAACACCTCGACCGTGGCGTCCGAGCCGGTGACGGCGTCGCGCAGCCCCTGCAGCCGGTCGTTCGACTGACTGACGCTCGGCGCCCCGAGGAACAGGATGCGGCGGCGTCCGATCGCCAGCAGGTGCTCACCCGCGAGGCGGCCGCCGCCGCGGTCGTCGAAGAGGACGGAGCCGACGGTCGGGGAGTCGGGGATGGGCCCGACCACCACCGAGCGGATGCCGCGGTCGGCGAGCTGCTCGAGCCGGGGCACCACGTCTTCGAGCGGATAGATCACGATGCCCTGCACCCGATGCGCTTCGAACATGTCGATGTTGCGACGCTCGGTGTCGGCGTCGCGGTTGCTGTTGCTGAAGAACAGCGACCAGCCGCCCTCGCGGGCGACGTCCTCGACACCGCGCGAGAGCTCGTGGAAGTACGGCAGCCAGGCATCGAGGAGGATCAGCGCGAGCGCTTTGCTCGACCCCGCGCGCAGCTGTCGTGCGGATTCGTTCGGCACGTAGCCGAGCTGTTCGATCGCGGCCCGGACCTTCGCGGCGCTCGATTCGCCCAGCACGTGAGGGTGGTTGAGGTAGTTCGAGACGGTCGAGGAGGAGACCCCGGCGAGGGCGGCGACATCTTTGACGCTGGCGGGCATGGAGCTCCTTGTCGGCTGCGCCGGTGCGCTCGTGCGCGGGGGCCACTGCGCACCGGCGCGGCACCGACGAGTCCACAGTAGCCGAGCAGTTGGCACGTGCCAAGAAAGTTCTTGACAGCCTCGTACGACCCCGCGTACCGTGACCTGAACGCGGACTTGGCACGTGCCAAATCCCAGAGGCGATGGTGCCCCACACCCGTCTCCGAGAGGTCTCATGAACATCGGATGCCACGGGCTCGTCTGGACCGGACACTTCGATACCGACGGCATCCGACTCTCGGTGGAGCAGACGAAGGCGGCAGGCTTCGACCTGATCGAGTTCCCGCTCATGGATCCGTTCACGTTCGATGTCGCCGCCGCGAAGGAGGCGCTCGAAGAGCACGACCTCGCCGTCAGCGCCTCGCTCGGTCTCTCGGGGGCGACGGATGTGACCAGTTCTGATCCGGCAGTCGTCGCCGCGGGGGAGGCGCTGCTGATGAAGGCCGTCGATGTGCTGGCCGAGCTGGGCGGCCGGCACTTCTGCGGAGTGATCTACAGCGCGATGCAGAAGTACATGGACCCGGTGACGACCGAAGGGCTCGAGAGCAGCCGTCGCACCATCGCCCGCGTCGCGGATCACGCGGCCGAGCGAGGGATCTCGGTCTCGCTCGAGGTCGTGAACCGCTATGAGACCAACGTGCTGAACACCGCGCGGCAGGCACTCGCCTACCTCGCGGAGGTCGATCGGCCGAACCTCGGCATCCACCTCGACACGTACCACATGAACATCGAGGAGTCGGATATGTTCGCGCCGGTCCTCGATGCCGCACCCGCCCTCCGCTACGTGCACATCGGCGAGAGCCACCGCGGCTATCTCGGCACCGGAACGGTCGACTTCGACAACTTCTTCAAGGCGCTGGGGCGCATCGGCTATGACGGCCCGATCGTGTTCGAGTCGTTCTCCTCGGCGGTGGTCGCCCCCGACCTCAGCCGGATGCTCGGCATCTGGCGCAACCTGTGGACCGACAACGTCGAGCTCGGTGCGCACGCCAACGCCTACATCCGCGACAAGCTCGTCGCGGTCGACTCGATCAGGCTGCACTGACCCAGCGCAGTCCGTTCGAGATCCAGACCCGTTGTCAACTTGTTATTACAGGTCTTCCCATCTGAACACGTCTTAGTTACATTTAGATACAACTTGCGCAGGGTGGGGCGCAGGACGCAGAATTGATCCGATGTTTCCAGGCCCGACTGGAATATCGCATAACGACCTTCAAGGAAGCAGGTGAGCACATGAGTGACCCCATTCTCAGAGTCGAGGGGATCAGCAAGGGATTCCCCGGTGTGCAGGCTCTCAAGGACGTGCACCTCGAGGTGCGGGCCGGCGAAGTGCTGGTGCTCGTGGGCGAGAACGGCGCGGGCAAGTCGACTCTGATGAAGATCCTCTCGGGGATCTACACCAAGGACGAGGGCACGATCACCTTCGAGGGCCGGGAGGTCGAGCTCACCAGCCCCCTGCAGGCGCAGCAGCTCGGCATCACGATCATCCATCAGGAACTCAACCTGATGCCCGACCTCACCGTGGCGCAGAACATCTACGTGGGGCGCGAGCCCACGACCGGTCCCTTCCTGTCGGAGCGCAAGCTCAACGCGCAGACCGCTGCACTGCTGCAGCGTCTCGACATCAGACTGAACCCGCGGCAGCTCGTGGGCGAGCTCACGGTGGCCGAGCAGCAGATGGTCGAGATCGCCAAAGCGCTCTCGTTCAACGCCAAGGTGCTCATCATGGACGAGCCCACGTCGGCACTCACCGACTCCGAGACCGAGACCCTGTTCGTGCTGATCGAGCAGCTGCGGGCGTCAGGCACCGGCATCGTCTACATCTCGCACCGCATGGACGAGCTGCGGCGCCTCGCCGACCGGGTCACCGTGCTGCGTGACGGCACATACATCGGATCACTGGATAAATCCGAGGTGAGCGTCCCCAAGATCATCGAGATGATGGTCGGCCGCGTGATCGACGAGGGAACCAGACCGCAGGCCCGCGAGCACGCCAACGATCCGATCGTGCTCGATGTGCAGGGGCTCTCGACCAAGAGCCTGCTCACAGACGTGTCGTTCCAACTGCACCGGGGCGAGATCCTCGGCTTCGCCGGTCTCATGGGGGCCGGTCGCACCGAGACGGCCCGGGCCATCATCGGAGCCGACCACCGCGACGGGGGCACCGTGTCGATCGGCGGACGACCGGTGCGCATCGCTCAGCCGGCGGATGCCGTCAAGCACGGCGTCGGCTACCTCTCGGAGGACCGCAAGCTGCTCGGGCTGATGCTCGAGCAGGACGTCACCTTCAACACCGTGCTCGCCTCACTCGGGTCGTATGCCAACGCGATCGGCTGGATGGGCGACGGCAAGGCGAAGAACCGCACCAAGGACTACGTCCAGCAGCTGCGCGTCAAGACGCCCTCGGTCAACCAGGTCGTCAAGCTGCTGTCGGGAGGCAACCAGCAGAAGGTCGTCATCGCCCGGTGGCTGATGCGCGACTGCGACATCCTCATCTTCGACGAGCCGACGCGAGGAATCGACGTCGGCGCCAAGGAAGAGATCTACCGCCTGATGCAGCAGCTCGCTGATCAGGGAAAGTCCATCATCGTCATCTCGTCGGAGCTGCCGGAGATCCTCCGCGTCGCGAACCGCATCGCGGTCTTCGCGAACGGGCGCATCACCGGCACGCTCCGCAACGAGGACGCCAGCCAGGAGAAGATCATGCAACTCGCAGCCCACGGAGAGGAAGACTGATGAGCGCTCCGCAGAACGGGTCGTCGACGACGACGATCATCCAGACGGCTCTCGATGAGAACACCGACAAGCGCGACGTGGTCGGCTTCCTGAAGCGTCAGGTGCAGCAGTCCCTCGCATTCGGCACCCTGATCGTGCTCGTGATCTTCTTCTCGATCGCCAGCCCGAACTTCTTCACCTTCAGCAACATCGCGACCGTGCTGCTGTCGACCGCGGTCATCGGCATCCTCGCCCTCGGCACGACGTTCGTCATCATCACCGGCGGCATCGACCTGTCGATCGGAACCGGCATGGCCCTGTGCGCCGTGATGACCGGTGTCATCGTCACCAATCTCGGCCTGCCGGTCTGGCTCGGCGTGATCGGCGGCATCGCGACCGGTGTGCTGATGGGCCTCGTGAACGGCATCAACATCACGTTCCTGCGGCTGCCCCCGTTCATCGCGACCCTCGCGATGATGATGATCGCCGGAGGCCTCGCCCTCGTCATCTCCAACGTTGCGCCGATCTACTTCTCGACCTCGGCACCGGACTTCAAGAAGATCGCGCTCGGCGTGATCATCCCCGGCATCCCGAACGCCGTGCTGATCACCGCTGCGCTCGCGATCGTCGCCTGGCTGGTGCTGTCGAAGACGCTCCTGGGCCGGTACACCTTCGCGATCGGCTCGAACGAGGAGGCCACGCGCCTCTCGGGCGTCAACACGCGACGCTGGACGATCTTCATCTACATGTTCGCGGGAGCCTTCACGGGCATCGCGGGCATCGTGATCGCCGCCCGTCTCGACTCGGCACAGCCGCAGATCGGCACCGGGTACGAGCTGCAGGCCATCGCGGCCGTCATCATCGGCGGCACCTCGCTGCTCGGCGGGCGCGGGTCGATCCTGGGCACCGTGATCGGCGCGCTGATCATGAGCGTGCTCGTCAACGGTCTGCGCATCATGTCGATCCAGACGGAGTGGCAGAACATCGTCGTCGGCGTCGTCGTGCTGCTGGCCGTGTTCCTCGACTCGCTGCGCAACCGCCAGCACACCTGACCAAGACCTATCCCCCCCACCACCACACAGAGAACAATGGAGTTTCCATGAAATTCGGCAAGAAGACCGCATTCGCGGCACTCGTGGCCGCATCCGCCCTCGTCTTCGCGGGCTGTGCCGGCGGCGGTGACGTCATCGAAGAAGGCAGCGGCGGCGACGGAGGCAGTGGCGACGGCGAGATGTACATCGCCATGGTCTCGAAGGGCTTCCAGCACCAGTTCTGGCAGGCCGTCAAGAAGGGCGCGGAGCAGAAGGCCGAAGAGCTCGGTGTCCGCATCACGTTCGAAGGCCCCGCGGCCGAGACCGAGATCGCACAGCAGCTCGAGATGCTGACCGCCGCGATCGACAAGAACCCGGATGCCATCGCCTACGCAGCCCTCGACCCCGAGGCGTGCGTCGCCCCGCTCGAGCAGGCGAAGTCGAAGGACATCCCCGTGGTCTACTTCGACGCCCCGTGCGACGGCGACGTGGGCCTCAGCCTCTCGGCCACCGACAGCAAGGTCGCCGGCGCGCTGGCCGCCGAGCACATGGCCGACCTGATCGGCGGATCGGGCGAGGTCGCGATCGTCGGCCACTCGCAGATCAACTCGACCGGTGTCGAGCGTCGTGACGGCTTCGTCGAGAAGATCGAGGCGGACTACCCCGACATCGAGATCGTCGACATCCAGTACGGCGACGGCGACCACCTGAAGTCGGCCGACATCGCGAAGACGCTGATCGCGGCGCACCCCGACCTCAAGGGCATCTACGGCACCAACGAGGGCTCGGCCATCGGCGTCGTCAACGCCGTGAACGAGCTGGGTCTCGAGAAGGGCAAGATCACGATCGTCGGCTTCGACTCGGGAGCAGCCCAGATCAACGCGATCAAGGACGGCACGATGGCCGGCGCCATCACGCAGGACCCGATCGGCATCGGCGAGCAGGTCGTGCAGGCGGCCTACGACGCGGCCAACGGCGACTCGGTCGACGAGTTCTACGACACGGGTTCGTACTGGTACGACAGCACCAACCTCGAGGACGAGGACATCGCAGCGGTCCTCTACGAGTGACCCGCTGAGATCACAGAGAAGCCCCTCGCCTTCGGGCGGGGGGCTTCTCTGCGTGTGCGGGGGTCAGATGCGGCGCAGGAAGGTGAGGATCGACGAGGGCTCGACGATGAGCTGCTGCAGGGCCTCGTTGAACGGCACTCCGGCGGGAGCGGCGAGGTGCGCCTGGAAGGCGGCCTCGTCGCGGTAGACCTCGTAGACGAAGAAGCGGTCGGGGTCGTCGACCAGTCGGGTCGCATCGAACACGACGTTGCCCTCTTCCGCGCGCACGATCTCGGCGAAGTCGCGCAGCAGTGCGGCGACGTTGTCGCCCTGCTCGGGGCGCGCGGTGAAGATCGCGTGCAGGATCGTGGGCTCGGCCATGGAAGTGCTCCTCGGAGATGGGGGATCAGGCAGACAGGGTGAGCAGACGCGCGGGGTTGGCGACCAGCATCCTCTCGACTGCATCCTCGCCCACCGCCGACCGCAACCGCGGGAGGCAGCGCTCGCCGAGGTAGGCGAGTCCCGGCATTCCGCCGTACGAGATGTACCGGGTTCGACGGGCGACGTCGCCGCCGAGAAGCACCCGGTCGACGGCGCCGAACTCGACGACCCGCTCGGTCAGGGCGAGCAGCTCGGCATCCGACCTCGTGCGCGGGCGGGCGAAGCCGTCGTATCCCAGATAGGCGCCGCGCTCGGCGAGCGAGGCGTGCAGGCCGGCATCCGGGTCTCGGTCGGCATGCGCGAGCACGACACGATCGGATGCCACGCCCTCGGCCTCGAGAAGATCGAGCACCTCGTGGGCGGCGGTGCAGAACTCCAGGTGCACCATGACCGGTGCCCCGGTCGTTCGATGCGCGTCGGCGACCGCGAGCAGCGTCGTGCGCTCGAAGGGGCTGATGCTCCAGTAGTCGACGCCCGCTTTGAGCATCCCGGCGCGCACCACGGCGCCATCGGGTGCTGCCGCACGGGGGACGTCGGGCGTCTCGAACACCAGTGCATCGTCGACGACCATGCCGCGAGTCACCTCGGAGACGAAGAGCTCGGCGAGGCGCTCGACGCCCCATACCTGCAGCGGATGATCCGCACCGTAATGCGCCTCGCGGTGGCGCCCCGTCGTCGCGACGACATGCATCCCGGTGCCTGCACTGATGCGCGCTACGGCCTCGGGGTCGCGCCCGAGGCCGAACGGAGTGGCATCGACCATCGCCGTGAATCCGCTGGCCTTCAGCAGCGCGGCCTCGCGACCCGACAGGTCTTCGTCGTCGAGCTCGTCGCCGACGAGCAGCGGCGAGATCTGGAACAGATGCTCGTGATAGTTCGTCGCCCCGAGCTGCGCCGGGTCGACGTCGCCGAGCACTGTCCGGATGCCCGGCATCAGCGCACCGACTCGGCAGCCTCGGCGAGCCGCTCGACGATCTCGGGGGTGAGGTCGATCTCGAACACGTCGGCGACGACCTGCGACCAGCCGTGGATGAAGTAGCGCCAGCCGTCGATCACGTGCAGTGCGCGCTCGGTCTGCTGCGCGCGCGCCTGATGCAGGAACTCCAGCGACCCGCGGTAGTTGAACTCCCACACCCACGCGTCGGTCGGAAACACGACATCGTCGGGCAGCGGCGACCCGGGGCGGTCCTTGCCGAGGCCCGTGGCGTTCACGATCAGCGACCCAGCCGGGGCGGCCGCGACGATCGCCGCGGCATCCTGCACCGTGTCGGTGCGCACGTAGGTGATCAGGCCCTCGGGGGTGCCGTGCTGGCGGTGCACCTCGCGCAGGTGGTCGAGCTTGTCGTCGTCGCGGGCGGTGACGGTGATCTTCGCCGGAGCGTCCGCGCGCTCGGCCAGCGCCCAGCTCAGGGCCGTGCCGGAGCCGCCGGCGCCGAGGATCACGACCTCGGCACCCGTGCGGGCGAAGTGGTCGGTCGGGAGGAAGTCGTTCAGCGCGAGGTCGACCGTGAGAGGGTCCTTGGCGCGGCCGATCAGACGATCGCCCCGCTTCGAGATGCTCGAGATCTCGGAGCACGAGACGGCGAACGGGTCGAGCTCGTCGAAGAGGTCGGATGCGGCCGCGAAGACGTTCATCTTGTGGGTGGTGACGAGGGCGCCGCGGTGGTGGGGGTCGTCGCGGATCTGCTCGACCATCGCGACGTACTGCTCAGGGGTGGCATCCATCGGCAGGTCGTGCCCGATGAGGTTCTCGGTGGGGAGTCCCAGCACCTCGGCCCACTTCGGGAACACCTTCATGATCGACGACGAGCCGGTGCTCACGCCGACGAAGCCCATGTAGCCGCCGGTCGTGGTGGCGGGAGTCTCGGTGATGGTCATGGCCTGGTCCTTCAGAGTCGGGGAGAGACGGGGTGGGCGGGGGAGCGCCCTGCGAGCACGGCGAGCACGTCGTCGAGCGACATCGAGCCCATGTTGTCGACGGCCTGGGTCGTCTGCGCGCCGAGGTGCGGGGTGACGGTCACCCGATCTGCGAGGTCGTCGGCGAGCAGCGGGCTCGCACTCGCCGCGGTGTCGCCGTTCAGGGTGTCGGCGGCGTATGCACCGAGACGGCCGTCGCGCAGGGCGTCCGCGATGGCCGCCTCGTCGACGAGGTCGGGGCGCGCGGTGTTCACCAGGATCAGGCCCGGTCGGATGCTGTCGAGCCGCGCCGCGTCGACCAGCGTCTGTCCACCGGGGGCGTGCAGGGTGATCAGGTCGGCCGAGCGGAACAGCTCGTCCAGATCGATCGGCTCGGCGCCGCGCTCGACGATGACGTCGGCCGGCAGGAAGGGGTCGGTCGCAAGAACCCTCGAGCCGAAGCCGCCCAGGCGACGGGCGACGCCCTGACCGATGCGTCCGAAGCCGACGATGCCGACTGTCGCGGCACCGAGCTCCCGCCCTCGTCGCACGCTCCAGTCGCCCGCGCGCACCCGGCGATCGCCGTCGGGGATGAACCGCAGTGCCGCGAGCATGAGGCCGACGGCGTGGTCGGCGACAGCATCCGCGTTCGCGCCCGGGGTGTTGGTCACGGGGATGCCGCGCCGCAGCGCCGCATCGAGATCGACGGCCTCGGTGCCGACGCCGTAGCGGGCGACGACCCTGAGGTTCGGAGCGGCCGCGAGGTGCTCGTCGGTCACCGGCCCCGTGCCGGCGATCCACCCCTCGGCTGCCGCGAGCAGGGGCGCGAGCTCGGCGAGACCGTGGTGCGCGGGTCCGCGGACGACCTCGTGACCCGCGGCTGTGGCCCGCCCCACGAGGTCGAGATCGCCGTCCGAGAACGACCGACTCGTGGCGAGGATGACGCCCATCAGCGCTCCTCGGCCGGCGGCGCGGCGGCGAACCACGGCTCGAGGGCCGCGTAGGCGTCGACGAAGCGGGCATGCCGCTGCGCGTGCGCGGCGTGCCGACCGGCATCCGGTGCGAACTCCGCCGTGACCTCGCTGAGCGCCCTGGCCGCCGAGAAGTCCGCGAGCCCGAGCCCGACCGCACCGGTGACCGCGGCGCCGAGGCTGTTGGCCTCTTCGACGATCGTGCGGCGGCGGATCGGCACGCCCCAGACGTCGGCGAGGATGCCGAGCCAGGCGTCGCTCTGCGCCCCGCCGCCGACCGCGTCGATGCGGTCGATCGCGGCTCCGGATTCGCGGAAGGCCTGGATGCAGGTGAGCAGGTTGTAGGCCACGCCTTCGAGCACGGCTCGCGTGAGGTGCGCGCGGGTGTGGTGCCGACCGATGCCGACGAAGGCGCCCCGGGCGTGCGGATCCCACAGGGGAGAGCGCTCGCCGAGGAGATAGGGCAGGAAGTACAGGTCTTCCGTGTCGAGGTCGCCGCCGGCCTCTGCGGTGAGGCGCGCGGTGTCGGGGTGGGCGGGGTCGGGCGAGAGCGCCTCGGCGATCCACTGCACCGATGCCCCGCCGGCCTGCATGGTGGCGGTGGGCACGAACGAACCGGGCACGACGTTGTCGAAGGTCATGGTGCGCATCTGCGGGTCGTGCAGCGGGGTGAGGCTGGCGAACGAGATCCACGACGACGTGCCCAGGCACACGTAGGCGCCGTCTTCGGGGGCGACGATGCCCGAGCCCACAGCGGCGAGCGGCCCGTCGCCGCCTCCCATGACCACGCGGACCGATGGCGACAGCCCGAGGGCATCCGCAGATGCGGTCGTGAGCGTTCCGGCGACGGTCGTCGACTCGAGGATCTCGGGGAAGAGCGCGGCGTCCAGTCCGGCCGCGGCGAGAACCTCGACCGACCACGTGCCGCGCAGCTGGTCGTAGGCGTTCGTGCCCGAGGCGTCGGAGCGCTCGGTCGCGAGGCGTCCGGTGAGCCGGTAGACGATGTAGTCCTTGGCCACGCAGAAGTGGCGCACCCGAGCCCAGACATCCGGCTCGTTGTCCCGCACCCACATGATCTTCTCGATCGAGTACGTCGGGTTCAGACGGTGGCCGAGCGCGCGATACGCGTCTGCGGCGCCGAGCCGTTCTTCGAGCGCGCGGGTCTGCGCACCCGAGCGCGTATCGGCCCAGATGATCGCGGGGCGCACCGGCTCGCCGTGGGCGTCGAGCAGCACGGTGCCCATCATCTGGCCGCTGACGACGAGGCCGACGACGGTCTCGGGGGCGACTCCCGCGCGGGCGAGCAGCTGCCGGGTCGCCGAGGCGACGGCATCCCACCAGTCCGCCGGATCCTGCTCGGCGATGCCGCCGGCGGCGAAGTGTGCGGGGTAGGGAACCGTGACCGAGGTCACGAGGCGCCCGTCGTCGTGGTGGAGGGACGCCTTGTTGCCGGTGGTGCCGAGGTCGTGCGCGATCAGCATGGCCGAGCCTATTCCGCGGAGGGGGACGCGGAATAGGGGCGCAGGTCGACTCCCTCGCCCGAGCGATACGCCCGGGAGCCCATGCCGTGCTCGAGCACCCAGCCGTAGTCGTGGCCGGCGCCGCCCGGATACACCGCGAGGAACGCATAGGGCTCGTCGCCCGTGTTCACCGACCGGTGCGCCCATCCGGGCGGGATGTAGCCGATGGTGCCCGGGAGCATGTCGAGCCACTCGGTGCGCTCGCCGTCGAACATGAGCAGACCGCCGCGGCCCTTCAGCGCGAGGTAGATCTCGCCCTGGTGGTTCGGATGCTGGTGCCCCTTGGTCATCCAGAGCTCACCCGAGGTGTCTCCCGGCATGATCGTCGTGATCGACTGCGGCAGCTCCCGGTCGGCCTCCGGCACGGGCGAGCTGGTCACCGTGTAGACGACGGGATCGTCGCCGGCGGATGCGGCGGCCCAGGCATCCGCGTCGAGGAACAGGCCCTCGAGGTCGGACATCCGGCGCGTGAGCGTGGGCCCCTCGGGCGAGAGCGTGAGCTTCTCGGCGTCGAACGCGATCGCCATCGGCGAGATCGGAGGGGTGTGGAACTGGGGCATCGATGCTCCTCGTACGGGTGCTGCGGCGCTGCGCAACCTGTAATGACAAGTCGAGTGTACCTGTTATGACAAGTGGCGTCCAGTGCTCGGATGAGCGGGGTAAGCGCGCGGGCGTGGGCGCGGGTGTGGGCGCGGGTGGCGGGGCCGTTGCCGGCGGGACGCGAGATCAGGAGGATCGACCCGAATCAGGAGAGAAGGGCGACAATCATCCTGATCTCGACGCATTCTCCTGATCTCAGGATGCTGCGCGCAGCGCGCGTGCGAGGTGGGACCTGCCGTCGCGGATCGCCGCGGCCGCCACCTCCTCGCCCCCCGGATATTCGGCGTGGCCCGCGGGGAGGACGGCGAGTTCGAGCATCCGAGCCGCGTTCGCGACGCCGAACTGTCCGGGCGGCGGCACGTACGGGTCCCACAGCGCCGCCTCGACGCGCACCGGGATGCGGGCGAAGCCGAGGGCCGTCGAGGCGTCGAACAGGCGCAGCACTTCGCGGGCCTCCGGATGCGCGGCGACGTGGTCGCGCACGGTCTCCCCGCTGCCGACGCAATGTACGGCGAGGCGCTCGTCGTACTGTCCGAAGCTCGGCACGATGAGGGTCGCCCCAACGTAGCGGTCGTCCCACGGCAGGGCGAGGGCGCCGATGCCGCCGCCGAAGCTCTCGCCGACGTAATAGAGGGGCACGGCGCCGACGAGGGTGGTGAGCGCATCCGCAGCGAGCCAGAGGTCTCGGGCGCAGAGGCCGAGCACGTACGAGTCCGGGCTCTCGATCCCGGCCAGCACATGCTCGGCCTGGGGTGCGGGGGCGCCGACGCCCGTGTTCAGCGTGGGCAGCCCTCGGGCGACGGGGAAGATCGCGGCCGCATCGTCGGGTATGCGAGCGAGGTCGACCGCATCCCGTCCGCCGTAACCATGGCTGTGCACGACCCCGACCCGCGCCGGGGCGGCGAGGGGTTCGACGAGCCAGGCGCGCAGGCGGGTGCCGTCGACTCCCGCATGCTCGATGACCGACACACGTCGGCCGTGAACGGTCTCGGCGGACAGCACGGTGGGTGCGGCATCCACCGTCTTCGCCTGGTGTCGCCAGCCCTGCCACCGCTCGGCGAACCCGTCGGGTGCGGCGACCGGAGCGATCGCGCGGAGCGCGCTCAGCGTGTGGCCGTAGCTCGCGTCGAACTCGGCGTCGGCGAACCAGATGTCGTAGGGGGAGGGGGAGATGCTCATCGGTCACCGAGGCTACCCGGCCGAGATCAGGAGAGTGTGCCGAGATCAGGAGAGTGTGCCGAGATCAGGAGCATACCGCGGAGATCCTCCTGATCCGGCGCGGTTCTCCTGATCTCAGGCGGGGCTGCGGACGACGCCGAGGGCGCGTCGGCTCAGGCCCGGTCGGGCCACGGTGCAGGGCTCAGGCGCGTGAGCGCCGCGCGCGATAGGCGGCCACGGCGTTGCGGTTCGTGCAGGTCGTCGAGCAGAAGCGCTTGGAGCGGTTGCGCGAGAGGTCGAGGGCGAGTGCCTCGCAGGTGTCGTCGGCGCAGATGGAGATGCGTGAGCCCTCATCGGCGCGGATGACGTCGATCAGCGCCATGGCGGTCTCGATCAGCACGCGCTCGGCGAGCGGGCGTTCGTCGGCGACGGCGTGCAGATGCCAGTCGACCCCGTCGTGGCGCACCAGTCTCGGCGCCAGATGCGCCTCGGCGAGAGCGGCATTGACGTGCTCGGCCATCTCGTCGCGGGGCGCGAGCAGCATGGCGCGCAGGCGCGGGCGCAGGTCTCGCAGCGAGGCCAGCTCGGCCTCGTCCCGGTCGAGCCGGCCGGAGTAGGGGAAGTCGGCGAGGAAGGCGTCGTAGTCGGCGAGCGTCTCGAGGGTCTCCGGGTCCTCTGCCGAGTTCACCAGCCAGACGGCCGAGCGCAGAGCCTCCTCCGTGTCATCGGTGAAGTTCATGTTGACACCTTACATCCTGCGAGAGTAGCGTCACCTGTCATGAGCAAGGTTGCAAATGACATCGTTGCGCCGGGTGTGCGATTCGGTCTGCCCCTGGCGATCGGCGCGGCCTTCGCGTTCGGGATGTCCGGCGCCTGGGCTCGAGGACTCATCGACGCGGGATGGACCCCCGGTGCGGCAGTGACCGCGCGGGTCTGGGTCGCTGCTCTCGTGCTGCTCGTGCCGACGATCATCTCGCTCCGGGGTCGGTGGGGAGTGCTCAGGAAGAACGCGGGCATGGTCGCCGCCTACGGACTCCTCGCCGTCACCGCCACGCAGCTCTGCTATTTCCAGGCGGTGGCCGTGATGGACGTCGGCCTCGCGCTGCTCATCGAGTACACGGCCCCGATCGCCGTCATCCTCTGGCTGTGGGTCCGGCGGGGTGAACGGCCGAGTCGCCGCAGTGTGATCGGCGCGGCCATCGCCTTCGTCGGTCTCGTGCTGATGCTCGACATCATCACCGGTGCCGAGGTCAACGTCGCCGGCATCCTCTGGGCGCTCGCCGCGATGGTCGGCGCCGCGACGTACTTCCTGCTCTCGGCCAAGGCCGACACCGGCCTGCCGCCGATAGCGCTCGCCGGAGGAGGGCTGCTGCTCGGCGCCGTCGCTCTCACGATCGCCGGCCTCGTCGGCATCCTGCCCACCGCCTGGACGACCGATGACATCACCTACCGCTTCGGCACCGTGCCGTGGTTCGTGCCGGTGCTGGCGATCGGCCTCATCGCCACTGCCCTCGCCTACGTGCTCGGCATCGCTTCGACCCGGATGCTGGGCTCGCGCCTCGCATCCTTCGTCGCACTCTCCGAAGTCGTCGCCGCACTGCTGTTCGGCTGGCTGCTGCTCGGACAGCTGCCCGACCTGCTGCAGGCTCTCGGCGGAGCGCTCGTGCTCGTCGGAGTGGTGGTCGTGAAGCTCGGCGAGCCGCGCCCTGCGGAGTTCGTCGAACCGGTTCCGGATGCCGTCGCGCTGCCGCAGCGGTAGTCACACGCGGGGGTGCCGGTGCGCGGTCGAATTCGCACCTCTGGGCGGCTCTTCGGATGCTTCTTTGACCACCCACCGGGCGTGGGATGCTCTTTCGACCATCCGCCGATCGGGCTGCGCGCACGGCGGGGCCGCGCGGCTCCGGCCACCGCGACACTCAATGTATACGTCTAACCCCTGATTCGGTAACTCGGTTCGCAGATACCGCATCTATGTATACACTGAGGGCATGAGCTCTGTCGCCGATCGCACTACCGCGAGCGACCGAGCCCACGCGGCACTGCTGGAGGAGATCCAGTCGGGCGCCCTCCCCGCCGGGTTCGTGCTGGGCGAGGTCGAGCAGGCCGCTCGCCTCGGCATCAGCCGCACGCCGATGCGCGAGGCCCTGCGCCGCCTCGCGGCCGACGGCCTGGTCGTGCAGCAGTCGCCGCGTGTCACCGTGGTCGCAGACCTGGATGCCGACGACATCCGCGCCCTCTTCGAGATCCGCCGCGCGCTCGAGGAGACCTCCGCCAGACTCGCCGCCCAGCGAGGGGACGCTTCGCTGTTCGCCGCGCTCGCCGACGAATTCGCGCACGTCGATCTCGCCGCCGTCGAAGGCCGCGACGCGTACTACGCCCTCATCGCTCGCTTCGATGCCGCTCTCGACCAGGCCGTCGACAACGACTACATCGCCTCGGCGCTGCGCACCGTGCGCACCCACCTCGTGCGGGTGCGGCGCATGGCCCGCGACAAGCCCGACCGCCTCGCGGCCTCCGCGGCCGAGCATCGCACGATCGCCGCAGCGCTCGGTGCGCGAGACGGCGACCTCGCCGCGCACGCCACTCACGTGCATCTCCACAACGCGCTCACCGGCATCCTCGACTCCCTGACAGCCAACCCAGAAGGTGTGAAATGACCGTCACCCACCACGTCCGTGTGCACCGCAGCGACGAGAACCTCGCTCGAGAAGACCAGCTCGCCTGGAAGATCGCCGAGGTCGCCGCCGACCCGGTCGAGGTCGAGCAGGACGTCGCCGACATGATCATCAACCGCATCATCGACAACGCGTCGGTCGCCGCGGCGTCGCTCACCCGCGGCCCCATCAACGCGGCCCGCGCCCAGGCGTTCAGCCACCCCGTCTCGACCGGTGGCATCGGCGCCACGGTCTTCGGCGCCGCTCTCGACCACCGCACCAGCCCCGAGTGGGCGGCCTGGGCCAACGGCGTCGCCGTGCGCGAGCTCGACTACCACGACACGTTCCTCGCGGCCGAGTACTCGCACCCGGGCGACAACATCCCGCCGATCCTCGCCGTCGCCCAGCACGTGCAGGCTGACGGCCGCGCGCTGCTGCGCGGCATCGCGACCGGCTACGAGATCCAGATGGACCTCGTGCGCGCGATCTGCCTGCACAAGCACAAGATCGACCACGTCGCCCACCTCGGCCCGTCGGCCGCGGCCGGCATCGGCACTCTGCTCGGGCTCGACGTCGAGACGATCTATCAGGCCGTCGGCCAGGGCCTGCACACCACGACCGCCACGCGACAGAGCCGCAAGGGCGAGATCTCGACGTGGAAGGCGCACGCCCCGGCCTTCGCAGGCAAGCTCGCCGTCGAGGCGGTCGACCGGGCGATGCGGGGGCAGACCAGCCCCGCCCCGATCTATGAGGGCGAAGACGGCGTGATCGCCTGGATGCTCGACGGCAAGGATGCCGCCTACGAGGTGCCGCTGCCCGCCGCGGGCGAGGCGAAGCGCGCGATCCTCGACTCGTACACGAAGGAGCACTCGGCCGAGTACCAGGCGCAGGCGTGGATCGACCTCGCCCGCAAGCTCGGCACCGAGAACCCGGCCCTGCGCGACCCCGCGAACATCGAGGCGATCGTGCTGCACACCAGCCACCACACGCACTACGTGATCGGCTCTGGCGCGAACGACCCGCAGAAGTACGACCCGACGGCATCGCGCGAGACCCTCGACCACTCGATCCCGTACATCTTCGCTGTCGCCCTGCAGGACGGCGGTTGGCACCACGTCGACTCGTACACGCCCGAGCGGGCCGGTCGCGAAGACACCGTCGCTCTGTGGCACAAGATCACCACGGCGGAGGATGCCGAGTGGACGCGCCGCTACCACTCTGAGGACCCCGACGTGAAGGCGTTCGGCGGTCGCGTGGAGTTCCGCCTGACCGACGGCACGACCGTGGTCGACGAGATCGCCGTCGCCGACGCGCATCCGCTCGGCGCCCGTCCGTTCGCCCGCGCCAACTACATCGCGAAGTTCCGACTGCTGGCCGAGCCCGTGCTCGAGCCGGCCGAGATCGAGCGGTTCCTCGAGCTCGTGCAGCGCCTGCCCGAACTCACGGCCGCCGAGGTCGGCGAACTGTCGATCATCGCCAAGCCCGGCCTGCTCGACGCGGCGGATGCTCCGAAGGGCCTGTTCTGATGAATCTCACCGCGTTTCGTCTCGGTCCGCTTCGCGGGCCTCGCTCAACGACCGAGGGAGCGGGACCCCCGGTCGTTGAGCGAGCACGGCGAAGCCGAGCGAGACGAAACGCGGTATCGATGCGCGACACGCTTGAGGAGAACTGATGCTGTACTCGCACGTGACCCCGGCCGAGAAGCGCCGCCTGTTCCGCGAACGTCTCGCGAGCGGTGAGCTGCTGCGGTTCCCCGGTGCCTTCAACCCGCTGAGCGCCCGCCTGATCGAGCAGAAGGGATTCGACGGGGTCTACATCTCGGGCGCGGTGCTCTCGGCCGACCTCGGGGTTCCCGACATCGGCCTCACCACGCTGACCGAGGTCGCCGGCCGGGCGAAGCAGATCGCGCGCATGACCGACATCCCGGCGATCGTCGACGCCGACACCGGTTTCGGCGAGCCGATGAACGTCGCCCGCACGATCCAGGAGCTCGAGGATGCGGGCCTTGCCGGCACCCACATCGAAGACCAGATCAACCCGAAGCGCTGCGGACATCTCGACGGCAAGAGCGTGGTCGACGAGAGCACGGCGATCCGTCGCATCCGAGCGGCGGCCGACGCCCGTCGCGACCCGAACTTCCTGATCATGGCGCGGACCGACATCCGCGCGGTCGAGGGGCTCGAATCCGCGATCGATCGCGCCAAGGCGCTGGTCGACGCGGGGGCCGATGCCGTGTTCCCCGAGGCGATGCGCACGCTCGCCGAGTTCGAGGCGATGGCGAACGCACTGGACGTGCCGATCCTGGCCAACATGACCGAGTTCGGCAAGAGCGACCTGTTCTCGGTCGACCAGCTGCGCGACGTCGGCGTCAACATGGTCATCTGGCCCGTGTCGCTGCTGCGCATCGCGATGGGCGCGGCGGGCCGTGCGCTCGATACGCTGAACGAGGAGGGGCACCTCACCTCGAAGCTCGGTGAGATGCAGCACCGTGCCGATCTCTACGACCTGATCGACTACGAGTCCTACAAGCAGTTCGACTCGGGCGTCGCAGGTTTCACCGTCACGAAGGAGTGAGCATGACCGAGCCGGACATCAAGAAGGGCCTCGCCGGGGTCGTCGTCGACACGACCGCGATCTCGAAGGTCAACCCCGAGACCAACAGTCTGCTCTACCGCGGCTACCCCGTGCAGGAACTGGCGGCGACAAAGCCCTTCGAGGCGGTCGCGTACCTGCTCTGGCACGGAGAGCTGCCGGATGCCGCACAGCTGGCGGCTTTCCGCGCGACGGAGCGTGAGCACCGCGCGCTGGCAGACAACGTGAAGACGGCGATCGACCTGGTGCCCGTCGAGGCCCACCCGATGGACGAGGTGCGCACGGCGGTCAGCCTGATCGGCGCCTCTGACCCGAACGCGGGCGGATCGGTGCTGGATGCCGGCGGCAGCCCCGAGCAGAACCTCGAGCGCAGCATCCGTCTGTTCGCGGCGCTGCCGGCGATCGTCGCCTACGGTCAGCGTCGCCGCCGAGGGGAGCAGCTCATCGAGCCCCGCGACGACCTCGACTATTCGGCGAACTTCCTCTGGATGACGTTCGGTGAGGAGCCCGATCCGGTGGTCGTCGATGCGTTCAACCGCTCGATGATCCTGTATGCCGAGCACTCGTTCAACGCCTCGACGTTCACAGCCCGCGTGATCACCTCGACCCTCAGTGACCTCTACTCAGCCGTGGTCGGAGCGATCGGCGCGCTCAAGGGCCCGCTGCACGGCGGTGCCAACGAAGCCGTGCTGCACATCTTCGACGAGATCGGCGAGGCATCGAACGTCGTGCCCTGGCTCGACGACGCCCTGGCCGAGAAGCGCAAGATCATGGGCTTCGGTCATCGCGTCTACAAGAGCGGCGACTCGCGTGTGCCCACCATGAAGGCCGCTCTCGACACTCTCGTCGAGCACTACGACCGCCCCGAGGTGGCCGAGCTGTACGACGCGCTCGAGTCGGAGTTCGTCGCGCGCAAGGGCATCTACCCGAACCTCGACTATCCGTCCGGCCCTGCCTACAACCTCATCGGCTTCGACACCCTCACGTTCACGCCGCTGTTCGTCGCGGCGCGCGTGACCGGGTGGACGGCGCACGTGATCGAGCAGGCCGGAGCGAACGCGCTGATCCGCCCGCTGTCGCTCTATGACGGCGTCGACGAGCGTCACATCGAGGACTGAGCAGGGCACCGGCCCGGGTCAGCACACCCGGGTCGGGTGCTCGTCGGATGCCGTGCTCGCCGCGGCGGTGGTGATCAGCTCGCGCGGGCGAGGTTTCCGAGCTCGGTGCCGGACGCATCCTTGATCACCAGGACGTCTCCGTCGATCTCGACCGCGCGGATTCCGCGCATCCAGTCGTCCACCCCGGGGCAGGCCTTGAGAGTCGATGCGAACCGGGCGAGATCGACGCGGTCGCCGTTCACCGAGTAGGTCGTCGTGATGCCGTTGCATCCATCGCTGCCGTGCACCGTGCCGTCGGCGGCGAACTCGAGGTGCGGCTGGCCCTTCGCATCCTCGCCCCAGAGCCCGACGAGCTTCTCGATGACGGCGTCGTCGTCGCTGTTCGAGGTGGGTGCGCCACCCGGTGCCCCCGTCGCGCAGGCCGCGCCCATCAGCGCGAAGGCTCCCAGAATCGCGAGGCCGACGAGGTTTCGTGCTCTGCGGTGGGTGCTCATGCTGGCCATGCTAACGGTGCCGCCTGCGAATGCGATCGCATTCTCGATCCGGCCGGGGGCGGAGGGGTTCGCCGGGTCGGAGGACGGAGCGCGTGCGCGCATATCGCACAAAGGACGTCCAGGTCAAGGGGTGAAATTCCGGTAAACAATTTCCCCATTCTGTGGATTTACTGGGTACTGTTCTAGAGATCCCTGTTCGTTCCGACGGACAGGATCCTGCTTGTCGGGGGGCCAGCGTCGCAGTTCACGCCTCCACCGGGAGGCGAACGGTTCTGTGTGCATCGCACACTGCCGGATATGAAACTGACTGACGATCCGTGACCAGCAAGGACATACATCACATGAAGCACAGAGTGACAGGGCGGCGCGCACTCGCGTTGACCGCCGCGACGACGATCGCCCTCTCGGGCCTGCTCGTTGCGGGACCGGCTTACGCCGAGGATGGCGCAGAGCCGACCCCGACTCCCTCTTCGACCGCGACGTCGGAGACGAATGCGCCGGTCGAGGCCGAGGAGACAGTCGAGACCGAGGCACCCGCCGTCGAGACTCCGGATGCTCCTCCGGCAGACGTCGTGAAGACCGCAGAGGCCGCAGCCGACCATGGTGTCGAGTTCGTGGCCCGCGGTACAGGCGCGGACGGTGACGAGATCACCGTCATCTCTGAGGATGGCGCGACCGATGACGCAGCTGTCAAGGCGTTCGCGGCTGAGGCCGACATTCCGACAGAGACTGTCGTGACGGTCGCTGGAACCCCGAAGGCATTCGCCGACGGCGACATCGTCGGTGGACAGGGCTACCTGAGCCTGGATCAGGACGACTTCCTCTACAACTGCTCCGTCGGCTTCGCCGCCTGGAGCCCGCAGGGTGACCCGGCGCTGCTGAGTGCAGGGCACTGCGCGCTCGACGGCGACAACAACCCGATGGTCGGAACCTTCTGGAGCGTTCCGAGCGAGCAGCCCGCGGCCGGCGGAGACGACGAACTGCCTACGCCCCTCGAGCCCCTCGGTGTCTTCGCGTTCGCTCAGTTCGGCGGCACGGACAACACTCCGGGATCCGACGGCGACACGAACGCGACCGACATCTCGGTGATCGACGTCGTGGCCGGCACGAACCCGCTCCCGTTCGTCACGGATTGGACCACGGCCACCACAGCCTACGACTCGCTCGCAGACAGCGGAGTCTCCATCAAGGCAGTCGGTGCCGTAGTTCCTGGCGCCGTCTCGAAGAGCGGCCGCACGACCGGTTTCACGACCGGCGCGATCGACGGCAACGACATCGTGGACGGTTGGTTGCAGATCGAGGACCGCTGGGTGCAGGGCTTCTCGAGCAACACCATCGCCGGCCCCGGCGACTCCGGTGGCGCCGTCATCCAGGGCAACACCGCGGTCGGACTGATCTCCGGTGGTATCGAGGCTGAGCCTGGCGTCGAGCAGTGGACCTGGGCGGCATCGCTCACCGCGGCACTTCCCAAGACCGGCGGCTACGAGGTCGCACTCGACATCGACGCGCCGGTCATCACCAGCCCGACCGATGGCGCAGATGTGCAGCCCGGAACGACCGTCACCGGAACCGCTCCCGGAGCGACCGAGGTCACGGTCACCGGCTTCGGTGCAGACCAGACGGTCGCCGTCACGGACGGCGCCTTCTCGTTCGTCGGACCCGTCGAACTCGGTGCACAGACCATCACGGTCACCGCGCGCAACGGCCTCAGCACCTCGGAGAGCACGACGATCGACGTGACCGTCGTGCCGGCTCCGCTCGTCGCACCGGTCATCACCTCGCCGGCTAACGACTCGAGGGTCAACGAGACCGTCACCGAGGTCAGCGGCACCGGCCTGCCGACGACCACCATCACGGTGACCGACGCGAAGACCGATGACGTGCTCGGCACGACCGAGGTCGCCGGAGACGGTTCCTGGACCGTCGACGGGCTCTCCTTCGAGTACGGCCTTGACTACAGCATCGTCGTGACGCAGACCCGCGACGAAGAGGTCTCGCCTGAAGCCACCTCGACGTTCTCGGTCGTCCCCGTCTCGCCGGCCGTGACCTCGGTCACGAACGGCGCGGAGTTCGCCCACAACGACGGTCCTTCCGGGCTCGCCGGCACGGGCATCGACGGCGCGACCGTCACGGTGAAGCTCAACGGCGCTGAGCCGGCGTCGGCGAACACGGCGGCCCTCGCGGGCGCCTTCGCCGCCGCGAGCGGCACGTTCACGGCCACGGTCGAGGACGGCGCATGGAGCGTCGACTTCGGCGCGGCTCTCGAGTCGGGGTCGTACACGGTCTCGGCCACGCAGGCCATCGACGGCGTCTCGTCGGATCCGACCGACCTGTCGTTCGCTGTTCTCGCCGCCCCGGTCGCCGGTGGTGGTGGCGCTGCGGCACCCGGTGACGGCGGACTCGCCGTGACCGGTGCCGACCTGCTCGTCCCGCTCTCCGCCGCAGCCATCGCGCTCGCGCTGCTGTCGGGTGGACTGCTGCTGGTCTTCCGTCGTCGCCAGCTCATCGAGAGCTGACACGCTGATCACCTCCTGAGGGTGTGACCGGCTTCGGCCGTGAACCCCTCGCTGAGAAGCCCGGTATCGAAAGATGCCGGGCTTCTTCGCATCTCCGGGACGCCGCCGTCTCCACAGCGCCGCAGTCCGCGGGGTGCCGCGTGCGCCGACGAGCGGATGCCGTGAGCACAGCGGAAGGCCCGGCATCGGAATGCGATGCCGGGCCTTCTGCTGTCGAGGCGAGCCTCAGGCGAGTTCGATCACCGACCACGACAGCGGCGGGAGCGTCGCGCGCACCGCGCCGTCGACGACCTCTGCGGCTGCGAGCGGCACCATGTGCACGGCATCCTGCGTGGTCTCGAGGTTCGCGGTGCGGCGGTCGCCGCCCTCGGGGATCGTCAGCGTCTCGGCGTTCACGACGCGGAGCCCCGTGAGACCGCGCAGCTCGACCGTCAGGTCGCTCTCCTCGTCGAGCGAGCGGTTCGCGACGAAGACGACGACGCGTCCGGTCTCCTCATCCCACGTCGCCGCGGCATCGACCGCGTCGACGCCGCCGTAGCGCTTCGTCTCGATCTGCGGTGCCGACACCGCGAGGCGCAGGATGCGACCCTTCGCGAGGCGAGCCATGCGCTCGAACGGCCAGAAGCTCGTCTGACGCCAGGCCGGACCGTTCTCCTCCGAGCGGATCGGCGCGATCACGTTGACGAGCTGCGCCTGGTTGGCGATCTTCACGCGGTCGCCGTGGCGCAGCAGGCTGTTGAGCAGCGTGCCCACGACGACGGCATCCGTCACGTTGTACGTGTCCTCGATCAGACGCGGGTGCTCCCGCCAGCCCGACTTCGCGACCTCGCCGGCCTCGACGTCGTTGTACTTCACCTGGTCCCACACGTTCCACTCGTCGAACGAGATGTCGACCTGCTTGGTGTGCTTGCCCGCGGCCTTCACGGCGTCGATCGTCGCGATGACGCCGTCGATGAACGCATCCATGTCGACCGACTCGGCGAGGAACGACTCGGCGTCGCCGTCGTGCTCCTGGTAATAGGCATGCATCGAGACGAAGTCGACCTCGTCGTAGGCGTGCGTGAGCACCGTGTGCTCCCACGTGCCGAACGTCGGCATCGACCGCGCAGACGAGCCGACCGCGACGAGCTCGATCGTCGGGTCGACCAGCTTCATGGCCTTGGCCGACTCCTGCGCGAGGCGGCCGTACTCGGTCGCGGTCTTGCCGCCGATCTGCCACGGTCCGTCGAGCTCGTTGCCCAGGCACCACAGCTTGATGTCGAACGGCTTCTCAGCGCCGTTCTTGCGACGCAGGTCCGACCAGTAGGTGCCGCTCGGGTGGTTCGCGTACTCGACGAGCGACCGTGCCTCTTCGACGCCGCGGGTGCCGAGGTTGATGGCCTCCATGACCTCGACGTCGGCCTCCTTCGCCCAGTCCATGAACTCGTGCAGCCCGAACGCATTGGTCTCGATGGTGTGCCATGCGCCGTCGATGCGCACGGGGCGGTCTTCGACCGGGCCCACTCCGTCTTCCCAGCGGTAGCCGGAGACGAAGTTGCCCCCGGGGTAGCGGACGACGGTCGGACCCATCTCCTTCACCAGGGCGAGCACGTCCTGACGGAAGCCGCGCTCGTCTGCCTGCGGGTGCCCCGGCTCGTAGATGCCGGTGTACACGCAGCGCCCCATGTGCTCGACGAACGACCCGAAGAGCCTTCGGGGGACGTCGGCGATGGTGAAGTCGCGATCGATGGTGATGCGGGCTTGAGACATTGCTCTCCTTGTGAGTGGGCCGGGGTGGGGCGTTTCGTCTGGTCGCTGAGCTCCTCGCTGAACGACCGACGATGAGGATCGGTGGGGACTACTGACCGCCGAAGCCGCTGGTCGCGACTCCCTTGACGATCTGCTTCTGGAAGATGATGAACACGATGATCAGCGGCAGTGCGGCGAGCACGGCCTGCGCCATGACCTGCGCGTACTGCACGCCGTAGGCGCTGATGACCGTCTGCAGGCCGACCGGCAGCGTCATCAAAGTGGTGTCGTTGATGACGAGGAACGGCCAGAGGAAGTTGTTCCACGCGCCGATGAAGACGAAGATCGCGACGGAGGCCAGGATCGGCCGCGAGAGCGGCAGCACGATCGACCAGAAGATGCGCAGACGGCTGGCGCCGTCGACGCGGGCCGCGTCTTCGAGCTCGATCGGGATCGCGTCGAAGAAGCGCTTGAGGATGAACACCATCGCCGGGGCGACGACCTGCGGCAGGATCAGACCCCAGTAGGTGTCGATCATGTTGAACGCGAGCATCTCGTAGAACAGCGGGATGATCAGCACCTGCGGCGGCACGACGATGGAGGCGATGATGACCACGAACAGCCACTTGCGGCCCGTGAAGTCGAGCCGGGAGAACGCGTAGGCGGCGAGTGCCGAGATCGTCAGGGTGATCAGGGTCACTGCGACCGACGTCCACAGGCTGTTGAACGCCCAGGTGTAGACGTTGCCCTGCGACAGGATCGCCGCGAAGGCCTCGACGGTCGGGCCCGAGGCGCCGATCCACGACGGGTCGCCGCTGGCGGCATCCGTCTCGGTCTTGAAGGCGGTCGCGACCGCCCAGAGGAACGGCAGCAGCCAGCCGATCGCGAGGATGATCAGGACGACGAGGGCGCTGATGCGCAGCGCACCGAACGGCTTCTGACCTGGCAGGTGCGAGCGGCGGGCTCGCGCCGGCTTGGCGGTGGTGATGGTCTCGGTGAGTGTGGCGGTGGACATCACAGCTGCGACTCCTTCCGGCGGCGCATGATCAGAGCCTGCGCGACGCCGATGATGACGATGAGAGCGAAGAACACGTAGGAGATCGCGGCCGAGTAGCCGAATCGGTAGCTGACGAAGCCGGCTTCGTAGATGTACTGCACGATCGAGCGGGTGGTGTCGCTCGCGACGCCGCCGAGCATCTGGTACGCCTGATCGAACAGCTTCAGCGATGCCAGGATCTGCAGGATAAGGATCAGCACGGTCGCCGGTCCCAGCTGGGGGAGCGTGATCGACCAGAACTGCCGCCACGGGCCCGCGCCGTCGAGCGATGCGGCCTCGTACTGCTGTGGCGGGATGTTCTGCATCGCGGCGAGATAGAGAAGGAAGTTGAATCCGACCGTCCACCAGATGGTGGCGATGACGATCGACAGCATGTTGGTGTCGGGGTTCTGCAGCCAGGCGAGCGGCTCGAGGCCGAAGAACTCGAGGATGTTGTTCGCCGCGCCGATCTGCGGGTTGAAGATCCAGACCCAGATCTGCGAGATCACGGTCGAGGCGAGCAGATACGGCATGAAGAACGACAGCCGCCACAGCCACTGACCGGGAAGGCCGCGGTCGACGAGAGCGGCCATGAGCAGCGCGATCACGACGAGCGGCACGGTCGACAGCAGCGTGAACCACACCGTGTTGCCCATCGACTGCCACATCTTGGGGTCGGCGAGCGCCTCGGCATAGTTCGCGAAGCCGATGAAGGATCCGCCTGCCCCGGTGAGCGACTGGTCGGTGAAGCTGAGGATGATGCCGTGCACGATCGGCCACGCGAGGAACAGCACGAACGCGAGGAGGAAGGGAGCGAGGAACGCCCAGCTGATGAGCTGCTCGCGGTTGCGGGAGGAGCCGGCGCGTCGAGCGGGCAGGGCCGACTTCGAGCCGGTGACGATCGTGCGCGTGGAGTCCGTCGCGGTGGTCATGATGCGAACGTCCCCTCGGGGTCGGCCGGGTTGGGCTGTCGGAGGAGTGTGTTCACCCGGGCCTCGAACCGGTCGATGGCCGCCGCGGGGTCGTCGCCCGAGAGCAGCACCCCCTGCACGGCGGCGCCGAACTCGCCCTGGAAGCTCGACCCCGAGCCGGTGAACCACGCGGTGGGGTCGTAGACGACGTGCTGCGCGGCCTCGGCGTAGTTGGCCTGGGGAATGAGGTCGGCGTACTCGGGCGATTCGGTGACCGGGAGGAAAGCAGGGATGTGCCCTGCCTCGGCCCACCCGAACGACCCCTTCAGCATGTCGGCGACGAACCGGTAGGTCAGGTCGCGCTTCGCGGGATCGGCGTTGGTCTGATGCGGCAGCACGAACGAGTGCGAGTCGGCGTAGACCGCCGGCGTGCCGAACAGCGTGGGGATCATGGTGGCATCCAGGGGCAGTTCGGCCGCCTGCATCGTGCGCAGCTCCCACACGCCGGTGAACAGCATCCCGCTCTTGCCGGTGGCGAACTCGGCCACCGCGCTGCCGTAGTCGGCCTGCGCGAGGGCGATCTCGCCGTCGAGCAGGGTGCGCATGAGGGTCAGAGACGCGACAGCGGCGTCCTTGTCGATCACGGCCTTGCCGCCGGCCGGCAGTTCCATCGCACTGCCGTGCTGCGAATAGAACGTGTAGAAGAGACGCCACATCTGGGCGCCGTCGCCGAGGTAGCCGTACGAGAGCGCGTGACCCTCGGCCTGGCCCCCGATGGCGCGCAGCTGATCGAGGAACTCCTCAGGAGAGGAGGTCTCCTGCAGTCGGCCGTCGCTGTCGAGCACGCCGGCCGCGTCGCAGATGTCGGTGTTGAACATCGCGACGAACGGATGCGCGTCGAGCGCGACGCTGTACATGTTCTCGCCGACGAAGCCTTTCTCCCAGATCGGCTTCGGGAACGTCGAGGCGTCGACTCCGAGGTCTGCGAGCCGGTCGAGGTCCCAGGTGTCGAGCAGGCCACCCGGTGCCCAGCCGACCGTGCGCGTCGCGTGCATGATCGCGACGTCGGGGGCCCGGCCGCCGGCACCCGCCATGGCGAGCTTCGTGTAGTACGGGGTGCCCCACGCGAGCACGGTGGGGCGGATGCGGTAGTCGCTCTGCGCCGCGTTGGCGGCGTCGAGCAGCTGCGACATGGTCACGCCGTCGCCTCCGGAGAGCAGATGCCAGAACTGCAGGGTCGTGGTGTTCGAACCGGGGACGGTGCCAGGGGCGCAGCCGGCGAGCAGCGCCGCGGCGGCCGTGACGGAGGCGGCAGTCAGGAACTGCCGCCGAGACAGATCGAGCGGGGGCGTCATCGTCACTCCTTCGTGACAGCGGGCGGGGTCGGGTCTCATCATTACATCGATGTAATCGGCCGCGCAAGAGTGAAGTCCGCAACCCGCGTGAGCCGCGGGGCCGACGGGCGGAGAACGCTCCGCGGGTGCGTGTCAGGGGCGGTGGCCGCGCGGGCGGCCCCGTGTGCTGTCACGCTCGAGCAGGTGATGCGACAGGGTGAGCGCCCGCGGCGGGGCGGAGCGGTCGTCCATGCGCGATTCGAGCAGGGTGAGCGCCGCATCGGCGAAGGCGCGGCGGTCGAAGGCGAGCGTCGTGAGAGACGGAGACGTATAGCGCGAGAACTCGACGTCGTCGAAGCCCGTCACGATCACGTCGTCCGGCACGTTCACGCCGTGGTCGTGCAGTGCGTGGAGCGCGCCGAGCGCGAGCGAGTCGGTGAAGGCGATGATCGCGTCGAACGCCACTCCCCGTCGGAACAGCGTCTGCACGCCATCCGCCCCGCCCGTCATCGACCACGGCATCGGATTGATCTCCAAGGCGGTGTCACGGGGGATGCCGGCCTCGCGAAGCGCGTCGTGCACGCCCTCGAGTCGCAGACGGCCCGTCGCGGTCGCGACCGACGGATCGTCGTCGGCGCCGATCACGGCGATGCGCGTCGCTCCGCGAGACAGCACGTGCCTGGTCACATCGGCCGCGGCTCGGCGGCTGTCGATGCGCACATGGTCGGCCCTGTTCTGCTCCACCTCGCCGAGCACGACGAGAGGGGGCAGCCGGTCGGCGTACTTCAGCACGCTGTCCTCGAGACGGATGGGGTTCAGGATCAGTCCGTCGACCAGGTGCGCGCGAGCCCGGGAGACGAGCTCCCTCTCACGTTCGGGGTCGGTCGCGGTCTCCTCGATCTGCACGGCGAGGCCGCGATCATGCGCGGCGTCGACGATGCGGTGCATGAGCTCGGCCGAGAACGCGGTCGCGAGGTCGGGTAGGGCGACGGCGATGATGCCCGAGCGGCCCTTGCGGAGTCCTCGGGCGTTGAGGTTCGGCACGAAGTCGAGCTGCGTCATCGCGGCCTCGACCCTGAGCTTGGTCTCCTCGCGCACGGCGACGGTGCCGGTGACGACGTTCGAGACCGTCTTGGGTGAGACGCCCGCGAGTGCGGCGACGTCCTTCATCGTCGCGCGCGGCGGCGGCATCGCTGTCATCCGGTCAGCCTATCCACCGGCTCGCCCGCGAGCCCGCCGCGCCGCGGAATGTCCGGACTCGCTGGCTACTATGGCCCGATGACCATCGAACGCAACTGGGCAGGCAACCTCACCTACCGTGCTTCCGCCGTCGAGCACCCGGGCTCGATCGACGAGCTGCGGCATCTGCTCGCCCGGGGCGGAGCCGCGCGCATCCTCGGATCGAGGCACTGCTTCAACGACATCGCCGACACCGACGGCCTGCTCATCGCCCTCGATCGGCTGCCCGTCGTGTTCGAGGTGAACGAGGCGCGTGACGCGGTGCGCGTCTCCGGCGGGCTGCGATACGGCGACCTCGCTCCGCTGCTCGACGCCGAGGGACTCGCGCTCGCCAACCTCGCCTCGCTGCCCCACATCTCGATCGCCGGCGCCGTCGCGACCGGCACGCATGGCTCGGGCGACGCCATCGGCTCGCTGGCCTCGGCGGTGCGCGCGCTGACGATCATCACCCCGGCGGGGGAGACGCGCACCCTCGCCCGCGGTGACGACGACTTCGACGGCGCGGTCGTCAGCCTCGGTGCGCTGGGTGCGGTCGTCGACGTCACGCTCGATGTCGAGCCCACCTACGAGGTGGCACAGCACGTGTTCGAGCATCCGTCGTGGGATGCGATCCTCGCCGACTTCGACGACGTGACAGGCATCGGCACGAGCGTCAGCATCTTCTCGCGCTGGGAGCACACCGACTTCGCCGACCAGATCTGGGTCAAGCAGCGCCAGCCCGAGGCCCGGGAGCTCGCCCGTGACGACCTCTTCGCCCGATTGGGGGCGGAGCCGGCGACCGCCAAGCGGCATCCGATCATCGGCGTCGATCCTGTCGCCTGCACCGAGCAGCTCGGCGAGTCGGGACCGTGGTTCGAGCGCCTCGCGCACTTCAAGCTCGAGTTCACGCCGTCGGCCGGCGCCGAGATCCAGAGCGAGTACCTCGTGCCCCGCGCCGACGCCGTCGCCGCGATCCAGGCGGTGCGCACGCTCGCCGGTCAGATCGCGCCGCTGCTGCTCGTGAACGAGATCCGCACGGTCGCCCCCGACTATCTGTGGCTGAGCTCGTCGCAGGGCACGGATGCCGTCGGCATCCACTTCACCTGGAAGCCCGACGAGGCGGCCGTGCGCGCGTTCCTGCCCACGCTCGAAGCGGCACTGCCCGAGACCGCCCGCCCGCACTGGGGCAAGGTCTTCACTCTCGATGCCGCAGAGGTGCGCTCGCGCTATGCGCGATGGGATGACTTCGCCGCCCTCGCGCGGCGCTTCGACCCCGAGCGTCGACTCGTGAACCCGTACCTCGAGCGCCTGGGGCTGTAGCGGGATCCATTGCACCACCCCGGTTGTTCTCGGTAACATTCTCCGAGGCTCGGCCGACGGAGGTGTGCATGGCGAACGTCGGCTCAGACAAGCCCAACATCCGTCAGGTCGCGACCATCGCGGGCGTCTCGCACATGACGGTGTCGCGTGTTCTCAACGATCACCCGAACATCAAGCCCGACACGAAGCGCCGCGTCCTCGAGGCGATCGAGGAGCTCGACTACCGCCCGAATCTCGTCGCCAGGGCGCTCGCCACCCAGCGCACCCGGCGCATCGGCGTGATCGTCGAGAGCGCGGTCGCGCATGGCCCGACCAGCATCCTGCGGGCCGTCGAGCTGTCGGCGCGCGCCACGGGGTACTCGGTCACACCGATCGCGCTGCACGAGGGTGATGCGCTGTCTCCCCAGGAAGCGGTCGACCACCTCGTGACGCAGGGGGTCGATGCGCTGTGCGTGATCGCGCCACGTTCGTCATCGGTGGCCGCTCTGCGGCGCATCGCCATCACCGTTCCCATGCTCGTGGTCAAGGCCGACGCCGATCCGACCTTTCTCACGGTCTCGATCGACCAGCACGCCGGCACGACGTCGGTGGTCGATCACCTCGTCGCGCTCGGACACCGAGACATCCTGCACCTCTCCGGCCCGCTGGACTGGCTCGATGCGAGAGCGAGAGAGCGCGCCTTTCACACGAGGGCCAAGTCGTGGGGCATCCGTGAACGGCCCATCGTCGTCGGAGACTGGTCGGCCGACTTCGCCTACGACTTCGCGAAGGGTCTCACCCGGCTGCCGGATTACACGGCGATCTTCGCCGCCAACGACGACATGGCGATGGGCCTGATCCACGGGCTGCACGACAGGGGCTTCGAGGTGCCGCGAGACCTCAGCGTGGTCGGGTTCGACGACATCCCGCTCGCTCGGCATTTCATCCCTCCGCTCACGACGGTGCGCCAGGATTTCGGCGCACTGGGCGTCGCGGTGGTCGAGATGCTGCGCGCGGCCATCGAGGGTCGTGACATCCCCGCGCTCACCCGGATCCCGACCGAGCTCGTCGCCCGCGGATCGTCGGCCGCGCCCAGGGAGGTGCGGTGACCCCCGACCGTGGTCCCGAGCCGGTGGTGCGGCTCGAGGGCATCACGGTCGAGTTCCCGGGCGTGCGCGCGCTCGACGCCGTGGACTTCCGCCTGCTCCCCGGTGAGGTGCATGCCGTGATGGGCGAGAACGCCGCCGGCAAGTCGACGCTCGTCGCGGTGATCACCGGCACGCTCTCTCCCGACGAGGGCGCGGTGGTCGTCGACGGCGAGCCGCGTCGCTTCTCGGGAGTCGCCGACAGTCGAGCGGCCGGCATCGCCACGGTGTTCCAGGAGGCGCAGCTGAGCCCCAATCTCAGCGTGGCCGAGAACGTGATGCTCGGGCGGGAGCGCCGGGGCCGATTCGGAATCGACTGGCGCAGGACCTGGGCGGATGCCGCCGAGGCGCTGGCCAGGCTGGGACTCGACGACCTCGACCCGAAGACGCCGCTGTCGATGCTGACACCGGCGCAGAAGCAGCTGGTCGCTCTCGCTCGTGCGGTTGTCGACGATCCGAGGGTGCTCATCCTCGACGAACCCACCTCGAGCCTCGACGTCGCCGAGGTCGCCACTCTGATGCGGGTCATCCGGGGTCTGCGGCAACGCGGCGTCGCGATCCTGTTCATCTCGCACTTCCTCGAGCAGGCGTTCGCGATCAGCGACCGCATGACGGTGCTGCGCGGCGGGCGACGGGTGGGCGAATACGCGACGCGCGACCTCGACCGAGCCGACCTGATCTCGAAGATGCTCGGCAAGGACATCGACAGCCTGAGGGCCCTCGGCTCGGAGCGCAAGGCTCATCACTACGCGTACGACGGGGAGCCGGCCATGCAGGCGTCCGGTGTGGGTAGACGCGGCGAGCTGGAGCGCATGGACGTCGAGATCCAGAGGGGTGAGATCGTGGGGCTCGCGGGCCTCCGGGGATCGGGGCGCACCGAGCTCGCGTCGTTGCTCAGCGGGTCGGTGCGCACCGACAGCGGAGAGCTCTGGGTCGACGGTGAACGCGTGCAGCTGCGCAGCCCCTCGGCAGCGCTGCGGCACCGCATCGCGCTGTCGGCCGAGAACCGGGGTACACAGGGCATCATCGGCGAGCTCACGGCCCGCGAGAACATCATCCTCTCGCTGCAGGCGCTGCGCGGATGGACTCGTCCTCTCTCGCACGCCGAGTCGAGGGGTCTCGTGGAGACGTACGTCGAGGCGCTGCATCTCGACCCTGCGGACCTCGACCGCCCGGTCGGTCTCCTGTCGGGGGGAACGCAGCAGAAGGTGCTCCTCGCTCGAGCGCTGGCGGTGCGCCCTCACGTGCTGATCCTCGACGAGCCCACTCGGGGGATCGACATCGCGGCCAAGGTCGAGGTGCAGCGCCGCATCAGCCAGCTGGCCGGAGACGGCGTGGCCGTCGTGTTCATCTCGTCGGAGCTCGAAGAGGTCGTGCGGCTGAGCGATCGCATCGTCGTGCTGAAGGACCGCGAGAAGATCGGCGAGCTCAGCAACGGTCCGGGTGTGACCGTCGACACGGTGGTCGAGATGATCGCCGCCGAGCTGAGTCACAGCGCGGAACTGTGATCGGTAACAACATCCACCGACCGTGATCGGTCCTATTTGGTAACGAAGTCTTGTGTTCCAGAAGTTGTTCCCGGTAACATCGCGGCAGGACATGCGAAGCAGCTGTCCTGCAATCACGTCAGGACCATGACTGGTCCGCCACCGCCGGAATGACCGCCGGCATCTCAAAGAGGAGAAGAAATGTCCGCGAAGAAGCGCATCCGCGTCGCGTTCGGCCTGGCAGCAGTCGGCGCACTCACCATCGGCCTTGCGGCCTGCTCGTCCGGCGACTCGGGCGGCGACGGCGGAGGCGGCTCAGAGGAGATCACCACCGTCGGCTTCGTGGCTGTCGGCCCCGAAGGCGCATGGCGCGAGGCGAACGAGCAGAACATCCAGGACACCTTCACGGAGGACGCCGGATACGAGCTCAAGTACGCCCCCGCCACGAACCTCGACCAGAAGTCGCAGATCGACGCCTTCACGTCGTTCGTCGACGAGGGCGTCGACGTCATCCTGCTGTCGGCCACTGAGGCCTCCGGCTGGGAGGACTCGCTCAAGCGTGCGCAGGAGGCGGAGATCCCCGTCATCCTGCTCGACCGCGGCATCGAACCAGACGACGACAGCCTCTACGTCACGCGCATCGCCCCCGACAACGTCGAGGTCGCCAAGGAGGTCGGCACCTGGGCTGCGGCCACGTTCCCCGACGGCGGCAACTACGTCGTGCTCGAGGGCCCGGCCGGTGTCGGCGTCGTGAACGAGCGCAACACGGGCTTCGACGAGGGCCTGGGCGACTCGTCGCTCACGAAGCTCGACGCGCAGACCGCGAACTGGTCGGCGGAAGAGGGCAAGAGCGTCTTCGAGACGATGCTGAAGTCCTCGAACAACGACATCCAGCTCGTGTTCGCACAGAACGACGAGATGGGCCTCGGTGCCGCGCAGGCCGCCGAGGAGGCGGGCCTCGTCGTCGGTGAGGACGTCAAGATCGCCACGATCGACGGCACCAAGAACGCCATGCAGGCGCTGGCCGACGGTCAGCTCAGCTACGTGCACGAATACAACCCGCTGTTCGGTGAGACCGCGCTCGAGGTCGTCGAGAAGGCTCTCGCCGGCGAAGAGGTCGAGTCGTACATCGTCGTCCCCAGCGAGGCGTTCGACTCCGCCGAGGCGGCCCAGGCCGTGCTCGCCGACCGCAAGTACTGACCGAGCACCGAACCCGACGCCGGAGCGATCCGGCAGCGAACCCGGGTGGGGCAGGAGCACTGCTCCACCCGGGTTCTGCGGACGGAGAGACAGCGATGAACGAAGCACTGCCCATCGTCGAGATGCGGGGGATCTCCATCGAGTTCCCGGGCGTGAAAGCCCTCGACGGGGTCGATTTCCGGCTGTTCCAGGGCGAGGTCCACGCGCTCATGGGAGAGAACGGCGCCGGAAAGTCGACCCTGATCAAAGCACTGACCGGTGTCTACCAGATCGACTCGGGGTCGATCGTCGTCGCGGGTCAGGAGCGCAGCTTCGGCGGTGCGGACGACGCGCAGGATGCCGGGATCTCGACGGTCTACCAGGAGGTCAATCTCGCCCCGAATCTCTCGATCGGCGAGAACGTGATGCTCGGACACGAGCTGCGTGGAGTGTTCGGCATCAACTGGACGGCCACCCACCGCGCCGCGACCGACGCTCTCTCCCGACTCGGGCTGGGGCACCTCGACACGCGCCGACCGCTCTCGACTCTCTCGATCGCGCTGCAGCAGCTCGTCGCCATCAGCCGCGCGATGGCGATCAAGGCCAAGGTGCTCATCCTCGATGAGCCGACCTCCAGCCTCGACGCCGCCGAGGTCGACGGCCTCTTCACCGTGATCAGGGCGCTGCGCGACCAGGGCGTCGCGATCCTCTTCGTCTCGCACTTCCTCGATCAGGTCTACGCGATCAGCGACCGCCTGACGGTGCTGCGCAACGGACTGTACGAGGGCGAGTACCTGACCCGAGACCTCGACCGCCATGCCCTCATCTCGAAGATGATCGGCAAAGACCTCGACGCGCTCACGTCACTCGGGGGCAACCGCCGCCGTACGCCGCGCGACGCGGACGAGAAGCCGCTGCTCGCAGCATCCGGAATCGCACGACGAGGCGCGGTCGAGGCGACCGACCTCGACATCCGCCCCGGCGAAGTGATCGGCTTCGCCGGTCTGCTGGGCTCCGGACGCACCGAGCTCGCGCGACTGCTCTACGGGGCCGACCGCACCGACGAGGGCACGATCGAGCTGCACGGTCACCGGGTCGACCTCAAGTCACCGGCCGACGCGCTGCCTCGCCGCATCGCCTTCTCGACCGAGAACCGTCGCGACGAGGGCATCATCGGAGACCTGACCGTGCGCGAGAACATCGTCCTCGCGGTGCAGGCCGAGCGCGGGTGGGCGCGGCCGATGAGCCGCAAGGAGCAGGATGCGATCGTCGACCGCTACATCGAGCAGTTCAACGTCCGCCCGGCCGACCCCGACCGGATGATCAAGAACCTCTCCGGTGGCAACCAGCAGAAGGTGCTGCTCGGCCGCTGGCTCGCCACGCAGCCCGAGCTGCTGATCCTCGATGAGCCGACCCGCGGCATCGACGTGGGCGCCAAGGCCGAGATCCAGGAGGCGGTGGCCGAGCTCGCCGAAGACGGCGTCGCCGTGGTGTTCATCTCGTCCGAACTCGAAGAGGTCGTGCGTCTCTCCGAACGGATCGTCGTGCTGAAGGACCACCGCAAGATCGGCGAGATCCAGAACGGCCCCGACGTCACCGCGCAGGTGATCGTCGATGTGATCGCCGCTCATGGAGTGGAGGCCGCGGCCGAGACGCTCGACGACACAGACGGCGCCGTGCCCGATAGCATCGCCCCCACGACCGACAAGGAGGCAGCGCGATGACCGCGTCAGCCGGCACCACCATCTGGCGGGATCTGATCCACAAGCCGTTCTTCTGGGGCATCGTCGCGATCCTCGCACTGCTCGCCCTGAACGTGATCAAGGACCCGACCTACCTCGCGCTCTCGATCAACCCCAACAACGGCAACCTGGTGGGCAACCTGATCGACATCCTGCGCCAGGCGGCGCCGATCATGATGATCGCGATCGGGATGTCGCTCGTGATCGCCACCGGCGGCATCGACCTCTCGGTCGGCTCGCTCATGGCCGTCGCCGGGGCCGTCTCGATGGAGTTCCTCAGCGCCGCCGGCGACTCCTTCGGTGCGGCGCTCGCCGCGGTCGGGCTCGCGCTGGTGATCACCGGCATCCTCGGGGCGGTCAACGGTCTGCTCGTCGCCTACGTCGGGCTGCAGCCGTTCATCGCGACCCTCGTGCTCATGCTCGCAGGCCGAGGCATCGCCAAGGTGATCACGGGCGGGCAGAACACCACGGCGTCGAACGACGCGTTCCGGTGGATCGCCAACGGCTTCGTGATCGGCATCCCCGTGGTGTTCATCCTCGCCGTGCTCATCGTGATCGCCGTCGGTTGGGTCGTCAGGCGCAGTGCGCTGGGTCTCATGATCGAGGCGATCGGCATCAACCCCCGCGCCAGCCGCATGGCGGGCATCAAGCCGAAGGGCCTGCTGCTCACGGCATACATCATGAGCGGCATCCTCGCGGGGATCGCGGGGATCATGTCGGTCGGCAGCGTCATGACCGTCGACATCTCGCGCACCGGGTATCAGCTCGAGCTCGACGCGATCCTCGCTGTCGTCATCGGCGGCGCGTCGCTGGCCGGCGGCAAGTTCTCGCTCAGCGGCGCGTTCGTGGGAGCGCTGCTGATCGCCACGCTCGACAAGACCGTGCTGTACCTCGGGGTCTCGTCGTCGGCGACGCCGGCGTTCAAGGCCATCGTGATCGTCGTGCTGTGCCTGCTGCAGTCGCAGCGGGTGCGCAGCTGGTTCCGGTCGCGCCGCAAGGCCCGACCGGTCGAACAGGTCCTCGCCAAGGAAGAGGTGTCCGCATGAGCGTCGTGACCGCCACCCCGGCTCCGCAGGCGACCGAGACCATCGTCGAGCGCGTACGCCGCATGATCACGGCGAACCCGTCGGTGCTGCCGACGATCGCCTCGGTCGCGATCTTCGTCGGCATGGTGATCTTCGGCGAGGTGGCTTACGGCCGCATCCTGCAGTTCAACACGCTGTCGAACCTGCTGATCAACAACGCGCACCTCATCGTGCTGGCCGTCGCGCTGACCTTCGTGATCCTCACCGGCGGAATCGACCTGTCTGTCGGCTCGATCATCGCGGTCTCCTCGGTCGCGGGAGTCATGCTCTCGAACGCCGGATGGAACGCGTTCGCCGTGATCATCGCGATGATCGGCATCGGCGTGCTCTTCGGCATCGTCTCGGGCGTGCTGATCAGGTATTTCAACGTGCAGCCGTTCATCGCGACGCTGGCGATGATGTTCCTCGGTCGCGGCCTCGCGTCGCTGCTCAGCACCAAGCCGGAGCGACTCGGCGAGGAATCGCCGATCCGCTGGATCGGCACGCAGCTGAAGATCATCGACGGCCCGAAGGTCAACGACCTCGTGATCACCCCCGCGGTGCTCGTCGCGGTGATCGTCGTGGCCGCCGCGTTCTTCGTGCTGCACCGCACTCGCACGGGGCGCACGGTCTACGCGATCGGCGGGTCGGAGAGCTCGGCGCTGTTGATGGGGCTTCCCGTGCAGCGCACCAAGGTGCTGGTCTACGTGATCAGCGGCGGGCTGGCCGGTCTCGCGGCGGTGCTGTACACCGCCCGACTCGGAACCGCGCAGAACATCACCGGCATCGGATGGGAACTCGACGCGATCGCCGCAGCGGTCATCGGCGGCACCGTGCTGACCGGCGCGTACGGCTATGTGCTCGGGTCGGTCGTCGGAGCGCTGGTGCTGGGGCTCATGAACGTGCTGATCACACGCGACGGCGGAATCCCTCCCGAGATGACCACGATCATCACCGGCGGCATCCTGCTCGTGTTCGTGCTGCTGCAGCGGGCGGTCACTCGAAAACGCGAGTAGCTCGATTCGAATCATCTGAATGGCTCCATCTCGCATAGAGGTGGGGCCATTCGCGTGCCGGGGAGGGTCTGCAACCTCGCTTTGCGTATCGGAATACAACACATGGGAAGCACTAATGGCCTCATATGAGGACACTAGTGTGGAGGCAGGTGATCCTTGGGGGGAACGTGCGCCGACCAATCCGTGTGGACCACGAAGGTATGCAGGGCATGGCCAGAACGCTGAACGGCCTTGCTGTCGGCGGATCGGCGAGTGCCTTGGATCTCTCGCCGATGAGGAGCGATCTCGTGACGTCGGCGGCATCGATGTTCTCGCGCGGCTGGGGCGACGCCGTCACTGCGCTCGAATGGGCCGCGCGTGGTCTCGCCGGCGCCGTCGACGAGACCGCCTCCGACTTCGTCGCTGCCGAGCAGGCTCACATCGATGCGCTCGCCGCCTACGTCGCCGCGCTGGACGACTGATGCCGTCCAACTGGACGTGGTCTGATCCGGGCGCGGGCGATGTCGGATCATGCGGGCTCGCTGCTCGATGGGCCGAACTTCGGGCCTCCGATCTGTCCGACGCGCGCGCCGCGGTGACCACGATCCTGCGCGATCTCGATGCGTCGTGGACAGGCGAGAGCGCCGACGCCTTCCGCGGGCGGGCGGCTGGTCTGCGGCGAGATCTCGAGGATTCCGCTGAGGCGATGGATGCAGCCCGCAGAGCCGTCACCCAATACGGCGACGCTGTCGCCAAGATCGCGGCGCGGGCCGAGCCGCTGAAACAGAACCTCGCGGCGGCGCAGCTGATGCTCGACATGGTGAGTGAAGGCGGGCTGTTCGACAATGATGCCGCGGGTATGGAGCATCGGCTCCAGGCAGAACAGCAGGCGAAGAGGGATGCGAAGAGCGCGTCGGAAGCACTCGCCGGCCTCGCTGAGGATAGAGCGACCGCGGATCAGACCCTCGCGAGTCTGCTGGGCCGCGTGGCATCGGCCGCATGGGGAGGTCTGCGCTGCGTCGCCGAGAGTCCGGAGGGATCACGTCGTGACAGGGCCAACAGGCGCGTGATGGAGATGCTCGGTCAATTCTGGAAAGGCGACCTCGGCCGAGGTGTGGTCCTCGGTCCCGACGACCCGTTCGTGTCGACGTTTATGAGGAGCGATCACATCGAAAGCGTGCGGGAGCAGGTGCTGGCCGACTTGCGAAGTGGGAAGCTCTCCTTCAGTACGGACACGGGTCTGGACTACAACAGAGAAATCAGCAACAATGCTTCAATTCTCATCAACGATGGCGTCAACCTCGCGACAAGTTCGATGTCAGGCCCTGTGGCCGATTTCTATCTGGGGGACCGGAATCTGCCGGAGTCCTTCCTCGGGTCATACGCACTCAGGGTTTTCGCCGACTGTTCCCTCGTGGACGGAAGTGTCGACGTGACCTATGTGATCAACAACGACACGACCACAGATTCCGCGACGCGCATCCCCGGCACAGGAGGCGGGCACCTGCCGATCGTCTACTCCTCGATGCTCGCCGCGGAAGTCGGCAGCGGCGAGTGGGCGCCGCAGCACCAGACGATCGTGTGGACGGAGACGGTGTATCCATGACTGCTCTCGTGCGAACGCAGCGGATGATCGCTGCCCTCGGGGGAGTCGTCGCTGTGGTTCTCACGCTCACCGGGTGCGCGCCGCAGATTTCGTCCCCCGTCGGCACATGGCGGGCGGTAGGTGAGGACACCGGCACGCTCACGGTCCACGAGGATGGAACCTTCGTCATGCACGGAGCTTCGTTCAATCCGTTGGGCTATGTCGATGCCGGCGACTTCGCTGGCGTTGGTACCTGGGACACGTACCCCGACGACCCCGAGGTCGTGCTTCGCTTCTCGCAGGCTGCCTCCGACGGCTTCCGTGTGGAGCCCGCCTCTCTTTCACGAGCGTTCGCGTCCGGAGCGATCCGCTTCACCGATCCGGACGAGACCGTCGGCATCGAGTTCCGTATCGAGGATTCAGCCGAATGACGATGGAACTGTCGTCGGATTCATCACGCCGTCGGAATCCACACCCGCATGGTCGACGGACCCCGCCGGGCCCAGTCGTGGTAGGCGATCAGGGGCGCATCGACCGTGTCGCCGGTCGAGCGGTGGCGCACCGGCAGCACCACGTGACCGTCGCTCTCGACGGGGTCACCGACCACGACCGCGTCGCCGACATCGGCTCCGAGATCGATCGACTCGAGCGCCAGCACCTCGGGACCGCGTTCGATCACGACGCTGCCCCGCACGGCATCCACCATCGGATGCGGTGACGTGGCCCTCGCCACGATCGGCAGGCTGAGCTCGACGACGTCGCCGGCGCGGAACGCGCGAGTGATCTCGACCCCACCGGCGGGTGCGGGGGACTCCGTGACCTCGCCGCCGCTGTGCACGCGCACCGTCGCTCCTGATGCCCATGACGGCACGCGCAGCGTCAGCGTGAACTGGGCATCCTCGGCGATCACGATCCGCACGTCACCCTCGACGGGGTAGGTCGTCGACACCTCGAACGCCACGACCCGGCCGTCCGGCAGCGTCGTGCGCACAGTCGACGGCGCGTACTGGTGCAGCTGCACGCCGTCGTCATCCGCCGTGGCGACATACGCACCGAGGCTCGCAAAGGCGCGCGCCACGTTCGGAGGGCAGCACGACACCTCGAACCACGGGGCGCGCAGTGACGACGAGGCGCGCGCCGACGTGGCATCCGGGTCCGCCGGCGTGCCCGGCGTGCGCTGATGCAGCGTGTTGGCGTAGAAGAACGCGCGGCCGTCGTCGGCCGGGGAGGTCGCGACGACGTTGAACAGGGTGCGTTCGATGAGGTCGGCATGCCGGACGTCACCGGTCGCGAGCAGCAGACGCCACGAGAACATGATCGAGCCGATCCCCGCGCAGGTCTCGGAGTAGGCGCGGTCCGGCGGCAGCTCCCAGTCGTCACCGAAGGCCTCGTCCTGGTGATGCGACCCCTGGCCGCCGGTCACGTACGTGCGGCGCTCGACCGTGCGATCCCACTGACCTCGCAGGGCATCGAGCAGCTCGACATCCGACCTCTCGATCGCGACGTCGGTCGCTCCGGAGGCGAGGTAGTTGGCGCGCACCGCGTGCCCGCGCAACGCCTGGGCGTCGCGCACGGGCACGTCGTCTTGGAAGTACTCCTGCCCCCACTCGATCTCGCCCAGAGACCCGCGGCCGTGCCGCTCGACGAACAACGCGGCCTGATCGATGTAGCGCTGCTCACCGAGCGCGCGACCGAGCTCGGCCAGGCCCACCTCGACCTCGGCGTGCCCGCAGATCGCGTCGCGCCCGTCGACGCCGAACTCCTGGCATACGAGTTCGGCAGCGAGGCGGGCGACGGCCACGAGTCCGTCATCGGCGTCAGGCCTCGTGCGCACCCGGGCGACGGCCGCCTGGAAGAGGTGTCCGAGGCAGTACAGCTCGTGCCCCCACTGCAGGGCCGACCAGCGCTCGCCCTGACCGTCGCGGCCGAACATCGTGTTGAGGTATCCGTCGGGCTCCTGCGCGGCGGCGACCCGGTCGACCACGCGGCGGAACCGCTGCTCGAGATCGCTGTCGGCCCCGGCATCCGTGCGTCCGATCTCCCACGCGAGCGCCTCGAGGTACTTGTAGATCTCGGAGTCGGCGAACTCGCGCCCCCGGCGCCCGGCGGGAAGCGTGCCGGCGGCGGCGAGGTCGAAGTTGGGCAGCCAGCCCTCGGACTCCAGGCGCGACTCGATGTGCGTGAGAGTGGCTGAGCCGTTCACGGTCTGGCGGTCGCCCCAGAACCCTCCGGTGATGCGCACCTCGTCGAGGCCGAGGGGGCGCAGGCGTCCGCGCGTGGGAACCACCGGAGCGGCCGGTGTCGTGGTGTCGAACATGGTCATCCCTTGAAGGCGCCGGACATGAAGCCGCGCACGTAGTGTCGTTGCAGGATCAGGAAGAGCAGGATGCAGGGGAGCGCCAGCACGACGACGCCCGCCTCGGTGGCGCCGTAGTCGACGACACCCTGCACCTGCCCACGGAGGTTCGCCACCGCGAGAGGCAGCGTCATGCGATTGGTGTCGTTGATGAGGATCAGCGGGGCCATGAAGTCGTTCCACGCGGTGAGGAACGCGAACAGTCCGACAGTGACGAGCCCCGGCTTGACCGCGGGCAGCAGCACCCGCCACAGCGCGCCCCAGCTGGAGCATCCGTCGACCATCGCGGCTTCATCCATCTCCCTCGGGATCGACTCGAACGAGATGCGCATCATGAACATCGAGAACGGCAGCTGGAACATCGTGATCACCAGCGCGACGCCGACGAGCGAGTTCTGCAGGCCGACCGAGTTGAGGATCACGTAGAGCGGAATGAGCAGCGTCGCGTAGGGCACCATCAGGATCGCGAGAGTCAGCAGGAACAGGGCGTTCTTGCCGGGGAACGAGAAGCGCGCGAACGCGTAGCCGCCCAGCAGCGAGATGAACAGCGTCAGCGCCACGGTGAGCACCGAGACGAACAGCGAGTTGCCGAGGTACACCCAGATGCCCGCCTGGTACTCGCCGAGGGCGGCGTAATTGCCGAAGCCCCAGCCGTCGGTCTGGCTGGTGCCCGCCATCGGGCTGACCGACGAGACGCCGGTCCAGATGAGCGGGTAGAGGAAGATCACCGCGAGGGCGGTGGTGAACACCCAGTACGGGATGCCGAAGACGACGCGGGCCGCCTTCGAGCGGTACCGGGGTGCGGTGGGCTGATGATTCGGGGCGACGATGGTGCGTGTCAGGGTCTGGGACATGGTTCTCAGCTCAGTTCTCATCCGTGCGGCGGAACGCGCGCAGCTGGAAGACGTTGATGACGATGAGCGCGAGCAGCACGATCACCGAGAGGGCGCCCGCGATGCCGAGGCTGTTCTGCCCCTGGAAGGCGACGTTGTAGATCAGCTGCACCACGGTCATGGTGCTGTTGTCGGGGCCGCCTTTGGTGAGGATGTAGAACTGCTCGAACGCCAGCAGCGACCCGGTCACGCACATCACGGTCGTGAGGGCGAAGGTCGGCTTGAGCAGCGGCACCGTGATGTCGCGGAACGTCTGCCAGCGGTTCGCGCCGTCGATGCGCGCGGCCTCGTAGACGTCGTCGGGGATGCCCTGCAGACCGACCAGCATCAGCAGCATGTAGAACCCCGCGTAGCGCCAGACGATCAGGAAGATCGTCGACCACAGCGCACCCTCGGGAGTGCCGAGGAACGTGATGCCCCACGACTTCATGAGGTTCGCGAACGGACCGGCGATGGGGGAGTACAGCACGTAGAACAGCAGCGAGGCGGATGCGAGGCCCAGGGCGCTCGGGATCAGGAACGCCGTGCGCAGGAGGCCCTTCCACCGGGTGGATTCCTGCACGAGGAGGGCCAGGCCGAGTCCGAGGCCGATCAGGATGACCGTCGTGATGACCGTGTAGAGCAGGGTGAAGCGGATCGAATCCCAGAAGAGACGGTGCATGACGGCATCCGTGTAGTTCTCGGGGAAGTTGATGCCCTGGTTGCCGCTCAGCAGCGGCCAGTCGGAGGCCGACATCTGCACCACGAGCACGAGCGGCACGATGAACAGCAGGGCGACGAAGATCGCCGTCGGGGCCGCATACAGCCAGCCCTGCACCGGGCCGCCGAAGGCGGTACGCGGCCGGCGGCGACGCAGCGGAGGTGCGGTCGAGGTCATCTCGGTCTCTTTCGATCGGGGGGCTGGCGAGGTGGATGCGGGGGCGGTGCAGTGCCGCCCCCGCGGCGGATCACTGCGACAGGATCGCGGTGATCTCCTCGTTGTCGGCCGGCACCGAGTCGTCGTCGTTCAGCACGGCGTTGCGCACCAGCGTGAGCCAGGGGCTGCCCGGAGCGTTGAACGCCTGCTGGAAGTTCAGCGCCACGGGGGTGTCGCCCTGGGACGCGACCTCGTTGATCGTCACCAGGCGAGGGTCGGCCGCGGCGTACTCGTTGTCGGCGAGGTCACCCCGTGAGACGGCGTTGCCGTCCTTCGCGAGGACCTCGACCTGCGCCTCCTCCGACATCATCCAGTTGAGGAAGTTCCAGGCCTGCGCGGCCTTCTTCGAGTCCTTCGAGATGCCGATGCCGTCGCCGCCGACGAACGTCGAGGCGCCGCCGTCGACACCGGGGATGCCGGCGACACCCGCGTCGAACGCGAGGGAGGGGAGCAGCGTCGCGGGGAACGGCATCACGCCGACCTTGCCCTCGCTGAACGCGGCGGTCCACGTGGGGCCGGCTTCATCGGTGGAGGAGGGGAGGATCGCCCCGGCATCCTGCAGTTCGTTCCACGTGTCATAGACGGCCTGCGCCGAGTCGCCGTCGAGCAGGGATTCGGTGCCGTCCTCGTTCATGACCTCGTCGCCGGACGCCCAGATCGAGGGGAACCAGGTGAAGACCAGGCAGCCGCCGCAGTTGAGGCCGGTCGCCGTGCCATAGGTGTCGGGCTTGTTGAGCGCCTGCACGGCCATGGCCGCCTCGGCGAACTCTTCGAGTGTGGCGGGTGCCTTCTCGGGGTCGAGGCCTGCCTCGGCGAACAGCTCCTTGTTCCAGAACAGCATCGAGAGGTCGAGCGCGAAGGGCAGCACGTACTCGGCGCCGTCGACCGTGCCCGCCGAGAGATGACCGGGGTTGATCTCGTCCTTGAAGTCGAGCGCATCGATCTGCTCGGACATGTCCTGGAACAGGCCCTGCTGCGCCCAGTTGGGCACGTAGACGATGTCGGCGGCGAACAGATCGGGCAGACCGCTGGAACCGGCGGCGGCGCCGACCTTCGCGACGTAGTCGTCGTTGGGGACGACCGTGAGCTCGACCTGGTTCTCGTGGCTGGCGTTGTAGGCGTCGACCAGCAGCTTGGCCTGGCGCTCGATGGGAGCGCGGGTCCACAGCGTGAGTGTCGTGCCGTCATCGGTGCCTTCGGCAGGGATGGGTTCGTTCGACGCCTCGTCAGCGGCGGGTGCACAGGCGGCGAGGCCGCCGACGAGCAGGCCGGCCGCGATGACGACGGCTGCTGCCCGGCGTGCGGCGTGTGTACGGGTGGTGTTCATGGGCGGGGGCTCCTCTGGGCTCGTCCTCGAGCGGGTGCGGTGTGGCGCTTCGACAGTGCAGCGCCGGGTGTGGAGATGAGGTGGAGATCAGGTTCTCCGAAATCTACGAAAACCCTTTCGAAAGGTATAGCGTGGTTTCGGCGGGGGCGTCAACCCTTGTTCCGATAACCTTTCAGCAACAGGGGGAGTGATGAGCGACACGAATGCAGCACGGGCGGTGACCCTCGGTGATGTCGCCGCGCGCGCCGGAGTGTCGATCTCGACGGCGTCGAAGGCTCTGAACGATCGAGGCGATGTCTCGGCCGCGACGCGCGCCAAGGTGCGGGCGATCGCCGAAGAGCTGTCCTTCACGCCCAACGCCATGGCTCGGGGTCTGCTCGCCGGTCGCACCGGCACCGTCGGCCTGCTCACCAGCGACCTCGAGGGTCGCTTCATGATCCCGATCCTGATGGGGGCCGAGGACGCCTTCGGCGCCGGCCGCATCAACGTCTTCCTGTGCGATGCGCGGGGCGACGCGATCCGTGAGCAGCATCATCTCCGCGAGCTCCTCAGCCGCCGGGTCGACGGCATCATCGTCGTCGGCCGACAGACGGATGCTCGACCCTCGCTCGGGCAGGAGATCCCCGTGCCGGTCGTCTACGCGTACGCGCCGTCCGACGACCCTCGCGACCTGTCACTGACTCCTGACAACTACGCGGGCGGACGGCTGGCGATCGAGCATCTGCTGGCGTGCGGGCGTCGGCGCATCGCACACATCTCGGGCGACCCGACGTATGCCGCAGCTCAAGACCGCCTCGCCGGGGCCAGGGCCGCCCTCGCCGAAGCCGGCCTCGAGCTCGTCGGCGAGCCGATGTTCTCGGAGTGGACGGAGCACTGGGGGCGGGACGCCGCGGCGATGCTGCTGCACCGGCATCCCGACATCGACGCCGTGTTCTGCGGCTCTGACCAGATCGCTCGCGGCGTGCTCGACTCGGCGCGGGATCTCGGACGCACCGTTCCCGACGACCTCGCGGTGATCGGCTATGACAACTGGGAAGTGCTCGCGACGAACGCGCGACCCGAGCTCACCAGCATCGACGCCAACCTGCAGCAGCTGGGGCGTCAGGCGGCGCTTCGGGTGTTCGACGCGATCGACGGGATCGACATCGGGGAGGGGTCGCACCATCTGCCGGTGCGCCTGGTGATCAGAGGATCGACCATCGCCCGGCGCTGAGCCGCCCTCTCCTGCCGACCGTCGGTCGCGTCTCCGGTCAGACGTGGTCGCGCCAGGAGTGCTGCGGGTCGAAGCCCAGGATGCGGCGGGCCTTGTCGATCGACAGCAGCGTCTCGTTCGGGCCGAACTCGCGCGCGACAGGGACGTCGGGGAAGACCTCGGCGAGCAGCTCGGTATTCGGACGCGACATGACCGTGTCGGCGGCCGCGATGATGAAGTTGTCGAACCCGGGGGCCGCGACCTCGAGCGCGCGCTCCACGGCCTGAGCGCCGTCGCGGGCGTCGATGTAGCCCCAGAGGTTCCACTTGCGGCGCGACGCGTCGGAGTCGAAGTCGGGGAACTCGGCGTAGTCCTCCGGGTTCATCACGTTCGAGAACCGCAGCGCCGTGATCGAGAGGTCGGGATGCCAGCGCACGAGCTCCCTCGCCAGCTGCTCCTCGAGCGTCTTGACCAGCGAGTACACCGATTCGGGGCGGGCGGGGTAGTCCTCGTCGACGGGCACGTAGGGCGGAGGCACGTCGAACGGCAGGCCGAGCACGGTCTCGCTCGACGCGTAGACGACGCGCCGGATGCCGAGGCGCACCGCCGCCCAGAACACGTTGAACGTGGCGGGCATGTTGTTGTGGAACGTGGCGACGTCGCTGCGGATGCCGGGGGCGGGGATCGCGCCGAGATGCACGACGGCATCGATGCCCTCGTGTCGATCGCCGACGGCCGTGAAAGCGTCCACGACCTGGCCGTAATCCGTGAGGTCGACCTGCACGAAGTCCGGGCCGCGGACCCCGGCGACGTCCATGCCGATGACCTCGTATCCGTGGGCGCGGAGTTCCCGCGCGACGACGCTGCCGAGCTTGCCCGATGATCCCGTGAGTGCGATGCGCATGTCACCAGAGTGGCACGAAGAAGAGGCGCCGGGGCCGCTCGGCATACACTCGTCGGCGTGAGTGACACGAGCAGCGAGCCCCGTCGCACTGTCGGCGTGCGTGACGTCGCCGTGCTCGCCGGGGTCTCTCGGCAGACGGTGTCACGGGTGCTGAACGACCACCCCGAGGTCGCCGCCGAGACCCGCGAACGGGTGCTCGCCGCGATGACCGAGCTCGGCTACCGCATGAACAACGCCGCCAGGGCACTCGGCACGCGGCGCTCCCGCACGCTCGGTGTGCTGGCCACCGACGCCCTGCACTATGGGCCCTCGCGCAGCATCGCCGCGCTCGAGGCCGCAGCCCGCGAGGTCGGCTACTGGCTGAGTGCGGCCTTCGCGGATGCCGGAGACGCCGACGCGGTCATCGCCGCGGTCGACCACCTCGTGATGCAGGGCGTCGAAGGCATCGTCGTCGTCGCCCCGCACGCCCACACCCTCGATGCGCTCGACGAGCTGCGCATCGGCGTGCCGGTCGTCACGCTGCACGCGGCCGACCGAGGAGCCCGCGGTCTCTCGGTCGATCAGGCCGCTGGAGCCAGGCTCGCCGTCGCGGCGCTCGCCGACGCGGGACACACGCGCATCGCGCACCTGGCCGGACCCGCCGACTGGCTCGAAGCAGAGTCCCGCACGCAGGGATTCGCAGACGAGCTCGCCGCGCGTGGGCTCGCCGCCGGCCCCGTGTTCGAGGGCGATTGGACTGCAGGCTCGGGCTACGCGGCCGTCGACGCCGTGCGGAAGTCGGGCGTGACGGCTGTGTTCGCGGCGAACGATCAGATGGCGCTCGGGCTGCTCGGCGGGCTGCATGAGGTCGGGCTCTCGGTGCCGGGCGACATCAGCGTGGTCGGTTTCGATGACACCCCGGATGCCGCCTACTACTGGCCCAAGCTGACGACCGTGCGACAGGACTTCTCCGAGCTGGCGCGCCGTGCGGTGGCGGCGGTGCTGGTGGACAGAGACGGAGCGCCGGCATCCGATCTCCCGCCCGTGGCTCCCGTGCTCGTGACCCGTGATTCGGTCGCCCCGCCGCGCTGAGCCTCCGCACTGCCGCGGCGAGCATCCGCGTCTTGACGGTCGGCAGACCCCCGTGACACACTACTGTGACCGGTCACAGTGACCACCGCCGACCCTGAGGTACCCGTGAGCAACGAAGCCCCCGTCTTCTCCGCCGAGATCGACGCATCCATCCAGGCCGTCCGCGAAGATGTTGCCCGCCTGCACGCCGAACTGGTCCGCAACGGCCTCGTCGTCTGGACCGGCGGCAACGTCTCCGGCCGCGTGCCCGGCGCCGACCTGTTCGTCATCAAGCCGTCGGGCGTGAGCTACGACGACCTCGCCCCCGAGAACATGATCCTGTGCGACCTCGACGGTGCCGTGATCGCCGGAACCGCCGGCAGCGAACGCGCGCCCTCGAGCGACACCGCGGCCCACGCCTACGTCTACCGCCACATGCCCACCGTCGGGGGCGTCGTGCACACCCACTCGACGTTCGCCGTCGCCTGGGCGGCCCGCGGCGAGGAGATCCCGTGCGTGATCACCGCGATGGCCGACGAGTTCGGCGGTCCGATCCCGGTGGGCCCGTTCGCGATCATCGGCGACGACTCGATCGGCCGCGGAATCGTGCAGACCCTCGGCGGCCACCGCAGCCGCGCGGTGCTCATGCAGAACCACGGCCCCTTCACGATCGGAGTCGACGCGAAGGATGCCGTGAAGGCCGCCGTCATGGTCGAGGACGTCGCCCGCACCGTGCATTACGCCCGTGAGGCCGGGCCGCTCATCCCGATTCCGCAGGAGGCGATCGACAGCCTCTTCCACCGCTACCAGAACGTCTACGGACAGAACCCGGACGCCCGACGATGAGCGACACGACCACCACGACCGACACGACCCGCACCGCAGCCCGCGACGACATCCTCGCCGCCCGCACGAGCCTCGGCATCGAGCTCGGCTCCACGCGCATCAAGGCGTGCCTGATCGGATCGGATGCCACCGAGGTGCTCGCCACCGGCTCGTTCGCATGGGAGAACCGGCTCGAAGACGGCCTCTGGACGTACGCGATCGACGAGGTCTGGGCCGGACTCCAGGCGGCCTACGCCGCTCTCGCCGCCGACGCGGAGAGCCGCCACGGCGTGCGTCCCGAGACCTTCGGCGCGATCGGCATCTCGGCGATGATGCACGGCTACCTCGCGTTCGACGCGCAGGGCGAGCTGCTCGTGCCGTTCCGCACCTGGCGCAACACCAACACGGGTGCCGCGGCGGCCGAGCTGACCGACCTGCTCGGCGTCAACATCCCGCTGCGCTGGTCGATCGCGCACCTGCACCAGGCGGTGCTCGACGGCGAGGCGCATGTGCCGCAGCTCGACTTCGTCACGACCCTCGCCGGGTACGTGCACGAACGGCTCACGGGCGAACGGGTGCTGGGCGTCGGCGACGCCTCCGGCATGTTCCCGATCGACTCGAGCACCGGCGACTACGACGAGCGGATGCTGCAGGCATACGACGCCCGCGCCGCCGACCGCCTTCCGTCGACCGCACGAGACCTCTTCCCGACAGTGCTCCCGGCCGGAGCGGCCGCAGGCTCCCTCACCGCCGAGGGCGCAGCGCTGCTCGACCCCAGCGGTGCGCTGAAGCCCGGCATCCCGCTCTGCCCGCCCGAGGGCGACGCCGGCACCGGCATGGTGGCGACCAACTCGGTGTCTCCTCGCACGGGCAACGTCTCGGCGGGGACGAGCATCTTCGCCATGGTCGTGCTCGAGCGACCGCTCACCGAGGTGCACCACGAGCTCGACCTCGTGACCACGCCGGCCGGCGACGCCGTCGCCATGGTGCACTGCAACAACGGTGCCAGCGAACTCGCCGCCTGGGCCGGCCTCTTCACCCGCTTCTCCGCGGCAGCGGGTCAGCCGCTGAGCGACGACGCCGTCTTCGACGCGCTGTTCCGCGAGGCTCTCGACGGTGAGGCGGATGCCGGTGGGCTGCTGGCGTACAACCACCTCGCCGGCGAGCCGATCGCGGGTCTCACCGAGGGGCGTCCGCTGTTCGTGCGCACGCCCGACAGCGCCTTCACGCTCGGCAACTTCATGCGCTCGCAGCTCTACGGCGTCTTCGGAACGCTCGCGCTCGGGATGCAGGTGCTCACCGCCGAGGGCGTCGAACTCGACCGCATGTTCGCGCACGGGGGCATGTTCCGCACGGCCGGGGTCGCGCAGCGCTTCCTCGCCGGAGCGCTGGGTGCTCCGGTCGCTGTCGGGGAGCTCGCCTCCGAGGGCGGCGCGTGGGGCATCGCCGTGCTCGCGTCGTACCTCGCGCACGCCGAGTCCGCCTCGCTGGGCGAGTACCTCGAACGCGACGTGTTCGCGACGGCATCCCTCTCGGTCGCCGACCCCGACCCTGCCGACGCCGCCGGCTTCGCCGCCTACCTCGATCGTTACCGTGCCGGCCTCGCCATCGAGGCCGCCGCAACCACCGCTCTCCGTCCCGGTCGCTGAGCGCGAGGAGCGAGGCGAAGCGCGCACCTCTTCGCGTTTCGTCTCGGTGCTTCGCTCCTCGCTCAACGACCGAATATGAAAGGCCTCTCATGACCCGCACCCCGCTCACCACCTCGCTCGACGGCTACGAGGTCTGGTTCCTCACCGGCAGCCAGCACCTCTACGGCCCCGAGACGCTCGCCCAGGTCGCCGACCAGTCGCAGCAGATCGCCCGCATCCTCGACGAGGCGGGCGAGGTTCCCGTGAAGATCGTCTGGAAGCCGGTGCTGACGGATGCCGCCGCCATCAAGCGCACCGCGCTCGAGGCGAACGCCGACGACCGGGTCATCGGCCTGATCGCGTGGATGCACACGTTCAGCCCGGCCAAGATGTGGATCGCCGGTCTCGACGCGCTGCAGAAGCCGCTCGCCCACCTGCACACGCAGGCCAACGTCGAGCTGCCCTGGGCCGACATCGACTTCGACTTCATGAACCTGAACCAGGCTGCGCACGGTGACCGCGAGTTCGGCTACATCCAGACGCGCCTCGGCGTGCCGCGCAAGACCGTCGTCGGTCACGCGAGCGACCCGCGGGTGCGTCAGGAGATCGCGACGTGGCAGCGTGCGGCCGCCGGCCTCGCGGCCTCCCGCTCGCTCAAGCTCGCCCGCTTCGGCGACAACATGCGTTACGTCGCCGTCACCGAGGGCGACAAGACCGAGGCAGAGCTGCGCTTCGGCGTGCAGGTCAACACCTGGGGTGTGAACGATCTGGCGGATGCGGTCGCCGCGGCATCCGACTCCGAGATCGACGCCCTCGTGGCCGAGTACGAGGAGCTGTACGAGGTCGTGCCGGAGCTGCGCCGCGGTGGTGACCGCCACCAGTCTCTGCGTGACGGAGCCGCGATCGAGATCGGTCTGCGGACGTTCCTCGAAGAGGGGGGCTTCGGCGCCTTCACCACGTCGTTCGAAGACCTCGGCGCACTGACGCAGCTGCCCGGTCTCGCGGTGCAGCGCCTGATGGCCGAGGGATACGGCTTCGGTGCCGAGGGCGACTGGAAGACCGCGATCCTCGTGCGCGTCGCGAATGTGATGGGTGCGGGGCTGCCCGGTGGCGCGAGCCTCATGGAGGACTACACCTACGACATGACCCCCGGCGACGAGCTGATCCTCGGCGCGCACATGCTCGAGGTCTCGCCGTCGCTCACCACCGCGAAGCCGACGCTCGAGATCCACCCGCTCGGCATCGGCGGCAAGGACGACCCGGTGCGCCTGGTCTTCACCGCCGACCCCGGCCCCGCGATCGTCGTCGCGCTGAGCGACATGCGCGACCGGTTCCGCCTCACCGCGAACGTCGTCGAGAACGTGCCGCCGCGCCATTCGCTGCCGAAGCTCCCGGTCGGCCGCGCTGTCTGGAAGCCGCAGCCCGACTTCACCACGAGCGCCGCCGCGTGGCTGACCGCGGGTGCCGCGCACCACACCGTCATGTCGACGGCCGTCGGGCTCGAGGCCTTCCGCGACTTCGCCGAGATGGCCGAGGTCGAGCTGCTCGTGATCGACGACGCGACGACGCTCCCCGAGTTCCAGAAGCAGGTGCGCTGGAACCAGGCGTACTACCGACTCGCGCAGGGGCTGTGATGACCGACGTCTCCTCCGCCGCCGTCGATGTGGCGACCGCAGCGCGACCGCGCTCGGGCCGGCAGCTGCGCATCGCAGGTCACGGCTACGAGGCCGTGATCGCGAGCGTCGGCGCATCGCTGCGTGTGCTCACGTTCGAGGGGCGCGATCTGGTCGTGCCGTTCGACGCCGACGAGGTGCGGCCCGGATACCGCGGCACCACCCTCGCGCCGTGGCCCAACCGCATCGTCGACGGCCGTTACACGTTCGGCGGCGCCGAGCACCAGCTGGCGCTCACCGAACCCGCCCGCGGCCAGGCGCTGCACGGCCTCCTCGCCTGGGCGGAGTTCGAGGATCGCCTCGTGCTCGACGACCGCGTCGTGCTTGCGGCCGTGATCGAGCCGCAGACGGGATACCCGTTCCGCGTCGAGGTCGAGACCGAATACCGCATCGACATCGACGGGCTGCGTCAGACGGTGACCGCGCGCAACCTCGGGGCGGATGCTGCGCCCTGGGGCACCGGACCGCATCCCTATCTCGTCGCCGGCCCCGACGGCCGGGTGGACGACTGGACGCTCACGCTGCCGGCATCCGAGGTGCTCACCGTCACGCCCGACCGGTTGAGCCCGGTTGCTCTCGAGGCCGTGGCGGAGCATCCGGAATGGGACTTCCGCGCAGCGCGCCGCATCGGCGACGTCTTCATCGACCACGCCTTCACCGGTCTCGCCCGTGACGGCGGAGTCGCCGAGGTGCGGCTCGTGACGGATGCCGGAACCGGCGTCGCGATGACGTTCGACGAGCGCTGCCCGTGGGTGCAGGTGCACACGGCCGACAACCCGGCGATCGATGCGATCCACCGCATCGGCCTCGCGGTGGAGCCGATGACCTGCCCGCCTGATGCCTTCAACTCGGCAACCGACCTGGTCGTGCTCGAGCCCGGCGCGACGCACGCCGCATCCTGGCGGATCTCCGCGGTCTGAGTCGCTCGGCGGCCGCCGGGCGGGCTCCCGCGGCGTGAGTGGTCACAAGCGCATCCGAACGAGCTGTGTCAGGTGCGTTTCTGACCACCCACGCGCGCGCGGACGGTGACGCGTCAGGCGAGAGCCGCGATCAGGGCCCGGGCGGCGGATGCCGACGACTGCGGGTTCTGTCCGGTGATGAGCAGGCCGTCGACGATCGTGTGATCGCCCCAGGGATCGGTGACCTCGACGTCGGCGCCGAGATCACGCAGCGCGGTCTCGAGAAGGAACGGCGCGCGATCGGCGAGTCCGCCGATGCGCTCCTCCTCATCGGAGAAGCCGGTGATTCGGCGCCCGGCGACCAGGGGCTCGCCAGCGGAATCGCGTGCGGGAAGCAGAGCGGCGAGACCGTGGCACACGGCGGCCAGCGGGCGGCCGCCGGCGACGGTCGCCGAGATGAGCGCCGCCGAGTCGGCATCCACTGCGAGGTCCTGCATCGGGCCGTGGCCGCCCGGGTAGTAGACGGCCGCGTAGTCGGCGGCGTCGACGTCGGCGAGCACCAGGGGAGTGGTGAGCCCCGGGATCTGCGCGAGGGCCGCGGCATCGCCTTCGCCGAGGCTCGACGAGTCGGCCACCGGCTCGACACCGCCGGGAGTCGCGAAGACGACGTCATGACCTGCTGCGGTGAGCAGTCGGTACGGGGCGAGCAGTTCTTCGGCCCAGTAGCCGGTGGGGTGCTCGGTGCCGTCGGACAGGGTCCAGGTGCGGGCGCCGGTGACGACGAAGAGGACGGATGACATGGATGCTCCCAGGGGGTCGGACGACGGATGCCGTGCGGATGCGATATCCGGGACAACCGCGAGGATTGAGAACCGATTCCGATAGATTGCCGATATGAGCAATCGGAATTCCGATGGGCTGCAGGACCTCGGGCTGTGGCGCACCTTCCTCGCCGCGCACCGGTCGGGGTCGGTGTCAGCGGCGGCGCGCACACTCGGCCTCGCGCAGTCGTCCGTGACGACGCAGCTTCAGGCGCTGGAGGTGAGCGTCGGCGAGCCGCTGTTCGTGCGTCATGCCCGCGGCATCCGCCCGACGCCGCGCGCCGACGAACTCGCAGCCCGGCTCTCCGGTCCACTCGACGCGCTGGCGGATGCTCTCGGCACTCGCCCCGCCGCCGAACCGCCGATCGTGCGACTGGGTGGCGCCGCCGAGTTCCTGGCCAGCGTCGCAGCGCCCGCTCTCGCCCCCGCTGTCGCAGACGGGATGCGGCTCGCGGTGACCACCGGCCTGGCCGACGATCTGCTCGAGCAGCTCAGGGTCGGCAGCCTCGACCTCGTGATCTCGGCGGTGCGTCCGCGCGGGCGAGGGCTGCCGTCCGTACCGTTCTTCGACGAGGAGTTCGCACTCGTCGCGGCACCGGCGCTCGGCATCGCGCATTCCCCCGTCCTCACGCGGGACGCCCTCACCGACGCGCCCCTGCTGGCCTACGACCGCGACGTGCCGATCCTGCGCCGGTACTGGCGGCATGTCTTCGGCATCCGTCTCGACCGCGAACCCGCTCTCGTCTTCCCTGATCTGCGTGCGCTCGCCGCCGCCGCCGTCGCCGGAGCGGGCGTCACCGTGCTGCCGACCTACCTGATCGCCGACGAGCTCGCCGACGGGAGGCTCGTCGACCTGCGTCCGACCGAGGACCCGCCGATCAACACCCTGCATCTCGTGCGACGACCGGGGCCGCTGGCCGAGGGGGTCGCGGTCGTCGAGCAGGCGCTGCGCGCCGCCGTCGCCGACCTCTGACCTGCCGCACTCAGCCTGCCCCTCTCAGCCTGCCGCCCTCAGCTCGGGCGACGGCGTGCGTGGTCGAAAGCGCATCCGAAACGGCGGTTTCCGGTGCTTTTTCGACCCCGCAGCCCGCCGGGACCGCCGCCGAGCCGGCCGCCTCAGCGGTTGAGCCAGTGGCGCAGCGTGCGCGTGACCCAGGGCAGCACCCAGTAGGTCATGATCGGGGTCAGCACGACCGTCGTCGCGAGCACCCGCAACCAGATCGGCAGCTCGTTCCAGCCGGGGATCGGGCTCATCGCATAGGTGAAGGCGAGGTTGAGCGGGAAGAACCCGAGCCAGATCGACACGGCCTGCTTCCAGCGCGGGGGAGTGCTGACCATCGCGACCGTGGTCGTCGAGCCGTCGGCCCGAGGGAGGGTGATCGTGTCGGTGGTCGGCTCGTCGAACCATCCCTCGATGCCGCTGCGGCGGCGCACGCGCTCGCTGCGCACGAACTGCTCGCCGGTCGACTTCCACCACTCGCGCTCGCCGGACTGCTCCCAGGCGACGAGCGACTTCTCGTCGGAGAAGCGGTAGAGCATGTGCCAGACGTGCGAGTCCTCGCCGTCGCGCACCCATCCGGATCCGAGGAAGCCGGGGTACCGGTGCGCGAGGTTCACGCCGGTCTGCACCCAGGCAGTGGCCTCAGCCACATGCTCTGGGTCGAGCTCGCGGCGGATGGAGACGGTGATGGGTTCGCTGGACATGGTGGGTCCTCGGAGAGTGCGGTCGCCCGGATCACGGGCGCCTCGACGGTGGGGGATGCGCCAGGGTGCGGGCGCACCAACGATTGTATTTCGGATGCCGGGGGCCGCCGTCCGTTTTCGCGGCGCGCGAAGACGGCATCCCACCCATCCGATGCCGCCGTCCGGCGACTCCGCCCCGCGACAGGGTGAGAATAGGAGGCATGAGCACGCGCAGCGAAGCCGTCCTGGTCGATGTCGTCCGCACCCCCGTCGGGCGGGGCAAGCCGGGCGGCGCCCTGTCGGGTGTGCATCCCGTCGATCTGGCGGCGGGCGCGCTGGGCGCGATCCTCGAACGCAACGGTCTGGAATCGCGGCAGATCGACGACGTGCTGCTCGGCTGCGTGAGCCAGGTGGGCGATCAGTCGTCGAACATCGCCCGTCAGGCCGTGCTCGCCGCGGGCTTCGACGAGACGATCCCCGCCACGACGATCGACCGTCAGTGCGGGTCGAGTCAGCAGGCGGTGCACTTCGCCGCGCAGGGGATCATGGCCGGGGCTTACGACGCGGTCATCGTCGGAGGTGTCGAGTCGATGAGCCGCGTGCCGCTCGGCTCGTCCGCAGCCGGCGGAAGCCCGATGTCGCCCCGCCTGCGTGAGCGCTACCCCGAAGGCCTCGTGAACCAGGGCGTCTCGGCCGAGCTCATCGCCCAGCGCTGGGGCCTCGATCGTGCTGCACTCGATGACTATGCGGCAGAGTCGCATCGGCGCGCCGCGGATGCCTGGGGGAGCGGCTTCTTCGACCGCACGATCATCCCGGTCGCCGAGGCGCCGGATGCCGCGGTCGACGAGACCGTGCGCGCCGGCACGACGGCCGAAGGGCTCGCGGGGCTGAACCCGGCGTTCCGCACCGACGCGCTCGCCGCGCGGTTCCCCGAGGTCGATTGGAGGATCACGCCCGGCAACTCGTCACCGCTCACCGACGGGGCATCCGCCGCACTGTTGATGAGCGCAGAGCGCGCCGACGCGCTGGGGCTCACGCCGCGTGCGAGGTTCCACGCGTTCACGGTGGTCGGAGACGACCCGCTGATGATGCTCACCGGGCCGATCCCCGCCACGCGGCGCATCCTCGAGCGCACCGGACTCACGATCGACGACCTCGACGCCTACGAGGTCAGCGAGGCGTTCGCGTCGGTGCCGCTCTCCTGGGCCGCCGAGCTCGGGGCGGACGCCGCGAGACTCAACCCACGCGGAGGAGCGATCGCCCTCGGGCACGCTCTCGGCTCGTCGGGCACCCGCCTGCTCGGAACCCTCATCGACCAGCTCGACGCGGTCGGCGGACGATTCGGCCTGCAGACCATGTGCGAGGGCGGCGGCATGGCGAACGCCACGATCATCGAGCGCCTCTAGCCCCGGATGCCGGGACCCGCACCGGCATCCGGCATACCGGTGCCGAGTCGATGCGCGCCAGCCGAGTCCAGATCCGGTGAATTCGGACGTGCGGAGCGCCCGCACGCAGAACGGACAAGACAGAGAAGACCCCCGCCGACCCGATTCGACGGGGGTCTCTTCGGGAGCAGACGCTCACCGTAGGCGCGGATGACGTGACTACCCGATCCGGTCTGAGTCTGTGTCCGCGCATGTGCAGTTGTAGTCGGCGAAGGTGTCCGGACGGTGAACGCGGCGAGAAATCCTCGTCGTCCGAGATTCGCCACTCTGGAAGCGTTTGCGACTTTCGACCAGCACCGCCCCGCGCACCCCTGACTTTTCGCCACAGCACTCCTGCAAGCGCTTGCAGTCCGGAGCGACGCCCTGCTAACTTCACTCGCAAGCCTTAGGACACGTCGTCGTGTCCGCCCGCCATCCAGGGAGCATCACTTGTTCAAGCCGGCTCGGTCGAAGACGACCGCCTCACGTCCGCTCGCCCTTCTCGCCGCCGCCGCGCTCGTCGTCTCGGGGTTCGGCGCCGCCGGCACCCTGGGCGCACCGCACGCTTCCGCCGCCGATCGAACCGTGGCCCTCGTGGGATCGCTGCAGTCCGAACTCGGCTGCGCTGCCGACTGGGCGCCCGACTGCGCCGAGACCGAGCTCGAGCCCACGGGCGCCGAGGGCGTCTACTCCGCTGAGTTCGAGGTGCCGGCTGGCACCTGGCAGTACAAGGTCGCGGTTAACGACGGCTGGGACGAGGCGTACGGCCTCGACGGCGGCGCCGACGACATCCCCCTCACGGTCGCGGGCCCGACGACCCTGCGCTTCACGTTCGACGACACCCTCAAGCGGGTGGGTCTCGAGGCGACCGAGGTGCGCGGCGGCTACACGGCAGACGACGACGCGCTGGTCGAGAGCCCGGCACGTCAGGCAGGAGCCGGCGAGCAGTTCTACTTCGTGATGACGGATCGCTTCGCGAACGGCGACACCTCCAACGACGCCGGCGGCCTCGAGGGCGATCGGCTCACCACCGGGTTCGACCCCACCGACAAGGGCTTCTACCAGGGCGGCGACATCGCCGGCATCCGCGACAACCTCGACTACATCGAAGGACTCGGCACCTCGGCGATCTGGCTGACGCCCAGCTTCGCCAACAAGCCGGTGCAGGGCGAGGGCGCGAACGCCTCGGCCGGGTACCACGGCTATTGGATCACCGACTTCACGCGCATCGACCCCCACCTCGGCACCAATGAAGAGCTGCAGGCGTTGATCGCCGACGCGCACGCCCGCGGCATCAAGGTGTACTTCGACATCATCACGAACCACACCGCCGACGTGATCGACTACACGGAGGGTCAGTACTCGTACATCGATCAGGCGACGAGCCCCTACACCGATGCCGCGGGCACGGCGTTCGACCCGGCCGACCACGCGCGCACCGGCGGCTTCCCCGAGCTCGATCCGGCGACCAGCTTCCCGTACACGCCGGTGGTGGCCGACAGCGAGACCGACGTCAAGGTGCCGGCCTGGCTGAACGACCCGACGCTCTATCACAACCGCGGCAACTCGACCTGGTCGGGCGAGTCGGTCACCTACGGCGATTTCGACGGACTCGACGACCTGATGACCGAGCACCCGACCGTCGTCAACGGCTTCGTCGAGGTGTACGACAAGTGGATCGACCTGGGCATCGACGGCTTCCGCATCGACACCGTCAAGCACGTGAACTTCGAGTTCTGGGAGAAGTGGACAGCTGACGTCCTGGACTACGCGCATGAGCAGGGCAACGACGACTTCTTCATGTTCGGCGAGGTCTACGACGCCGATCCGGTGAAGCTCGCGCCCTACGTGCGCGACACCGACATGAACTCGATCCTCGACTTCACCTTCCAGTCCTCCGCCGTCAGCTATGCGTCCGGCAACTCGGCCAAGGGCCTGCAGTCCCTCTTCGCGGGCGACGACCGCTACACGACACCCGATTCGTCGTCGACCGCCCTGCCCACGTTCCTCGGCAACCACGACATGGGGCGGGTCGGATCCTTCCTGCAGTCGACGGATGCTCCGCTGCAGCGCGACGAGCTGGCGCACGAGCTCATGTTCCTCACCCGCGGCCAGCCCGTCGTCTACTACGGCGACGAGCAGGGCTTCACGGGCGCCGGCGGCGACAAGAACGCCAGGCAGTCGCTGTTCGCCACCCAGGTGGCCGAGTACGCGGACCAGAACCTCATCACGGGCGAGCAGGCAGGCTCCGTCGACCGCTACGCGATGGATGCCGCGCTCTACGAGCACATCGCCGCGCTGTCAGAGCTCCGCGAGTCGAACCCGGCTCTCGGCGAGGGCGCGCAGATCGAGCGCTACGCGGCGTCCGGCGCAGGCGTCTACGCCTTCTCGCGGGTGGATGCCGACGACAAGGTCGAGTACCTGGTCGCGGTGAACAACGCCGCGACCGCGCAGACGGTCGACCTCGCGACGCTGACCGCCGACGCCTCCTACGAGGTGCTCTACGGTGACGCCGCACCCCTCACCACGGATGCCGGCGCCGCCGCCTCGATCACGGTGCCGGCCCTGTCGGCCGTGGTCTGGAAGGCCGACTCCACCGTCACGGCGCCGACCGAGGCGGCATCCGTCTCGGTGTCCGCGCCGGCAGCCGGTGCCGGCGTCTCGGGCCAGTCCGCCGTGCAGGCCGACATCGCCGACCAGTGGGCGCAGACCAGCTTCGCCTGGCGCGTCGTCGGCTCTGACCAGTGGCAGGCCCTGGGCACGGCGGAGGACACCGATCCGCGTGTCTTCCACGACATCCGCGATCTCGCGAACGGCACGCTCCTCGAGTATCGGGCGGTGACGACCGACGCCGCCGGCAATCACGCCGCCGCCTCGACCTATGCCTCGGTCGGCAACGCGGTGACGCTCGACGCGGGCGAGGAGCCCGAGTCGCCGATCGACATGGTGACGGTGCCAGGCAGCCTCAACTCCGAGATGGGCTGCGCGGGCGACTGGGATCCGGCGTGTGAGAAGGCGAAGCTGACCCTTCGTGCAGACGGCGTGTGGGAGGGGACCTTCGACCTGCCGGCGGGCGACTACGAGTACAAGGCCGCGGTCAACGGCAGCTGGGCGATCAACTACGGAGCGAACGGTGTGCCGGACGGCGCGAACGTCACTCTCACCCATGCGGGCGGGCCGATCACCTTCTACTTCGACCCGCGCACGAACATCGTGCAGTCCACGGCAGACGGCCCCATCGTGACGCTGCCCGGCTCTCTGCAGGACGAGCTCGGGTGTGCGGCCGACTGGTCGCCCGACTGCCTCGGCACCCTGATGGCCGACGGCGACCGCGACGGCGTCTACGAGTTCTCGACCGCGGATCTGCCGACCGGCGCCTACGAGCTCAAGGTCGCGCACGGCCTGAGCTGGGCCGAGAACTACGGAGCCGACGGAGTGCCCGGCGGCGCGAACATCTCGTTCAGCGCCACCGAGGGCACGGTGACGTCGTTCCGCTACACGCTGGCGACGCACGTGCTCGAGGTCGGCAGTGACACCCCGCAGCTCCCCGGCGTCGGCGAGCAGCGCGCGCACTGGGTCGATGCCGAGACGATCGCATGGCCGGCCACGCTCGGGTCCGTCGAGAGGGCGGCCTTCCAGCTCTATTCCTCGGCAGACGCGTCACTCGCCGTGGTCGACGGCGCGGTCGCGGGAGCAGAGCCGATCGCGCTCGACCTGATCGACGGGGGTCTGACCGATGAACAGCTCACCCGATTCCCGGCGCTCGACGGCTACCTCGCCCTGCGGGTGACGGACGCGGATGCCGCGGCGCTGCTGCGCACGCAGCTCGCGGTCGCCCAGCGTGACGAGGCAGGAGCGCTCACCGCGTTCACCGGCGTGCAGATCGCGGGTGTGCTCGACGACGTCTACGCGGCTGCACTCGACGACGTCGATCTCGGTGTGACGTTCTCGGGCAAGAACCCGACGTTCCGACTGTGGGCGCCGACTGCCAGGAGCGCGACGATGCTCACCTGGGACGAGGGTGCCGAGGGCGACCCGGTGCGCCACGAGGCCACATGGGATGCCGCGTCGGGTGTGTGGTCGGTGAAGGGCAAGAAGGATCTCAAGGGCGACGAATACCTCTGGGAGGTCGTCGTCTACGCTCCGACCACCGGGGCCATCGAGACGAACCAGGTCACCGATCCGTACTCGATCGCCCTCACGCGGAACTCGCAGCGTTCGGTCGCGATCGATCTCGACGACAAGGCCTGGCAGCCGAAGCAGTGGCAGAAGACGACGTCGCCGATCGTGGAGCGGGCGGTCGACCGGGCGATCTACGAGCTGCACATCAGGGACTTCTCGATCAGCGACGAGACGGTTCCGGCTGCGGAGCGAGGCACCTACCTCGCCTTCACGCGTGACAGCGCAGGCACCGATCAGCTCACGCAGCTCGCGGATGCCGGCATCAACACCGTGCACCTGCTGCCGTCGTTCGACATCGCGTCGATCGAGGAGGACAGAGCGGTGCAGGCGATGCCTGACTGCGACCTCGCCTCGCTCGGCCCCGCCGATTCGGCGCAGCAGGCGTGCATCCAGGCGGTCGCCGATGCCGACGGCTTCAACTGGGGCTACGACCCGTACCACTACTCGACGCCCGAGGGCTCGTACGCGGTCGATGCCGACGGCGGGGCGAGGGTCAGCGAGTTCCGGTCGATGGTCGGCGCGCTGCACGACATGGACCTGCAGGTCGTCCTCGACCAGGTGTTCAACCACACCGCGGCATCCGGTCAGGCCGAGAAGTCGGTGCTCGACCAGGTGGTTCCCGGCTACTACCACCGGCTCAATGCGGCGGGCGGCGTCGAGACCTCGACGTGCTGCCAGAACGTCGCGACCGAGCACCTCGCCGCAGAGAAGCTCATGGTCGACTCGATCGTGACCTGGGCGCGCGACTACAAGGTCGACGGCTTCCGGTTCGACCTCATGGGGCACCACTCGACGACGAACATGCAGGCCATCCGTGACGCGCTCGACGCGCTGACGCTCAAGAAGGACGGCGTCGACGGATCCGCGATCCACCTGTACGGCGAGGGCTGGAACTTCGGCGAGGTCGCCGACAACGCCCTGTTCGAGCAGGCCACACAGGGCCAGCTCGGAGGCACGGGCATCGGGACGTTCAACGACCGGCTGCGCGATGCCGTGCACGGCGGCAGCCCGGTCGATGCCTCGTCGACGTTCCGCCAGGGGTTCGGCACGGGTCTCGGAACCGATCCGAACGGCGATCCGATCAACGGCACCGTCGAGCAGGCGCTCGCCGACCTCGGGCACGAGACCGATCTGGTCAAGCTCGGGCTCGCAGGCAATCTGCGCGACTTCACGTTCACGACGAGCGACGGCGCAGTGACGGCCGGAGAGGCCATCGACTACCGCGGCTCGGCGGCGGGCTATGCCGACCAGCCGGACGAGACGATCAACTACGTCGACGCGCACGACAACGAGACGCTCTACGACCTCTCGGTTCTCAAGCTGCCGGTGGACACCCCGATGGCCGACCGCGTGCGCATGAACACGCTGGAGCTCGCGACCGTGACGCTCTCGCAGTCTCCGTCGTTCTGGCACGCCGGCACCGAGCTGCTGCGGTCGAAGTCCCTCGACCGCAACAGCTACAACTCGGGCGACTGGTTCAACCGCATCGATTGGACGGGTCAGGAGTCGACCTTCGGCTCCGGGCTCCCGACAGCCGCCGACAATGAGGAGAAGTGGCCGATCATGGCGCCGCTGCTCGCCGACCCCGCGCTCACGCCCGCCCCCGCCGACATGGCGGCAGCCGAGGCATCCGCTCTCGATCTGCTGCGCATCCGCGACGAGGTCGACCTGCTGCGTCTCGGCTCGGCCGAGCTGATCCGGCAGAAGGTCACGTTCCCGAACGGCGGAGCGGGCGCAGCGCCCGGCGTGATCCTCATGCAGATCGACGATCTGGCGGGTCCCGATGCCGACGCAGAGCTCGACGGAGCACTCGTCGCGTTCAACTCCTCGCCCTCGCCGGTCACGCAGACGGTGACCGGCTTGGCCGGGCGCTCGTTCGCACTGACGCCGGCTCAGGCGAACGGAGCGGATGCCGTGGTCAAGACCACCACCTGGGACGCCGCGACCGGCACCGTGACGATCCCCGCCCGCTCGGTCGCCGTGCTCGTCGACGACCAGGTGCAGCCGATCGACACCCGCGTGCGTGCCACGTCGGACACTCTCGTGAAGGCGGGCAGGAGCGCGACCGTGAAGGTGACCGTCACCGCAGACGACGGGAGCGCCCCTGTGGGAACTGTGACGGTGCACGACCGCGGCAAGGTCGTCGCCACGATCGAGCTGACGCCGGCCGACAAGGGCAGGGCCACGGCCTCGGTGCCGAAGCTCGGTCGGGGGATCCACCTGCTCACGGTGCGATTCGACGGCACGGAGCCGTGGCAGGACTCGCGCGGTACGCGCAGTCTGCCCGTGATCGTCTACTAGAACGAGGAGACCGGATGCCGGGCTCATGTCCCCGGCATCCGGTCTTCGGTGCCGCTCGCTACCAGGCGTAGGCCTCGGGAGCGGGTCCGCCGGGACCCGGCCAGATGCGGTCGAGCTCGGCGAGCGTCTCGGCATCCAGCGTCACGTCGAGCGCCTCGACGGCCGAGTCGAGCTGGTCGATCGTCCGCGGGCCGATCACGGGAGCCGTCACCGCCGGCTGGTGCAGCAGCCAGGCGATCGCGACGACACCGGGGCGGATGCCGAGCTCGGCACAGAACGCCTCGTAGCGCTCGATCGCAGGACGACGGTCGCCGAGCGCGTCGAGACTCGACCGGGAGCGATCGGTCTTCTGGAGCACCCCGCCGAGCTGTCCGCTGGCCAGCGGCGACCAGGGCAGCAGCCCCATGCCGTACTGCTCCGCGGCGGGCACGACCTCGAGCTCGACGGTGCGCTCGGTGAGGTTGTAGAGCGACTGCTCGGTCACCGGGGCCGGATAGCCGGATGCCGCCGCGATCTCGTGCACGCGCGCGAGGTGCCAGCCGGCGAAGTTCGAGCTGCCGAGATAGGTGATCTTGCCCTGCTCGCGCAGCGTCGCGAAGGCGCTGAGCGTCTCGTCGAGCGGCACCTCGCGGTCGATGTGGTGCATCTGGTACAGGTCGATGCGGTCGGTGCCGAGTCGCCGCAGCGATGCGTCGACCGAGGCGCGGATGTGCACAGCCGACAGGCCCCGATCGTTCGATCGCGGGCCCATCACGCCGAACACCTTGGTGGCGACGATCAGGTCGTCGCGGGTGCCGCGGTCCTTCATCCAGCGTCCGAGGATCTCCTCCGACTGCCCGGGGTGGTCGCCCCACCGGCCTCCGCCGTAAACGTCAGCGGTGTCGATGAAGTCGATGCCGGCCTCGACCGCGCGATCCAGGATGGCGCGCGAGGCCTCTTCGTCGATCACGGGACCGAAGTTCATGGTGCCGAGGGCCAGGCGGCTCACTCGAGCGCCGGCTCGTCCGAGACGGGTGTACTGCATCAGCTGTTCTCCTTCTGCGAGTGGTGCGGTGGTGGCGAGTCGCTCGTGTCGATGAACGCCCATCCGAACGCGCCGAGCTCGCGGCGTGCATCGGTCGAGCCCGTGAGCACATCGGTGCCGATCACGTCGACGTCGATCGGCTCGGCGCTGTGGTTGATGACGGTGAGGATACTGCCGCGGCGCGCGATCTCGACGTGCTCGGGGAGCCCGGGGATCTCGGCGGCGACCCCGGCCTCGGAGGCGAGCCAGCCCAGCACCGCGGTCATGCCCGCGTCGTCCGGGATCGTCGCGAGGTAGAAGCCGTTCCCGGCACCTGCCCGCTTGCGAGTGAAGGCCGCGCGCCCCGCGGTGCGACCCTCGGTGAAGCGGCCGAGCACCTCGGCATCCTGCACGATCAGCTCTTCCGCGAAGTACTGCCCGACGATCCGGCCCGCTGGTCCGTCGAGCGGTGCCTCCGACTGGCCGGGCCCGTCGGGCACAGCGTGGCTCGCGACCTCTCCGGCCGAATCCGCCGAGCGCACGGACTCGGGCGGCACGAGCGCCCCGAAGTCCTCGAGCGCGACTCCGAGAACATCCCGCAGCGAGACGATGAACCCGCCCTCGCGGAACGCATCGTCCTGGTCGACCACGTCGCTGAACGCCGAGATGAAGAGGTTCCCACCCTGCTCGACATAGGCGGACAGATTGGCCGCGCCCTCGTCGCCGAGCAGGTACTGCTGCGGTGCGACGACGAGCGAGTACGCGCTGAGGTCGCTCGTGGTGTTCACGATGTCGACCGCGAGGTTCTGTCTGTGCAGTGCCGCATGCCAGCGGTGCGCGAGTGTGAGGTAGTCGAGCGCGATCGGGTGGTCGCGGCCGTCGATGGCCCACCAGTTCTCCCAGTCGAAGACGAGCGCGATGCTCGCCCCCGAAGAGACGTCCGGAAGGTCGGGCAGCTGGGCGAGCTGACCACCGAGCTCTGTGACCTCTCGCCAGGTGCGGGTGTCGAGCCCCGCCTGCGGCACCATCGCCGAGTGGAACTTCTCGCTGCCCCGGCGCGACTGCCGCCACTGGAAGAACATGATGCCGTCGGCGCCGCGGCCGACCGCCTGGGCGCTGATCGCCGCCATCTGGCCGGGTGCCTTCGGGGCGTTCGTCGGTCGCCAGTTCAGGGCGTTCGTCGACTGCTCGGTGAGGATCCACGGCACGCCGGGCTTCAGGCCCCGCATCAGCTCGCGCGCGAACGCCGCCCCGCGAAACGACTCGGGGTCGTTGGGGTCGGGGTAGTTGTCGTCGCTGATCACGTCGACCTCGGCGGCCCACTTCCAGTAGTCGGCCGGCGGGAACGCGCCCATGAAGTTCGTGGTGATCGGCTGGGTGGCGCCCGAGGCGCGGATGATGTCGCGCTCCATGACGTACAGCTCGAGCAGGGTGTCGGAGGTGAAGCGCTTGAAGTCGAGCACGCTCGTCGGATTGATGCTGTACGGTGCCTTGCGCGGCGGCAGGATCTGCTCGAACGCCGTGTAGCGCTGCGACCAGAAGTCGGTGCCCCACGCATGGTTGAGGGCGTCGATCGTCGAGTACCTGCGCTGCAGCCACAGCCGGAAGGCGTCGCGCGCCGAGTCGGAGTAGTCGTAGTGCAGGTGGCAACCGTACTCGTTGTTGACGTGCCACAGCACGACGGCCGGATGATGCGCATAGCGCTCTGCGAGCGCCGTGACCAGCTCGGCGGCGAGACGGCGGTACACCGGTGACGAGGGGGCGAAGGCCTGTCGGCTGCCCGGCCAGAAGGTCGAGCCGTCGGCATCCTGGGGCAGCATCTCGGGGTAGGCGGTCGTGGCCCACGGGGGAGGGGATGCGGTGGCGGTGGCCAGGTCGACCCGGATGCCGCCCTCGTGCAGCAGCCCGATGATCTCGTCGAGCCACTCCCAGTCGAACTCACCCTCGGAGGGCTGGATGCGCGACCACGAGAAGATGCCGAGGCTCACCATCGTCACGCCCGCTTCGCGCATGAGCCGCACGTCTTCGGGCCACACCTCTCGTGGCCACTGCTCGGGGTTGTAGTCGGCGCCGTAGTGCATGGGTCTCCAGGGTCGAGGTCGATGACCGGTCCTGACGACCCTACTCGGGAAGCGCTTTCCTGGAAAGGGCATGCCTTGGGGTCTCGCGATACAAGGACGCCCTAGTAAATCGACGGATCCCGAAGTACCATCGTCATAGTGCCAACGACGGCGCGAAGGGACATCGCACAATGACTCGTACCATTCCCCACTTCGTAGGCGGAAAGCACCTCACCCCAGAAGGGGGCCGCTTCGCCGACGTGTTCGATCCGAGCACCGGATCCGTCCAGGCGCGCGTGCCGCTGGCCTCAGCCGGCGAGGTCGCCGACGTGATCGCGAACGCCGAGGCCGCGCAGGTCGAGTGGGCCGCGACGAACGCCCAGAAGCGCGCTCGCGTGCTGCTGCGATTCCTCGATCTGGTGCAGCACGAGATGCAGTCGCTCGCCGAGCTGCTCGCGAGCGAGCACGGCAAGACCGTCGACGACGCGAAGGGCGACATCCAGCGGGGCCTCGAGGTCATCGAGTTCTCCGCGGGGGCTCCGCACCTGCTCAAAGGCGAATACTCGACCGGCGCCGGTGCGGGAATCGACGTCTACTCGATGCGGCAGCCCCTTGGCGTCGTCGCGGCGATCACCCCGTTCAACTTCCCCGCCATGATCCCGCTGTGGAAGGCGGGGCCCGCGCTGGCCGCCGGCAACGCCGTGGTGCTCAAGCCCAGCGAGCGGGATCCCTCGGTGCCTGTGCGCATCGCCGAGCTGTTCCTCGAGGCAGGACTCCCCGCCGGCGTGCTCAACGTCGTGCACGGAGACAAGGAGGCCGTCGATGCCCTGCTGACCGACGACCGCATCCGGGCCGTCGGTTTCGTCGGCTCGACGCCGATCGCCGAGTACATCTACTCGACGGCCGCCGCGCACGGCAAGCGCGCGCAGTGCTTCGGCGGTGCCAAGAACCACATGATCGTGATGCCCGACGCCGATCTCGACCAGGCCGTCGACGCGCTGATCGGCTCGGGCTACGGCTCGGCGGGCGAGCGCTGCATGGCGATCTCGGTCGCGGTGCCGGTGGGGCAGGAGACCGCAGACGCTCTCGCCGCCGAGCTCACCGAGCGTGTGGCGCAGCTGCGCATCGGACCGTCGCTCGCAGCCGACGTCGACTACGGGCCGCTGGTCACGCGCGCTGCCGTCGAGCGGGTCGAGGGCTATATCCAGCAGGGCGTCGACGAGGGCGCGACGCTTCTCGCCGACGGGCGCGGGTTCTCCGTGCCGGGGCACGAGCAGGGCTTCTATCTCGGCCCGACGCTGTTCGACCACGTCACCACCGACATGGCGATCTACCGCGAGGAGATCTTCGGCCCGGTGCTCGTGATCGCCAGGGCCGCCGACTACGAGGAGGCGCTGCGCATGGCATCCGAGCACGAATACGGCAACGGCGTCGCGATCTTCACCCGCGACGGCGACGCCGCCCGCGACTTCGCCGCCCGCGTCGAGGTCGGCATGGTCGGTGTGAATGTGCCGATCCCCGTGCCGATCGCCTATTACACGTTCGGCGGCTGGAAGCGCAGCGGATTCGGCGACCTCAACCAGCACGGCGCCGACGCCTTCCGCTTCTACACGAAGACCAAGACCGTCACGAGCCGCTGGCCGTCTGCGGGGATCCGCGACGGCGCGAGCTTCGTGATCCCCACCATGCACTGACGATTCTTGTTCGTTGAGCGAGGCCGGCGAAGCCGCCCGAGACGAAACGCACGACCCCAGGAGATGACATGACCATGACAACCGTCACCACCACCGCCGAAGAGCGCGAGGCCATTCTCGACGCCGTCCGGGACTTCGCCGACACCGAGCTCGCCCCGTTCGCGGCCGAGCGCGATGAGAAGCACATCTTCCCGCGGGAGACGCTCGGCAAGGCCGGCGAGCTCGGTCTCGGTGGCATCTACGTACGCGAGGACTTCGGCGGCACCGGCCTCAGCCGCTCCGACACGGTCGCGATCTTCGAAGAGCTCGCCAAGGGCGACCCCGCGGTCGCCGCCTACATCTCCATCCACAACATGGTCGTCTGGATGATCGACACCTACGGCGACGACGCGCAGCGCGGCCGGTGGCTGCCCGCTCTCACCGCGATGCAGGAGTTCGGCGGGTACTGCCTGACGGAGCCGGGCGTCGGATCGGATGCCGCGAACGTCGCCACGAGTGCGGTGCGCGACGGAGACGATTACCTGCTCACGGGCGTGAAGCAGTTCATCTCGGGCGCCGGCGAGGCCGCGGTCTACGTCGTCATGGCGCGCACCGGCGAGCCGGGTGCCCGCGGCATCAGCGCCTTCCTGGTTCCCGGAGACGCCGACGGCCTCAGCTTCGGCGCGCCCGAGAAGAAGATGGGCTGGCACGCGCAGCCGACCCGCCAGGTGATCCTCGACGGCGTGCGCATCCCCGCATCCGGAATGCTCGGCGACGAGGGACGCGGTTTCGCGATCGCGATGTCGGCGCTCAACGGCGGCCGTCTCAACATCGCGGCGTGCTCGCTCGGCGGTGCGCAGTGGGCCCTCGACCGTGCGGTGCAGTACGTGCACGAGCGTGTCGCGTTCGGCGAGCCGCTGGCCGAGAAGCAGTCGATCATGTTCGCGATCGCCGACATGCGCACCGACCTGCAGGCCGCTCGCCTCATGGTCAGGGACGGCGCTTCGGCGGTGGATGAGCAGGCGCCGGACGCGACGATGCGCTGCGCCATGGCCAAGCGCTTCGCGACGGATGCCGGATTCGACGTCGCCAACCGCGCGCTGCAGCTGCACGGCGGCTACGGCTATCTGCAGGACTACGGCATCGAGAGGGTCGTGCGCGACCTGCGGGTGCATCAGATCCTCGAGGGCACCAACGAGATCATGCGTCTGATCGTCGGCCGCGAGATGCTCCGACCCGCGGGGTCGGCGTCGCTCCAGCGGAGCGGCGAAGACCGGATGCGGGGCGCATCATGACTCGCATCGCCTTCCTCGGGCTCGGCCACATGGGCCTGCCGATGGCGAAGAACCTGGTCGCGGCGGGGCACGAGGTGCACGGGTTCGACCTGGTGCCGGCTGCGGTCGAGGCGGCGCAGGCCGTCGGCATCCCGGTCGCAGCGAGCGGAGCGGATGCCGTGCGCGACGCCGACGTGGTGATCACGATGTTCCCCGCCGGAAGGCATGTGATCGACGCCTACCGCACCGAGCTGCTGGCCGCCGCCCGCCCGAACACCCTCTTCATCGAGTCGTCGACGATCGCGGTCGATGAGGCCCGTGCGGCGCATGCGCTGGCGCTCGCCGCGGGGCATCGCAACGTCGACGCCCCCGTGTCGGGCGGTGTCGTGGGCGCCGAGAACGGCACACTCGCCTTCATGGTCGGCGGTTCCGACGACGACTTCTCGGCCGCGCTGCCGCTGCTCGAGGCCATGGGAAAGCGCATCGTGCACTGCGGTGGCCCCGGACTCGGGCAGGCGGCGAAGGTCTGCAACAACATGATCCTCGCGGTGTCGCAGATCGCGGTCGCCGAGGCGTTCGTGCTCGGCGAGCGGCTGGGGCTCGAGCATCAGGCGCTGTTCGACGTGGTCTCGCAGGCATCCGGTCAGTGCTGGTCGATCACGACCAACTGCCCCGTGCCCGGGCCGGTGCCGACGAGCCCGGCGAACCGCGACTACCAGCCCGGATTCGCCGGTGCCCTCATGGCGAAGGACCTCGGGCTCGCGCTGCAGGCGATCGAGCAGACGTCGACCGATGCGCAGATGGGACGTCTCGCACAGCAGCTCTACGCGGCATTCGCCTCAGGAGACGGCGCGACCCGCGACTTCTCGGGCATCATCACCGACATCCGCGACGGCTCTGTGTGACGCACTCGCGACATACTGAGATGACCACGACGGAGAGGGTTTCACGATGACCGAGTACGAGACGATCCTGGTCGAGCAGCGCGGACGAGTCGGGTGGATCACCCTCAACCGTCCCGAGGCCCTCAATGCGCTGAACAGCCGCCTCGCCGAGGAGGTCACGGCTGCGGCTGTGGCGTTCGACGGCGACGACGGCGTGGGCGCGATCGTCGTCACGGGGTCGGAGAAGGCGTTCGCCGCGGGTGCTGACATCAAGGAGATGGAGTCGATGTCGGCCGCCGAGATGCTCGAGACCGACCACTTCGGCGTCTGGCACGAGTTCGCCGCGGTGCGCACCCCGGTGATCGCCGCCGTCTCGGGTTTCGCGCTCGGGGGAGGATGCGAGCTCGCGATGATGTGCGACATCATCCTCGCCGCCGATACCGCCAAGTTCGGCCAGCCCGAGATCAATCTCGGCGTCATCCCCGGCATGGGCGGCACGCAGCGCCTGATCCGCGCCGTCGGCTATTACAAGGCGGCCGAACTGGTGCTGTCCGGCCGGTTCATGGGCGCCGAAGAGGCGGAGCGCTCCGGGCTCGTCTCGCGTGTGGTTCCCGCATCCGAGCTGCTCGCGGAGGCGACGACGCTGGCCGAGACGATCGCGTCGAAGTCGCTGCCGTCGGTGTTCGCCGCCAAGGCCGCGCTCGACGCCGCGATGGAGACGACGCTCGCCGACGGTCTGGCCCATGAGAAGAAGGCGTTCGCCGCGCTCTTCGACACCGAGGACCAGAAGGAAGGCATGTCGGCCTTCCGGGAGAAGCGTGCGCCCGACTTCCGCAACCGCTGACCTCCGCGGAGGGGCGCCGCTGCGGTCAGCCGCGCAGTGCGGCGACGATCTTCTCGACGCGGCGGTCGCGGGTCGCGTCCTGCTTCGCGTCAGCCACGGTGCGGGCATGCTCCTTGCGCACCGAGTACGAGAGGGCGTCGAAGGCGGCGCGCAACGCAGGGTCGGCATCGAGGGCTGCGGCCAGGGCGGGCGGGATGTCGACCTCGCGCTCGGCGGCATCCAGACGGATGACGGCCTCGACCTCCTGGTCGATCTCCACACCGAGGTCGGCCCGCACGGCTTTGCTGAAGCCGATCATGTTCTGCCCGCCCATGCGGGCCAGGCGCAGACGTGCGGTGCGTCCTCCGATCGTGACGGCGACCGGAAACGTCTTGCCCGCCCCGAACGACGCGACCTGCTCGTCGGAGAGGATGATCGCGGCGGCCGGGCCGCGGCCTTCGAGAGTCGTGTGCACGCGCAGCTCGCTCATGCGGGCAGTGTACGCCCGTGCCCGTCTGCCTCGGCCTCCGCCTCTGCGGCCAGCTGGTCGTTGCGCGCTTCGATCAGGCGACGCATGTACTCGCGGAGCACGAGCCGGTCGACCAGTCGTCCGATCGGGCCGAACGGCGAATGGAACCTGATCGTGTCGCGCATCAGCGTGCCCCGCGGGTGCTCCTGGAACACGTGCTCGTGCCAGAACGCGCCGAAGGGTCCCGAGATCTGCCGGTCGCGGAACCCGCGCGGCGGATCGACGTCGTACACGATCGACCGCAGACGGAACGGGATGCCGAAGTGCCGTGCCCGCCAGGTGACGGTCGACCCTTCGCTGAACACGCCGCCCGCCGGGGCCCCGACCATCGTCTCGCCGTACCGTGCCATCGACCGCAGATGCAGCCCGGGGTCGAGGGCGATCGCGAAGACGTGGGCGGGAGCAGCCGAGATCACGCGCTCGAGCACGAACTCGGCCATGTCAGAGGGCGTCCGGCTGCGGCTTCGGGTCGCTGAAGTCGCCGGCGGCCTTGCGCATGCGGGCCACGATCGCGACGAGCTCGGTCGCGTCCGCCTTGCTGACCCCGGGGTCGGCGAAGACATCGGCGTTGAGGGCGGAGGTGGCGCGTTCGACGAGTTCGCGGCCGGAGTCGGTCAGGGCGAGCAGTGCAGCGCGGCCGTCGTGCGGGTGGGGCTCGCGGACGATCAGCCCATCACGCACCAGACGCTCGGCCGTGCTCGTGACGGTCGTCGCATGCACCTGGAGTCGGGCGACCACGCTCGACAGCGGCAGGCGGCCCGACCGGCTGAACGCCAGCAGACGCAGCATCTCGTAGCGGGCGAAGCTCAGGGCGAACGGCTTGAGAGCGGCATCCACCCTGGCGAGCAGCAGCTGCTGGGCCCGCATCACCGAGGTGACCACGGTCATGCCGTCGGCGGCATCCGACCAACCGTGCGCGAGCCATTGCCGCTTCGCCTCAGCGAGCGGATCGACAGGCAGAGGACGGGGTCGGACCACGGTTCTACGGTAGGGCATCGCGCCGGGACTCCGGGGATGCGCCCGCCGGAACGGCGAGTGGTCCTCAGTCGCTCGTCGGGTGGAACTCAGTATCAGGGGACTAGAATCGACGCAGTCGTGAGGAGCAATCGATGAAGATCTTCGTCCTGGTCAAAGAGGTGCCGGACACCTACGGCGACCGCAAGCTGAATCTCGAGACAGGACTCGCCGAGCGAGGTGCCGGCGACGTCGTTCTCGATGAGATCACCGAGCGCGCGCTCGAGGTCGCGCTGAGCCATGCCGACAAGAACGAGGGCACCGAGGTCGTCGCCGTGGCGATGGCTCCCGGCGGCTCGACGGCGTCGGTGCGGCGGGCGCTCGCGATCGGCGCAGGCTCGGCCGTGCACATCGCCGACGAGCAGCTCGCCGGAGCCGACCTCGGGCTCACGGCGGAGACCCTGGCGGCGGCGATCCGCCGCGGCGCACCCGACCTGGTGATCACCGGCAACCTGTCGACCGACGGTTCGGGCGGAGTGATGGCCGCGATGCTCGCCGAGCACCTCGGCTGGGCGCACGCGACCGCGCTCACGAGCGTCGAGATCACGGCTGAGGGCATCACGGGCACGCGAGGGGCGGATGCCGGAGCGCAGCCGATCTCGGCATCCCTTCCCGCCGTCATCTCGATCACCGAAGCGCTGCCCGACGCGCGCTTCCCGAATTTCAAGGGCATCATGGCGGCGAAGAAGAAGCCGCTCGAGGTCCTGACCCTCGACGACCTCAGCGTCTCGGCCGACCCGGGCGCGGCTCCCCGCACGATCATGACCTCGGTCGCCGAGAAGCCGCCTCGTGCGGCCGGCGTGAAGATCGTCGATGAGGGCGATGCCGCCGAGAAGCTCGTCGACTACCTCGTGCAGAACAGGCTGGTGTGACATGACCTACCCCGAGAACCCGATCCTCGTCGTCGTCGACCTCGACCCGGCAGGCAACCCCGCCAGCAGCACGGCGGCCCTGATCGGCGCCGCCTCGACCGTCGGCGCACCGGTCGCGCTCGTCGTCGGCGGATCCGCGGATGCCGCATCGAAGGTCGCCGAGGCGGGAGCATCCGTGGTGCTGACGGCCGACGCCGACGAGACGATCCTCACCGTGCCGATCGTCGATGCGCTGCATGCCGCCTTCGAGCAGGTGCGACCGGATGCCGTGCTCATCTCGAACTCGATCGCGGGGCGCGACGTCGCGGGCCGCTTCGCGGTGCGCGCGAAGCTGGCTCTGTCGGTCGATGCCGTGGGCGTCTCACGAGATGACGAGGGCATCGTCGCGAACCACTCCGTGTATGGCGGCGCCTACCTCACCGACTCGGCCCCCACGTTCGGGGCACCGGTGATCACCGTGCGCCAGGGCGCTGTCGACGCTCGGGCAGAGGCGGTCGCGTCGCCGACCGTCGAAGCCCTGACCGTCGCGGCATCCGGCTCCCCTGCCGCCACCGTCGGCGCTGTCGAAGCGGTCGAGGCCACGTCGTCCCGGCCCGAGCTGCGCGGGGCGACCCGGGTCGTCTCGGGCGGCCGCGGACTCGCGTCGAAAGAGAAGTTCGTGCTCGTCGAAGAGCTCGCCGATGCGCTCGGTGCGGCCGTCGGCGCATCGCGGGCCGCCGTGGATGCCGGATACATCCCGCAGTCTCATCAGGTCGGTCAGACCGGTGTCTCGGTGTCGCCACAGCTGTACGTCGCTCTCGGCATCTCCGGTGCGATCCAGCACCGTGCGGGCATGCAGACGGCCAAGAACATCGTCGCGATCAACAAAGACGGCGAGGCGCCGATCTTCGACGTCGCCGACTTCGGCATCGTCGGCGACCTGTTCACGATCGTCCCGCAGGTGATCGCGGGCCTCGAGGAGCGGAAGAAGTAGCCATGGCGACGCGAACGCTCAGGCGCGGACTCCCGCGCGTGCCCGGCGGCGAGCCGTGGCCTCCCGGGCTCGCGGTCGACGTCGGCGAAGACGATGTGTCGGCGTCGCCGTCTTCGCTCGACGAGCAGGAGAGCGCGTCCCCGGTCGTCGCGGAGCGGGAGGGCGCTTCGCCGGTCGTCGAGTCGGCGGTCGCCTCGCCGGTCGTCGACCCGGTGGAGGCCGCCTCCCCGGTCGTCGAGCGAGGAGCGGAGCGACGAGACGAAACGCGCCACGCTGCGAGCGCTCCCACCGCATCCGTGCGTCGCGGTCTTCCGCGCACGCCGGGCGGAGAGCCCTGGCCGCCCGCGGGTGTGGTGCCTGTCGGTGCGGAGGGCGTTTCGTCTCGGTCGGCGTCGCCGTCATCGCTCGACGAGCAGGAGAGTGCGTCCCCGGCCGTCGCGGCGGCTGTCGCCTCTCCGGTCGTCGAGAGCGCCGCTCCCTCCCCGGTCGTCGAGAGCGCCGCTTCCTCCCCGGTCGTCGAGCGAGGAGCGCAGCGACGAGACGAGACGCGCCACGCTGCGAGCGCGGCCGCCACCGCGTCATCCGTGCGTCGCGGTCTTCCGCGCACACCGGGAGGCGAGCCCTGGCCGCCCGCCGGCACCGAAGCCGTGGTCATCGAGCGCGTTTCGTCTCCGTCTGCTTCGCCGTCCTCGCCCAACGAGCGGGAGGACGCTTCGGTCGCCGCTCCGTCCACGGCCGTGGCCCCGGCAGCCGCATCCTTCGCCCTCGGCGATCCCTCGATGCCGCTGCCCACCCCGCAGACGGTCTGGAACGGCAGCGCGCCGCGTCACATCACGGCGACCGCTCCGACATCCGCTCGTCCTCGACCCTCCTGGACCCAGGCGATCGCCGGTCTGCTCGGGGCCGCGGCCCTCGGCATCGTGGCCGCGGCAGCCGTGGCCCTCGTGCGGGCGCTGCTGAGCTTCCCCTTCATGCAGGACTTCCTCGCGGCCTTCCCCGGCGAATACGAGCCGGCCGTCGCCGTCGAGCCCGGGTTCGCGCCGTGGACCAACTGGGCGCACTTCTTCAACGTGTTCCTGATGGTGCTGATCATCCGGTCGGGTCTGCGGATCCGCAACGAGAAGCGGCCGACCGCCTTCTGGACCCCGCGAGGCGACCCCAAGGGCAAGGTCAGTCTGACGATCTGGTTCCACCAGGCGCTCGACATCCTGTGGCTCGTCAACGGTGTGATCTTCGTCGTGCTGCTGTTCGTCACCGGACACTGGGCGCGCATCGTGCCGACCAGCTGGGAGGTCATCCCCAACGCGCTGTCGGCGGCGCTGCAGTACGTGTCGTTCGACTGGCCGACCGAGCACGGCTGGGTGAACTACAACAGCCTGCAGCAGCTGGCCTATTTCGTGACCGTGTTCATCGCGGCGCCGCTTGCTGCGGCCACCGGATTCCGCATGTCGGGCATGTGGCCCAAGAAGGCCGAGCGGCTGTCGAGGGCGTATCCGATCGAGTGGGCCCGTGCGCTGCACTTCCCGGTCATGATCTACTTCGTGGTGTTCATCATCGGACACGTCGCGCTGGTGTTCCTCACCGGTTTCCTGCGCAACCTCAACCACATGTACGCGTCGTCGGATGCCGTCGGCTGGACGGGCTTCTGGGTCTTCGTGGCCTCCCTGGTGGTGATCGCCCTCGGCTGGGTCGCCGCCCGCCCGCTGGTCATCGCCCCGATCGCGAAGCTCTTCGGCACCGTGTCTGGCCGCTGACACGGTCCTGTCTTCCGCACAGACTGCAACCGGGCACACAGAGACGGCCCCCGCCGATGGGCGGGGGCCGTGTCGTGCTGCATCGTGAACGCGGTGGTCACGAGACGCAGAGATCAGCGCACGAAGCGCACCTCGGTGAGCGTCTCGCCGAGGAACGGCTCGGTGTGGCTGGCGCCGTCGAGCGCGAAGCCGTTGCGCGTGTAGAAGCGATGTGCGCGGGGGTTGTCCTCCGCGACCCACAGGTAGAGGGGCTCGTCCTTCTCGACGGCCGCATCGAAGAGCTTCTGGCCGATGCCGGTCGAGTGGTACGCGTCGAGCAGGTAGATGAAGTACAGCTCGCGGAACGCGGGCGCGTCCTTGTCGCGGGCAGGGCCGGAGCCGACGAAGCCGACGATCTCGCCGTCGACGAGGGCGGCGCGCATCGTGAACTCGGGGCCCTGAGCGGCCCAGTGCGTCCACAGCTCGGCCATGCGACGGGGCGAGACCTTCTCGAGGGCTGCCTTGCTGATCAGGTGGTCGTAGGTCTCGTGCCAGCACTGCGCGTGCACGCGACCAAGGGCTTCCGCATCCACATCACGGACCGGACGGACGATGACTTCAGGCTGGGCTTCGGCGCTCATAGCGCGACTCTACGCGCGGCCTCCGCGAACCGGAAATCGAGCGGGAGCGTTCCCAGACCGCGGATGAGCGGCTGGAGGGATCGCACAACGATGTTCGTGATTCGTTCGCCGATGGCTACGATCAGTCCTCGTGAACGTGATCTGGCGCACTCTCCTCGTGATCCTCTCCGCCCGTCGCCGCGTGCGGCGAGGCAAGACCCTCGACGCAGCATCGGTCAGCAGCATCCGGCTGACGACGCTGCCGACCGACATCGACATCCTCCGTCACATGAACAACGGCCGATACCTGTCGCTCTTCGACCTCGGTCGGTGGGATCTGCTGATCCGCACAGGGCTGTTCGACGCCATGAACGAACGCGGCTGGTATGCCGTCGTCTCGAGCGAGACCGTGACGTTCCGCAAGTCGCTGCAGCTGTGGCAGCGGTTCGAGGTGCAGTCGCGCTTCATCGGTCATGACGACAAGGCGGTGTTCCTCGAGCACAGGGCGGTCGTCGGCGGCGAGATCTACGCCCGCGTCATCGTGCGATCGAGGATGCTGCGTCGCACCGGCGGCACGGTCAGCAACGAAGAGCTCTTCGCCGCCGTCGGCAAGCCCGAGGGTGTGCCCGAGATCGACTCCTGGGTGCACGACTGGGCCGCAGCATCCGCTCTGCCTCCCGTGCGCACCCCGGCGCCGAGCGTGTGGAGCTGACGCCGTGACCGATCCGTGGGGTCTCGAGACGCGCACGCCGGGCTCGGTGCTGCTGGTCGGATGCGGCAAGCTCGGCATCCGCCTCGGCGAACGGCTCGTCGCACAGGGCTCAGAGGTCACGGCCATGCGGCGCAGTGCGGGCGACATGCCGTTCCCGGCCATCGAGGCGGATCTGCGGCATCCGCTCGACCGTGAGCTGCCGGAGTTCGACTCGGTCGTGATCACTCTGCCGCCGAGCACCGAGGGCGACTCGATCTATCCACCGGCGTTGCGGGGGCTCGCGAAGGCCCTGCCGACGATGCCCGAGAGGGTCGTGTTCGTCTCGTCGACGCGCGTGTTCGAGGGACGCCCCGGCGAGACACCGCTGACCGAGCGCGATGCGCCGAAGGTGTCGAGCGAGCGGGGCGGCGATCTGGTCGAGGGCGAGCACCTGGCGATGGAGCTGTTCGGTGCGCGCATCGTGCGCCCGGCCGGCATCTACGGACCCGGTCGCGACTTCCTCATCCGGCGGGTGCGCGAGGGCGCAGCGGTCGACCACACCCGCCGCACCAACCGCATCCACGAGACCGATCTCGTGCGGCTGCTCGAGGCGATGCTGCGGGCCGACTCCGCGCCCCCGCTGATCCATGCCGTCGACCGCGAGCCCGTGCTGCTCGGAGACGTCGTCGCGCACATCGCCTCTCGCCTCGGAGTCGAGCCGCCCCCGCACCTCGATCCGGAGGTCGGCGGCGGGACGGTGCTGGAGGGGCGCCTGCTGCAGGAGTTCCTCGGCGATCTCGAGTATCCGACCTTCCGCGCGGGCTACGACGAGATGATCGCCGCGCTCTGAGCGCTTCCGCCCGGTTCCGGTCGCACTCCGTGGCGTGCCTTCGCACGAGCGACGGCATGAACTGCGACCGGAACCACCCGACGCGACCGTCGCTCAACGGCAGGCGGGCACTGCAGTCCTAGGCTGAGCTCATGGCCGACCCGATGCCCACCGCGGATCCCGAATCCGTCTCGCTCGCGGACCGTGCCGTCGAGCTCGCCCGCCGTTGGGTGATCGAGGCAGCGGCCGCCGACGTCGATCCGGCGGCAGAACGGCTCGCCGGTGTGCTGCAGGATGCCAACGGGCTGCCGTTCACGCTCGGATTCGTCGACGGTGTCATGCGCCCCGAGAGCCTGAGTGCCGCGGCATCCCAGCTGCACCGCATCGCTCCGATCGTCCCCGACTTCCTGCCCTGGTACCTGCGGTCTGCCGTGCGGCTCGGCGGCGGCGTCGCCCAGATGCTGCCGACCCCCGTGGTGCCCATCGCGCGTCGGGTGCTGCGTGACATGGTCGGCCACCTGGTGGTCGACGCCCGCCCCGCGAAGCTCGGACCGGCGATCGCGAAGATCCGTGAATCGGGTGCTCGGCTCAACCTCAATCTGCTCGGTGAGGCGGTGCTGGGTGAGGACGAGGCGCGGCGGCGGCTCGACGGCATCCACGAGCTGATCCGTCGCCCCGATGTCGACTACGTGTCGGTCAAGGTGTCGGCGATCGTCAGCCACATCTCGATGTGGGCGTTCGACGAGGTCGTCGAGTCGGTCGTCGAGCGACTGCTTCCGCTGTATCTGACGGCCGCCTCGGATCGCACCTTCATCAACCTCGACATGGAGGAGTACCGCGACCTCGACCTGACGATCGCGGTGTTCACCCGCATCCTCGAGGATCCCCGCCTCGACGGTCTCGAGGCGGGCATCGTGCTGCAGGCGTATCTGCCGGACGCCCTGCCGGCACTGCAGCAGCTCACCGCCTGGGCGCGCGAGCGGGTCGACCATGGCGGAGCCCCCATCAAGGTGCGGCTCGTCAAGGGAGCCAACCTCGCGATGGAGCGGGTCGAGGCGCGCATGCACGGATGGGCTCAGGCCACCTACGACACCAAGCTCGACACCGACGCGAACTATCTGCGCTGCCTCGACTGGGCGCTGCGGCCTGAGAACGTCGACGCGGTGCGCCTGGGCATCGCGGGCCACAACCTGTTCGGCATCGCCTATGCCTGGTTGCTCGCGGGGGAGCGCGGGGTTCGAGCGGGCGGCGTCGACGCCGCTGCCGCGACCACGGCCTCCCAGCCGCCGGTCGAGTTCGAGATGCTGCTCGGCATGGCGCAGGGGCAGGTGCAGGCCGTGTCGCGCGAGGTCGGCGAGGTGCTGCTCTACGTGCCGGTCGTGAACCCGGGCGAGTTCGATGTCGCCATCAGCTATCTCGTCCGCCGGCTCGAAGAGAACGCGTCGAGTGACAACTTCCTCTCCGCCGCGTTCCGGCTGGGCGACGACGAGTCGCTCTTCATGCGCGAGCGGGACCGGTTCCTCGACGCCCTCGATCGTTCGACGTCGTCGACGCTGCGGGTGGGCGCGCTGCGCGGCCAGGACCGACTGGCGCCGGTGCACGAGTCGATGCGCCCGGTGCCCGTGGCGCCCGCGCCCGAAGAGGGTCTGACCCAGGCGGTGCTCGGCATCTCCCGCGGTGCGGATGACACGGGCGGGCCGTTCCTCGAGACGGCGGTCTATGCCCCGCGCGAGCTCGACGAGGCGACCGGCGGTGCTCCCGGCTTCGCGAACACTCCTGACAGCGATCCGTCGCTTCCGGCCAACCGTGACTGGGCGCGCGAGATCCATGAGCGCATCGCCGACTCGACGCTCGGTGTCTCGACGATCGACGCGGCCCGCGTCGACGACGCCGACACGCTCGAGAGCACGATCGCCGGGGTGCGGGAGGCCGCAGCCCTGTGGGGCGCGCGGCCGGCCACCGAACGCGCCGAGGTGCTGCTGCGCGCGGCGGCCGCACTCGAGGGGCGCCGCGGAGACCTCATCGAGGTCGCCGCCTCCGAGACCGGCAAGGTCTTCGCCGAGGCCGACGTCGAAGTCAGCGAGGCCGTCGACTTCGCCCGCTACTACGCAGCCAAGGCCAGAGAGCTGGATGCCGTCGCCGGCGCCGCATTCGAACCCGCGCGCGTCACCGTCGTCACCCCGCCGTGGAACTTCCCGCTCGCCATCCCGGCCGGGGGAGTGCTCGCCGCGCTCGCCGCAGGCTCGGGAGTCGTCTTCAAGCCCGCCCCGCAATCGCGCCGCTGCGCCGCCGTCATCGCCGAGACCCTGTGGGAGGTCGGTGTTCCGCGCGATATGCTCGCGCTCGTCGACATCGAGGAGGGCGACCTCGGTCGTGAGCTGATCTCGCACGAGTCGGTGGACCGCGTCATCCTCACCGGGTCATGGGAGACCGCTGCCCTGTTCCGCTCGTGGCGGCCCGACCTGCCGCTGCTCGCCGAGACGAGCGGCAAGAACGCGATGATCATCACCCCGTCGGCCGATCTCGATCTCGCGGTCGCCGATCTGGTGCGCAGCGCCTTCGGGCATGCAGGGCAGAAGTGCTCGGCGGCGTCGCTCGCGATCCTCGTCGGACCGGTCGGGCGGTCGAAGAGATTCGCCCGTCAGCTGGCCGATGCGACTCGGTCGCTGCACGTCGGCTGGCCGACCGATCCGCTGGCCGAGGTCGGGCCCGTGATCGAGCGTCCCGAGGGCAAGCTCGCCTGGGCGCTCACCGAACTCGACGGCGACGAGAAGTGGCTCATCGAGCCCGCCCTCTCGGACGATGACCCCGCCGGTCGGCTCTGGCGGCCGGGCATCCGCGTCGGGGTGCAGCCGGGGTCGCGCTTCCACACCGAGGAGTTCTTCGGGCCGGTGCTGGGCATCATGCACGCCCCGACGCTCGAGCGGGCGATCGAGCTGCAGAACGCGGTCGAGTACGGCCTGACGGCGGGACTGCACACGCAGGACCCGGCCGAGCTCGCCCTGTGGCTCGACCGGGTGCAGGCCGGAAACCTCTATGTGAACCGCGGTATCACCGGCGCGATCGTGCAGCGTCAGCCGTTCGGCGGGTGGAAGCGCTCATCGGTCGGCCCCGGGGCCAAGGCGGGCGGACCGAACTACCTGATCGGGCTCGGGTCCTGGCGCTCGAGCGGATCCGGCACGGTGTCGAGCACGCTGCATCTGCGTGGGCTCGACTCGCGAATCACCGACCTGATCGAGGCGGCGCAGCCCTCGCTCGGCTTCGAGGCGTTCGAGTGGCTGCGTCGTTCGGCGCTGTCGGACGCCCTCGCGTGGGATCGCGAGTTCGGCCAGGTGCGCGATGTGTCTCACCTGGGTGTCGAGCGCAACCTGTTCCGCTATCGCCCGGTGCCGGTCGCGATCAGGGCCACTGCGGACGCCGGCTGGCAGGAGCTGCTGCGCGTCGTCATCGCCGCGGTGCGCGCCGGGGCCGGATTCGTGCTGTCGACCCCCGTCGGGCTGCCCCCGGCAGTGCGCCACGCGCTCGCCGAACTCGGCGCGGTCGTCTACATGGAGACCGACGACGAATGGATCGAGCGGATGCGGCGTCGCGGCGACTCGAGCGAGGTGCGCGAGTCTCTCGGCGACGATGAGCTGCGCCCGAGCAGGGCACGACTGGTCGGCCCGCGCGAATCCGTGTCCGCGCTGCACCGTGCGCTCGCCGCGGCTGTGGGCGGCGACCCCGACCTCGCGGTGTACGACGGCGAGGTCACCTCTGCCGGGCGCATCGAGCTGCTGCCCTTCGTGCACGAGCAGGCGATCGCGATCACCGCGCACCGTTACGGCAACCCCGACGACTGGAGCGCCGCGGTCATCTGAGGCGGTCGCGCTTCGGCATCCGTTCGGCCCTCGCCATCTCCGGCATCCCCTCTCCCGCGGTCGACCACGCACCTACCTCCGCGGTGCGTGGTCGAAAGAGCATCCGAAACGGGCGATTCGGGTGCTCTTTCGACCACCCCTGTCGATGCGACCCGGCCGACAGACATCGCATGTAAAGAATTCTTGACACAGCGGATGCCGCAGGCGTACTGTCGTGTCAAGAATCTTTTACATGGGAGGCATCATGGTCTACGAAGAGCGCAACGCCTGGGCCGGTCTCATCGTCGGCGTGGTGGTGATCGGGGCGTATGTCGTCGTCGTGCTGCAGCAGGCCGCCGGCGGACCGGTGACCGATGTCGACTGGTTCCCGCTCATGATGTGGACGATCGGTCTCGGCATCGTGGCCACGATCGTGCTCAGCATCGTCTGGGGGATGATCGCCGGTGCGAAGGATCCCGACGGGGTCGGCAAGTCCGATGTCCGCGACCGCGACATCAGCCGCATGGGCAGCCGGGTCGAACAGTCCTTCGTCGTGATCGCCGGCCTCGGCGTGATCACCCTCTGCGCGGTGGGCGCCGACCTCTTCTGGATCGCCAACACCATGTTCGCGGGGTTCGCCGTCTCGGCCATGGTCGGCAGCGTCGCGCGAGTCGTCGCCTACCGTCGGGGACTCGTCTGATGGTCAAGCCCACGCTCGTCTCCAACCGCATCCGCGCTCACCGCGAAGCGGCCGGACTCACCCAGGCCGAACTCGCCCGCAGCATCGGCGTGACCAGGCAGACGCTCATCGCGATCGAGCAGGAGAAGTACTCCCCGTCGCTCGAGCTCGCGTTCCAGATCGCCCGCGCTTTCGGCGTAGGGCTCGACGACCTGTTCCAGTACCCGCAACCCACGAGCACGGAGGTGTGACGTGACCGAGACCGACAAGACCCCGACGAACAGGACCGAGATGATGCCGGCGTGGCGTCGCGAGACCTACGGCTCGGCCGACGGCTTCCGCCTCGAGCAGATCCCCGTTCCCACTCCGCGGTCGGGCGAGGTGGTGCTGCGAGTCGAGGCGACCGCGCTCCACGCCGGCGACGTGCGTCTCATGCTCGGCGATCCGCTGCTCGTGCGCCCCATCTTCGGGCTGACGCGCCCCAAGTACCCGGTGCGCGGGATGGAGGTCGCCGGAACCGTCGTGGCAGTGGGCCCGAACGCGATCGGCGCCGAGCTCGGAGAGCGTGTCGTCGGCGAGCTCACCGGGGGCGGGGGACTCGCGTCGCATGTCGCTGCGCCCGCTGCGCGTCTCGTGCCGATCCCGCCCGACGTCACCTCCGAGACCGCCGCGTGCCTGACGATCTCGGCGGGCACGGCCTGGCAGGCACTCGACCGCGCGGGGATCGGCTTCCGTGCCGCCAGAGGCACTGCGGCCGGACACATCCCGCGCGTTCTCGTGATCGGTGCGTCCGGGGGAGTCGGCACATTCGCCGTGCAGCTCGCAGCGCTGCGCGGGGCCGAGGTCTGGGCCACGTGCGGAGAACGCAACTTCCGGCTCGTCGAGCACCTCGGCGCCGTGCGCACCCTCGACCACCGCACCTCACCGCTGGCCGACCTGCCGGCCGGGCATTTCGACGCGGTGATCGACATCGCCGGCGGCTTGGGCCTTCGCGAACTGCAGCGCCTCGTCGTGCCCGGCGGCTCGGTGGTGCTCGTGGCAGGCGACGGGGGGCACGTCCTCGGGCCGATACCTCGCATCCTCAAGGCGGTGTTCCTGTCGATCGGGTCGCGCCGCCGCATCCGCCCGCTGGCGGCGACGCCGCGCCCCGAGATCCTCGCCAAGCTGCTCGAGCTCACCGCTGAGGGGCGCATCACGCCGGTCGTCGAGAGGGAGTACCCCTTCGACGAGGCATCCGCCGCCCTGGCCCACCTCGAAGCGGGCCACACGGTGGGCAAGGTGGTCGTGCACGGACCCTGACCGCGACGGGCCGCGCTCTGGCGGCGTTCAGGGGCGGATGACAGAATGGATGCTGGCGTGCCCGAGTCGCATCTTCCCCCTGGCGTCGGCTCTCACCGAGCGACGCGGGTCGAAGGACCGCCGGGCCCCTGGACAGCGTCCGCCGCATCCGTTCGAGGAGCCCCATGTCTGTCGAAACCACCGCGCCGGCATCCGAGACCGCAACCCCGGTCCGCACCGCACACCACCGTCACTATCTGATGTGCAAGCCGTCGCACTTCACGGTGAACTACTCGATCAACCCGTGGATGGAGCCGGCGAAGCCGACCGACACCGCACGGGCCGTCGAGCAGTGGCAGAAGCTGCACGACCTCTACCTCGAGCTCGGCCACGAGGTCGAGCTGATCGAGCCCCTCGCCGGGTATCCCGACATGGTCTACACCGCGAACGGCGGGTTCCTGATCGACGGCCGCGCCTATGTGCCGAAGTTCCGCTTCGTCGAGCGTCAGGGAGAGGCCCCCGCGTTCGCGGACTGGTTCCGCGGTGCCGGCTACGACACCGTCCTCCCCGAAGAGGTCAACGAGGGCGAGGGTGACTTCCTGCTCGTCGGCGATGTGATCCTCGCGGGCACCGGGTTCCGCTCGACCGGCGACAGCCACCGCGAGGTCGGGGAGGTGTTCGGCCGCGAGGTCGTGTCTCTCAACCTCGTCGACCCGCGCTTCTATCACCTCGACACCGCGATCGCGGTGCTCGACCCCGTGCAGGGTGTCGAGAACGGCGGCCCCGAGCGCGCGAACATCGCGTATCTGCCCGGCGCCTTCGACGACGAGAGCCGCGCCGTCCTCCAGGAGCGCTTCCCCGATGCCATCCTCGTGTCCGACGAAGACGGATCGGTGTTCGGCCTCAACTCGGCGAGCGACGGCTACAACGTGGTCATCTCGCCGCGCGCCCTCGGTTTCGAGAAGCAGCTGCGCGAGCGCGGCTACAACCCGATCATGATCGACCTCTCCGAGCTGCTGCTCGGCGGCGGCGGCATCAAGTGCTGCACCCTCGAACTGCGCGGTGAGGCGTGACCGCGGTCGACGCCGAGGTGTCGGCTGAGCCGCACGTCGCCCACAACTATCACCCCCTGCCGGTCAACATCGCCCGAGGTGACGGAGCCTGGGTGACGGATGTCGAGGGCAAGCGCTACCTCGACCTGCTCGCCGCCTATTCGGCCGTGAACTTCGGCCACCGGCATCCCGCGCTCGTCGCTGCTCTCACCGAGCAGCTCGGTCGGGTCACGCTCGTCAGCCGGGCATTCCAGAGCGATCGGCTCGAGCCGTTCGCGGCGGCGCTCGCGAAGCTGGCGGGCAAAGACATGGTGCTGCCGATGAACACGGGCGCCGAAGCGGTCGAGACGGGCATCAAGGTCGCCCGAGCCTGGGGGTACCGCGTCAAGGGCATCGCGGACGGCCGGGCGCGGATCATCGTCGCCGCCGGGAACTTCCACGGCCGCACCACCACGATCGTCAGCTTCAGCGACGACGAGCAGGCGCGGGCGGACTTCGGTCCCTACACGCCGGGCTTCGACGTGGTCCCCTACGGGGATGCGGATGCCGTCGCCGCCGCGATCACCGACGACACCGCCGCCGTGCTGATCGAGCCGATCCAGGGTGAGGGCGGGGTGGTGATCCCGCCGGAGGGATACCTGCGCCGCATCCGCGAGATCTGCGACGAGAAGAACGTGCTGTTCATCGCAGATGAGATCCAGTCCGGACTCGGACGCGTCGGCGAGACCTTCGCGTGCGACCGCGAGGGTGTCGTGCCCGACCTGTACCTGCTGGGCAAGGCGCTGGGCGGCGGCATCCTGCCGGTGTCCGCTGTGGTGGGCAATGCCGACGTGCTCGGAGTCATCCGTCCGGGCGAGCACGGCTCGACCTTCGGAGGAAACCCGCTCGCCGCGGCCGTCGGGCTGCGGGTCGTCGAGATGCTCGAATCGGGGGAGTTCCAGGAGCGCGCTCGCGCACTCGGCGCTCACCTCGGAGCCGCTCTCGAACCGCTGAAGGGTCATGGCGTCACCGAGGTGCGCATCGCCGGCCTGTGGGCAGGCGTCGACATCGACCCCGCCAAGGGCACCGGGCGTGAGATCGCCGAGAAGCTGCTCGACCGTGGGGTGCTGGTGAAAGACACGCATGGGCAAACCATCCGCATCGCGCCGCCGCTCGTCATCCGGGCGACCGAGCTCGACTGGGCGGTCGAGCAGCTGAAGCTGGTCCTCGGAGCCTGAATCCCCGGTCCGCCGGGCGACACGCCCGGCGGACAACCCGGATTTGCCGGAACCCCGGAACCCACGTAACTTATTACTTGTTCGCCCCACAGGGAAGCGGAGAGGCCGAGAGCTTCACCCCCCTCAAGCGGAGAACCACCTCCACTCGATCAGCTCCTCGGAGCAGATCGCAGACACACTTCTGTCTGACCTGGAGCTTCCACTACGGACAAGCGGTCGATTTGACAGCGAGTCCGGAACGGATAAGCTAGTGAAGTTGCCTCGGCGGCCTTGAGCCCCGAGCTGCAGATCTGGTTCTGAACATCACGGCGTGTCGATTTGACAGCCTGAAATGCGAAGATAAGATAGAGAAGTTGCCCTTCGGGCCTGGTTGTGATGACTGGGTCGTGGGAGCATCCGATCCTTGAGAACTCAACAGCGTGCACTTGTCAAATGCCAAATTATCCTCGTCTAGCTTCGGCTGGGTG
>NZ_JBFPNL010000007.1:0-216620 GCF_040815625.1 Microbacterium sp. LMI13-1-1.1 | reverse complement strand
GGGTCGGAGTTGAACGGATCGATCTCCTCCGGATCGCGCCCCCTATCGGCGTCAGCGTCGACGCCAGAACCAGCACCAGCACCAGCACCAGCACCAGCACCAGCACCAGCACCAGCTCCAGCACCAGCATCAGCACCAGCACCAGCATCCGAGTCCGCGCCGCTGCTCGGGGTGAAGAACACCCCTGGCCGGGGCGGGCCGTCGCCTTTGGGGTTGAGGATCGCGTCCATGATGAGTTGGAACTGGGCCGCGACATCCGGGGTCAGATACCCGCGGATCGCGTGCACACCATCCTTCAATCGCCCGATCGTGACGCCCCGCCGACGCCTCGCGTCCTGGTCTTTGGGTTCTTCCCCGTCGGGGTCGAACATCGATGCGAGATCCTCGGCGAGAGCTTTCAGATCCTCCGTCGTCGGCGACGGACCAGGCACATCTGGGTCCATATCCGTGTCGACATTCAGGCCGTGCCCGCGTGCGCACCCCGCCAACGCGACATCCGCCGCCAACCGCTGGTCGACGCTGAGCCGGTCCCAGACCTTCTCGATCGGGCCCGTCGCGGCGAGGAACCCGTCGATCCCGATCACCCCGTCCAACAGCGCCGTCCGCAACTCCGGCCACCGGGCAGGGAGCCTCTCCCCCGACACCAGGCTCACATCCCGCCGCACCCGGTCGATGACCTTCCCCACCCGGGTCGCACCCCGCGCATCGACGAGCACCGTCCGCTGCAGCAGCTCGTTCTCGCCCCGGCAGCCTGCGGAGTGCGGGAAGTCACCCATTTCGCCCGTCGCGACGGTCTCGACGACCACCGCCTCCACCCGACGAAACGCCGCCCCCGCCGCCACCAGAACGCCGATCCGCTCCGCATCGGACAACCCCGCCAACGCGTCATCGGACAGCACCGCATCGAGGTCGGCGATGACCCGATCCAGAAGCTCCGCGGTGCTGTTCATACTCCCCAGTCAACCCGCGACCACTGACATTCAGCACCGCCAAACGCCCGGATTTACCCCAGTTCAACGCCATATTCCAATCTCTCAATACAACACGTGAGATTCGCACCCCCGGGCGCCGGGAGCTCAGGAGAAGGGAAGGACGTAGAGGGAGACCGACGAGGGGAAGGAGAAGGAAGCGAGCGAGACCAACGAGGCGAGAGAGAAGAAGAGAGAGGCCAACGCGAGGAGGGAGAAGAGCGGGAGACCGACGAGGCGAGAGAAGAGAAGAGAGCGGCCAACGCGAGGAGGGAGAAGCGAGCGAGACCAACGAGGCGAGAGAGAAGAAGGAAGCGAGCGAGACCAACGAGGCGAGAGAAGAAGAGAGAGGCCAACGAGAGGCCAACGAGAGGAGGGAGAAAGAGAGGGAGACCAACGAGGCGAAAGAAGAGAAGCGAGTCAGACCAACGAACCGAAGGAAGAAAGAAGAGACGAGACGAAAGAAGTGGCTCAGACGCCGTCACGCGCGGGAGGCATCCGCTTTCATGAAGACGTCGACAGCGTCCTCGCTCTCCAGAACGAAGCCGTGGCGCTCATACAGCCGGCGTGCTGCGCTGGCCTGCAGCACGTTGAGCCGGAAAGGAAGAGTGCCATCGGTGTCCGCGAGCAGGTGGGCGAGCACGGCTGCCCCGATCCCGCGGCCCTGCGATTCCGGCGCGAGATAGAAGTGCTCGATCCAGAGCGCGTCCGGTTCGTGCCTGACCGCGACCAGACCGACGTCATCGCCGTCGACGACGATCACGCGGGTGTTCTCGGGAACGAACGCATCGAGGAAGCGCTGCCGCACGCGCACGGGGTCATATCGGCCGAGACGCTCGAGGTCAGGTCTCATCACGACGGCCCTGAGCTCGGCCATCCAGGAGGCATCCGAAAGGCCGCTCGCTCGAAGACTCCATCCCGCTGACACAGCATCCATACAACCATCAGCAGCACCACGCCCAGCCGCGCAGCAGCCACAACCACAACCACAGCCACAGCCACAGCTACAGCTACAGGGCGAGCAGCACGATCCCGCCGGCGACGACCGCGGACGCAGCCAGACGCCACCCCGGCCTGCTCTCCTTGAGCGCGAACACCCCGAAGAGGCTGACGAGCACGACACTGACCTCGCGCAGCGGAGCGATGAGGGCGACCGGAGCGATCTGGATGGCGGTGAGCACCAGGATGTACGACAGTGGCGACAGGATGCTGAATGCCACGATGCGTCGCCACTGCGTGCGTCCGAGGGCGCGGACGGCCGCCCATCGGCCGCGAACGCCGAAGGAATAGAACGGGATCTCGAGCAGCATCGTCCCGACCATGAACGCGACGGGCGACAGGTTCCAGGTGCGCACGGCATGCGCATCCCAGATCGTGTAGATCGCGATCGCGACGCCGGTGAGGAGCCCGAACACGAGCCCGAGATCGAGCGAGCGGCCCTGACGCTCGGCGCGCCCCCGATCGACGAGACCGATCGCGACGACGCCGACGATGATCGCCGCGACGCCGACGAGAGCGAGGACGGACGGCCGTTCACCGAACAGCAGAATGGCGACGATCACCGAGAGGAACGGCCCGGTGCCCCGTGCCGTCGCGTAGACGGTGGAGAGATTGCCCTCGCGGTATCCGCGCTGCAGCACCGCCATGTAGGCGACGTGGAGCACACCGGACACGCCGACACCCAGCAGAAAGGCCAGCAGGTCATCGGTGCCGAGCCCGCCGGTGAACGGGATGACACCGATCCACACGGCCGTTCCACCGACAGCTCCCCACCACAGGAACGGCATCCCTGCCCGGCTCACACCATGGGCGACGATGTTCCACGCGGCGTGGGTGATCGCTGCGGCGATGACGAGAGCGAAAGCGAGTGCGGACACGAGAGACCCTTCCGTTCACCGCGGGCGCGACGAACAGGGTCCTCCGGGCTTTTGTCCTGTCAGATGACGGCGCCCCTGCGGAGGAGCACCGTGGCGCCGCTCGGACCAGACGGGACGAACCCCGGAACCCTAGGCGCTATCGAGAGCGACAGTAACCGCCGCGGGTGACCGGGAGGTGAACGGCACGCCCTTCCACCCGACCGGATCGTCGTCGTCGATACGGCGATTACGATCGAAGGACCGCCCCTTCAGGAAGGTCCCCCATGCCCGTCACCCCGGACGCTCTCGCCCACGCCGAGGATCTCGCCGACTTCGTCGCCGCCTCGCCCTCGAGTTACCACGCCGCCGCCGAGGTGGCCAGGCGGCTCGAGGATACCGGGTTCGCGCGTCTCGAAGAGGAACAGGCCTGGGAGGTGACGCCCGGCGGACGCTACGTCGTCGTCAGGGACGGCGCCGCGATCGCCTGGACGGTGCCGGCGGACGCCACCACCACCACGCCGGCGTACATCCTGGGTGCTCACACCGACTCCCCCGGCTTCAAGCTCAAGCCGCAGCCGACCACCGGATCGAAGGGGTGGCTGCAGGCAGCCGTGGAGGTCTACGGCGGCCCGCTGCTGACCTCCTGGCTCGACCGCGAGCTGAGCCTCGCCGGCCGACTCGCACTCGCCGACGGACGTGTGGTGCTCGCCGACACGGGAGCGCTGCTGCGCCTCCCCCAGCTCGCGATCCACCTCGACCGCGACGCGAACACGAGCCTCGCACTCGACAAGCAGTTCCAGACGCAGCCCGTGTGGGGCCTCGGAGACCCGACGCAGGAGGACATCCTCGCCGAGCTGGCCGAGACGGCCGGAGTCTCGGCATCCGACATCCGCGGCTATGACGTCGTGATCGCCGACACGGCACGCGGAGCGGTGTTCGGCAAGGACCGCGCGTTCTTCGCCTCAGGTCGCCTCGACGACCTCGCCTCGGTGCACGCCGGCGTGGTCGCCCTCGAGACGATCGACACTGAGGCATCCGGACCGATCGCGATCCTGGCAGCCTTCGACCACGAGGAGCTCGGCTCCAACTCCCGCTCCGGCGCGGCCGGCCCGTTCCTCGAAGACATCCTCGGACGCGTGTACGACGCCCTCGGCGCCGACGCCTCCGAGCGCCGCCGCGCCCTCTCGGCGTCGTGGTGCCTGTCGAGCGACGTGGGCCACTCGGTGCACCCCAACTACGTGCACAAGCACGACCCCGTGGTGCAGCCGGTGCTCGGCTCGGGTCCGATCCTCAAGCTCAACGCCAATCAGCGGTACGCGACGGATGCCATCGGCTCCGCCGCCTGGCGCGACTGGTGCGACAGCGCCGACGTGGTCACGCAGGAGTTCGTGTCGAACAACAACGTGCGCTGCGGATCGACCATCGGCCCGATCACGGCGACGCGTCTCGGCATCCGGACCGTCGACGTCGGCATCCCGATCCTGTCGATGCACTCGGCCCGTGAGCTCGCCGGCGTCTCGGATCTGCACGACCTCACCCGCGTCGCGGGGGCTTTCTTCGCCGGCTGATCACCGCCGGCGCCCCCGCGGGCCCTGCGCAGTGCCAGGATGATGGCATGACGGACATCAAGCCTGCTCTCATCGAGCGCGCGGGCATCGAGATCATCCCCGAATCCGAGCGCACGGCGAAGCCTCGCGACCTGTTCTGGCCGTGGTTCGCGGCCAACGTGTCGGTGTTCGGCATGTCGTACGGATCGTTCGTGCTGGGCTTCGGAATCTCGTTCTGGCAGGCGACGATCGTGTCGGTCATCGGCATCGTGGTGTCGTTCCTGCTGTGCGGGCTGATCGCCATCGCGGGCAAACGCGGTTCGGCGCCGACCATGGTGCTCTCGCGCGCCGCCTTCGGCGTGCAGGGGCAGAAGGTGCCCGGCATCGTCTCGTGGCTGACCTCGATCGGCTGGGAGACCTTCCTCGCGATCATGGCCGTGCTCGCCACAGCCACCGTCATCGCGCAGCTCGGCGGCGACGGCGACAGCATCGCGCTGAAGATCACCGCCACCGTGATCGTCGCCGCTCTGATCGTCGTGGCCTCCGTGCTCGGCTATCACACGATCATGAAGCTGCAGTCGGTGCTCACCTGGGTCACCGGCGCGGTGACGATCCTCTACATCGTCCTCGCCGCGCCCAGCATCGATCTCGCCGCCGTCATGGCCCGCCCTGATGGTGGCCTCGGCCAGGTCATCGGCGCACTCGTGATGGTGATGACGGGCTTCGGGCTCGGCTGGATCAACATCGCCGCCGACTGGTCGCGCTATCAGAAGCGCACGGCATCCGATGGGGCGATCGTCGCCTGGAACACGATCGGCGGCTCGGTCGCGCCCGTGATCCTCGTCGTCTTCGGTCTGCTGCTGGCGGGATCCGACGACGACCTCAGCGCCGCGATCGCCTCCGACCCGATCGGCGCTCTCGCCACGCTTCTGCCCCTCTGGGTGCTCGTGCCGTTCCTGCTCACCGCCGTGCTCGCGCTCGTCTCGGGTGCCGTGCTGGGCATCTACTCCTCGGGCCTCACGCTGCTGAGCCTCGGCATCCGCATCCCGCGCCCGTCCGCCGCGGCGATCGACGGCGTGATCCTCACCCTCGGCACGATCTATGTGGTGTTCTTCGCCACCGACTTCCTCGGCCCGTTCCAGAGCTTCCTCATCACGCTCGGCGTGCCGCTGGCATCCTGGGCCGGCATCCTGATCGCCGACATCCTCCGACGCAAGAAGGACTACGACGACGAGGCCCTGTTCGACAGCCGCGGACGCTACGGCGCCTGGGATTGGATCTCGATCGGCACCATGGTCGTCGCCAGCGTCATCGGCTGGGGCTTCGTGCTCAACGGCTTCGCGGATGCGGCCCCATGGAACAACTGGCAGGGCTATCTGCTCGGGCTGGTCGGCGGAGTCGACGGCGACTGGGCCTACGCGAACCTCGGGGTGTTCTTCGCACTGGTGCTGTCGTTCGTCTTCACCTGGTTCGCCCGCGCCGGACGGATCCGCGCGCAGGAGGCAGCTGCGTGAGCAGGGAGTCCTGGCTCGTCGTGATCGATCCGCAGGCGATCTTCGCCTCACCCGACTCGGCCTGGGGGTCACCGTTCTTCGGTGACGTGATGCCCCGCATCCGCGAGCTCGCCGGAGCCTTCGGCGACCGCGTGATCGTGACGCGCTGGATGCCGACCGCCGACCGCTCGACCTCGTGGGGCGCGTACTTCGCCGCCTGGCCGTTCGCGGACCAGCCCTCCGGCGATCCCCTGTTCGACCTGGTTCCCGACGCGATCAGCCTGTCGCCGCACCCGACCCTCGATCTGCCGACGTTCGGCAAGTGGGGCTCCGCGATCGAAGAGATCGTCGGCCGGGGCGGGCACGTCGTGCTGGCGGGAGTCTCGACAGACTGCTGCGTGATCTCGACCGCCCTCGCCGCAGCGGATGCCGGGGCGCACGTCACGATCGCCGCAGACGCCTGCGCCGGCTCGACGGCCGAGAACCACGCCGCTGCGGTCCGGATCATGGGGCTCTACCCGCCGCAGATCACGGTCAGCGACACGGCGACGGTGCTGACGGAGCGCTAGCCCGCAGTGCGCACGGCCGCCGCGATGTCGGCGGGTGACCCCCGCCACGGTGCTCCGTGTCCGGGAAGCACCCAGGCTGCCGATACGGCGGCGAGCCGGTCGAGAGATGCGTCGGCCTCCTCCGGCTCGTCCGTGAACGGCGCGGGCTGCGGACCCACGCGCCCCGTCAGAACGTGGCGCGTGGTCAGCGCGTCGCCGACGAAGACCGCGTCCGCCTCGGGGATGTGCACCGCGATGCTGCCGGGCGAGTGACCAGGCATGCCGATGACGACCGGGCATCCGGGGAGGTCGAGCACCTGGCCGTCGGCGACGGTCACGACCTCGGACACGTGCCGTGTGCGCAGCGCGTTCTTGCGCACGCCGTAGGCGAAGAACCCGAGCGTCGGACCGATGCGCGCGGGCCCCATCGGGGTCTTCGGCTTCTCACCCGTGCGCACCCGATGCGCATCGGCACTGTGGATGAAGACGGGCACGCCCGCCTCACTGCGCAATCGCTCGGCGAAGCCGATGTGGTCTCCGTCGCCGTGGGTGAGCACCAGACCGCGGATGTCGGAGAGGGGGCGGCCGAGCTCGGCCAGCTTTCGCTGCAGGTCGTTCCAGTGACCGGGCAGCCCCGCGTCGACGAGAGTGATCCCCTCGGGCAGGTCGACCAGGTAGGAGGCGACGACGTCGTTTCCGAGTCGATGCAGGTGCGGTGCGAGCTTCATGGTCGTCCCTTTCGAGGTGGTCTATGATGGCTACATTACGTAGCTATCATAGCTATTGTCAATAGCCATGAAGGAGCCCCGATGCCGACCCCCGAACGAACCTCACTGGCGGCCATCGTCGACGCCGGCCGCGACATCCTCGAGACCGCCGGCCCCGCCGGACTCACCATGCAGGCCGTCGCCGAGCGCGTCGGAGTGCGGGCACCTTCTCTCTACAAACGGATCCGGGATCGCGACGCCCTGCTGACGGCGGTCGCCGAGGCCTCCGCCGATGCGCTGACGAGCCGACTCGAGACCGCGGGCGACGAGCTCCCCCTCCTCGCCGCCGCCTACCGCTCCTTCGCGCACGAGCACCCCGAGGCGTTCCGTCTGCTGTTCACGGCGTCCGCCCCCGAAGACGCCCTCCACCGGACCTCCGCTCCGGTGCTGCGCTCCTGCGCCGACCTCGTCGGACCGGAGCATGCTCTCGACGCCGCCCGCCTGTTCACCGCCTGGGCGACAGGGTTCCTGCAGATGGAGCTCGCCGGCATGTTCCGTCTCGGCGGCGACGTCGACGAGGCGTTCGGCTATGCGATGGATCGCATCATCGCCGGGCTCACGGCCGCCTGACCGCACGCGCGCCCGAGCGGATGCCTGACTACCGGAATACTGCCAAGATGATGCGCGGAGAGGGGTTTCCATGACCACGACCGCGCACGAAGACGAGTCCGACCGCCCGCAGAGGGCTCGACGCCCGTGGCACCGCACGAAGGCGGCGGTGGGGCTGGTCCTCCTCGTCACCGCGGTGGTGGCGATCATCGGCGCGCTCACCCCCTGGCCTTCGGCCATGCTCATCCGCTCGGTGTTCACGAAGGGCGGCGACGAGACCGCCGCCGAGATGGAGAAGCACGTCCCCGACACGGCGCTCACCGAGCAGCTCGACGTCGCCTATGCCGACGGCGGCGCCGACACCACGATGGACGTCTTCACACCGGCATCCGCCACCGGGCCGCTGCCGACGGTCGTCTGGATCCACGGCGGCGCCTGGATCTCGGGATCGAAGGAGAACGTCGACCCCTACATGCGCATCCTCGCGGCCGAGGGCTACACCACCATCGCGGTGAACTACACGATCGGGCCCGAAGGGGAGTATCCGCTCGCGGTGCACCAGCTCAACGACGCGCTCGCCTACATCGACGCGCACGCCGATGAGCTGAATGTCGATCCGGACCAGATCGTGCTCGCCGGCGACTCCGCCGGCGGCCAGCTGGCCAGTCAGATGGCGACGCTCATGACGAGCCCCGACTATGCCGAGATCATGGGCATCACGCCGGCGCTGAAGGCCGAGCAGGTCGTGGCGACCGTGCTCAACTGCGGGGTGTACGACCTCGCGGCACTCGCATCGCTCGACGGCGTCGTCGGCTGGGGCCTCAAGACGTCGATGTGGGCGTATGCGGGAACCAAGACCTGGGCGGAGAGCTCGACGGGCTCGACGATGTCGACGATCGACTGGGTCACCGAGGACTTCCCGACGACATATATCTCGGGCGGGAACGGCGACGGGCTCACCTGGCTGCAGTCGATCCCGATGGCCAAGCGTCTCGACGAGCTGGGGGTCGACGTCACGACCCTGTTCTGGCCGGCGGCGCACGAGCCGGCCCTGCCGCACGAGTACCAGTTCCACCTCGACATGCCGGACGCGCAGACGGCGCTGCAGCAGACGATCGACTTCCTCGACGCCCACACCAGTCGCTGAGGGGGTCTGCGGGCGGTCTACTTCATCGTGTCGAGGATGCCCACGAGGTCGTCGAACGTCGTGAGCGGGTTGAGGATCGCGAAGCGGGTGTTCGGTCGCCCGCCGTGCGAGCTCGGCACCACGAACGCTCGCTGCGTGTCGAGCAGCTCGTCCGACCAGCGGTCGTAGTCGGCGCGATCCCAGCCCTCGCGTTCGAACACGACGACAGAGAGCTGCGGGTCGCGCACGAGCCTCAGCTCGGGGCGGGCAGCGATCTCTGCGGCGATGCGCTGGGTCAGGGCGAGCGTCGCGCTCACCGCCTCGCGATAGGCGGCCACGCCGTAGGTCGCGAGCGAGAACCACAGCGGCAGCCCCCGAGGGCGCCGAGTGAGCTGGATCGAGTAGTCCGACGGGCTGAAGTCACCGGCGTCCGTGAGGGTGTCGAGGTACTCGGCGTGCTGCGTGTGCGCTCGGCGCCCTGTGTCGGGGTCGCGGTAGAGCAGCGCGCAGCAGTCGAACGGGGCGAACAGCCACTTGTGCGGATCGACGATCACCGAGTCGGCGCGTTCCACGCCCGCGAAGATGCCACGGGCCTCGGGCGCCAGCATCGCGGTGAGCCCGTAGGCGCCGTCGATGTGCAGCCAGAAGTCGAACTCGTCTTTCAGCGCGGCGATGCCGGCGATGTCGTCGACGATGCCGAAGTTGGTCGAGCCGGCGGTGGCGACCACCGCGCAGATCTCATCGCCGTGCTCGGCGAGCGCCTCACGCACGGCATCCGCCCTCAGCATGCCGTCGTCGCCCGCGGGCACGAGCAGCACGTCGGCATCCATGACCTTCGCCGCCGACTTGTTCGAGGAGTGCGCCTCGACGCTGCACACGATCTTCCAGCGGCGAGGAAGCTCCTTGCCCGCCTCGAGCAGCTTCGCCTTCGCCGCCTCGCGTGCGGCGACGAGCGCCGACAGGTTCCCGATCGTGCCACCCTGCACGAACACCCCGCCGGCGGTGTCGGGGAGGCCGAACTCGGCCGCCAGGAACGAGAGGACCTCGTTCTCGGCGTGCACGGCTCCGGCGCCCTCGAGCCAGCTGCCTCCGTAGAGGCCGGATGCCGAGACCACGAGGTCGAAGGCGATCGAGGCGATCGTCGGGGCGGTCGGGATGAACGAGAGATACGACGGGTGGCTCGTCGTCAGGCAGGCCGGGGCGAGGATGTGCTCGAACACGCTGAGCGCGCGCTGCGAACCGAGACCGGCGTCGGTGATCGTCGTCCCGACCAGACGATCGAGCTCGGCCGGTGACTGGGGCTTGTCGAGCGGCACGTCGGCCGCGAGCATCCGCCGTCTCGAGTAGTCGAGCACCGCGTCGACGATCGCCGTCGATTCGGCCGAGGCCGCGTGCATGCGTTCTGCTCCCATGAGCTGTCCTTACCTGAGGGTTTCTGCGGGCTGTACGGGCTCGACCACCGGAACGTCGAGCACCGCGGAGAGAGTGCGGCGAGCGAGATCGGCTCGATCGCGGGGCGCCCAGTGCACGAGCGAGTGGGCGCTCATGCCGTCGACCATGGCGAGCAGCATCCATGCCGACGAGTCCGGGTCGACCTGCAGCGGGTTCTCTCCCAGCACCGGGTCTTCGGCGATCGCGCGGGCGATGAGGTCTTCGAGGGCGCTGTGCCAGAGGTCCATCTCGGTGCGCACCCTGGCGCCGAGCGCCTCGTTGCGGGCGCCGAGCGCCCATGACTGCACCCACACCATCGCGACGTCGTCTCGCGAGTCGTCGAGCAGCGTCTCGATGAGCCGCAGCAGGTTCGTGCGCAGGTCGACGCTCGGGTCGTACGAGGCGATGACCTCGTCTCGCTCGGCCGCGACGATCGTGGTGAAGACCTCGGCGACGAACGACTCCATCACGGGCCGGTAGTGCGCGACGAGAGCCGGCGTGACGCCGACCCTGGCCGCGACCGCACGCACGGTGAGCGCCTCGAGCCCGCTCTCCCCTGCCAGCGAGACGGCGGCGTCGACGATGGAGCGTTCGCGCTCTTCCGGCGGCAGCCGACGGGGCGCGGCGGCTCTTGACGTGGTCTTCATCACGGGCTACCGTATCACTCGTTGATCACGTGTTCAATAGGGATCACGGCCCCTCATTCCCGAGGTCGCGATCAGCAACGAGGGAGACAATCATGGCCTGGCACATGCCCGCCGAGACCGCACCGCACGATCGCACCTGGATGGCGTTCCCCGCCGAGGGGCCGACGCTGGGCGAGACGGCGTCCGAGCGCGACGAGGGCTATGACACCTGGACGGCCGTCGCCCACGCGGTCGCCGAGTTCGAGCCGGTCACGATGATCGTCGACCCTGCCGAGGTCGCCCGCGCTCGGCGGATGCTCAGCAGCAGCATCGACATCGTCGAGGCGCCGGTCGACGAGTTCTGGATGCGCGACTCCGGCCCCACCTTCGTGATCGACGACGAGCGTCCCGGAGTGCTCGGCGCGGTCGACTGGATCTTCAACGGCTGGGGCGCCCCCGCGTGGGCGCAGTGGCAGAAGGCGGCGCAGCACGCCCGCATCATCGCCGGAGCGGTCGGCGCCGAGCTCGTGAGCTCGACCCTCGTGAACGAAGGCGGCGGAATCCACGTCGACGGCGAGGGCACGGTGCTGCTCACCGACACCGTGCAGCTCGACCCGCGCCGCAACCCCTACGCCGACAAGGCGCGCGTCGAGGCCGAGATGGCGCGCACGCTCGGGGCGACGAAGGCCGTGTGGCTGCCTCGGGGCCTCACTCGCGACTACGACGACTTCGGCACGAACGGGCACGTCGACATCGTCGCGACGATCGTCTCCCCCGGCCGACTGCTGCTGCACGAGCAGCAGAACCCCGAGCACCCGGACCACGCGGTGACGCGCCGGCTGCGAGCGCATCTCGAGCAGCAGACCGATGCCGCTGGTCGCCGTTTCGAGATCGTCGACCTGCCAGCGCCGGCGACCCTGCGCGACGACGAGGGCTTCGTCGACTGGAGCTACGTCAATCACCTGGTCACGAACGATGGCGTGGTCGCCTGCGGGTTCGGCGACGAGCAGGCCGATGCCGCGGCACGGGCGATCCTCGCCGACGTCTATCCCGGGCGCCGGGTCGTCACGGTCGATGCGCGCCCGCTGTTCGACCGCGGCGGCGGCATCCACTGCATCACCCAGCAGCAGCCGAGCGTGGGGGTTCCCGCATGATCGACGTGGTCGAAGCCTCCATCGCAGAGCTGCGGCGAGCGCTCCAGACCGGCGCGGTCACCTCCGTCGAGCTCGTCGACGCCTACCTCGCGCGCATCGACGCCTACGACGGCCCCGAGACCGAGACGGCCCTGAACGCCGTCGTCGTCCGCAACCCCGACGCCCGCTCAGAGGCGGCGGCATCGGATGCGCGACGGGCACGCGGCGAGACGCTCGGGCCGCTCGACGGCATCCCGTACACCGCGAAGGACAGCTACCTGGTGCGCGGGCTGACCGCCGCCGCCGGCAGCCCCGCCTTCACCGAGCTCGTCGCACAGCGCGATGCGTTCACGATCGAACGCCTGCGGGCGGGCGGTGCGGTCTGCCTCGGGCTGACGAACATGCCCCCGATGGCGAACGGCGGCATGCAGCGAGGGGTCTACGGCCGGGCCGAGAGTCCGTACAACGCCGATTTCCTCACCGCGCCCTTCGCCTCGGGGTCGTCCAACGGATCGGGCACCGCGACGGCCGCGAGCTTCGGAGCATTCGGCCTGGGCGAGGAGACCTGGTCGAGCGGCCGCGGTCCCGCGACCAACAACGCCCTGTGCGCCTACACGCCCTCGCGCGGCGTGATCTCGACCCGCGGCAACTGGCCGCTCGTGCCGACCATGGACGTCGTCGTGCCCCATGCGCGCACCATGGCCGACCTGCTCGAGGTGCTCGACGTGATCGTCGCCGACGATGCCGAGACGCGCGGTGACTTCTGGCGCGCGCAGCCGTGGGTGACGCTGCCGCTCTCGTCAGAGGTGCGCCCGGAATCGTACGACGCCCTGGCCGCCGAGGCGGCGACAGCCCTGCGCGGCATCCGCATCGGCATCCCCCGCATGTACATCAACGCGGACCCGGATGCCGGCACCGCCGCTGAACCGGGCCTCGGCGGCCCCACAGGGCAGCGGATCGAGACGCGCGCCTCGGTGATCGAGCGCTGGGAGTCCGCACGACGCGACCTCGAGTCCGCCGGCGCGACCGTGATCGAGGTCGACTTCCCCGTGGTGTCGAATTACGAGGGCGACCGACCGGGTGCACCCACCATCGCGACGCGCGGTCTCGTGTCGCCCGAGTATCTGCGACGGGAGATCGTCGACCTGTCGGCGTGGGGGTGGGAGGACTTCCTGCAGGCGAATGGCGACCCCGGACTGCACACCCTCGCCGCCGTCGACGGAGCGAGGATCTTCCCGCATCCGGAGGGCGCACTTCCCGACCGCTACACGGGCTTCGACGACGACATCGCCGAATATCCCGAGTGGGTGCGCGCCAACCCGGGCATCGGATTCCAGGACATGCCCGAGCTCGCCGACGGCCTGCGCGGCCTGGAGGAGACGCGTCGCCTCGACCTCGAGGAATGGATGGACGAGCACGAGCTCGACGCCGTCGCGTTCCCGGCCGTCGCCGATGTGGGCCCCGCCGACATGGACGTGAATGAGGCCTCCGCCGACCTCGGATGGCGCAACGGCACCTGGATCGCCAACGGCAACCTGACCGTGCGCCACCTCGGCATCCCGACCGTGACGGTGCCGATGGGACTCATGTCCGACATCGGCATGCCGATCGGACTCACGTTCGTCGGCCGGGCGTACGACGACACGGCGCTGCTGCGTCTCGCCGCCGGGTTCGAAGCGATCGGCTCACCGGGCGAACGCCGCACCCCGCCGCCGAGGACGCCCGCGCTCTGACTCGCCGATCAGCACCAGCGCGACATTTCACTATTGTGACGCTCGCCACGATTGTTATATGTTTGACCTGTCCGTCACGACAGGAAGCGACCCATGAGCACCGAGAACAACGAGCGCGAGCTCGAGGCCGGCATCGTCACCGATCTGTCCGGCCGCATGACCTACGGGTCGTACCTGTCGCTCGACCAGCTGCTCACCGCGCAGAATCCGGTCAGCGTCCCCGAGCACCACGATGAGCTGCTGTTCATCATCCAGCACCAGACCACCGAGCTCTGGCTGAAGCAGCTGCTGCATGAGCTGTCATCCGCCCGCGAACTGCTCGCGAGCGATGACCTGCGCGAGGCACTGAAGCGGGTGGCCCGGGTCAAGCGCATCCAAGACGTGATGACGCAGCAGTGGGCGATCCTCGCGACCCTCACCCCCACCGAGTACGCGCGGTTCCGCGGAGCGCTCGGCAACTCCTCGGGCTTCCAGTCGGTGCAGTACCGCGCGGTCGAGTTCGCCCTCGGCAACAAGAACGAGAAGATGCTCAGCGTCTTCGCCGACCACCCCGCCAACCTCGCGCTGCTCACGGCCGAGTGGCACAAGCCCACGCTCTACGACGAGTTCCTGCGCTACGCCTCGCGGCGCGGCCTGCCGATCCCGGCCGAGATCCTCGAGCGCGACGTGCGCCTCCCCTACCGCGAGACCCCCGAACTGGTGCCCGCGATCCGCGAGATCTACCAGAACCATCAACAGCACTGGGACCTCTACGAGGCCTGCGAAGACCTCGTCGACCTCGAAGACAACTTCCAGTTCTGGCGCTTCCGCCACCTGAAGACCGTCGCCCGCACGATCGGAATGAAGGTCGGCACCGGCGGCTCGAGCGGTGTCGGCTTCCTGCAGCGCGCTCTCGACCTGACGTTCTTCCCCGAGCTCTACACCGTGCGCACCGAGATCGGCGGCTGATGAACGCTGCGACCTTCTTCGATGGCGAGGAATGGCGCGACGGCACCATCGAGATGATCGACGGACGGATGCTGCTGCGCCCCGGGTCACCGGCATCCGATCTGCGTCTGTCCGGTCTGCCGACGCTCGACGGCGTGATCGTCGGCGGCTTCACCGACCACCACGTGCACCTCCAGCTCGTCGATCACGCACTGCTGCATGACTCGACTCTCGGACGCGTGATCGACCTCGGCGGGAACCCTGCGGCGGTCGCCGCGCTGTCCGACGGCGCGGCGCGTGTCGTCACCGTCGAGTTCGCGGGTGCGTTCCTCACGCCCGTCGGCGGTTACCCGAGCGACCGCGACTGGGCCCCAGCGGGGTCCTTCCGCGAGATCGCGGACACCGCAGCAGCCACCGCGGCCGTCGCGGAGATGGCGGATGCCGGAGCATCTCGCATCAAGGTCGCGAACAACAGCACTGCCGGGCCCGTCTTCAGCGACCTCCTGTTCCGCGCGATCGTCGAGGCCGCCGCCGCACGCGGCCTCCCCGTCGTCGCCCATGCCGAAGGCGTGGGAGAAGCGCAGCGAGCAGCCCGCCTCGGCGCCGCGCGCCTCGCACACGCCCCGTTCACCGAGCGACTCGACGACGCCGAGGTCACCGCCCAGGCAGCATCCGTCTCGTGGATGTCGACGCTCGCGATCCACGACGGTGACACGCACGCCACAGCGGTCGACAACGTCCGCCGCTTCCATGCCGCCGGCGGCACCGTGCTCTACGGCACCGACATGGGCAACGGCCCGACGCCCGTCGGGCTGAACCCGAGCGAACTGACCGCCCTCCGCGACGCGGGTCTCGACGGCATCGACCTGCTGCGCGCCCTCGCACCGCAGAACCCTCTCGACCCTGCTGCACTCCTCCTGAGGCTCCCCGGCACCGATGCCGACCCGACACTCGCCCGCCCGCTGACCAGCGCCGATCTGAAGGCTTGACATGACCGACACCCGCGACGCCGCGACCATCGAACGCTCGCTCCTCGATCTCGCCGGCGCCCTCGACGCCGCCGACCCGCTGCACGCCCACCTCGAGGCGTTCGCCGAGGCTCCGGGCGTCGGCGCCTACCTCGACGGCAACTCGCTCGGACGACCACTCAAAGACACACCCGAGATGCTCGCGGCGTTCGTGCGCGACGACTGGGGCACCCGGCTGATCCGCTCGTGGGACGAGCAGTGGATGGCGCTGCCGATGGAGCTCGGCGATCGCATCGGCAGCCTCACGCTCGGCGCCGCCGCGGGCCAGACCGTCGTGGCCGACTCCACGAGCGTGCTGATCTACAAGCTGATGCGCGCCGGCGCGACCGCCGACCCGTCTCGCACGGAGCTCGTGATCGAGGCGGGCAACTTCCCCACCGACCGGTTCATGGCAGAGGGTGTCGCGGCTGAGACCGGCATGACGGTGCGCTGGATCGAGCCCGACCCGGTGCTCGGCGTGCAGATCGCCGACGTCGTCGCCGCCATCTCCGAGCGCACGGCGCTCGTCTCTCTCAGCCACGTCGACTACCGCTCGGGCGCCCTCGCCGACATGCCAGGCATCACGACCGCGGTGCACGAGGTCGGAGCCCTCATGATGTGGGACCTCTGCCACTCGGCCGGCGTGATCCCGATGCAGCTCGACGCCTGGGGCGTCGACATGGCGGTCGGATGCACGTACAAGTACCTCAACGGCGGCCCCGGCTCCCCCGCGTTCGCCTACCTGCGACGCGAGCACCAGGGCGTCCTGCGCCAGCCGATCCAGGGCTGGTGGAGCGCCGCCGACATCTTCGCGATGGGGCCGGAGTACGTCCCGGCCGGCGACATCCGGCAGCTGCTCAGCGGCACTCCCCCGATCACCTCCATGCTCGCGATGCAGGGCATGCTCGACCTCATCGAGCAGGCGTCGATCGAGGCGATCCGCGAGAAGTCCCTCTCGCTCACCGACTTCGCCGTCCGTGCCTATGACGAGGCGCTCGCCCCGCTCGGCGTGCGGCTGCTCAGCACGCGCGACGCCGCACTCCGAGGAAGCCACGTGACGATCGGCCACCCTGATTTCCGCGCCGTGACGCAGCGCCTGTGGGCCGACGGCATCATCCCCGACTTCCGCTTCCCCGACGGCATCCGCCTGGGGCTCTCGCCGCTCAGCACCTCATATGTCGAGACGCTCACCGGCGTCCTCGCCGTGCGCGACGCCCTGGAGTCGCATGACCGCTGAGCCCACAGAGCAGATCGCCGCGGGCCCCGTGCTCGACGACATCGATGCACGCCCAGGCAGCACGGCATCGCTGCTGCGCACCCTGGTGGGGCTGTATCTGCGACCGCTCGGCGACTGGATCTCGACGGCCGATCTGGTCGCACTCGCCGGCGATCTCGGGATCCCCACGGCGCAGGCACGCACCGGCGTCACCCGCCTCAAGCAGAAGGGACTGCTGCTCGCCGAGCGCAGACACGCCGTCGGCTATCGGCTCAACCCTGATGCCGCCACGATGCTCGAGCGGGGCGATCGACGCATCTTCGAGATGCGCGAGATGACGGATGCCGACAGCTGGTGCCTCATCTCCTTCTCGATGCCCGAGAGCGCCCGCGCCACGAGGCACCAGCTGCGGCGTCGCCTGCAGTGGATCGGGGCGGGTGTCGTGTCTCCCGCCCTGTGGATCTGCCCGGGGCATCTGCAGGGCGAGGTTCTCGAGATCGTCGACGATCTCGACGCCAGTGAGTGGGTGACGCTGTTCCAGGCCGGCACTCCGACGACCGCGCGCACCCTGCCCGAGGCGGCCGCGGACTGGTGGGACCTCGACGCCCTGCGTGCCGAGCACCTCGAGTTCCAGTCGTCGCTCGAGACGCTTCCGGAGGCGCCGTTCGCCGCCTACGTGCAGCTGATCGACCGCTGGCGCGTGCTGCCCTACATCGATCCGGGCCTGCCGCCCTCGATGCTGCCGGCCGACTGGCCGGGAAGGCACAGCATCGCCGAGTTCCTGAGGCTGTCGACGGAGCTGTCGGATGCCGCGTGGCAGCGCGTGCGCGAAGTCACGGGAGCGGAAGCCACGGGAGCGGAAGCCACGAGAGCGCAGGTCACCGGGGCGGGGCGGTCGTAGCCCGCACCACCAGCCGCGTGGGCAGGATGACGTGCATCTCGTCGATCTCCTGCCCCGAGAGCAGCGTGAACACCATGTCGGCTGCGACGGCCCCGAGTCTGCGCATCGGCTGCTGGATCGTCGTGAGCGGCAGCGCCCTTCTGGTCGCCTCCGGCACGTCGTCGAACCCGATCACCGACAGATCATCCGGCACCCGCAGCCCCAGCTCGTGAGCGACATCGATGACCGCGATCGCCGACAGGTCGTTCGCCGCGAAGATCGCCGTCGGTCGGGATTCGCCGCTCAGCATGATGCGGGCGGACTCCCTGGTCGCGTCGAGCTCGTAGCGGCCGATGCCCACCAGTGACGGATCGAGCGGGATCCCCGCGTCGGACAGGGCCCTGCGGTACCCGGCGTCACGGAGCCCGGCGGATCGGAGATCCGGGCGGCCCGCGACGAATCCGATCCGGCGATGGCCGAGCTCGATCAGGTGTCTGGTCGCCGTGAGAGCGCCGCCGAAGCTGTCGGATTCGACCGTGGGCAGGTCGGCCCGGCCCGTGTGGGGATCGATCGCGACCACCGGGATCTCGGTGCCGGCGCTCACGACCGTGGGGGTGACCATGATCGCCGCATCGATCAGCGTGCCCGAGAGCCTGCTCAGCGATCGCCGCTCCCAGCCGTCGCCTGCGCCGAGGTGCGACCCGCTGTAGGCGAGGAGGTCGAACGCCGTGTCGTGCACGGCCGAGCCGACGCCCTTGAGGATCTCGGCACTGAAGGGCTCGAAGTCCGCCAGGAGAACGCCGATCACCCCCGTGCGCCGTGCCCTCATGCTGCTCGCGACCAGGCTCGACTCGTACCCGAGCTGCTTCACCGCGTCGAGGACGCGCTGCACCGTGGCATCCGCGATCCCGTATCGCCCGTTCACCGCCTTCGAGACGGTCGACACCGACACCCCCGCCGCTTTCGCGACATCGTGGATCGTCGTTCGGCCCCCCATGAGACGCCAGCGTAGTCCGGCACAGCGATATATGGAAACTGTTTTCGAAAACGTTTGACGGACGAGTGCTCCGACTGGAGACTCATGCCACTGCGGTCTCGACTGAGCGTCCGCAGGCGCCCCGCAGCGAAGCGGCGCGCAACTCGATGAGGAGAACGATCACATGAACAGCAGAAGGCTCCCCCTCGCCTCCGCGGTCGCAGCAATGGCCGTCGGAGCGCTCGCGCTCTCGGGCTGCACCGCAGACTCGTCCGGCACCGGCGACGGCGGCGACACCAGCATGACCCTCTGGCACAACTCCACGACAGGCCCCGGAGTGGAGTTCTGGGAGCAGACGGTCGCCGATTTCGAGAAGGACAACCCGGGCGTCACGATCGACATCCAGTCGATCCAGAACGAGGATCTCGACGGAAAGCTGCAGACCGCCCTCAACTCGGGAGACGCCCCCGACATCTTCCTGCAGCGCGGCGGCGGCAAGATGGCCGCGATGGTCAAGGCCGGCCAGCTGAAGGACCTCACCGACGCCATCTCGGGTCCTGCCGCCGACGAGATCCCCGACGCCTCATACTCGGCGAACAGCCTCGACGGCAAGATCTACGCCATGCCCGTCGCCGTGCTGCCCGGCGGCCTGTTCTACAGCCAGGACCTCTTCGATCAGGCCGGCATCACCGAGAACCCGACCACCCTCGACGAGCTCGAAGAGGCCACGGTCGCGCTCAAGGGCGCCGGCATCGACCCGATCGCGCTGGGCGCCAAGGATGCCTGGCCCGCCGCGCACTGGTACTACTGGCTCGCACTGCGCGAGTGCAGCTCGGACACGCTCGCCAAGGCCGCAGACGAGATGGACTTCAGCGACGAGTGCTGGGTGCGTGCGGGTGAGGACCTGCAGTCGTTCGCCGAGACCGAGCCCTTCAACTCGGGCTTCCTGACGACTCCGGCACAGCAGGGCGCCGGCAGCTCCGCCGGCCTCATCGCGAACCACCAGGCCGCCATGGAGCTCATGGGCGCGTGGAACCCCGGAGTCATCGGCTCGCTCACCCCTGACCAGAAGCCGCTGGCCGACCTCAGCTGGTTCCCGTTCCCCGAGGTCGAGGGCGGAGACGGCGAGCCCGGTTCGATGATGGGCGGCGTCGACGGCTACTCGTGCTCGGTCGATGCGCCGGACGCCTGCGTGGACTTCTTGAACTACATCGGCACGTCAGCCGTGCAGACGGCGTACTACAAGGCCTTCAACGCACCGCCGGTCAACACCGTCGCTCAGGAGGCCGTCACCGAGCCCTACCTGCAGACGATCCTCGAGGCCTACAACGCGGCTCCGTATGCGACGCAGTGGCTCGACACGGTCTACGGCCAGAACGTGGGCAATGCGCTGAACGTCGCGGTGGTCGACCTGCTCGCGGGCAACAGCAGCGCGGAGGACCTGGTCAAGGCTGTGCAGGATGCCGCAGCGAAAGCGTGACACGCGTGCCCGGCTGGAAGTGATGCTTCTGGCCGGGCCCGCCCTGCTCGTCTTCCTCGCCTTCGTCATCTTCCCGGTGCTGATGGCGGCGTACTACGGGTTCTTCAGCTGGCAGGGCTACGGCCCGCCCACCGATTTCGTCGGGTTGAAGAACTACCTCACGATCCTTCAGGATCCCCTCTTCCACGACGCGCTCGCGCACAACGGCTTCATCCTGGTGTTCTCCCTCGTGCTCCAGGGTCCGGTCGCCATCATGCTGGCGCTGCTGCTGAACCGCAAGATGCGAGGTCAGTCGCTGATCCGCGTGCTGATCTTCGTGCCCTACGTGATCTCCGAGGTCGTCGTGGGCACGGGGTGGAGCCTGATGCTGCAGACCAACGGCGCGCTCAACGCGATGCTGACCAACATGGGTCTGGGTTTCCTGGCGACCGACTGGCTGTCGGACCCCGGGATCGCGATCTGGACGCTGATGGCGATCATCACCTGGAAGTACGTCGGCTTCGCGGTCATCCTGTTCCTCGCCGGCCTGCAGGGCATTCCCGAGGAGCTGAACGAAGCCGCGGCCATCGACGGCGCGTCCTACTGGCAGATCCAGTGGCGGATCACGCTGCCGCTGCTCGCACCCACTCTGCGCATCTGGGCGTTCCTGTCGATCATCGGCTCGCTGCAGCTGTTCGACCTCGTCTACATCATCTGGGGGCAGTACATCGCCTCCACCGCCGGCACCTCGACGATGGCGACCTACATGGTCTCCGAAGGACGCAACGCCGGCAACTACGGCTACGGCAACGCGGTCGCGGTCGTGCTCTTCCTCATCTCGCTCGTGGTCGCTCTCATCTATCAGCGTGCCGTGCTGCGCAAGGACACCGACGGCGCCCTCACCGGTGCCTCCGGCCGGAAGAAGAGCACCCGATCCCGTGCGCGGCAGGACGCCGCGCCGCAGGAGGCCGACGCAGACGCCCACGCGGCTGCCGACGCCACCACACAGAAGGAGTCCGTCCGATGACCGCCACCTCGGTGCTCGTCACCCAGCGCAAGGCCCGCACGGGTCGCGTCGCGAAGCCGCGGCTGCCATGGGCCAACCCCGCCGTGTACTTCGTCGCGCTGATCGCGGTCGGTCTGATGCTGGCGCCCATCGCCTACATCATCACCGGCGGGTTCCGCACGAACGCGCAGATCACGACCGATCCGTCGGGGTTCCCGCAGCCGTGGGTGGTGTCGAACTACCTCGACGTGCTCACCGGCAGCGTGTTCTGGCGGCTCGTGGGCAACTCGACGATCGTCGCGCTCGCCACCACCGTCGGCACGGTGGCCCTGGGTCTCATGGCGGCGTACGTCCTCGCGAGATACCGGTTCGCCGGCCGCGGGGTGCTCTACGCGTTCTTCGCCGCCGGGCTGATGTTCCCCCTGACCGTGGCGATCACCCCGCTGTACATCGTGGTGCGCAGTCTCGGGCTCATGAACTCGCTCGGCGGAGTGATCCTGCCCCAGATCGCGTTCGCGCTGCCGACGACGATCATCATCCTCGTGCCGTTCCTGCGCGCCATCCCCGACGAGATCCAGGAGGCCGCGTTCATCGACGGATGCAGTCGTATCGGGTTCTTCTGGCGGATGGTGCTGCCGCTCTCACTCCCCGGGGTCATCACCACGGGCATCCTGGCGTTCATCGGCAGCTGGAACGGCTACCTGCTGCCGCTGTTCATCCTCAATGACGATGCGGCGTTCACGCTGCCCCTCGGCGTGCAGTCGTTCGCATCCCAATACTCCGTGGACACCGCGAAGGTGCTCGCGTTCACCTCGCTGTCGATGATCCCGGCGCTGATCTTCTTCAGCCTGTTCGAGCGGCGCATCGTGGGAGGGCTGACCGGTGCAGTCAAGGGCTGATGCGGTCGCCGTCGCGACACCCCACGTCGACGAGAACGAGAAAGAGAACATGATGTTGCAGCCCGCAGGCTCCGCGCCGCACTCCGCCCGCGTCGAGGCGCTCCTTGCCCGCATGACTCTGGAAGAGAAGCAGGCGCAGCTCGTCGGCTTCTGGGTCGACCAGGGCGTCGAGGTAGTCGCCCCGATGTCGGGCGAGAAGAAGAGCTCGACGCGCTACGAGGATGCCTCCACACACGGCATCGGCCACCTCACGCGCGTGTACGGCACCCGCCCCGTCGACCCCGTCGAGCGGGCCGCCTGGCTGTGGACCGAGCAGCGCCGACTGCAGCAGCAGACGCGACTGGGCATTCCGGCGCTCGTGCACGAGGAATGCCTGACGGGCCTCGCCGCGTGGAAGGCGGCGACCTTCCCGACGCCGCTGGCGTGGGGCGCGGCCTTCGACCCCGAGCTGGTCGAGGAGGTCGGTCGGGCCATCGGCTCGTCGATGCGGTGCCTCGGCATCCATCAGGGTCTGGCTCCGGTGCTCGATGTGATCCGCGACCCCCGCTGGGGTCGGGTCGACGAGTGCATCGCCGAAGACCCCCTGGTCGTCGGCCGGGTGGGCACCGCCTATGTCCGCGGCCTGCAGTCCGAGGGCGTGCACGCGACCCTCAAGCACTTCATCGGATACTCCGCCTCGAAGGCCGGACGCAACCATGCCCCCGTGAGCGCAGGCCTGCGCGAGATCGAGGACGTGCTGCTCCCGCCGTTCGAGATGGCGATCCACGAGGGCGGTGCCCGCAGCGTCATGAACTCCTACGTCGACATCGACGGGGTGCCCGTCACGGCCGACGCGCGCTATCTCACCGGCATCCTGCGCGACCGCTGGGGATTCGACGGAGTGGTCGTGTCGGACTATTTCGCCGTCGATTTCCTGCACAGCATGCACCGCGCGGCCGCCGACTCGGCTGATGCCGCCCGGCTCGCACTCACCGCGGGAATCGACGTCGAGCTGCCCTCGCCCGACGCCTTCGTCACCCTCGCCGAGCAGGTGCGTGACGGCCGGCTCTCACCGGAGATCCTCGACAGGGCGGTGGGCCGGGTGCTCGCGCAGAAGGAGGAGCTCGGGCTGCTGGATGCCGACTTCGACACTCCTCCGACCGCCATCGATCTCGATCCGGCCGAGCACCGCGCGCTCGCACGGCGCCTCGCCGAAGAGTCGGTCGTGCTGCTGAGCAACGACGGCGCACTCCCCCTCGCCCCGACGACGACCTCGCGGATCGCTGTGATCGGTCCCAACGCCGACAGCGCCGAGGCGCTGATGGGCTGCTACTCGTTCGTCAACCACGTGCTCGCCCATCACCCCGACACCCCCGCGGGCATCGATCTGCCGACGGTCACCGCATCACTGCGCCACGAGTTCCCTGCAGCCGAGATCACCTCGACGATCGGGTGCGAGGTCGACGGCTCCGACCGCTCCGGCATCCCCGCCGCGGTCGAAGCCGCCGCTGCGGCCGATGTCGCGATCGTCGTCGTGGGCGACCGCGCCGGCCTCTTCGGACGAGGCACGGTCGGCGAAGGCAACGACGTCGACGACCTCGAACTCCCCGGCGTCCAGCGAGAGCTGGTCGAGGCTGTCGTCGCGACCGGCACTCCGGTGATCCTGATCGCGATGACCGGGCGTCCCTACGTGCTCGACTGGGCGCTGCCGGCTCGCGCAGGTGCCGCAGGGACCATGACCGGGCTCGGAGCGGTCGACCCGTCGGCCTCCGCGAACGCAGTGTCTGCGGGGATCCCCGCAGCGGTGCTGCAGACGTTCTTCCCCGGCGAGGAGGGCGGTCCCGCTCTCGCGCGACTGCTGAGCGGGCGCGTCGCGCCGTCCGGGCGTCTGCCGGTGTCGCTGCCGCGGTCGGCCGGGGCACAGCCGTACTCGTATCTGCACCCCGTGCTCGGCGGACGCACGGATGTCACGAGTGCCGATTCGACTCCGGTGCGGCCCTTCGGCTTCGGCCTGAGCTACACGACCTTCGCGCACGACGCACTCACGGTTCCCGAGTCGGTCGCCGCGGGCGAGACCTTCCGGGCGACGGTGCGGGTGCGCAACACCGGCGCGGTCGCGGCGACGGATGTCGTGCAGCTGTATGCGCACGACGAGGTCGGGAGCGTGACCCGCCCGCTCGCCCAGCTGCTGGACTTCAGGCGGGTCGCGCTCGCGCCCGGCGTCGACGCGCTCGTCGAGTTCGACGTGCCGATCGACCGGCTCGCCTTCACGGGGCTCGACGGCGTCAAGCGGGTCGAGCCCGGCGCCATCCGCCTCTGGGTCGGGGGCGCCTGCGACGACGAGGAGACGGTGGCACGACTCGAGATCGTGTGAGGATCAGCTCCGCACGGCCGCGATGAACGCGCTCACGTGCTCCTGCAGCTTGAGGATGCGCAGCTCGCGCGCAAGCTCGCGGTCATAGCCGTCGTAGGCCAGCGGCGGCAGCACCCGCACGTTCTTCGAGCATCCGAACTCGGTGCACACGAGGGTGCCGATGGTGTCTCCCTTGCGCCCCGCGGGTCCGGCCTTGCGGGCTGCATAGAGCTGCACGTCGTTGCGGAGGGTCACGTCTTCGCACCATGAGCACTGCGCACGCGCGATCACGCGCTGCTCGGCTCGCTGGAGGATCACCCCGGTGACGACGTCGTCGACCCACGCGACGACATACGAGCGGCGGGGCAGCCTGGGGTCGACCCATCCCAGGTAGTCGAGCCTGTCGAAGTCGAGGTCGGGGAAGCCGGCGGGCAGCGTGAGGTCGGAGACCTCTTTGCGGGAGGCGTTGATGAAGGAGGCGCGCAGGGTGCGCTCGTCGATGGGACGCATGAGAAGAGTGCTTTCGTGTGGGCCGCAGACAGCGGCGGAAGAAGGAACAGGAGCGGTCATCCGAGTGGATGCCGGGTACGACGCGGCTCCGAAGACGGGGTGTTCCGCCTCCGGCCGATCGTCAGCCTCTGTCCGTGGCGCTGAACGCGCCCACGGCTCCCATCTGCGCTCGATCCGGGATCCGGAGAGCACTCTTCGACAACAGCACCCGGCGAGTCTACGCCCGTTTGTTTCACAGCGTGTCGGCCCGGGTTCCGTCTCTCGCGCGACCGACCTACTCTTGCCGGAACGTCCGCTCACGAAGGAGACCACCGTGTCCACGCCGCTGAACCACCTTTCGCCCCTCTCGGTGCGTGAGCGTTCTGCGTGCATGTGCCGTCACGGCTTCGCCTGCTCCTCCTTCGAGGCGGGCCACGCGCTGCACCTGATTCAGGCGCGCATCGCGTCGGCGACGCCGAGCGAGTGGGCGGACGCGATCGTCGAGCACGCCGACGCGACCACGGGCGAGCTCACCGTGCGCACGCTCGACGACGCCACGCACACGCTGTGGAACGCGTCGGGTGCTGCGCTCGAGGCACCCGCGGGCACGCCGATCGCGCTGCACGTGCGCTACGGCGTGCTGGCCGTCGGCCGCGCGCAGTTCAACGTCGCGCTCGGCTGAGCGCGTGTCGTCTCGGGCGGCCTAGCCGTCCTCGCTCGATGACAGGGGATGCGGCTCAGGCGGTCGCCATCATCATGTCCTTGACGGCCATGCACGCGTCCATGCAGTCCTTGCACGCCTGAGCGCACATCTTGCAGACCTCGCTGTGATCGGCGTGCTGCATGCACTCGTCCATGCACGTCTGGCACATCGCGATGCAGGCGTCGAGCATGGCCATCATCGACGCGGGGGTTATGCCCTGCATCCGCATCATCGACCGCATCATGGTGTTGCACATGTCGGCGCAGTTCATGCAGGCGGGCGAGCAGTCCATCATCTGCGTCGAGCACACCGTGCACGCCTGCTCGCACGCCGAACACGCGTCCATGCAGGCCTGCAAGACGGACATGTCCATCGTCGCCATGTCGGGCATCGACATCATGTTCGAGCGCATGGCGCCCATCATCATCGAGTCCATTTTCTACCGCTTCCTTCGTCGGCCGCAGCCGAGGTGAGAGCGGGCAGGACCACCCGCCTGGGGCCAGGTTAGTCGTGTGCGGCATCCACGTCGATGCCTGGCGGACGCTGTCACGAGTGCTCGTCGTTGTCAATCCCGTGTGCAGGATTCTCGTCCCGTGGGACGGTGGACGGACATTGATCGACTGATGAAAGGAAGAGCCCCATGAGTGGAGCAGACGACATCAAGAACGCAGCGGAGAAGGCCGGCGGAAAGATCAAGGAGGGCGTCGGAAAGGCGACCGACAACGAGAAGCTCGAAGCCGAGGGCCGCGGCGATCAGGCGAAGGCCTCCGCCAAGCAGGCCGGCGAGAACGTGAAGGACGCCGCCAAGAACGTCGGCGACAACCTGCGCGACAGCTCCAGGGACTGATCCCGAACGGAGTGAGGCCCGCCGGAGCGGGCCTCACTGCGCGGATCAGCGGGTGCGGTTGCCGGAGATCGCTCGGATCAACCAGGCGATGACCGCGATGGCCAGCAGCACCAGGCCGACCCACAGGAGGAACTGCAGGGACTGCACGAGCCCGCCGGTGATCGCCAGGATGATGGCGACGACGATGATGATGATCAGCAGGATGTTCATCGGTCTTCCCTTCTCGGGGCGCGGGGGAGGCGCCCATCTACGGTCTCCCAACCTAGACCGCCTCATCCCATGCCCCGAGGGCCTTGACTCGGGCCTTCCCGCCGTGCGAGAGGAGCACACGACATGCCAGGACGCAGGAACAACTCGCTGAAGGATCCGGAGCTCTACGAAGAGCTCCGCGACGACGGCGCCTCGAAGGAGAAGGCCGCCCGCATCTCGAACGCCGCCGCCCGCGACGGCCGAAGCGCTGTCGGGCGCCGAGGCGGCGAACACGGCGACTACGAGGACTGGACCGTCGACGAACTGCGCGCCCGCGCCAAGGAGATCGGCCTCACCGGTTACAGCCGTCAGCGCAAGGCCGAGCTCATCTCGGCGCTGCGCGACCACTAGGGCTCGCGTATATGGCCCGGTTCGGCGTCGAGGAGGAGTTCGTCCTGCTCGATGAGCAGACACTCGTACCCGCGGCCATGAGCCCAGCCACCCGCGAGCGCATCCCCGAGGACGCTGCTGCGGGCCTCACCCCCGAATACCTCACCTGTCAGCTCGAGTCGGCGACATCGCCCGCGACCACCAGGGCGGATGCCGAGGCGCAGCTGCGACGCACGCGCAGCCTGATCGGCACGTACGCCGCCGATCAGGGTGCGGTCTTCGCCTCCATCGGCACCCCGTTCATCTCACCGAAGCGCCTGACGGTGGTCTCTTCGCCCCACTACGACGCGGTGGACGCGCAGCTCGTCGAGATCACCCGCGAGCACGAGGTGAACGGGCTGCACGTCCATGTCGAGGTGGTGGACGACGAAGAGCGCGTCCGCGTGCTCAATCGTGTGCGACCGTGGCTTCCCGTTCTGCTGGCTCTCACCGGCAACGCGCCATTCGCGCACGGCAGGGATTCGGGGTTCGCCAGCTGGCGCAGCATCCTGATCCGACGATTGCCGTCGTCGTGGAGCCCGCCGCACTTCCGCGATCTCGCCGACTACCGTGCACACGTCGAGCAACTCGTCGCGATGACAGCGATCGCGGATGCCGGCTCGCTGTCATGGGCCATCCGCCTGTCCGAGCGCTTCCCCACCGTCGAGGTGAGGGTGTTCGACGCGCAACTGACGGTCGACGACACGCTGCTCGCCGTGGCCCTCACGCGCGCTCTGATGGTGAGCGACGCGATCGATGATGCACCCGAGATCGGCGTCGACGCGATCGATGCCTCCCTGTGGACGGCAGCGAGATTCGGAACCGAGGCGCGCCTCGTCGACCCGGCGAGCGGCGGGATCGCGTCGTTCTGGGACGTCGCGCGAGATCTGCTCGACAGACTGCGCCCCGCACTCGCTCGACTGGGCGACGAGGACTTCGTCACCGAGGGCATCGCTCGCATCCGCACCGACGGCACGGGTGCCGAGCGACAGCGACGGGCCTATACCGAGCACGGCACAGCGGGTCTGCGCGACCTGTATCGCGCGAGCACGACTGGCATCTGACCGCCCCTGATGTCCCCGGCGGCAGTAGTGTCAGCGTGTGGCATCCTCTCGCTTCGCGCCCCTGCAGCGGCTCGTGATCTCCATCGCCGTCCTCGCATCCTTCGTGACCTTCCTCGACGGCACCGTCGTGACGGTCGCGCTGCCTGCGATCAGCGATGAACTCGGCGGCGGCATCACCACGCAGCAGTGGGTGGTCGACGCGTACCTCATCACCCTCAGCGCGCTGATCCTGCTCGCGGGATCGCTGTCGGACGCCTACGGTCGGGTGCTCGTGATGCGCATCGGCCTCATCGCCTTCGGCCTGGCATCCGTCGCGGTCGCCGCCGCCCCCGATCCCCTCATCCTGATCATCGCGCGAGCCGCGCAGGGAGCGGCCGGCGCTCTGCTCGTGCCGAGCTCGCTCGCGCTGATCACGGCGACCATGCGCGCCGACGTGCAGTCACGGGCGATCGGCGTGTGGACCGCATTCACCACTGCCGCGCAGCTCGTCGGCCCGCTGCTCGGTGGACTCTTCGTCGACTTCCTGTCGTGGCGATTCGTGTTCCTCATCAACGTCGTGCCGATCGCCGTCACCCTCGTGCTGCTCTCCCGGCTGAAGCTGAAGGAGCACCCGAGCGGGGTGAGCGTCGACTGGCTCAGCGGAGCCCTGTGCGCGATCGGCCTCGGCGCGGTCGTGTTCGCGCTGATCGAGCAGCCGAACCTCGGCTGGCAGTCCCCCGCCATCTGGCTGCCCGGCCTGATCGGAGCTGCGCTCTTCGCCTGGTTCCTGGTGCGGCAGCAGAGGTCGGCCTCTCCCCTCATGCCGCTCTCGCTGTTCCGGGTGCGCGATTTCGCCTGGGGCAACCTCGCCACTCTCTTCGTCTACGCCGCTCTGTCGCTGAACGGCTTCGTCGTGGGCGTCTACCTGCAGCAGGGCGCCGGTCTCAGCGCCACCGCCGCCGGCCTTGCGAGCCTGCCGATGACCATCCTGATGATCCTGATCAGCTCGCGCGCAGGCTCATGGGCCGGGCGCTTCGGTCCACGGATCTTCATGACGGTCGGTCCGCTCGTCATGGCCGTCGGCGCCCTCATGCTGCTCGTCGTCAGCGAGGACTTCGACTACTGGTGGCAGGTGCTGCCCGCCATGATCGTGCTGGGTCTCGGGCTCTCGCTCACCGTGGCGCCGCTCACCTCGGCGATCCTCGGCGCGATCGACGAGTCGCGCTCGGGCATCGCCTCCGCGGTGAACAACGCGGTCTCGCGCGTCGCCGGACTGCTCGTCGTCGCCATGCTGTCGACCATCATCGGCGGCACGCTCGACCTCGCGGGCTTCCACAACGCGGCCTGGGTCACGGCCGCGCTGCTCGTGCTCGGCGGCGTCGTGTCGTGGATCGGCATCCGACGCAATCCGGCCGAAGAGGTCGATGCACCCGCGGTCGACGGTGCCCCTTCGCCGATCGGTTGACGATGTCGGTGGGCGAGCGCACACTGGGGGCACTGTCTTCCCGAGCATCCGGAGGTCCACCGTGAGCACGACCCAGACGCCCCTTCCGCCCGTCGTCGACGCCGACACGTGGCGACGCGAGCTCGACGCACTGCGCGTACGTGAGAAGGCGGCGACGCGAGAGCTCGATGCGATCGCGGCCCAGCGACGGCGGCTGCCGATGGTCGAGCTGCCCGACTACACGCTCGTCGGGGCCGACGGTCCTGTCTCGCTGTCGGAGATCTTCGGCGAGCATCGACAGCTCATCGTCTACAACCACATGTGGACCGATGGCAACGAGTGGCAGTGCCCAGGGTGTACCGGCTTCACCTCGCAGTTCACGCGGCTCGACTTCCTCGAGCGGTACTACGACGCCCGCTTCGTGATCGTGACGAACGGGCCGATCGATGAGGCACTGGCCTACCGCGACCGGGTGGGCAATCGCATGACGTGGTTCTCGAGCGCCGACAGCACGTTCGGCGCCGACATGGATGCCGGTCCGAACGAGGGCTTCGGCGTGAACGTCTTCCTGCGCGACGGCGACACCGTGTATCGCACCTGGCACACGAACGGACGAGGCACCGAGCGCATGAGTCAGCTGCAGGGGCTCGTGGACCTGCTCCCCTACGGCCGCCAGGAGGAGTGGGAGGACTCCCCGGCCGGATGGCCCCAGCACGGCACGTACGATCAAGGGATGGGTTCGAAAGAGATCGCCGCTCTGTACGGGGCCGGCAGCTGAGGCGCGCGACGGTCGCGGTCACCGCCGTCGCCGCGCTGGTCCTCGCCCTCTCGGGCTGCGTCACGACCATCTCCGACCCGCCTGCGCCTTTCCTGCCTCCTCCAGCGGGAGCAACACCCGACTACCAGCTCGGCGGCGCCTATGCACCCGCCGACGGTGTCGGCATCGTGGGTCGGGACCGCTCGGATGACCCCGCCGAGGGGCTGTACTCGATCTGCTACGTGAACGGTTTCCAGACCCAGCCGGGCGAGCTCGACACCTGGCCCGACGACCTCGTGCTGCAGAGCGGCGGCGCGCCCGTTTTCGACCCCGACTGGCCGGACGAGGCTCTGCTCGACACCTCGACCGACGACCGCCGCGAGCGCATCGCCGAGATCGTCGGTCCGTGGATCGAGGAGTGCGCCGAATCGGGATTCGAGGCGGTGGAGTTCGACAACCTCGACTCGTACACCCGCTCTGACGGCGCGCTCACCCTCGATGACAACCTCGCCCTCGCGGCGCTGCTCGTCGACGTCGCACATGACTCCGGGCTCGCGGCCGGGCAGAAGAACGCCGCCGAGGATGCGCCCCTGCTGCGCGAGCGCGCCGGGTTCGACTTCGCCGTGGTCGAGGAGTGCTCCGTCTATCAGGAGTGCGGAGCCTTCACGGATGTCTACGGCGACGCCGTGATCGACATCGAGTACTCCGATGAGCTGCCGCGGTCGTTCGCCGAGATGTGCGCCGACGACGAGGCGCCGGGGTCGATGGTGCTGCGGGATCGCGACCTCGTCACGCCGGGGCACGAGGAGTACGTGTTCGAGACGTGCTCCTGATCGCCGCCGGGCGAACCCCCTGAGTAGGCTGACCTCGTGAGCAAGACGGGGGATCACGACGGCGCGTCGCGATCAGCCGCGCCATTCGCCGCGCCTGCTGCCGCGCGTGCCGGAACCGTCGTTCGGGCGGCACTCGCGCGCTGGGCGCACGCCGTCGCAGAGCTCCCCCGCTGGATCTGGGTGGCGGCTGCCGCCCTGGTCGCCCTGGCCATCGTCGTCGCGGCGATGGGCGGGCTCGCCCGGGCAGAGGCGTCGCCGGCCATGCTCGGCCCCGATGACGAGGCGCGCACCTCGATGTATGCGATCACCGTGCTCGGCGCCGAGTTCGCCACCGAGATCGAATCGGAGTACCTCGAGGCGGAGCCGGGCGAGAAGTTCCTCGTGATGAGCACCCGGATGGAGAACCTCTCGGATTCACCGATCGGGGTCGGCACCACCGCCGACCGAGTGAGCACGGGGTTCGTCAACACCGAGAATCCGCTCCTCGCACTGAAGGGCGTCACCGCGACCGACTCGGTCGACGTATGGCGGGCGGACGGCTCATCGGGGCAGGTGGTCCTGCAGCCGGGCGTCCCCAGCCAGGTGACCTTCGCCTGGACGATTCCCGAGGATGCGTTCCCCGACGGTGCCGTGTCGCTCGACGTGTACGAGGTGGAGACGCGCCGCGGACAGGTCGTCCTCTCGTCGCGAGCCGTCAGCTGGCGCCCCGCCGCACCCAGCTCGCGCATCTCCATGACCGCGCAGGAGGCACCGTGAGGCGCGCGACGCCCTGGCTGCTCGGTGCCGCCCTGGTGATCGCCGCCGGTGCCGTGACCGCCGTGACCCCCACCGACGAGGACGTCATCGGCCCCACCGAGGTGCGCGGATCTTTCGGCGAACCCGTCGAGTCGCGCACACTGATCGCGGCGGCGACCGATGCGACCTTCGCCGACGAGGTCGCGGTGCCGGGTGCCGACTGGAGCGCGGAGGGCAACTGGCTCGTCGTGACGGTCATCGCCTCGGCCGCGCACACAGAAGTCGACGCTGCGATGAATCTGGCGACGCTGGCCGTCGGCGACCGCGTGTTCCAGGCGAGCGAGCGACCGGATGCGTCGTTGATGTCGACCCCGCTGCGGCTAGGTATCGACACCGTCGGCACCCTGGCCTTCGAGCTGCCGCCCGATGTCACGTCCGGACGCGCCGAGCTGCGTCTCACCTCGTCGTATCTCACCGCCGAGCTCGACGACCTGATCACGATCCCGCTCGACCTCGATGATCTGCCCCGCACTCCGAGCGTCGAGCTCGACGACCCCGAGTTGAGCACGCCGTGACATGGTGGAGGAGGCAGCGCCTGTCACTGATCGCGCTGGCGATCGCCGCCGTGGCCATGCTCGGTGCCACCGTGTGGCTTGACATCGTGCCCAGCATCCGGCCGACCGATCGCGTGATCGAGGCCGAGTCGACGGTCGATATCGCGGGGCAGACGCTCACGCTCGGCCCGACCGAGTGGGGTGAGTTCGAGACGCCCGAGGACACACGCGTGCTCAGCATCCGACTGGCGTCGAGCGGCGGGTCGGATGCCGCACTCTGCGGGCAGGCCGCACTCACCGAGATCGACAGGGATCGGACCTGGCTCAGCTCTCGGAAGAACCTCGTCGTACCCTCCGACGAAGGCGAGAACTCATGCCTTCCCGAATCGGCGTCGTACCGCATCCTGCTGACGTTCCTGCTGCCCGACGACGCCGAGGGTCCCTTCCTGCTCGACATCGAGGGGAGCGACGACGACCTCGCTCGCTTCCGCATCGACCCCTGAGGGGCGGGTGTCGAGGCCAGAGCGCGGGCGGCCGATGACGCTGTCGTACGCCGTCGCGACGATCGCCACCCTCAGCGGTTCGGCCACTGCCGCGATCGCGACGGTGATGAGGGGGAAGACCCCGGCCCAGAACCACCGTTCATGGCCGCCGATGAGCAGCAGCACGCCGCGGGTTCCCGCCTGCTCGGCGAACGCCCACAGCGCATAGGCCAGCGCGTAGGCGCCGAAGAGCAGCGGTCCGCCGCGCCAGATCACCGTGACGGCCGCCCAGAGACCCTCGAGCCGCATCACCAGGGTGCGCGCGATGCTCATCGCCGCACCGCGGGCCGCTCCCCCACCGAACCGCGAGAACGCCGGGGTCGAGTCGAAGGTCGTGCCGAAGATCACGCCGGCCACCGTGAGCCAGGCAGCGGGGACGATGAGTGCGGCGACCAGGATCCCGACGAGCCAGGTCGTTCCCTCCCAGACCGCGGCGATGGGCTCGAGGTTCACGGCGAACCAGTCGCCGAATCCTCGCAGCCAGCCGACCGCCTGGCGCTCGGCGAACCAGTCGAGGACGCTCGTCCACCATCGCGCGACGAGCGTGAAGAGCATGAATGTCCACAGCACCTCGGCATAGGTGGCGAGGATGATCGTCCAGCGCGGCAGCCTGGCGGCGAACCGGGTCAAAAGCAGTCGCGCGACCAGGGCGATCACGAGCACCGTCACCGGCAGCACACCGATCGAGATCAGTCCACCGCGGTCGCCGATCTGCGAGAATCCCTCCCCGGACTGGGGCAGCGCCACGGCGAGCGCGATCTGGAAGAACTCGATCTGGTCGGCGTCGAGCAGACCCCACGCGGTGTAGAACGCGAAGAACGGCAGGATCGCCGCGAGCGTGGCCGAGCCGAACTCGCGGATGCCACCCGCATCCTCCCGGCGGCTGTGCGGCAGCGACGGCCGCACCGTGAGATACATCGCGACGTACGAGACGAGACGAGCGGCGACCGCCAGCGGCAGCAGCAGCAGGCCCCCCAGCGTGGTGTGGCCGCCGACGAATCCGGCGAACTCGATGAGCACGCGGTGCAGAGCCTCGCCCCCGAGATACCAGGCCATGAGCGCAGGCCAGTGCCGCGCGATGATGCGCCCGAACGTCCGGAGGGCCTGTGACATGTGCCCTACCGTACCGGCGGCCGCGCGCGACGAGCCACCCGGCCGCCGCATACTCCCCACTGACGCGAGCGTCAACCGCATTCTGCGCCGTCGGCGCGAGGTGCACCATGTCGTCGTGAACGCATCGATGTGGTCTCCCCGTAGCGCGGTCTTCTCGACGGCCGTGCTCCTGCTCGCGATCGGCCTGTCGGGCTGCGGCCTGACGATCCCCGCCGACCCCGACGGCACGCTGTCGTCCGTGACCGGCTCGGAGCTGCGGGTCGGCGTCACGTCGGAGCCCGGGCTCGTCGACGTCGAACGCGCCACTCCGACCGGCAGCCTCCCCGACCTCGTGAGCGGGTTCGCCGACAGCATCGACGCCGAGATCGACTGGACGGACGGGTCGGAGGAGACCCTGGTCGGGATGCTCGAGCGCGGCGACCTCGACCTCGTGATCGGCGGCTTCACGGCGAGCACCCCGTGGATCGACAAAGCTGGTGTGACTCGCGCGTATCCCGGCATCGACGGAGCCGAAGGCCGCCAGATCGTGATGCTCGTGCCACTGGGCGAGAACGCGTTCCTGAGCGAGCTCGAGCGGTACCTCGACGAGGAGGTGGGCTCGTGACGACGCCGACGAGGATCGGACGGACGGAGCTCCCCGACGAGCAGCGAGACGCCCTGCGGCGCGCCATCCGATGGGAGTGGTTCACGATCGCCTACACCTCGGTCACGATCGCCGTGATCGCGCTCGTGGTCGGCAACTCGCAGGCGATGCGCACCGCGTGGATCGAGGACATGCTGTCGCTGATCCCCCAGTTCGCATTCCTCATCGCGCTGCTGTTCGTGCGGCGCCGTCCGACCGTGAAGCACCCCTATGGGCTGCATCGGGTGATGGGCATCGGCCACCTCGTGGCGGGGGTCGCCCTGCTGGCAGTGGGACTCAACCTGGCGATCGAAGCAGTCAGCGGACTCATCGCCGGTGAGCATCCGACCATCGGCACCGTGCAGCTCTTCGGACAGACGATCTGGCTCGGCTGGCTCATGGTCGCCGTCATGGCCGTGGTCATCGTCGGGCCGGTGTTCTTCTACGGCCCCGCCAAGTCGAAGCTCGCGCCCGTGCTGCACAACAAGCTGCTCTACGCCGACGCCGACATGGCGAAGGCCGACTGGCAGACCACGGTCGCCTCGATCGTCGGCGTGCTCGGTGTCGGCATGGGTGTGTGGTGGCTCGACGGCGCGGCGGCTCTGGTCATCTCGCTCGGCATCATCTGGGACGGATGGCGCAACACGAAGACCGCGGTGATCGACCTCATGGACCAGCGCGCGAGGACCTACGACAGCAAGCATCCGCATCCGCTCGCCGGTGATGTGCTCGCGACCATGCGCTCACGACCCTGGGTGAAAGAGGCGGGAGTCCGGATGCGCGACCAGGGCCAGGTCTTCCACATCGAGGCCTTCGTGGTCCCTCACAAGAGCAAGGTGTCGCTGCGGCAGACGAGCGACCTGTCGGAGCGCATCGCGGACCTCGACTGGAAGGTGCAGGAGATCGTCATCGTGCCGAGCGACCGCATCCCGGACGGAGCGGACACCTCCGGCCGGGAATGACGGTCTCTACCGGTGGAAGGGGCACCCGCCCGACGCGGGTGCCGACACCGAGCGGACCTTGCCCCCGGAGCGGGGCTTCGTGGGCAGCCGTCGGCGGTTGACGTCGAGCCCGTCGTCGAGGATTCGCAGACCGAGGTCGCTGAGCACCGTGACCGCTGCGGCGAGGCCCGCGATCGCGAGCTTCTCGCCGGGGCATCGATGTCCGGTCGCGACGTCGGCCCCGCCATGCGGGATGAACGCGGCGAGCGCCTCGTAGTCTGCGCCGACATCGCGGAAACGCTCCGGGTCGAACCGCTCGGGACGCGCCCAGAAGCGGTCGTCGGTGTTGGTGCCGAGGATGTCGAGCACGACGCGGCCACCGGCATCCACTTTCTGCCCGTCGAGCTCGACGTCGGCGATCGCCCACCCGGGGAGCATCGGCACGAACGGGGACGTCCGTCTGATCTCCTGCGCGAACATGATCGACAGCGGTCCACCGACCAGGGCGCCCCGTTCGGCGGCCTCGGCGGCGATGCGCTCACGCCACTCGGGGTGCTCGTTCAGCGCCTTGGCGGCGAACGCGACGAAGCGCGCGACGGCGATCATCGGACGGATGCTGTTCTGCAGCTCGACCCCCGCGATGCGCGCGGGCAGCAACTCGCCATCGTGATCGCGGTGGTGCGCCCACTGCTCGAGCGCTGTTCCCGGCTCGGCGCTGAGCGCACCGTGCCGCACTGCTTCGATGAGCCGCGCGGAGTGGCGGTCGGACCACCAGCGGTTGGCCAGAGCGGCGAGGTACTCCGGTGAGTACGGCGAGCCGAAGCCGTCGACGATCTGGGCGAGCCGGGCCGCCCACCGTGTCTTCGCTGCGGGCGTGCCGGGCACACCGGCCCACCCCATGATCGCTCGGCCCAGCGCACCGACCGCCGCGTCGTAGGCGCTGCGGGTGCCGCCGTCGAGCCAGGCCCGACGTTCGCTCTGCCACTCGCGCTCGAGCCATGGCGTCAGCCGCTCGACCTGCTCGTCTTCATAGGCGACGTCGATGAACGTCGCCTTGCGGTGCTTGTGCGCGTCACCGTCGAGGCTGTGCACGGAGCCGTGGCCGAACAGGCTCTCCTGCACGAGGGCCGGCATCGCCCCGGAGCGCGCGATGCGGGTCTCGTCGTAGAACAGCTCGACGCCCTCGACGCCGCGCACGAACACGGTGTCGTCACCGAGCAGACGCATCGGCGCCGACCTCGCACCAGGTCGCACCCTGCGCCAGATCCGTGGACCGAAGCCGTAACCGCGGGTGAGCAGGGCGGGTGCGTCGTCGTGCGCGAGAGCGCCGAGTCTGCGAGCGGCGCGAACGGGAAGATCGATGAGTGCCATGACCCGACGTTCGCAGAGACGCGTGCGCTGTTCCAGGGGGAGGCGCCGATGCGGGGTCTGTGGTACGGCCGGTCGGCGCCGCACGCGGCCCGTCAACCCCCTCGGTGGATCGACGCGGAGGCAGGAGCATGAAGGCAACCGTCACAGAAGGAGCCGACATGGCCAAGAACGTGCGCACGATGAACTGCCGCCCCGATGACGTGTTCCGGGTGCTGGCCGACGCCTGGCTCTACCCGGCGTGGGTCGTCGGCGCGTCGCGCATGCGCGACGTCGATGACACCTGGCCGCAGCCCGGCGCCGAACTGCACCACTCGGTGGGCGTCTGGCCCGCCCTGCTCGACGACACGACGGTGGTCGAAGAATGGGATCCCCCGCACCGGATGGTCATGCGTGCAAAGGGGTGGCCGATCGGCGAGGCCCGCGTCACGCTGCGAGTGCGTTCGCACGGCGACGGATCTCTCGTCCGCATCGACGAAGAGCCGGTGCGTGGCCCCGCCACCCTCGTGCCGAGCGTGCTGACCGCTCCTCTGCTGCGCTGGCGCAATTCCGAGACCCTGCACCGGCTGGGATACCTCGCCGAGGGAAAGGCCGGCTGAGTCCGGAGCCCGAGCGGGGCTGACCGGCACGTGAGCCGGCTGCGCAGTACGGGCTGCACAGCCGGCGGTCACCGTCAGACGGTGGAGGGCTGGAGCACGACCTTGATGCAGCCGTCGTCCTTGCGCTGGAAGGTCTCGTAGAGCGCCGGGGCATCCTCGAGAGGAGCGGTGTGGGTCGTGAGATCCATCACGCCCAGCGGGTCACTGAGATCCTCGACCAGCGGCATCAGGTCGTCGATCCAGCGTTTGACGTTGCACTGGCCCATGCGGATGCTGACCTGCTTGTCGAACAGCGTCTTCATGGGCATGATGTCGGCATCTCCCGCATACACGCCGCTGAGCGACACCGTTCCACCGCGGCGCACGACGTCGATCGAAGCGTAGAGGGCTGCGAGGCGATCGATGCCTGCCTTGTCGAAGACCTGCCTGGCTGCAGGGTCAGGCAGCAGGCCGACGGCGCGCTGCACGAGCTTGATGCCCGGGTTGCCGTGCGCCTCCATGCCGACGGCGTCGACGACGGCATCCGCCCCTCGCCCCTCTGTGAGGTCGCGCAGCTCTGCGACGACATCGTCTGTCAGGTCGAAGACCTCCGCACCGTGTCGAGCGGCCATCTCGCGTCGCTCGGCGACAGGGTCCACCGCGAGCACCCGATAGCCGCGATGCGCGCCCACCCGGGCGACGAACTGGCCGACCGGCCCGAGCCCCATCACGGCGAGCGTTCCGCCCTCCGGCACGTTCGCGTATTCGACGCCCTGCCAGGCGGTCGGCAGGATGTCGCTGAGGAAGAGGTAGCGCTCGTCCGGCAGGTCGGAGGCGACCTTGATGTGGTTGTAGTCGGCCAACGGAACCCGGAGGTACTCGGCCTGACCCCCGGGGACCTGCCCGTACAGCTTCGTGTAGCCGAACAGCGAGGCGCCGCTTCCGTACTCCTTCACCTGCGTCGTCTCGCACTGCGACTGCAGGCCCCGCAGACAGAAGAAGCAGTGACCGCACGAGATGTTGAACGGCACCACGACGCGATCGCCGACGGCCAGATCGCGCACGGCGCTGCCCACCTCGACCACCACGCCCATCGGCTCGTGGCCGAGGATGTCGCCCTTGTCGAGGAACGGGCCGAGCAATTCGTACAGGTGCAGATCAGAGCCGCAGATCGCCGAAGAGGTGATCCGGACGATCGCATCCGTCGCATGCTCGATGACCGGGTCGGGCACCTCCTCGACCGTCACGTTGCGCGTGCCCTGCCAGGTGAGTGCCTTCATGGTGTCCTCCTCGTCGAATGCAGACTCCTACCCTCTGCCCCGCGAACCCGATGCGACAGAGGGTTGACACCTCGCCGTTCGTGGTCGGTCAGCGGGATGCGGCGACCAGATGGTCGCGCTGATCGGCGAGCGGGCAGGAGAACACGTCGCGCTCCCCGAGTCCGACCCTGTTGATGTAGCGCACGACGATCGCGTAAGACGCGAACAGCCCGACCTGGGTGTACTTCACCTCGTGCGCATCGCAGTAGGCAGCGACGAGCGGCGCCGCCTTGCGCAGGTGCGGCCTCGGCATCGACGGGAACAGGTGGTGCTCGACCTGGTAGTTCAGGCCGCCCATCACGACGTCGATCACGCGACTCCCCCGCACGTTGCGGCTCATCAGCACCTGCCTCCGGAGGAAGTCCAGGGTCAGGTCTTTCGGAACCACCGGCATGCCCTTGTGGTTCGGCGCGAATGCGATCCCCATGTAGAACCCGAACAGGCCCAGCTGCACCGCGAGGAACACGAACGCGATGCCGGGCGACAGCACGATGAACACCAGCGTCACGAATCCGATCATCCGGATGCTGAGGAAGGCGATCTCGGCCCATCGCCGTTCGAGTCGACCCCGGGTGACGACTCGTCGCACGCTGGATGCGTGCAGCGACAGCCCCTCGAGGAGCAGGATCGGGAAGAACAGCAGCCCCTGGTGCGCCTGCAACCAGGTGACCGCCGCGCTGTGCCGCCGCGCGGCCGTCTCAGGGGTGACGGCGATGACCGGCAGCTCGATGTCGGGGTCGGCCCCGAGCTTGTTCGGGTTCGCATGATGGCGCGTGTGCTTGTGCTGCCACCAGCCGTAGCTCATGCCCACGAGCAGGTCGCCCAGGATGATGCTGGTCCAGGCGTTCCACCGCCCCGACACGAAGATCTGCCGGTGCGCCGCGTCGTGGCCGAGAAAGGCGATCTGCGTGAAGACGATCGCGAGCACGGCCGCAGTGAACAGCTGCCACCAGGTGTCGCCGATCCAGACGAAGGCGGCGAGGCCGACCGCGACGACGAGTGGAGACGCGATGAGCTTGGTCCAGTAGTAGCCGTATCGGCGCCGCAGCAGTCCTCGTTCGCGTATCTGCTGCGCGAGCCCGGTGAAGGCGCTCGTTCCGCCGCGCGCGGTGTCACGTGGGCGAGTGCGGATGGTCCGGCCGGTGGCGTCCATGACGACCTCTTCTCCGAAGTCATCCGCTGTCGATACGAACAGCTCCGCTACGGCCCACTGTGATGTCCTGCGGGCTCTGATGCCGAAGGTACGCCGGTCGCGTCCGCGCACAGCGGGCCTTGACAATTCCCCGGTGCGGGTGTGGGGCCGGCCGCGCTCCGACGGCACGCTCCGTCGGCACGCATAGTACGTCCATCCCATCGCCACGTCGAGGGAGGGTGTCGATCCGTCGCAGAGGCGCACAGTGGCCTCACACCCAGCAACGACCGACGGAGGCCGACATGTATTTCCACGTTCAGGAGTTCATCAACGAGATCGCTCAGGACGAGCCGGATCCCGCCGCGGCGAACGCACTGCAGGAGGGCCTCGGCGGACAGTTCGGCGAGATGCGCACGATGATGCAGTACCTGTTCCAGAGCATCAACTTCAGAGGCCCCGACGGCAAGCCGTACAAGGATCTGATCCAGGGCATCGGCACCGAGGAGATCAGCCACGTCGAGCTCATCGGCACGACGATCTCACGCCTGCTCGACGGATCGCCGCAGTATCAGGGAAAGCCGACCGACCCGGTCGACAAGCCCGGTGCCGGCGGTGCGACGCCCCTGAACATCGCCCTCGACACGAGCAACATCCACCACTACCTGGTCGGAGCTCAGGGCGCCCTTCCGGTCGACGCGGTCGGCAACCCGTGGTCGGGCAGCTACGTCTACAACTCGGGCAACCTCGTGCTCGATCTGCTCTACAACCTGATGCTCGAGTCGACCGGCCGCCTGCAGAAGTGCCGACTGTACGAGATGACCGACAACAAGACCGCCCGCAGCACCATCTCGTACCTGATCGTCCGCGACCAGGCGCATGAGAACGCGTATGCCAAGGCGCTCGAGACCCTCGGCGTCAACTGGCGCACGTCGCTGCCCATTCCCAAGACCAACGCCGAGCAGTTCCCCGAGGTCAAGAAGCTGCTCGATCTCGGTCTGCAGAGCAAGAACTACTCGTTCGATCTCACCGCGCAGTCCGAAGCGGGCAAGATCTTCCAGGGCGCCTCGCCGTCGAACGACGGCACCACCCTGGACGCCAGCGAGCAGGCGCCCGTCGGCGTGCCGATGACGATCTCTCCCGAGCGGCTCGAGGAGTTCTCGCCGGGTGCCGACAAGGAGCTGCGTGCGCTGATCGAGGCGACCGCCGCGATGGAGATGGCCGACATCGACGCCACCTTCGGTCGCATGTCCTGAAAGACGATGTGCGGGCCGGCGGTTGCACAGCCGCCGGCCCTCGATATATGGGATGCTGGTATCGCCCCCGGTGATCATCCGATCGCGTCTCATGACATGGGTTCCGTGGCGCAGTGAGGAGATCATGATGGGAAAGCTCGTCTACGAAGGCAGCGTCAAGGCCGACATCGAAGACCGCGCCCTCACGCACCTGCAGCTCGTCATCACGGCCAAGCTGCGTCGAGGGGAGCCCTTCAGCTTCACCTGGCGCGAGGACATGAGCGTCGGCGGCGGCCGCACGACCGTCTGGGTGCACGCAGGCAGCTCGCTCGTCTTCAAGTACAGCGGAAGCCGTCAGCCCTCGATCAACCGCGCCTGGATCGAAGCCCTCGCGTTCACGGCCAGCGCGCCGAGCGGTCTCTACCTCGTGCCCGAGCCCGCAGAGGGCAGCGCACCGCCGGCAGAGCGTCTCGACGTTCCCGCGCACGCCTGACGAAGGGGAGAATGGGGAGGTGTCCCCGAACCCCCCGCGGCGACTGCTCGCCTCCGTGCAGCGCATCCTGCACACCGATCCCTCCGCCGTCGCCCACACCGAGGCGATGCCCGTCATCGACGAACGCACCGTGCCGCGGGTCTTGGATCTCGCCACCCGCATCGGCGAATCGATGTTCGGTGTCGGCGCCTCCGCTCACGAGGTGACGCTGGCCATCACCCGCGTCTGCGCCGCGTACGGCATGCGAGACGTGCAGGTCGATGTGACCTACAACTCGATCACGGTGTCGTTCCACCTGAGCGGCGAGGTCTGGCCCGAGACGCTCGTGCGCGTCGTGCGGGTGGCGGCGCCCGACCACGCCAAGCTGCAGCGTGTGCAGGCCCTGGTCGCCGACATCGACGACGGCCTCGATCTCGAATCGGCGCGCACCGCCTACCGCGTGCTGCGCCGCGTGCCGTTCCGCTACCAGCAGCCTGTCGTCATCGTGGCCAGGGCGCTGCTGGCCGTCGGCGTCAGCATCATGCTCGGCGCCTCGGCGCTCATCGTCGGGCTCACCTTCGTCGCGGCGCTGTGCGCGGCACTGACCCAGGCGGGTCTCGCCCGCGCCAGGGTCCCCCTGTTCTTCAGCCAGATCGCCGGAGGCTTCGTCACCACGGTGGTCGCGGTCGCCGTCTCGGCGCTGGGCTCTGCGGGCATCGAGCCGTTCGTCGGCATCCGCCCCTCGATCATCGTGGCCTCGGGAATCGTGCTCATGCTCGCCGGCCTCACCGTCGTCGGTGCCGCGCAGGACGCGATCGACGGGTTCGCGCTCACCGCGGGCGGGCGCATCCTCGACCTGACCATGCAGACGCTCGGCGTCGTGATCGGCATCCTCGTCGGCCTGGAAGTGGGCAGCGTGCTCGGCTTCACGATGGGCCTGCCAGACGACCCGGCCCCGTTCGGTCCGCTGCTGAATCAGTTCCTCGGGGCGATCATCATCGCGATCGCCGTCGCCGTCTTCAACGGCGCCGGCATCCGCATCATCCTCGTCAGCGCGCTGCTCAGCGCCGTGACCATCGCCGGATACTCCGCCATGGTCGGAGTGAACCTGCACCCGGCGGCGGCGAGCGCGATCGGCGCACTGCTCGCCAGCTTCATCGGGATGCTGATCGCCGTGAAGCTGCATGTGCCGTCGGTCGCGGTGACGACGGCGGCCATCGTGCCGCTCGTTCCCGGTGTCGCGGTGTTCCAGGGGCTGCTCGAGATGATTCACTCGGCCGGGTCGGCATCGGGCGTGGTGGGCATCGGAGGGTCGCTGGTCGACGCCGTGGTCATCGGCATCGCATTGGCCTCGGGGGCTTCGCTCGGTCTGTATCTGGGCACGCCGGTGCGCGCCACCCTCACCAGCGTCGCGAAGACGCGGGCGCGGGTCGTACGGCGCTGAGCCGCCGCGAGTCGGCCGTGTCAGACTCGGGGTCCGAGCGTCCCCGCGTCAGCCTCTCCCGCCGCGTCCCCTTTCAGCTCGACGAGGATCGTGTGCGTCGGCGTCGTTCCCGTGTTCTCGCCCGAGTGGCGCTGGGCCGGGATCCACACCGCCTGGCCCGCGGTCAGCGAGGTGTCGAAGGTGCGCTCCCCGGCTGAGAGCCGACGCGAGAAGTCACTCAGGGTGACCATGACGCTGTTCGGGTGGTCGTGCGGAGTCGTCTGATCACCTGGCTCATCGGTGTACTCGAGCACGCGGACGAACTCGTTCTCCCAGAGCGTCCGGTAGTGATCAGGATTCGTCAGAGTGGGATCGTCGGTGATCATGCGGTCACTGTACGCTCCGCGATCCCACTCCGACAGGGGCATTTCGAGCAGCCTGCGCCGCCTGCAACCGCTCAGCCCCTGGACCTGACGATCAGGCGTCGGCGCCCACGGACTCCAGCGACGGGTAGTCGGTGTAGCCCTCGGCCGTGCGGCCGTAGAACAGCGCGGGACGAGGCTCGTTCAGCTCGGCATCCTCACGCCAGCGCTCGACGAGGTCGGGGTTCGCGATCACGGGTCGGCCGGCGGCCACGGCATCCGCCCATCCCTCTGAGACGAGCATCTCTGCCTCGTCGCGGGTCGTGGGAGAACCGAAGCCGGAGTTGATGATGAGGGGCGCTCCGAGAGTGCGGCGGATGCGCTGCACCAGCTCGCTCGTCGGGGCGGCGTTCAGGATGTCGACGAAGGCGAGACCGAGCGGTGCGAGGCCCTCGGCGACGGCGAGGTAGGTGGCGAGCGCGTCGTCGTCATCCTCTTCGAGGACGCCCTGGATGTTGTGCTGCGGCGACAGACGGATGCCGGTGCGATCGGCTCCGACGGCCTCGGCGACCGCACGGGTGACCTCGATGGCGAAGCGGGCGCGGTTCTCGGGTGATCCGCCGTACTGGTCGTCGCGGATGTTCGACACCGGCGAGAGGAACTCCTGCACGAGGTAGCCGTTGGCTCCGTGCACCTCGACGCCGTCGAAGCCCGCGGCGATCGCGTTGCGCGCGGCCTGCACGAACTGCTCGACGACCATCGGGATCTCGTCGAGGGTCAGGGCGTGGGCGACAGGCATGTCGACCTTGCCCTCAGGCGTGTGGGTCTGGCCGGGAGCGGCGAGTGCGCTCGGGGCGACGACGCGCGGCTCACCCGAGATCGCAGGATGCGAGACGCGCCCGCCGTGCATCAGCTGCATGACGACGGTGCCGCCCGCTTCGTGCACGGCGTCGGCGACGGGCCGCCAGCCGGCGATCTGCTCGGTCGTGACGATGCCGGGCTGTCCGGAGTACGACTTGCCCTCGGCGGCCGGCCACGTCCCCTCCGAGATGATGAGGCCCTGACCCGCCCGCTGGCGGTAGTACTCGACCATCGTCTCGGTCGGCACGCCGTCGTCATCTGCACGCGTGCGGGTGAGAGGCGCCATGACGACGCGGTTGGACAACTGGAGGGCGCCGAAGACGGCCGGTTCGAAGAGAGTCACGCTCAGGGGTAAGGCGCGCGAGGGGTGCGATATTCCCCCGCCGCGATATGCAGGCCGGATGCTCAGCCTGCTGCGCCGCCGTACATCTCGCCCACGGGGACCGCCACCGGCAGCACATTGCCCGGCTGCGCGAGCGGGCACGCCCAGGCGGGGTCGTACGCACAGGACGGGTTGTAGGCGAAGTTGAAGTCGAGCACGATGGTGCCGCGCTCGGCATCCGATCCGAGGTCCGCACCCTTGATCGTGTCGATCAGGTAGCGGCCTCCCCCGTACGTGCCGCCCGGACGACCGGCGAGCGCGTCGCGCACCGGGACGAAGATCCCACCGCCGTAGGTCGTCAGCCGCCAGACGTCGAGCGATCCGGTGTCGGGGATCTCCACCCTGCCGATGCGCTCGAACGGCACCACGCCGTCGGTGCCGGTCGCGAAGTCGAAGCCGCCGGGCTCCGCGGGCAGGATGGGCAGCTCGAAGCGCCACTGCGGGTCGTAGGAGGCGATCGGCAGCCCCTCGAAGAGCGGCCGGTCGTCAGCCAGCAGCGGGGTGGCCGCGTGATGCAGCATCAGGTCGTCGCGCTCGATGCGCCACAGCTCGTGCGCCTCTTCGGCGGAGTCCGCGCGTCGCACCGCGTCGTAGAGGGCGAAGACCCGACGCCTCCAGTCGACGACCTCGGCGGCGGTGCGGGCTTTCGTGAGCGTCATGTCCTCCAGGCTACGCGGATGCGGTGGCGCAGCGGCCGCGACGACCTGCGAGGCGGCCGATTCACGAATCCGTGTCGCGCGGCAGCACGGTGAGTACGCGCTCGATGTGGTCGCGGAACTCGACGAGGTAGTCGCGGAGGAACTTCGCCGTGCCCTCGTTCGTGACCGTGCCGTCATCCGAGAAGGTGTCGGGCGAGAACTGGATGTAGGCCTCGGGGGCGGTCATCTGGCGGGCGTTGCAGAAGCTGAGCACGCCGCGCAGGCTCTGCTGGGCGACGGCCGTGCCGATCGCACCGACCGATGCTCCGATGACGGCGGCCGGGATGTGATCGAACGAGTTCTGACCCCACGGTCGCGAGGCCCAGTCGATCGCGTTCTTGAGTCCCCCGGGGATCGAACGGTTGTACTCGGGTGTGACGAAGAGCACGGCATCCGCCGAAGCGATCGACTCCTTGAGATCCACCGCCACAGCGGGGTAGTCGGCGTCGTAGTCCTGACTGTAGAGAGGGAGGTCTCTGATCGGGATCTCGAAGAACTCGAGATCGGATGGAGCGAGCCTGATCAGCGCCGTCGCGAGGATGCGGTTGATCGAGGTGGACGAGAGGCTTCCGACGAAGTATCCGACCCTGTACGCCATGACTGTTCCTCATTCCTGTAGCCGTGGGATCAGTCTCGTCCTGGCTCGTCGCCGAGTCCAGCCCTTGCGCGACGAGAACGCCGCCGACCTCGGTCAGTCGCCGAACGCGGCGAGCAGTTCCGCGAAGTGATCGAGGTCTTCGGCCGACCAGCGGCGCAGCCGCTCGCCGAGGCGCTCCTCGTAGCGCGAGCGGGCCAGAGCGACCCGCTCCTGCGCCAGCTCGGTCGCGACGAGCACCCGCGCCCGGCGATCGTCGGGATCGGGGACGCTCTCGACCAGCCCGAGCTGCTCGAGCTGCCGCACGTGACGGCTGACGGCCGACTTGTCGGTCTGCAGACGCTCGATGATCGCCCCGGCCGAGGTCGCCTTGCCGGTCGCGATCGAGGTCAGCACCTGATATCCGAGGGGCTGCAGGTCGGGGTGCACGGTCTGCGCCGCTTCGCGCCAGCTCACCCGGATGCGGGCGAACAGCCTTCCCAGCTCGTGCTCGACCCTCGAGATCGCCTGGTCGAGCTCGGCCGGATCGAGGGCGGCCGGATCGAGGGCGGCCGGATCGAGGGGCTCGGCACCTGCGGAGTCTGCGGCGGGCGCGCCCTCTCGGGCGGGTTCGTCGGGCGAGGCACTCATGGTCGCCAGCTTACGGCGAAGCCCCGCCGTCTCAGAGACGGCGGGGCTTCGATCGAGGTGGATGCTCGGGGCGGTCAGACCTCGGCAAGCAGACGGAAGACCTTGGACGCTGCCTGGATCTCGTCCTGCGTGAGCTCGGCCACGATCGTCCGCAGACGCGACGCGTGATCTCTGCGCAGTTCTGCGAGCACGGTGCAGGCGGCCGGTGTCGGCGTCAGAACCCGCAGCCGGCCGTCCCGCTCGTCCGGCCGGGACTCGATCAGCCCCAGCTCCTCGAGCATGCGCACCTGGCGGCTGATGACCGACTTGTCCATCTCGAAGCGCTCGGCCAGCTCGTGCGCATTCGCCGACTCGGCCCGTTCGATGAAGGTCAGCAGCTTGTAGCCGCCCACCTGCAGCTCGGGGTCGATGCGCGCAGCCGACTCCTTCCAGAGCGTCCTGGTCCTCGCGAAGATCAGGTTCAGATGCGTCTGCAGGTCGCCGAGCGCGGTGTCGACGTCGGCGGGCTCGACCGCCACGGGGGTCGCCATGTCAGCGCCTCGGCTCCTGGTCGTCTCGTTCGAGCACCGTCACAGAGCCGGTGGTCGGTGACGCGGAGTCGACGCCCGAGAGTCGGATCGTCCCGGTCGACATCGTGGCGCCGACCTCTGCCTCCGAGACCTCGAGAACCGATTCCTCGGCCTGCTCGCGCAGCTGCTCGGCGGCGTTCTTCGTCGAGAGCGGCTTGTTCTTGATGAACGCGATCGCGATGATGGCGATCAGCGCCAGCGGGATGGCGATGATGAACGCGTCGGCGATGCCGTGGCCGTAGGCTCCCTCGACGATCGTGCGGATCGTGTCAGGAAGCTGCGTGACCTTCGGCACGTCACCCGAAGCGAGGTGCTTCAGGGCGTCGACCTCGTCCGGCGTCGTCGGCGTGAAGCCGTCGAGCGCATCGGTGATGTAGTTCGCGACGCTCGTCGAGAGGGTCGCGCCCATGACCGTCACCCCGATGGTGCCGGCGATCGTGCGGAAGAAGTTGACGTTCGACGAGGCGGCGCCCAGCTGCTGCGGAGCCGTGTCGTTCTGCACGATGAGGGTGAGGTTCTGCATGACCATGCCGAGGCCCGCGCCGAGCACGAACATGTAGACGGCGACCAGCGGGAACGGGGTGTCGTAGCGCAGCGTCGACATCAGGCTGACGCCGACCGTGGTGAGGATGGAGCCCGTGAGCATCCAGCCCTTCCACTTGCCGAACCGGCTGACGAGCTGGCCGATGATGATCGACGCACCCATCTGGCCGATGATCATCGGGATCGTCATGAGGCCCGATTCGGTCGGTGTGGCGCCGCGCGCGAGCTGGAAGTACTGGGCGAGGAACACCGAGGTCGCGAACATCGAGACGCCGATGGCGATGGAGGCGATGACCGACAGCGTGAAGGTGCGGTTGCGGAACAGCGACATCGGCACGATCGGTTCCTTGACGAAGAACTCGACGGTGATGAAGCCGGCGATCGCGACGGCGGCGATGACGGCGAGCGTGATGCTGGTTGACGAGTCCCAATCGAACTCGCTGCCGCCCATCGAGACCCAGATGAGCAGGGTCGAGACGCCGACGGCGAGCAGGACGATGCCGAAGTAGTCGATCGAGACCTTGCGGTCACGCTGTGGCTTGGGCAGGTGCAGCGTGAACTGCAGCAGCACGAGGGCGAGGATCGCGAAGGGAACGCCGACGAAGAAGTTGGAGCGCCAGCCCCACACGTCGGTGAGGAGTCCGCCGAGCAACGGGCCGCCGATGGTGCCGAGCGCCATGATGCCGCCGACCACGCCCATGTACTTGCCACGCTCGCGCGGCGAGATGATGAGGGCGACCGCGATCATCACGAGCGACATCAGACCACCCACGCCGATGCCCTGGATCACGCGCACGGCGATGAGCATGTTCGTGTCGGTCGAGAAGCCGGCGATCACGGTGCCGACGGTGAAGATGATGAGAGACAGCTGCACGAGGATCTTGCGATCGACGAGGTCGGCGAGCTTGCCCCAGATGGGCGTCGAGACGGCGGTCGCCAGCAGGCTGGCCGTGATGACCCAGGTGTACTGCGACTGGGTGCCGCCGAGGTCGGCGATGATGACGGGCATCGAGGTCGACACCACGGTGCCCGAGAGCACGGCGACGAACATTCCGACGACGAGGCCGGAGATCGCGGTGAAGACCTCGCGAGGCGAACGCGTCGCCTCGGCTGAAGAGGTGGGAGTGATGTTGGTCACAGTGGAGAGCTCCTGCGTAGAAAGTTGATAAGAGTCAACTATACGCCTATTGGTTGCGAAAGTGCAACTGTAGACCGGGAGCAACCATCTCTGAGTGGGGCGGAGCGTCAGCCTCGGCTCGTGTCGTTCGCGGGTTCGGCGCTGCGCTGCTTCATCGACCACGAGGCGAGCAGCGCGAGGCGCTCAGCGGATGGCGAGCCCGGTTCAGCCGTGTAGACCAGCAGCACGTTGCCGGGTTCGGCGGTGATCGCGAGCTCTTCGTACGCCAATGTCAGCTCGCCCACGAGCGGATGCCGGAACCGCTTCGTGCCGGCGCCGTGGATGCGCACGTCGTGGGCGGCCCACAGTCGCCGGAACGTCTCGCTTTGGGTCGACAGCTCGCCGACGAGATCCTGCAGCCCCTTGTCGTGCGGGTCGCGCCCCGCCTCGGCGCGCATGATCGCGACGCACATCTCAGCGAAGAGATCCCAATCCGGATAGAAGTCGCGCGCCGCCGGGTCGAGGAACTGGAAGCGAGCGAGATTCGGCGTCCGCCCGCCGTCGCCGATCACCGGCGAGTAGAACGCGCGGGCGAGATCGTTCGTGGCGACCAGGTTCTGGCGGGGGTCCCGGACGAACGCGATCGCGTCGGTGATCGACGACAGCGCCCACTGCAGGCTGGGTCGTGCAACCCCGGGCTTCGCCGACCGGCGACGCGAGCGACCGCTCGACGGGATGCCGTCGGCCGCGCGGGCGAGGTCGAGCAGATGCGCGCGCTCGGCGTCGTCCAGCCGGAGGGCTGACGCGAGCGCGTCGAGCACCGCGGCGGAGGCGCCGGCGATCGCGCCGCGCTCGAGCTTCGCGTAGTACTCGACGCTGACTCCGGCGAGCGCTGCAGCCTCACTGCGCCGCAGGCCGGCGACACGTCGGTTCCCGCCGGCCGGGATGCCGACCGACTCGGGCGCGACACGCGCGCGGCGGGTCATCAGGAACTCGCGGACCTCGGATCTGTTGTCCATGCTCAGGACGCTACCCCCGACCGCGCTCCGCAGGGAGGCTCTCGCAGTACACCCCTCGACAGGGACTCCCTCAGAGCGCCCGACAGGCGCAGAGTGGACGGCATGACATCCGCAGCCCGCCCCTCCGCCGACAGGGTGCTTCCTGCCCTGCTGCTTCTGCTGACCGTGTTCGGACCGATCTCGATGGACCTCTATCTGCCCGCCCTTCCGGCTCTCACGGCGGAGCTGGGCGCCGCCACATCCGTCGCGCAGCTCACCGTGACCGCCTGCCTCATCGGTCTCGCGGCCGGTCAGCTCATCGCCGGGCCGGCGTCGGATCGGTACGGACGCCGCGGCATCCTGCTCATCGGCATCGTGGCGTACATCGTCACGTCGACGCTGTGCGCCATCAGTCCGACCGTCGAGCTGCTGATCGCCGCCCGGTTCGTCCAAGGACTCGCCGGCGGCGTCGGCATCGTGATCGCACAGGCGGCCGGCCGTGACGTGTTCTCCGGCCGAGAGCTGATCCGCTTCTACGCGCGGCTCACCGTCGTCGGCGGCTTCGCGGCGGTCGTCGGCCCGCTGCTCGGGGGCCTCCTCAACACGATCATCGACTGGCGGGGACTCTTCGTCTTCCTCGCGGTCATCGGCACCGCCATCCTGATCGCCGCGCTGGCACGGTTCAGGGAGACGCTGCCGATCGAGGCACGGACGACGGGCGGCCTGACCCGCACCCTGAGCGACTATCGGACGCTCCTCCGAGACCGCGTCTTCGTCGGCGCCGTCCTGAACCAGGGGCTGATGTACGCCGCGCTCTTCGCCTACCTGTCCGGCGCGACGTTCGTGCTGCAGGACGTCTACGGCCTGTCGCCCCTCGGATACGCCCTCGCCTTCGGCGCGAACTCGGCAGGATTCATGGTCTTCGGTCACCTGGCCGGCCGCTTCTCCGAACGAGGTCACGTGCACGCGGTGCTCGCCGCGGGTGTCGCGGTCGCGACCGCCGGCGCCATCGGCCTGCTCGCCGCCGGACTCGTGCCGATGCCGCTGTGGGTCGTGCTCGCGTCGCTGTTCGCCCTCGCCGCGGGCGTCTCCATCTCGTCTCCCCCGGCCACGACCCTCGCTCTGATCGGATACCCGCAGATCGCCGGCACCGCCTCGTCGCTTCTCGGAATGGTGCGGTTCGGCTTCGGGGGCATCGCCGCCCCGCTCGTCGGCGTCGCCGGCGCCTTGAGCATCCTGCCGCTCGGCGTGGTCACCGTCACCACGACCGCGCTCGCGGCCGTCGCCCTGGTGCTGATCGGCACCGCACAGGGGCGAGCGGCACGGCACTCCCCGCCCACGACCTCATCCACCGCCCTCACTCACTGAAGGAGAACATCATGAACACAGACACCGTCAGCACACGCACCATGCGCGCCGTCGTCATGCACGCCCCCGGAGACGTCCGCGTCGAGGAGGTCCCCCGCGCCGCCGTCGTAGAGCCGACGGATGCGGTCATCCGCGTCACCGCCGCCTGCATCTGCGGCTCGGACCTCTGGCCCTACCGCGGCATCGAGCCGGTGGATCACCCCACACCGATGGGGCACGAGTACATCGGCGTGGTCGAGGAGATCGGCGACGAGGTCCGCGACATCAAGGTCGGCGACTTCGTCGTGGGGTCGTTCGTCGCCTCGGACAACACGTGCGAGATCTGCCAGGCCGGCTTCCAGTCGCGCTGCATCCACCAGGTCATGATGGGCGGGGTCGGCACGCAGTCCGACTACGCCCGCATCCCCCTCGCCGACGGCACCCTCGTCGCGGTCGAGGGCGACCCGACACCCGCGCAGACCCGCAGCCTGCTGGCGGCATCCGACGTTCTCGGCACGGGCTGGTTCGCCGCTGTCGCCGCCGAGGCGGGGCCAGGCAAGACCGTCGCGGTGGTCGGCGACGGAGCCGTCGGCCTGCTCGCCATCCTCGCCGCCAGGCAGCTCGGAGCGGAGCGCATCATCGCCATGTCACGTCATGCCGACCGTCAGGCGCTCGCGACGAAGTTCGGGGCCACCGACATCGTCGAGGAGCGCGGCGACGCCGGCGTCGCGAAGATCAAGGAGCTCACCGGCGGGTACGGCGCGCACTCGACGATCGAGGCCGTCGGCACGCAGGAGTCGATGATGCAGGCGATCCACGCCACACGCCCGGGCGGACACGTCGGCTACGTCGGCGTGAGCCATGGCGTCGAGCTCGACGGACTCGACCTCTTCTTCTCGACCGTCAGCCTTCTGGGCGGACCGGCTCCCGTGCGCCGGTTCCTCCCCGAGCTGATCGACCTCATCATGACCGATCAGATCGACCCGGGCATCGTGTTCGACCTGACGCTTCCGATCGAGCGGGCCGCCGAGGGATACAAGGCGATGGACGAGCGTCGCGCCACGAAGGTGCTGCTCACCACTGACTGAACCTCATGGATGACGCGGGAGGGCGCACACCGCGTCCTCCCGCGGGCGCGGGAGCAGTCGGGTTCAGTGCGCGAGAGAGCTGGAGTTGTCGAGGTCGAGATCCACGTCGACGTGCCAGTCGGGCTCGGAGTCGTCATCGACGTCCGGGGAGTCGGGATAGAGGCGGTGCGCCTGCAGCCTCGCCGCGTGCTCGGTGAAGTCCGGCTCGTCGTCGTCGAACTCGTGCGGTCCGACCAGCAGGTCGTTGCCGACGCCGATGACGAGATCGGCGCAGTCCTCGCGGCCGCCGACGAGGATGGGGATCTCGACCGCGTCGGCTTCCCCCTCCTTCGCGACTGCTGCGGCGAGGGTCACGAGGGAATCTGCCACGTCATCGGTGGTCACCAGCTGCTGGCCTGCATACGAGACGATCTTCATCGCTCCATCCTCGCCGAGCTCGCGAATCCGTGGTTCGGGGTTGCGCCGCCCGTCGCGGTTCGATAGGCGCTCCGGAGCCGGATCGGCCCGGCTCACATGCGGGCGTAGCGCGCCCGGGCGAAGCAGAACAGGCCGTAGAGGGCGAGACCTGCGCCGACCACCCACAGGATGACAGCGCCGAAGGGCAACCCGGCCAGAGCACGCAGCGCCGAGTCCAGGCCGCCCGCGGTCTCGGGGTCGTGGGTGAGCGCCGCGATGACGAAGAGCACGCCGGCGACGCCGACCGCGATGCCCTTGGCGACGTAGCCGGCCACTCCGAACGCGGTGATTCCCGAACGGGCCTTCGCCGATGGCACGGAGAGATGCTCCATGAACGCGCGGGTGATTCCGCGCACGATGAAGGCGATCCCGACCGCTGCCACCCCGAGCCCGACCAGCACGAGCAGCACGACACCGGCCGGCGCCGCCAGCAGCCTCGCACTGAACGACTGCGAAGACTCGGACGACTGCGACTGCCCGCCGAGCGCATAGATCAGAGCCGTCGCGCCGATCGCCAGGTAGGCGACGGCTGTGCCCACGAACTTCGCCCGGTGCGCCCACATCTTCTTCGTATCGGGATCGCGCTCGACGACGGCCTCGGCGATCTGCCAGATCGCCAGTGCGAACAGGCCGAGCACGATCAGCCAGAGCAGGAACACGCCGGCAGGCGACTCCTGGATCTGCTGCAGGGCACCGCCCTGATCCGCGTTCTCGCCGCCGCCGCCGGTGGCGATCGAGATCGCGATCCCGCTGATGAGGATGTGCAGGATGCCGAGCACGACGTACCCGACGCGGGCGAGGACGCGGAAGGCGGTGGAGTCTTGAGCGGCCCTCGCGGTGGAGGCGGCCGAGTCGCGAGTGTTCATGGGTTCACGGGGCTTTCGATCGGTTCTTCGGAGATGTCTGACGTGCTGCGGGACCGCGCGAGGCGGCGCGCGCGCGTCGCTTCCACGCAGGCCCAGACGAACGTGGCGACGGCGACGCCCTCGAGCATTCCGGCGACCACATCGCTGAGCCAGTGGGCGTGGAGGTAGGTGCGGCTCCACATCATGAGCGCGATCCACGCGACACCGACGACCCAGACCCACCGGCGTCGGAGCACGAGTCCGAGGATCACCACCACGGTCGTGGCGACGGCGGTGTGCCCGGACGGGAAGGAGGTCGCGACACTCTCTGCGAGCGAGTCGACCGGGCGCGTGCGGCCGATCACCGCGGCCATGGTCGCCCCGATGGCGACCACGGTGACCATCGCGATCGCCAGCGTCGCCGCATCCCACCGCCGTCCGCGCCAGAGGAGAGCCGCGATCAGCAGCGCTCCGACCACCATCATGCCGATCGTGCCGCCGACGACGGCGGGCACCCAGGCGACGACGAGCCAGGCGTCGCTGCTCAGCGCGACCATGAGGTCGTGCCACCAGATGTCGACCGCGAGCGGCTCGTGACCGCCGAGGGCCACCACGGCGCGCAGCACGACGAACGCGAGGGTCGCTGCGGCACCGACGACGATCGCGCCGGTGCCGCGCTGCGCCACGGTCATGCCGAGATCAGGCGAGGGGCTCGTTGTCGCGGATGCTGCGGCGGGTCACACGCTCGCCGGTCGCGGGGTCGACGGCCGTGCGGTCGACGGTCTCGGTGCGCCGACTGCGCATCACGAGAATGAGGCTGATCAGGAAGACGACGACTCCTGCACCCATGAGGATGTAGCCGATCAGGTCGAGATCGACATAGCCGCCGGTGTCGATGTTGAGTGCGAAGACGAGGATCGCTCCGATGACGAAGAGCGCGATGCCGCTTCCGATACCCATATGTCCATTCCTCTCCGAGGCCGCGTTCGCGGACTCGCGACGCCCAGAATAGGGTCAACGCAGATTGAGTCAATGGGCATGGACACACCCTGCGTCTCGTGGTAGGGATGGGAATGATGATCGATCTCGAACGCCGCGCCGGCATCTTCGCCGCACTCGCCGATCAGACGCGCCTGCGCATCGTCGACCTGCTCACGCTCGGAGATCTGTCGTCCTCCGAGATCGGGACGGCTCTCGACCTGCGATCGAACCTCATCGCGCACCACCTGGGAGTGCTCGAGTCGGCCCAGATCATCGCGCGCACGCGCTCGGAGTTCGACAGACGGCGCAGCTACATCGGACTGCGCCCCGAGGTCTTCACCACTCTCGCGCCCCCCAGCGTCGCCCCGCCTCGCCGTGTGCTGTTCGTCTGCACCGCGAACTCCGCGCGGTCGCAGCTCGCCGAGGCGATCTGGCGCGATACGAGTCCGGTGGCCGTCGCCTCGGCAGGAACCCGACCTGCCGAGATGGTGAATCCCGAGGCCACCGCGGCGGCCGCTCGGCACGGGCTCGTCATCGACGGCGACCATCCACCCCGCCACCTCGACGACGTGCTCGCCGAGGGCGACCTCGTGATCACGGTGTGCGACGACGCCCACGAGCGTCTCGGCCAGCGCGACGACCTGCACTGGTCGATCCGCGACCCTGCCCGCATCGGCACGCCGGCCGCCTTCGACGCCACCTTCGATGCGCTCGTGCAGCGCATAGGCGCCTTCTCGTCTCGCCTCGTCGCCGCCTGAGCCGAGTACCGTGGGGGCATGCCGAAACGAACTCAGCCGAAGCATGCTCGCCCCGCGCCTGCGGGCCTGAGCCGAGAGCTGATCATCGGCACCGCTCTGGCGCAGATCGACACCATCGGCCCACAGGCTCTGTCGATGCGATCACTGGCGCAGCAGCTCGGTGTCGAGGCGATGTCGCTCTACCGGTACGTCAATGGCCGCGAAGATCTGCTCGAGGGCGTCGTCGCCCGGCTCATGGGCAACCTGAACGCGAACCTCGATCCGACCCTCACCGAGCACTGGCAGGGTTTTCTTCAGGCCGTCGCGCATGAGGTCCGCAGCATCGCGATCGCCCACCCGAGAGCGTTCCCGCTCGTGGCCACGCGTCACCCCGCGGCACCATGGCTGCGACCACCCCTGCGGAGCGTCGAGGTGGTCGACACCTTCCTGAGCGCGCTGATCGGCTACGGATTCACGGACGAGCAGGCCGTCGACGCGTATCGCTCGTTCACCAGCCTGCTCCTGGGACACCTGCTTCTGGAGTCCGCCGTGCGCGGCGCCGACACCGGGCCCGCATCCGAGCCACTGGACGAGGGCGGAGCGGACATCCCCGAGCATGACGGGCAGAAGGATCTGGCGAATGCGCCCGAGGTCGTGCGTCTCCGTCCGCTGCTGAGTGAGGAGCGAAGCGACGAGGAGTTCGACATCTCGCTCGAAGCCCTCCTCGATCGCCTGAATCTCCGGCTCACGCAGTAGGGCCGCCCGGATCAGTCGTCCGCGCCGGACTCCGTGCGGATCCTCCGCCCCTCGTCGATGTCCTTCTGCTCCTTCTCGGCCGCCTTGTCGCTCTTGCGCGTGTCGCGAGGAGGCAGCTGGATGTCCTTCTCGGCCGCGATCCCGGCCTGCAGCTGGCGCCCGCGCTCGAGCTCGGCGTCGAACTCGGCTCCGAACAGCAGCGCGAGGTTGGCGATCCACAGCCAGAGCAGGAAGACGATGATCCCGGCGAGAGAGCCGTAGGTGCGGTCGTAGTTGGAGAAGTTCGCGACGTAGAACCCGAAGCCGAGGGTGGCCAGGCCCAGGACGATGATCGCCAGGAGAGCGCCGATGCTGATCCAGCGGAACTTCGGCTGCTTGGCGTTCGGGGTGGCGTAGTAGAGGATAGCGACGATCAGCACGACGAGCAGGGCGAGCACCGGCCACTTGGCGATGGACCAGATCGTCTTCGGCACGTCGCCGAGGCCCAGCGCGTCTCCCACCGCATCGGTGACGGGGCCTGAGACGACGAGGATCACCGCGGCGACCACGAGGAGCACGATCGTGATGATCGTGACGAGCACTTGGGTCGGCTTGAGCTTCCAGAACGGCCGACCCTCTTCGATCTCGTAGATGCGGTTCATGGCACGGCTGAACGCCGCGACATACCCGGAGGCAGACCAGATCGCCAACAGGATGCCGGTCACCAGAGCGAATCCGGCGGCCGGGGAACCCGCGATCTGCTCGATCGGCCCGCGGATCGCGTCTGCCGTGTCACCGGGAGCGACCTGTTCGACGATCTCGAGCACCGCGTCGCTGGCGGCCTGCCCCTGCCCGAACACGCCGAGGAGTGAGAAGACCGCGATGAGGCCGGGGAAGATCGAGAGCACCGCGAAGTACGTCAGTGCTGCGGCGATGTCCGTGCACTGATCGGAGGAGAACTCGCGGATCGTCTTCTGCAGCACGTACTTCCACGAGCGCTTGTGCAGATCGTCGGGAGAGTCGGGCTTGCCGCCCGCCTCGGGGTCGAGGTTCTTGCGGTCGCCGGTCTTCGAGGGAGCGGTCATCACGGGGTCCTTCGTCGAGAGGACGGACCCGTCGGTCGACGGGCCCGTCCTGGAGCGGGTGGGTCAGCTGCCCGCGAGGTTCTCGCGGGAGTGCTGCGCCTGATCCTTCACTTCGCCGACAGCGATCTGGGCCTCGTCCTTGACGGCCGAGACCGAGTCCTGTGCCGACTCCTGCACCGATGCGACCGACGCCTTGACGGGCTCCTTGAGGTGCTCGCCGACCTCCTTCGCCGCATCCGTGACCTCGTCGACCAGCGGCTGCGCCTGATCCTTGACGTCGGCGGCGAGGTCCTTCTCCTTCGACGACGCGGGGAACAACGACGCGAGCAGGAGGCCGGCGCCGAAGGCGATGAGGCCGACCGCCATCGGGTTGCCCTCGGCCTTGGCGACCGCGCGGTCCTTCATGTCTCCCATGTGCGACCCGGCACCGGTGATCGAAGAGCCGGCGTCGTCTGCGGCACCCATCACGCGCTCGCGGACGGATCCGAAGGCCCCGCGCACGCGGTCCATCTGACGGTCGACGATCTTCGAGGGCGAGACCTTGTCGGCGAGGGCGTCGACATCCAGTCCCAGGTCTTCACGGGTGCGCTCGATGTCGGCGCGGATGGCATCGGGTGAATCGCTCATCGGTTCTCCTCATTCCTTCTCAACGTTTCGGGTATCTCTTTCAGGGTGTCGACCGTCTGTGGCGCTCCCTCGACCTGCGAGAACTGGCCACGGCCGACGACGAACAGGATCGCGGCGATGATCGCCCAGATCACTGCGACGACGACGCCTGACCAGCCGCCGCCGATGAGGGTGCCCAGCGCCCACCAGAGGGCGACGGACAGGAAGAACACGACCATCAGCGCGCCGTAGCCGGCAGCACCCATGAGCCCTGCCCCCTTGGCGGACTTCGCAGCCGAGTCCTTCAGCTCCGCCTTGGCGAGCGTGACCTCCTGACGCATGAGCGTCGAGATGTCACGAGTCACCTCGCCGAGCAGGTCGCCGAGCGAGGTCGACGCGGCTTTGGCTTCAGAGGGCGTGGGGTCGGTCATGACCGGCCTCTCCGAGGATGTCCGGTCGCTCGGACGCAGTCTGCGAGTAGAGCGGGGTCGCCCCGGGCACGTCTGCGGTTGCACCGACCGGGACCGGGACCGACGGATCCGGATGCACCTGTGTGGGCGCGGGCGCGGGCACAGACGTGGCGGCCGCGGCGGCATCCTTGTCGTCTGAGGCGTTCGCGGCGAGGGCTCGAGTGAGCCTTCCCGCGATGACGCCGACGACGGCGGCCGCCAGGATGAACGTTCCGGGCTTGCGTCGGGCGTATCCCTTGACCTCGGCCAGGACCGAGCTCGGGTCGCGGTCGCCCAGCCACGTCGACACGGCCGAGATGCGGCCTGAGACCTGCTGGACGAGGTCGCTCGCGACCCCGGTGCCCGAGGAGTTCGAAGCCATCGCCCCGAGTTCGTCGCCGACCGAGCGGAGTCCGCCGGCGAGACGCTGCTGCTGGGTGTTGGCCTGTTCCTTCAGCTCGCGCTGCGTCTGCGCGTAGAGGTCTTTGGCCTGGGTCTTCGCCTCGCCGATGACGTGTGCGGCTTCATCCTTGGCCGTGCCCAGAACGTCCTGCGCCTGGGCCGAAGCGGTGTTCTTCAGGTCAGCGGCTTCATGCTTCGCAGCATCCACCGTGCCTGACGAATTCGGGGAGTTCACGTCCGAGCCTCGAGGGCTCGTCGTCTCGTAGCTGTCCGACATTGGGGCTCCTTTTCACGGACCGATCGGATGGATCGGTTCGCCCTGTCTAAACCCTCCCCCGCCATCTCGCCGCGTCCCTTGCGCGCATCAGACTTACGGTGTAAACCACGCGCGCTTACGGCGTAAGCCTGGGCCTTATACGCGCAAGTCGGCCCGCGAACAACCGCCTTCTTCGAACGGCGGCGAATCCCTACCGTCGCAGCATGAGCGCAACCAACAGCACGCCAGATCCCCGTCCGGCCCGCGAGGTCGGCACCCCGGTCACCGCGAAGGGCTCCGAGCAGGTCATCGTGCCCGCGGAGCGCGTCGCCGTGCCCGCATCGGAGCACGACGTCGTTCATCGGGGAGAGGTCCACGACCGCGAGAAGGCCGAGTTCGGAGGGTTCAAGTTCGGATCGGCGTTCTTCGGCTGGTTGACCGCGATGGGAGCCACTGTGCTGCTGACCGCACTCGTCTCGGCGATCGGCGCAGCCCTCGGCCTCGGCGGCGATGTCACACCCGATGAGGCGGCGGAGGCCGCGGTGGGCGGCGGCGCCATCATCGCCGCGATCGTCATCGGCCTCGTGCTGCTCATCGCCTACTTCGCCGGCGGATACGTCGCCGGCCGCATGGCTCGTTTCAGCGGAGCCAAACAGGGCATCGCGGTCTGGATCTGGGCGATCGCCATCGCGATCGTCGTGGCCGTCTTCGCCGCGATCGCCGGATCGCAGTGGGACATCCTCGGCAACCTGCAGGGCTTCCCCCGCATTCCGGTCACTGCCGAGACGGCGACCATCACCGGCATCCTCACTGCGATCGGAGCCGCCGTCGTCACCCTCGTCGGCGCTGTGCTCGGCGGCCTCGCGGGAATGCGCTACCACCGCAAGGTCGACCGCGTGGGCCTCGGGGCCTAGGCCCGGCCGAGAGGCCGCCCGCCGAGCGGTCGCCCTGCTTCCGAGCTGAGCCGATGTCCCCGGTGCGTGCGACGATCTGCACGTCGACGGGAGAACAGGATGCGGGGCGAAGCCACCGTGCTGCACGCCGACCTCGACGCGTTCTACGCCTCGGTCGAGCAACGCGATGCCCCCGAACTGCGCGGCCGACCGGTCATCGTCGGCGGCGGCGTCGTGCTCGCTGCGAGCTATGAGGCCAAGGCGCGCGGAGTGCGCACGGCGATGGGCGGACGACAGGCGCTCCAGCTGTGCCCGGATGCCGTGGTCGTCCCCCCGCGCATGGAGGCGTACTCCGCAGCCAGCAAAGACGTGTTCGCGATCTTCCGCGACACGACGCCGCTCGTCGAGGGACTCTCGATCGACGAGGCCTTTCTCGAGGTCGGGGGCCTCAGGCGCATCGTCGGCACCCCCGAAGAGGTCGCCGTGCGCCTGCGCGCACGGGTCCGCACCGAGGTCGGGCTGGCCATCTCGGTAGGCGTCGCCCGCACGAAGTTCCTCGCCAAGGTCGCGAGCGCCGTCAGCAAGCCCGACGGGTTGCTCGTGGTCGAACCCGAACGCGAAGAGGAGTTCCTGCTCCCTCTGCCGGTCGAGCGGCTGTGGGGCGTGGGTGCCGTCACCGCCGAGAAGCTGCAGCGCTACGGCATCCGCACCGTCGGTCAGCTGGCCGAGCTCGAGTCCGCCACCGCCGAGCGGATGCTGGGCAGGGCCGTCGGTGCGCACCTGCACGCCCTCGCCCGCCTGCGGGATCCGCGCCCGGTCGACACGACCCGGCGCCGAGGATCCATCGGCTCCCAGCGCGCCCTCGGTCGAGGGCCGCGCTCGGCCGAGGAGCTCGACCTGATTCTGACGCAGATCCTCGACCGACTCGCGCGGCGGCTGCGCGACGGCGACCGGGTCTGCCGCTCGGTGGTGCTGCGGCTGCGCTTCGGCGACTTCACGAAGGCGACCCGATCACGCACGCTCGGATCGGCGACCGATCGCACGGCGATCCTGCTCACGGTGGCTCGAGCGCTGCTCGCCGCCGCCGGGCCGGAGATCACCGAGCGTGGCATCACGCTGATCGGGCTGTCGCTGTCGCACCTCGACAGGGCAGACCGCGTGCAGCCCGAACTGCCGATCGACTGGGGCGACGAAGAACGGCTCGACTCGGTGCTCGACACCCTGCGCGACCGGTTCGGGGCGACCTCCGTCTCGCGTGCGGCGCAGATGGGCCGCGATCCGGGTTGGTCCAGCCCGATACTCCCCGAGCACGAGTGACGCGAGGGAGGCATCGCAGGTGCTGCAACAGCGGCGTGTTTAGCCGAGGTCGTAAGGGGTGTCGTCCCGCATCTCCACCGGAGCACCCGTGGGCGACTCGACGCCACGCGTGAGGGTGCGCAGCCGGTCGACGAGCTCGGGGGCTTCGAGTTCGGGGCCGCTGCCGGGCACCTGCTTGGCCACGATCTGGCTGGCGGGTCCGATCAGGAACTTCGCCGTGACGACCGAGCCGTCCGGCTCCTGCACCGGTATCTCCACGAGTTCGGCGCGTTCTTCCTCACCCAGCGCACGCCCGTATGACAGCAGCGCATTTGCGATGTCGTCCCCCGTCAGATACGCGTCGCCGCCATAGATGATCGTCTGCATAGTCCCGTTCTAGGGCAGTTCCTGCTGATCCGTCCGCCCCTTGCCCCGGTGCAGTGCGACTGGTAGCGATTTGCGAAGGAAGCCCTTGTGCCTCGTAATGTGGATTGCATGGCAGAACAGAAGACGATGGTGCAGACGGAGATCCTGGCCGACGGCGTGACGTATCTTCTCGCTCAGGATCAGGACCTCGGCGAGCTCAAGCGCCGCATCGAAGACGCGATCGCGACGGCCGGCAGGTTCGTCGATTTCGTCGTCGTCGGCAATCGTCAGGTGAGCCTTCTGGTCACGCCCCGCTCGCAGGTCTCGATCGCTGTGGCGACCGTGCTCTTCGACGCCCGCGACACGGGAGACGTCGACTTCCCCTACGGCGGCCACTACGACCTGCTCTGACCGCGGGCGACGGGGCCGTCGGGCTCAGAGCTGGTCGAGCACCAGTTCGCCCCGCGAGTTCAGCTGATCCATCATGTGAGCGACCCGCGCGGGGTCGATCGCGTGCACGGTCGGAAGATCGAACTCGAACACCAGCGGGATGGCGGGGTGCACCCAGATCGTCAGGCGGCCCGATGACGCCTCCGGCTTCGGCAGCCAGGTCATCATGAAGCTCTCGTTGCGACGAAGCTTCGTGCCGATCACGATCTTCACGTGCGCTAAGGTCACTTCTTCGATCTCGATCGCCGGCCGCGAGCTGTTGTACTCCAGTTTCCCCATAGGAGAACTGTACGCTCAGCAGAACTGATCGCGTGCACCCCATCCTCCGACCCAGGCCTCAACCCTCGGGTCTGAGCGCAGGAGGTGGATGCCGTCCGCGACGGCACGGTGCGATTCGAAGGCGTCTGACGTGCCCCACCGCACGGCGCGACGCATCGCCCGCCGCGAGCGCAGCACGCCCAGCGACGAGCCCTCGGCATCGACGAGATCGACCCCGCCGACATCGCCCGTGCCGAGACCCGCGATGCGCTCGGTGATCCAGTCCCGCTCGAGGACCACGACCGGTCGATCGAGCTCCCAGATCACCCGGGCGTCGAGCGGGCCATCGTCGACCGTGATGCGCGGGTCGCCCGCGAAGGCGGTCATCGTCGCATCGACCACCACTCGCGCCAGCGGGAACGCGGCGAGGATCGAATCCACGGCGATGAACAGCGCCTCCGGGGTGTGGGTCCCGCGCAGCCTGACGACGAGGTCGGGCACGTCCGACAGCAGACCTCGCGGGGCGGAACCGCCGACCGGAATCGATGAGACGAGCGTCATGCTCTGGGCGTTCGCCCGCTCGAGCCCCGAACTGCTGCGCTCGGCCCACTCGGGGCCGTCGTGCCACGCCACGGCCGTGGGCACGTGGGCCAGCACGGCACCCGCCTGCCACATCCGATGCGCCCACTCCCAGTCCTCGCCCCCATAGGCCGAGAAGGACTCGTCGAATCCGCCGGTCTCGTCGAACAGGCGGCGCGAGCAGGCGATCACCGCGCCGATGACGAACCGGTATGACCGGTCATCGGCGTCGAGCAGATCGCGGCTTCGGGCGTACTCCTGCGCGAGCCACGCCGGCTCGGGGAGCTCACGGTCGACCACCGCCTCGAGCACGGGGGTCTCCGGGGCGATGCCCGAGAAGTCCGCGTGCCGACGGCGTCCGACGGTGACGGCCTCGGGAAGCAGCGCGGGAAGCCGGGTGAGCTCTCGCACGTACCCGGGTTCGGGGGCGGTGTCGGCATCGAGGAAGCAGAGCACGTCGCCACTGCTCGCGCGCACGCCGAGATTGCGTGCGGCCGCGAGCCGGAAGCCCCGGTCGTCCTGGCGCACGAGGATCACCCCGTCCGGCACGCGGACATCGCCGGCGGAGCCGTCGTCGGCGACGACGATCTCGAGAAGCTCGTGCGGATAGTCCTGCACCGACAGGGCGGACAGCGTGCGGGCGAGCTCGGCCGGCTGCTCATAGTGGGCCACGATCACCGACACTCTCGGCAGGGTCTCGGGGTCGACGCCGTCGAGCGTGTCCCACCTGTTGCCGACGACCCAGGGCCGCCGCGTCACCGGGCCAGCCCTCTCCACCAGCGCACATATGCCTCGGCAGCCTCCGGCCACGACATCGGCAGCCTCGTCAGCCCGTGCCAGGTCGACTCCGGGTGCTCGAAGGCGCGCCGCACCGCCACCGCGAGCTCGGGTTCGTCGACCGTGTGCAGAGTCCCGGGGCGCAGTGTCGCCATCTCGTCCATGTAGCGGTTGCGCACCGCGACCGGTCGGCGACCCCAGCCGATCCACGACGCCAGGGAGCCGGATGCCGACACATGACGATGCGCGATCACCGGCACCGACACAGCGCGGCCCCGCCGCGCGATCTCCGCGTCGTCGAGCCAGCCTGTCACCTCGACCTCCACCCCGAGGTCACCCGCCCGGCGCACGAAGTCCTCCAGTTCGGCGGCATGCCCCTCCGAGGCGCGGCCGAGAACCGTCATCCTGCCGATGCCCGCCTGCGCGGCCGCGCGAGCCGCCTCGTCATGTCCCTTGCCGGGATAGAAGTAGCCGAGCACACCGACCGACCCGTCCGTCGGCATCCGCCCCGCGTCGGTCTCGAGGTCCACCGGCAGCGGAATGCTCGCCGCCGGTCCCGACCAGACCCCCTCTTCACGGAGCAGCGCACGCTCGTGATCGCTGTTGACGGCCACCCCTCGCGCCGCCGCGGCCACGGCTGCGTAGGCCTCCCGCCGACGGGGCAGATTGCGCTCGCCGTCCGACGCCTGCGGCACGTCGTGCAGGGTGACGCTGACCGGCCGCCGCGCGGCGAGAGCGGTGAACGCCTGCGACGCCTGCTCGGGAGAATCACCCCACAGACGATCCGTGAAGTGCACGTGCAGCGCGGCATCCGCGGGCGTCGCATCGAGATCGGCCGCGTCGATCGTGCGGATCGACGGCTCCTGTGCCCGTACGGCGGAGGCCATCTCACGCCCGTACATGGCGACGCCGTGGGTTCCGGCGTGCACGAGCAGCAGCGGAGCGGCGCTCATCGCGTCCGCCACACGTCGAGCAGAGGGGCGAGGCGCGTCAGGGCGGCATCGACGAACTCGGGGTGGGCGGCGTACCACTCGAGGTGGGCGGCCCGCACCTCGGCGTCATCGATCGGTGCGCCGTCGACGATCCAGTGCGCGCGCGGCTCGTCGGTCAGCTCCCACGCCTCGACGACCTCCGGGTGCAGCGGCGCCCGCACCGAATTCAGCAGCGGACGCCCGGGATCGGTCGGGCCGCCGGTGTGGCCGAGGGCTTCGAGCAGGCGAGCCCCCAGCGGCATCCACACCGCGTCGCCCGGGTGGTTGACGGTGCGCGCGTGATCGGCCGTGACCGAGTCGAACAGGTCGGAGACCCGCACGTCGGCGCTCTGCTCGCGGACGCGCAGCGTGTCGATCGACGACTCCCCCACGGCACGCACCTCGTCGGGTGCGAGCGCGGCGACGACCGGGATGCCGGCGGCGGCAGCGAGCGTGCGGATGTCGTGATAGGCCACGATCGGCGGGTCTCCTTCGACGCCGGGCACGCGGATCGCGGCTTGGAACGGATGCAGGCCCGCGAAGCGCACCGGCGGCACGGTCAGCACGCGGGCATCCGTTGCCGCGGCGATCTGGCGCGTGCCCAGAGGCAGATCGCGATAGTCGTCACGGATGGGCTGACTCACGACGGCGTCGGCGGTGCGGACGATCTCGTGCAGGCGCGTGGCGTCGTCGGCGGTCATCTCGTGCACGGCGGGTACGCGCACGAAGCGGTGCTCGGGAGCGTCCATCACCATGCGCAGCGATTCGGCCTGGCAGTTGCCGAGGACGACGCCGTAGCTTTCGGGAAGCGGAGCCAGACCGTAGAACTCCGAGTAGTGTTGGCGGCGCGCTAGCACCAGGGAGCCAGCCGGCGCAACGGCCGTGCGTAGTTCGGGATCATGGCTCATGATTCGAACGTACCCCCTCGATCTCATCAGTCTTGCGTCCCCATTGCACCGCGGTCTCTCCGTCATCGCGATACACGCACGTCGGGTGCTCAGCCCGCCAACGGAGAACCACATCGTCACCGAACCCGCCTTCATTCGCGTCGCCTCGATCCCGGCCGCCCACCCCTACGTGCGCGCGATCACCGACACACGACGTGTGCGTGTGCTGCCCGACCCTGCTGTTCCGGGCGCGCCGGCCGACGTGTGGTGGCCGCCGGTGGCGCTCACCTCGCAGTGGCTCGCGTCACACGGTGCCGACTTCGACGTGCTGCATGTGCACTTCGGGCTCGAGTCGTTCTCTCCCGACGAGCTGCGCGAGGCTCTCGAGACCGCGCACCGGGTCGGCAGGCCGATCGTCTACACCGTGCACGACCTGGAGAACCCGCAGCTGGTCGATCAGCGGCCCTATCGTGAACTGCTCGACGTGATCATCCCGACAGCCGATCACCTCCTGACGCTCACCTCGACGGCAGCGGACGAGATCGAACGCCGGTGGCACCGCAGCAGTCGGGTGCTGGCTCACCCCACCCTGCTCGACGCCGCCGCCGTGTCCGAGCACGCGGTCGACGAGACCCTGCGGGTCGGAATCCACCTGCGAGACCTGCGCCCCAACATCGCCGCCGAGCGTGCGGTGCGCGCAGCCGTCGATGCTGCCGCGCTGCTCGCACAGACAGGGCGAGCCGTCGAGTTCGAGCTGCTGATGCACGAGCGCGTCCGCGATGACGCGACGGCAGCTCGCGTGTCCGCGGTCGCCGAAGAGCACCCCGCCGTGCGAGTGCGGCGCACTCCGCGTCTGAGCGACGCCGGCATCGACGCGTGGATCGGAGGACTCGACCTCTTCGTCCTGCCCTACCTGCACGGCACGCACTCCGGGTGGGTCGAGCTCTGCTACGACCTGGGGGTTCCCGTGGCGGGAACCGACGTCGGGCACATCAAGTCCCAGCATCCGGACGACTTCTTCGTCATCGACCTCGACGACCCGCAGACGCTGGTCGAGGCCGTGGCTCTCGCCTCCGATGCGCGCGCCTCGTCGCCCCGTGCGTCGCTGGTCGAGCGGCGGCGCTCTGAGAGAGTGGCCGAACGGGAGGCCGTGCGCGACGCGCACGCCCTGCTCTACGCCACCGCACGCGCCGAGATCTCGACGGAGGCACGCGCATGATCGGCCGCGAGCGGTTGCGGGTGATGGTCGTCGCCCCCGAGCGTCATGCCCTCCGACAGCCGCACGCCGGCGGCCTGGAGGCCGTGGTCTGGAACCGCGTGCGCTGGCTGCGCAGCCGTGGCCACGACGTGCAGCTCTGTGCGGCCGAAGGGTCGGACTTCCTGGGCGCCGACATCGATCTGCACCTGCCGAGCCCCCGCTGGCATCAGTCGCGGGATGCGTCCGACACCGACTTCCCCGAGGGCCACCGCCGGCTGATGACGGATGCTTTCGCGCGCGTGCGGGATCAGCTCGACTCCCCCGCGACACGCGTCGATGTGATCGACAATCACAGTCTCCACGGGGATCCGATCCTCTGGAGCCGTGACATCGGGGTGCCGGTCGTCACCACGCTGCACACGCCGCCCCTCGCCGACATGGTGATCGCCTCGAACGCGCTCACCGGCTCCTCGCCGCACCGCTTCCTCGCGGTCAGCCAGTACACGGCGCGCGCCTGGTCGGCCGAGGGCGTCGAGGCGTTCGTCTTCACCAACGGCGTCGACACGGCGCAGTGGAGCCTGGGGCCCGGCGGAGGCGACTGGGTGTGGTTCGGACGGATCGTGCCCGAGAAGGCGCCGCACCTCGCCATCATCGCCGCGCTGCGGGCAGGCGCGCGCCTGAAGCTCGCCGGCCGCGTGGGCGATGCCGCGTACTTCGATCGGGAGGTCCGACCGCTGCTCGGCCACGGCATCGACTATGTCGGAGCCCTGCGTCAGCCCGAGCTCTCGGCCCTCGTCGGGGCAGCATCCGTCGCTCTCGTGACCCCGGTGTGGTCGGAGCCCTTCGGACTGGTGATGGCCGAGGCGCTCATGACCGGCACGCCCGTCGCCGCCTTCGACTCCGGCGGCACCAGCGAAGTGCTGGCCGGAATCCCCGGCACCGCCATCGTGCCCTCCGCCGACACCGATGCACTCGCCCATGCCGCGACGGCGCTGGTCGAGCAGACGCGGCTGGGGCTGTCGCGTCGGGTCGTGCGCGAGGCCGCCTCCGCGCGCCACTCGCTCGATCACAGGCACCGCGAGATCGAGCGGGTCCTCACCGTCGCCGCTCAGAGCGCGGTGCCTGCGCACAAGCTCGCCGACGCAGAGGCGGTCGGAGCATGATCGGCTGGTACGTGCATCATCACGGCTGGGGCCACATGACCCGGATGCAGGCGATCCGCCCGCACCTCGGAGGCGAGGTGACGGTGTTCTCGAGCCTTCCCGAACCCGCCTCGTTGCCGCCGGAGACCATCTGGGTGCAGCTGCCCTCCGACTCCGACGCCGTCGTCGGGCCCGACGGTGTGAGACGCGAGGCGCATGAGCTCGGCGATGTCACAGCCGGGGGTACCCTGCACTGGGCGCCGCTCGGGCACCCTGGCCACCAGGCCCGCCTCGCGGCGATCGCGGAGTGGGTGGCGATTCACCCGACGTCCGCATTCGTCGTCGACGTCAGCGTCGAGGTCACGATCCTGGCTCGTCTGCTGGGGCTGCCGACGATTTCGGTCGCGCAGCCGGGCGATCGCACCGACGCTCCGCACCGTCTCGGGTACGACCTCGCCGACCGCATCGTGGCGCCCTGGGCTGCGGGCACGATCCCCGCGAAAGCCCTCGACGGTCGCGAGGACCGCGTGCGATCGGTCGGCGCGATCTCGCGCTACGACGGCCGCGCTCGCACCGACGCCGCCCCAGACGCAGACGACGATGTGCGCCGCGTGCTGTTCCTCGGCCTCGCGCTCGACCTGGTGCGGCTCGCGCAGACGAGGGAGCTGCTGAGCGCAGACGGATGGGTCGTCGAGAACGCAGGAGCGGGCAGCGACGATCGCATCGACGACGTGTGGCCGCTGCTGCGCCGGGCCACGGTCGTCGTGAGCGCGGCGGGTCAGAACAGCATCGCCGACCTCGCGGCCGCGGATGCCCGAGCTGTCGTCATCGCCCAGGAGCGACCCTTCGACGAGCAGAGGGAGATGGCCCGCGTGCTGGCCGCCCACGGGCTCGCCCAGACCGTCGCGGCTGACGCGTCGCCCGCCGAGGTGGTCGACAGCATCCGGCGCGCGGCCGACACCGCTCCCCGCTGGGACGTGTGGCAGGTGTCGGGTTCTGCCGCACGAGCCGCGGCCGCGATCGAGGAGCTGGCACGATGAGCATCCGCGTGGCCGTCATCACCCCGGCATCGGTGAACCGTCTCGACCACCTGCAGCGCCAGCGCCGGTTCCTCACCGAGGTGCGCACGCCGGGCATCGAGGTCGTGCGTGTCGAGGCGTGGCTCGACGTCGACGCACCGCCTGCAGTGCCGTCACCCCTGTCCGTGCATGTGCCGCCCGGCCGCGACGGCATGCGCGTCGGTGCGGCGCGCAACGCCGCCGCCGCGCTCGCGCTGGATCACGATGTCGACCTGCTCGTGTTCCTCGATGTCGACTGCCTGCCGGGTCCGGACCTGCTCGAGAGATACGTCGACGCAGCACAGGACCACCCGCACGACCTGCTCTGCGGACCGGTGACCTACCTGCACAGCGTGCAGCGTCCGTCGACGATGCTCGACCTCGGCACCATGACCCGACCGCATCCGGCTCGTCCCCTGCCACCGGACGGCGACGTGGTGACGGCGACCGATGACGAGTTCGATCTCTTCTGGTCGCTGTCGTTCGCAGTGACCGCTGAGACGTGGACGCGTCTCGGCGGCTTCGACGAGGCGTATGAAGGGTATGGCGCCGAAGACACCGACCTGGGCCGGCGGGCTCGGTCTCTCGGCATGCGAGTGCAGTGGGTCGGCGGCGCGCACGCCTACCACCAGTGGCACCCGGCCGGTTCTCCGCCGTGGCGCCACCTCGACGACATCCTGCGCAACGGCGCCCTGTTCGCCGAGCGCTGGGGCGAGTGGCCGATGCGCGGCTGGATAGACAGCTTCATCGAGGGCGGCGCGGTCGAACCCCACGGCGACGGATATCGCCGGGTCGCATCGGGCACCGGCGTTCGCTCAGTCCAGGCGTGAGGACAGCTCACGGATGATCTCTCCGACCTCTCGCTCCGCACCCGCGACGCGCTCGACCTCGGCCTCGAGATCGGCCAGCGTCTCGGCGCCGTGACGACGCGCGATCTGCAGGTTCGCGCGAATGTTCATGGCTCCCCCCGACAATCCGGCACGGAGCGCCTCCGCCGCCACCGCGAGATCGACGACGATATGCGGGTTGCCCGCCTCGACGAGCACGCGCACGTCGCGCAGCATGGCCACGCCGATCACTCCGACCTGCGCCGCTGACCAGGCCGCCTCGACAGCGGCGTTGCGGACGCGCTCATCGCGGGAGGGGTCGTCGCTCGGCAGAGCGAGCGCCGCCCCGAAGCTCGAAGAGACGACGCCATCCGCCTCGACCGCCCGCAGAGCCTCGGCCCGCTGCCGGGCGAGGCGGTCGACGATGTCCGCCGCTCGCGGATCGTCATCGGAATACCCGCCGACCATGCTCATCAGCGAGGCGGCGATCGCCAGCATCACACCGGACGCCGCACCTCCCCCGGGAGAACCCGTCGGTCGACTCAGTGCGTCCAACCAGTCATCCAGAGGGGTGGACGGGGGGATGTCGGCGGAGTCCCGCATGAGCGTCACACTATCGAGCTAGGACATCAGCAGCGGCAGCAGCGACACGACGAGTCCGACGAACCCTACGCCGGCGAACACGATCCCCAGGGTCAGGATGACGCGCCGTGTGTGAGGCGGTTCGCCCACCCGCGCACGGGCGGGGTTGTTCGCGCTGACCACTCCGTCGGCCCAGCCATCATCCGCCGTGGCGGCCTCGTGCCTTCTCAGAGGCCTTTCGTGAAAGTCGCCGCCGGCGAACCAGCGGCCGATCAGAGAGCCCTCGCGCTCGATGACCGCGATCTCGATCGGCAGCCACGCTCCCTCGACCGTGCGGATGAGGAACGCCAGCAGAAGCAGCGGCAGACCGATGCCGAGGCCCACCCAGGAGAGCACCTCACCGACGAGAGCGAGAGTGTCCAAGACCTGCATCACCCCATCGTAGAGAGTGCCGCCCGCGCTCGGCGGCGAAACCGCTAACCACTGCGCGCCCCGGGCGCAAGGCCCTCTGCACACTCGACCGTCTCGCCTAACGTCGCCCACGAGGGGAAGGAGAACCGTGAGAACTCATATTGAGATCGACGGCAGAAGCTTCGTGCTTCAGGACGATCAGCCCCTGAACGAGATCATGGCTGAGATCGAAGCGGCTGCGTCCTCGCCGCCGGCGTTCGTGACCCTGTCTGCCGAGGGGCGCAGCATCAGCGTGCTCATCCGCGCGACGACACGGGTGGTGATCTCGGTCGAGAAAGACGACCACGTCGAGCAGGACCACGGCCCGTGGAGCCTTCCGTTCGACGAATGGGAGCTGTGACGTGGAAGAGCTGTGGCTGGTCAGGCACGGAGAGAGTGTGGGTAACATCGCCGCAACCGCGGCCGAGGCAGCGCGCGCAGAGATGATCGAGCTCGCGAGCCGAGATGCCGACGTGCCGTTGTCGGAGACAGGTGCAGAGCAGGCGCGGGCGCTGTCGGCCGCACTGCACGGCGGCGCCATCTCGCCGCAGGTCGCCTGGTTGTCGCCGTACCTGCGTGCACAGCAGACGTTCGCGCTCAGCATGGAAGACGCCCCGGCCGTCGAGCAGGTGCTCACCGACGAGCGACTGCGCGACAGGGAGCTCGGCATCCTCGATCTGCTGACGCGGTGGGGCGTCGCCGCGCGGCACCCCGAGGAGGCCGTTCGTCGCGCACGTCTGGGCAAGTACTATCACCGGCCACCCGGTGGCGAGTCCTGGGCCGACGTCGCGCTTCGTCTGCGGTCGTTCCTGCATGATGCACTCCATGCGGATGCGCGAGTGGGACTGGTCGTCGCCCACGATGCGGTCGTCATGCTGCTGATCGCGCTGCTGACCGGGATGGACGAGAAGCGCCTCATGGAGTTCGCGTCCGCGAACACCGTCCTCAATGCCTCCGTGACGCGGCTCCGGTTCGACGGCGAGCAGTGGCGACTCATCGACTTCTCGGATGTGAGCCACCTCGAGCAGCTGGGTGCGGCGGTCACCGTGCACCCAGGGAGCCCCGATGTCCGTCCCGAGTGAGCCGACGACCGTCACGCCGCGGCTCTTGCAGCAGTGGGGACTCCCCGACCCCGGCGACTCGAAGAATTCCCGGGGAACCGCGATGATCATCGGCGGCTCCCCTCTGTCGGCGGGCGCGGTCGTCCTGGCCGCCGAGGCGGCGCTGCGCGTCGGAGCGGGAAAGGTCGCCGTGACGACCGATGCCGCCATCGCCGATGTCGTGCGCATCACCGTGCCCGAAGCAGGGATCTACGAGTCGCCCGGTGCAGACGAGCCGACACCGGATGCCCTGAGCACGGCCTACGACGGGGCCGATGCGGTCCTGGTCGGGCCGGGGTTGGATGATCCGGAGCATGCCGCCGAGTGGCTGCGGCGGCTGGCAGGCCACGACATCGCCTGCCTCGTCGTCGACGCCTTCGCCGTCGGAGCCGTGAGAGAGGTGCCGCGGTCCGATCTTCCGCGGTCCCTGATCATCAATGCCAACCTCGACGAAGCAGAGCTGCTGCTGGGGCGCCCTGTCGATGACCTCTTCAGCGACCTTCGGCCCCTCGCACGAGAGCTCGATGCCGTGATCCACTGCTACTCCGCGGTCGTCGCACCGTCGGGTGCGGTGTGGCGCCTCGACGCCGGCGGACCCGGCCTCGGCACCGCCGGATCGGGAGACGTGGCCGCAGGCACCATCACGGGTTTCGCGGCCCGAGGGCTCGACCCGGAACGCGCTGCGGTGTGGGGGGCCTGGGCACATGCCCGCGCGGGCGACCGGCTGGCCGAGCGGATGGGCCTCGGGTTCCTCGCCCGCGAACTGGCCGGAGAGCTCCCCGCCGTGGTGCTCGAGGTGCAGGGTGCACGCGACGCCGGCGACTGACGCGACGATCTGCGGCACCCGGGAGCCGACGCGGTGCGTCGCCGGTCAGGTCACTCGGCCATCACCGGGACGCGATACGCGAAGCCAGCGGTAGCCGTACGCCGGCACCTCCAGCTCGACCCCGCCCTGGGCGTCGAGTGCCAGGCGTGACGCCTCGAGGAGGTCGACGAGAGTCGTGCCCTCCGGCTCGTCGGACAGCCGGAAGGACGTGGTCACCGGCACCTCTGCGAAGTTGTGGAGGGCGATCATCCGGCCGACGTCCGCCGAGAGCGAGTGCACGAGCAGCGACTCGGCAGGCTGGTCGATGACCTCGAGCGTGCCCCATCCGAGTTCCGGCGAGATCCGGTAGCTCGAGGTGAGAGCGCGGATGAAGTACAGCAGTGAGCCGCGGTCGGCCAGCTGGGCGGCGACGTTCACGTGCTCCGGCGCATACCCGTCGGACGGCGGACGGGCCACGAGACGGCTGGGCGCGGCATCCGAGAATCCTCCGTTGCGATCGTCGGACCACTGCATCGGAGTCCGCACGGCCTCCCTGCCAGGGATCTCGATGTTCTCGCCCATGCCGATCTCCTCACCGTAGAAGAGCACAGGCGTGCCGGGCAGGGTGAACAGCAGGCTGTAGGCCATGCGGATGCGGCGCGGATCGCCGTCGAGCATCGGCGGGAGGCGCCGGGTGATGCCTCGTCCGAACACCCGCTGCCGCTCGTCGGGCGCGAACGCCTCGAACACCTCGTTCCGCTCGCTGTCACTGAGCTTGTCGAGGGTCAGCTCGTCGTGGTTGCGCAGGAAGTTCGCCCACTGCACCTCAGAGCCGAGCACGGGTCGGGCCCGCAGCGCTTCGATCAGAGGCGCGGGGTCCTTGCGCGCGAACGACAGGTACAGCGACTGCATCCCGACGAAGTCGAACTGCATCGTGAGCTCGTCGCCGTCGTCACCACCGAAGTACTGCACCTGCTCGTCGTAGGGCAGATTGACCTCGCCGAGCAGGATCGCCTCGCTCGACCGGCGCTGCAGGAACCGGCGGATGTCGCGCAGCAGATCGTGCGGCTCGGGGATGCCGGCGCCCTCGGGGATCTCGAGGAGGAACGGCACGGCATCGACGCGGAACCCCGAGACGCCCAGCTGCAACCAGAACCCGATGATCTTCGCGATCTCGTCGCGCACCCGAGGGTTGGCGATGTTCAGGTCGGGCTGGTGCTCGTAGAAGCTGTGCTGATACCACTGCCCCGACTTCTCGTCCTTGCCCCAGATGCCGTTCGCCTGGCCGGGGAAGACTTCGTTCTTCTGACCCTTCGGAGGCGCGTCGTCACGCCAGACGTAATAGTCGCGGTAGGGCGAGTCCACGCTGCGCTTGGCCGCGAGGAACCACGGATGCCGGTCGGAGGTGTGGTTGATGACCAGGTCGACGATCACCCGCATCCCCCGATCGCGCGCGGTGCGGATGACCTCGACGAAGTCGCCGTGGGTGCCGAGGCGCGAGTCCACGCCGTAGAAGTCGCTGACGTCGTAGCCGTCGTCACGGTCGGGGCTCGGATAGAACGGCATCAGCCACAGGCAGGTCACGCCGAGCTGCGACAGGTAGTCGATCCGCTGGGCGAGGCCCTGCAGATCGCCGACCCCGTCTCCGTTCGAGTCGAGGAAGGTCTCGACATCGAGGCAGTAGACGACCGCGGTCTTCCACCAGAGGTCGCTCGTATCGGTGATCTTCACAGTCTCTCCTTGAGTGCGGGGATGAGCTCGGATTCTGCGGCGGCGAGGAAGTACGACTGCTCGGTGCCGACGTGGTGCAGATACACGCGATCGAATCCGATCTGCGCGAGGTCGGCGATACGGCCGGCCAACGCCGAGGCGTCGTGGTCGATCAGCACGGCCTTTCGCAGCTCGTTCCTGTCGAGGCCGGCCACCGCCGCCTCGAAGGCCTCGGGCTGCTCGAGATCCCAGGTCTGCGGGGGCGAGAGCAGACCGTTGGTCCACTGCTCGCGGGCGATGGCGAACGCCACCTCGTCGCTCTCCGCGAGGCTGAGGTGCACCTGCAGGATGCAGGGGCCAGAGCCCCCGGCGCCTCGGTAGGCGTCGACGACGCGCTGCAGCGCGGCGGGCTCCTGGATCACGGTCGCGAGACCCTGCGCCCACGAGGCCGCCCACTCGGCGGTCTCGGCGCTCACCGCGGTCGCGAACAGGGGCGGCGGTTCGGCCGGCCTGCTCCACACTCGCGCTTCGTGGACGCGCACCAGGCCGTCATGGTCGACCTCTTCGCCCTCGATCAGTCGGCGGATCACGTCGACGCTCTCGCGCAGTCGCTCGTTGCGGACCTGCTTCTCGGGCCACGCGTCGCCGGTCACGTGCTCGTTGACCGCCTCGCCGCTGCCCATCGCCGCCCAGAAGCGACCGGGGAACATCTCCTCGAGAGTCGCGAACGCCTGCGCGATCATCACCGGGTGATAGCGCTGCCCGGGGGCATTGACCATCCCGATCGAGAATTCCGTGCAGGCGAGCGCGGCCGCGATCCAGCTCAGCGCGAAGCCGGACTCGCCCTGGGCTCTGGTCCACGGCGCGAGGTGGTCGGAGCACATGGCTCCGTCGAACCCCGCGCGTTCGGCGCCGATCACCGCGTCGAGAAGCGCGCTCGGTGCGATCTGCTCGTGCGAGGCGTGAAAACCGATGAAGACCATGCGCCGAGTCTTGCAACGAACAGGGCCGCACGGCAGTGGTGGACACACCGCAGTGAGTCTGCGAGGATGGGCGGCCCTGCGCGGCGGGGCTATTGGCCGGTGGGCCTGACGATGCCGAGCTCGTACGCCAGGATGACCGCCTGCACACGGTGCGGCAGGTCGAGCTTCATGAGGATGCGGCCGAAGTGCGCCTTGACCGTGGATTCGCTCAGGTGCAAGGCCCTCGCGATCTCGTCGTTCGTGAGGCCGCGGCCGACGTGAACGAAGACGTCGCGTTCGCGGTCCGTCAACACCGAGAGAGCGTGATCCTGAGCCCGAGTACGGGGAGCCAGGTGCGGCAGGGCGACTTCGATGAGTTTCGAGGTGATCCGCGGAGCGACCACGGCATCGCCCGTCGCGACCGTGCGGATCGCGGCGACGAGTTCGATCGGTCGCGTGTTCTTGAGCAGGAACCCTGCGGCTCCGGCCTGCAGCGCCCCGAAGGCGAACTCGTCGAGGTCGTAGGTGGTCAGCACGAGCACCCGGGTTCGTGGCAGCCGTGCGGTGAGGTCTCGGGTCGCGTCGATGCCGTCCTTGCCGGGCATGCGCACATCCATCAGGATCACGTCGGGCCCCAGCGCGATCGCGGCGTCCACGGCAGACGCCCCGTCGGAGGCTTCGCCCACGACCTGGATGTCGTCCTCGGCCTCGAGCACGAGGCGGAGTCCGTAGCGGACCAGCTCCTGATCGTCGGCGATCAGCACCCGGATCCGGGCGGCGTGGGCATCGGATGTCGTCATCGTTTCTCCGTCTGCAGTCGTACGAACACGCGCCAGCCTCCGCCCGGCCGGAGCCCGGCCTCGACGTGCCCGTCGTAGAACGCGGCGCGCTCGCGGATGCCGACCAGGCCACGGCCCGGGTCGACGATAGGGAGAGCCGGAGCAGACGTGTCCTCCACGAGGATCGACAGTTCGTCGTCTGCGATCCTGATCCTCACCAGCACATCCTGCACGTCGCGTGCGTGCCGCAGGACGTTGGTCAGTGCCTCCTGCACGATGCGATAGACCGTCAGCCCCACCACGGCATCGGCGTCGATGCCGCCCGTCTGCTCGAATCGGACCGGCAGGCCCGCGATCCGCGACTCTTCGACGAGAGACGGGATGCGCTCCATGGTCGCCTGCGTCGGCTGACGGTCGACCGAGTCGCCCTCGGCGCGGACCGTCGTCAGCAGGCGCCGCATCTCGACGAGAGTCCGGCGCCCGGTCTCGGCGACCCGCCCGATCGCCCGGCGGGATTCCTCTGGCCGAGCGGCTGCGGAGGCCTGCGCGCCGTCGGCGACCGCGACCATCACGGCGAGGCTGTGGGCGATCACGTCGTGCATCTCCCGAGCGATCCGCTCGCGTTCGAGCACGGCGGCGATGTGCGCCTCCTGGTCGCGCTCGCGGCGCAGCTGCTCCGCTCGTTCCACGAGTGCGCGGAGCTCGCGCCGCCGGTGGCCGACGTTGAGCCCGACGAGGGTGGACATCAGCGAGACCGCGACCACGACGGTGGCGATGCCGAGCCAGTCGAGTGGCCAGGCGTCCAGGTCCACTCGCGGCGCCAGCCCGAGCAGCGGCGGGCCGAGGCGCACGCGAATCGCCAGCACCAGCGCAGCGAGTGTGCCTGACACTGCGGCCGTCGCGAACGCCGTCCAGGCCTGCCGCGGCCGGAGGTCGACTCCGCACCGGTGCAGCATCGCGACCGAGAGCACCGCTTCGGCGCCTGACCCGCCGGCGAATGACAGCGGGAGCATAACGACGACAGCGATGAAGGCCACGAGAGGATGCCGACGTGAGACGAGGATCGTCGCGATGCCGGCGACGAACAACGCCACGAGCGCCCACGCGGGTGTGGTCAGTGACGACTCGAGCGACAGGTAGCCGAGGGCCAGCGAGACCGCCGAGTACGACCCGAGAACCACGAGGTCGGATCGCCGCGGTGTCATACGTCTCTCTTGCGCAGGGCGATCGCGCCTGCAGCGAGCGCGATCGCCGCCCAGATCGAGGCGATCAGCCAGCCGGCACCCACGCTGATGTGACCGCTCCACAGGTCGAGGAACGGACCGCCTTCTGCGCCGACCCGGCTCATCGCATCGCCCGCATTGCCCAGCTGGGTGATGCGCATAGCGCGGGACAGCAGCCCGTACGGAAGCAGCGACGTCAAGACGGGGAGCAGCAGCGTGGCCAGGAAGACGATGATCGCTCCCGCTGTCGTCGATCGCACGAGTGCCCCGATGCCCACCCCGAACAGTGCGCAGAGCCCGAGATACCCCGCCGAGCTGAGCAGCGCGAGCACGACCCCGGGTGCGGTGAGCGGTGCCGCGAGGCCGAACTGTGCATAGATCGGCGTGGTGAGCGCCCATGCGCTGAACACGGTGACGAGGGCGGTCGCGGTGACGACGGTGAACGCCACGACCGCCTTCGCGCGAAGGACGCGCAACCGGTCGGGCACCGCGACGAACGTGGGCTGAATCGAGCCAGATGCGTATTCGGCGCCGATCAGCATGACTCCGAGGATACCGGCGATGATCTGGCCGAGGACGACGGTCGGCACTGTGACGTCGGCCATGGTGCGCTCGATCAGGAGCACCGACGGCGCACCCGACGACTCGAGCGTCACGCCGAGGAACAGGCTGCCGCCGACCCCGATGAGGAAGATCGCCGCGAGGGCGAGCACGGAGGAGGGCAGGCTGAACAGCTTGATCCACTCCGACCGCAGCACGTGGGCGAACGCGGGGCGGCGAGTGCGCGCATCCGCTCGTCGGGGACTCGTGGTGAGGGTCATCGTCCGGCTCCTTCGGTGGCATCCTGCGCGGTCGCGCGGTATTCGGTGTCGTGCGCGGTGAGGGCGAGGTAGGCGTCTTCGAGCGAGCCCTCGACGGTGGCGATCTCGTACAGCACGATGCCCGCGTCGGCCGCGGCACGCGCCACGTCCTCGGCGGCGAGGCCGTCGACCTCGACCGCGCCATCCGCGTGCGTCGTCATGGTGACCCGGGGGCCCGCGAGGGTGCTCATGAGTCGCTCGACCTCTCTGGTCCGCACGCGCACCACGGATCGGGTCGCACCCGCGACCACGTCGTGCAGAGGCCCGTCTGCCAGAATCGTCCCTCGACCGATGACCAGCAGATGGTCGGCCGTCTGTGTCATCTCGCTCATCAGATGCGACGAGAGCAACACGGTCTTCCCCTCCCCCGCGAGCTGTCGCAGCAGGCCGCGGATCCACAGGATGCCGTCGGGGTCGAGGCCGTTCACCGGCTCGTCGAGGATGATCGTCTGCGGATCGCCGAGCAGAGCCGCGGCGATCCCCAACCGCTGGTTCATGCCGAGCGAGAACCCGCCGACTCGCCTGTCTGCCACAGCATCCAGTCCCGCGATCTCGATCACCTCACGCACGCGGGCGGCGCCGATGGCGTGAGTGGCCGCGATCGCCAGCAGGTGCTTGTAGGCGGTGCGGCGCCTGTGCGCCGAGCGTGCATCGAGCAGAACGCCGACCTCGCGCAGCGGTGCGGGCAGATCCGCGTAGGCCCGACCGTTGACCTCCGCGGTGCCGGCGGTCGGCCGGTCCAAGCCGACGATCATCCTCATGGTGGTGGATTTTCCGGCCCCGTTGGGTCCCAGGAATCCGGTGACCGTACCCGGTTCGACGGTGAAGTCGATGCCGTTCACGGCCACCCTCTCGCCGTAGTGCTTCGTCAGAGACTGAACTCGAATCATGTCGCGCCTTTCGTTCGCCTTCGACGCTACGAACGACGGCGCGCGGGCACATCGGGCTGCAGTCCTGACCACGGCGACGAGGGCAGTACCGGGGTCTATACGCCGAGAGGACGTGAGCGCGAGCTCGGAGAGCGCGAGCTCGGAGAGCGCGAGCTCGGAGAGCGCGAGCTCGCGGCACAGCGGGCGGGCGAGCCGCCCGTGCACGCGGGACCGCGTCTACCGCGCGGCGGACTCCCGCACGCGGAACCACAGGGTGAGCTCCATGATCGCGCGGCCGATCATGTCGTGGTCGCCCACGCGGAGGTCGTCGAAGGAATCGCGATATCCCGACAGCATCTTCGGCTCCGCAGCGACCAGAGACTGATACCCCATGGTCCACTCGGCGAAGCGCCGCTCATGCAGCGGCTCCTCGATCAGCACACGCACATCCTCGTGACGGGGATCACGGCCGATGATCTCCATCAGGCTCTCCACGTCCGATCTGGCACCCTCGAGGATCTGAACGAACTCGCCGCCGCGGTAGAGCAGCATGCCGGTGATGTCACGAGCGCTGTTCCGGGCCCGGCTCACCGCGAGCAGGTCGGCGAGCTCCTGTTCGCTGAACGGGTGCGTCGCGCTGCTGCAGTAGACGAGCGAGACGAGTGCGTGCTCGGCGGTCATCCGGCATCCTCTCCCCGAGTGGTCACCGCGGCCATCGCGCGGTGGTGGTCTGCATAGTCGCCGATGGAACGCGAGACCGCGTCGAAAGCACGCCACATGCCATCCGCCTGGCGGTCGACGTAGCCGAGAAAGGACCCGTCCCGGCTGCCCACGTAGAAGCCGTCGGCCACGCTCGCCCACAGGGGTCGAGAGGCGAGCGGCGATTGATCACCCATGCCTTCAGCGTACCTTCGCGTTCAGGGGCGGGGTCGGCACGGGATCATCCTCGAGATGTATGCCGCTACCTCGTCCGCCCGATGTCGACGCGGCCCGCGTCGACCAGGCTGGACGTATGAACGCACGAACGGCCCTCGCCTCCTCCGCCCTGATCGTCGTGGGGCTGATCTCTCTCACCGGATGCTCCGCCTACGACAGCATCGTCCACAAGCAGGCCACATCGACCTTCGACGACGTCGAGGCCTTCGACGACGGGGCCGAGGTCGACGCCGGCTGGATCCCGGCCGACGCCACCGAGATCACCGTGCGCACGTCGACCATCGAGGACGCCGCGGACGCCGTCGTTCTGCTCTCCAGCGGATCCGCGCTCGGCGACGACTGCACCGAGGTGGAACGGAGTTCGGCGCCGGCCTGGGTGCTCGATGACGCTCCCGATCCGTACACGGCGAAGACCGTCTTCGCGTGCGGCGACTGGAGCGTCATGAGCGCCGACGGCGGATGGTTCGGCTGGACCCCGAACTCCGACGAGGAACGGAGCGTTGCGGATGCGGGCTGAGAGCGAGACGACGTTCACCCTCTGAGAGGATGAACGACATGATCACCGTTCACCTGCGCTACGAGATCGACCCCGACAAACTCGACGACTTCACCGAGTACGGGCGCGCATGGATCCGACTGGTGGCCAAGCACGGAGGAACCCACCACGGCTACTTCCTGCCGAGCGAAGGCGACAGCGACGAGGCGTTCGCGCTGTTCACCTTCCCGTCCCTGGCTGAGTACGAGATCTACCGGACGGCCTCGAAGACCGACCCCGAGTGCATCGAGGCGTTCGAACTGGCGCGGAGAACGCAGTGCATCCGCCGCTACGAACGTCGCTTCCTCAGTCCCGTCTTCTCCCCCGACGCAGACTGAGACACCGGCGGGGCTCGCTCCTCAGTTCGCCGACGTCCCGAACGCGTGCAGGTCGAGCTCGACGCTCAGCGCGTCGCATGCCGCTCTTCCACGCACGCTCGTGCCGAGCTCGTCCAGAGGAGGGCTGACGACGGCGGCGCCGAGGCGTCCGGGTGCGGAGAGCACGATGGCACCCGACACGCTCGACTTCGCCGGGATGCCGACCTCGCGCATCCACCGTCCGGAACCGTCGTACACGCCGCAGGTCGCCATGACAGAGACGACGTCGCGCGCCACGCTCTGCGAGACGACGCGTTCCCCCGAGACCGGATTCACCCCGCCACAGGCGAGGGTCGCACCCATGACGGCCAGCGCCTCCGCGTCGACGAGCACGGCGCACGCCCGCGCGTAGACGGCGACGGCATCGTCGGCGCTGACATGCAGCGTTCCCTCTGCCCGCATGAGGTGGGCGAGCGCGTGGTTGCGGTCGCCGAGCAGATGCTCGTTCCGCGCGACGCTCTCGTCGACCTCGAGCCGGCGTCCGGCGAAGGCCGACAGCCCTCGAAGGATCCGTTCGCCGCGGTCGTCCACGGTCGCGCCGTCGACGAGCGATGCCGTGAGCAGCGCACCGGCATTGACCATCGGGTTCGGCGGCCGGCCGGTTCCGCTCTCGAGCTTGATCGCGTCGAAGGCCTCCCCCGTCGGTTCGATGCCCACGAGGTCGAGCGCTTCGCCCTCGGTGTCGAGCAGCGCCAGAGCGAAGAGGAACGGCTTGACCGCCGACTGAACACTGAACGGGACCGATGACTGAGCACTGGTGCGGATCGTGCCGTCCGGCAGCACCAGCGCCAGAGCACACAGATCGGCGTCCGCGTCGGCCAGCTCGGGGATGCTGTCATCCACCGCTCCGCCCTGCTCCTGCATGACCCGCTGCCGCAGATCGTCGAGGTCGTAGCTTCGCGCGTCTGGTCTCATCCGTCCACAGTGACACGTGTCGTGTGGAAAGAGGAGATCGGCCGACGGGGTTGACGTGCGGCGGACGGCTCCGTGTCCGCAGATGAGTCGGGTGGTGCATCGAGTCACCGCCGGCCGAGCTCGAAGGGAGTGTGCTCGAGTCGGCCGCGCTCGTCGACACGATCGCGCGGCTCGGCGCTCACATGAGGGGCCCGGCTGTCACGTAGATCCGGCTGTTCCGCATCCGGTGGAGGCTCATTCGCCAGGACACAGTCGGCTTCCCCGGCGCGGCGATGAGCCAGCCCTCCGTCAGACGTTCGGCCAATCGCTGGTCAAGTACGCCTCGACCGCGCGGTGCCGGAACGTATAGGGCTTGCCGCGGTCGATGATGCCGCGCACAGTGTCCAGACGTTGAGCCGTCGGCCCCACCTCGGTGACCTTGGAGAACCCCATCGCCTCTGCGATTCGAGTGGCCGTGCGCTCGGCGACGGGCAGCTCGGCCATCGCCTGCAGCATCTGGCGCTCGCGTGCCGGAAGACGCTCGAGGATGCGCTCGACGTGTGCGGTCGCTTCCCGCTGTGCGCCTCGCCATCCTCGGCGGACCTGCTCCGCGGTGATCGTCTGGGTCGCGCCTGCATACCAGGCCTGCTCACCAGCGAGCTGGAAGAGGAACGGCTCGCCGCGGCAGACGTCGACGACGAGACCCGCAGCGTCGGGTTCCATCCGCACACGGGCGGTGCCGCCGGATCCATCCGAGACTTCCCACCCCTCGAGAACGAACTCCTGCAGCGCCTCGGCGAGGTCCTCCTCGTCGATGGCCGACAGCGTGGTGGTCTTGAAACGGCAGGCGAAGGTGGCGCCCTTGCGCGCGCCAGCCATGTCCTCGAAGTCCGGGAGTCCGGTGAGGTAGACAGCGATCGGCAGGGAGCGGCTCACACGCGCACCTCCGGGGACTGCGACCTCGACCTCGTGGGTGAGCGCATCTCCGAGCGCGATGAGCAGCTGCGAGAGCGCCTTCTCGTCTGTGATGTTCTGGACCTCGTCGACGTGGACGAGCGCCATGACCCGGCCGCTGGCGATCGCGGCCAGGCCGACCTCGATGAGCAGCTCGGTGAGCGCCGAGTACGGCTCACGCCCGTCTGCGCCACGGAGCGTGAGAGAGATGCCGGAGACAGCGACCGCCTGGACACGTGCGATTGCGTCCCCGATCCGCTTCTCACGCGAGGATGGAAGGTCCGCGTCGGCCGCGAGCTTCAGCACCGCCTCTGCGACGAGCTTCAGCGGATCGGCACCGGCAGGAATGCGCAGCTGGGGTGTGACCCAGTCACCTGCACGGGATGCTTCCTGAGCGATACGGCGGACGAGAGTGGACTTTCCGAGGCCGGGTTCTCCGAGGATCGTTCTGCCCCGCTCGGGGAGACCCGCGAGCCTTCGCGGACGCACGACATCACGCCAGTCGCTCAGCTGCTCGGTGCGACCTGCCCATACGTCCGGAATCGTGTCGGAGCCGGGACTGAACGGATTGTCGAGTGCGTCGCGCATGTTGATAACATTATCAAATTTCATCGTCTTGATAAGGTTATCTTTGGTCTCCCTTGTGTCCACGCGGGCCGACGTCAAGCATCCGTTCCGTGATCGCCTGGTGTCCGAGGCCGCAGGGGAAACGTTGTAGAGTGCGCAGAATGAAAGCTGGGTCAGAGACGACGGCGACTCTGCACGATGTCGCACGGGCGGCGGGCGTGTCGATCAAGACCGTCTCGAACGTCATCAACGGCTATCCCCACATACGCCCTGAGACGCGCGAACGTGTCGAGAAGGCGATCGACCAGCTCCACTATCAACCCAACCGCGCAGCGCGCAGCCTGCGCTCCGGCCGCACCGACATGATCGGGCTGATCGTGCCCGATCTGCGGAACCCCTATTTCGCCGAGCTCGCCGACGACGTCATGAGAGCCGCGCGCGAGCGCGGCTTCTCGGTGCTCATCGAGCAGTTCGACCTCGATCGCGAAAGCGAGCTCGCCGCATTGCGTGACGCCCACCTTCGCGGACTCGACGGCATCCTGCATTCGGTGCTCACCCTCGAGCAGGGCGATGCCGCACTGCTCGAACGCGTTCCCGTGCCGATGGTGCTCCTGGGCGAACGGCTCTTCGAGTCGTCACGCGATCACGTGACGATGCGCAACACCGAGGGGGCGCAGGCAGCCACCGCGCATCTGCTCGGACTGGGCCGCCGACGCATCCTCGCGCTCGGCTCGCATCCCAGTGAGGAGTTCGGCTCCCCAGGGCTTCGCCTTCAGGGGTACGCCGATGCACTCGCTGCCGCGGGAGTCCCCCTCGACGACAGCCTCGTGGTTCCGGTGGACCTCTGGCACCGGGCCGACGGAGCCGACGCGATGCGCGCCGTGCTCGACACCGGGGTGCAATTCGACGGCATCGTCGCCTTCAACGATTCCCTCGCACTCGGTGCTCTGCGGGTTCTCCTCGAACGAGGCGTCCGGGTTCCGGAAGACGTGGCCGTGATCGGCTTCGACGACCTCGACGAGACACGCTACAGCCTCCCGGCCCTCTCGACGATCAACCCCGGACGGTCCGAGATCGCCCGCACCGCAGTGGACCTTCTCGTCGCACGCATCGGCGGAGCGGATGCCGAACCTCCCCGGGAGGTCTTCACAGACTTCTCGCTCGTCGAGCGCGAGTCGACCGCCGCCACTCGCTAGTCGAGCACCCCCTCTTGACATCGCTCGAGTAAGGCGCGATCATCCATTTACAACGTTTACCTCCATCGTTGTAAACCCGAGCACCACGGCACCCGAGCCGACCTGACACCGCAGTCACAGAAGGGCATCGAAGATGATGATGAGAAGAACCATGATGGCCATCGCCGCGGCGAGCGCGACAGCGCTCGCCCTCGCCGGTTGCTCCGCCCCCGCGGACGATGACTCCGAAGGGCCCACCACCCTCACGTTCTGGCATGGATACACCGAGGCCGACGGCGAGGTCCTCGACCAGATCGTGGCCGACTTCAACGATTCGCAAGACGACTACGTCATCAAGACGGAGACCAAGACGTGGGCGGTCATCGACGACACCCTGCTTCCGGCCCTGTCGTCGGACGAGGGTCCGGACATCGTGGCGATGCCGGCAGAGCGGATGCCGGTGTACGCCGACCGTGGAGCCTTCGTCGACCTGACCGACTTCTACGCCTCGGACGACAGCAACACCGCCGAGCTCGCCGAGCAGTCGGTCGACATGGTCGCCGTCGACGGCACGCCCTATGGAGTGCCGACCGGCTTCGTGCCGCTCTCGGTGTTTTACAACAAGGCGCTGTTCACCGCCGCGGGCATCGACGAGTTCCCCACGACCTGGGACGAATGGGTCGAGGCAGCGAAGGCGCTCACGGTCGATGAGGACGGCGACGGCACCCCCGAGCAGTACGGCCTCGCGCTCCCCGATCACGCTACCGTCGCGAACGGGCTGTGGCCGAGCCTTCTGCTCAGCGGCGGCGGCGGAATCGTCGACGGGGCGACGGATGCCGTCATCGACTCGAACGAGAACGCCGAGTCGATCGCCTACTGGGTCGACGCCATCACGAACGACAAGATCTCCCCGACGGGACTCGACGGCATCGGTGCCGACGAGCTCTTCAGCTCAGGCAAGGCCGCCATGCACGTCGGCGGGCCCTGGATGTCGTTCATCTCGGCCGACAACGACATCGACTACGGCATCGCGGCGATCCCTGCCGGGCCCGAGGATCAGGCGGCGTCCGCCATCGGGGTGTCCATGGGCATCACCGAGCAGGCCGACGACGCCCAGGTCGCGGGCGCCGAGGCGTTCTTCTCCTACTTCTTCCAGGAGGACGTCGCCACGGAGTGGTCGCTCGCGTCGGGGTGGCCCCCGCTGCGCACCGACATCCCCCTCGAGTCGGTCGAGTCGAACCCGGTCGTCGTGTCGCTGACCGAGATCGCACCGACCGGCCGCGCACTGCTTCCCGGTGTGGTCAACAGCGTCGATGTGCTCGCTGCCATCGACACCCTCACTCAGAAGGCCGTCGCGGGAGGCGACATCGACGAGCTGCTCTCCGCCGCCCAGAGCGAGATCCAGCAGGCCATCAAGTGACCCCGCTCGCGGAAGGGGCGCCCACGTCGCCCCTTCCGCGTCCTTCTTCGAGAAAGCAGCGCCGATGACGACGCAGGCCGCCGCGCCCCCCGCCCGCCGTTCCTATCGCCCACCCGCACCACTGGGTGGCCGCACGCCCCTCCGTCGCAGCAACCGGTACCGCCTGACGGTGATCGCGTTCCTCCTTCCGGCGATCATCATTCTCACGGTGTTCGTCGCGTGGCCGATGCTCTCCGCTCTCCGGCTGTCGTTCACCGACGCGAGCGGCTTCGGCGACGAGGAGTGGGTCGGGCTGCAGAACTACGTCGACGTCTTCACCGACTCCGGCGTGCTCACCGCGATGGGCAACACCGCGGTGTACTCGCTGCTGTTCACCCCGGTCGTCGTGGTGATCGCGCTGGTCTTCGCCCTGCTGCTGAACAACCGGCTCCTCCCAGGGCGCGGTGCCTTCCGCACGATGCTGTTCCTGCCGTTCATCGTCTCCCTGGCCGTCGCCGCGTTCGCGTGGTCGTATCTCCTCGACCCGCAGATCGGCCTCCTCAACCACTGGCTCCGTGGCTTCGGCATCCAGCTCGGCAACGTCCTGCAGGACCCTGTGCTCGCCATGCCGACCGTGGTGCTCGTCGCCGTCTGGAAGAGCTTCGGGTTCTACATGGTGATCTTCCTCGCCGGGCTCCAGGACATCCCCGGCAGTCTCTACGAGGCCGCCCGCGTCGATGGCGCGAGCGCCTGGCAACGATTCCGCAGCATCACCCTGCCGATGCTCAGCAGCTCGCTCGGCTTCGTGCTCATCGTCGCGCTCATCGCGGCACTGCAGGCGTTCGATCAGATCTACGTGATGACCGGCGGTGGCCCCTACGGCAGTACGCAGACGATCGTCATGGAGATCTACGAATCGGGCTTCCGCAAGCTCGAGCTCGGCTTCGCGTCGGCGCTCTCCTACGTCCTGCTGCTGATCACGCTGGTGCTGAGCCTCGTGCAGTTCCTCTTCTTCTCGCGCCGAGAGGCGGATGCCTCGTGACCGCGCTCAGTTCGCCGACCATCGCTCGTCGGTCGCCGCACGCGACGCGGCGCCGGCTCGCATCCGCCGCCCTGCTGGTCGTCGCGGCTGCGGCGACGCTCGCGGTGATGCTGCCGATCCTCATCATCGTGTTCACCGCCTTCAAGCCGGTGTCCGAGGTGAACGCGTATCCACCCACGCTCCTGCCCGGCGCGTGGACCCTCGACAACTTCACGAGGATCTTCACGGAGCTGCCGTTCGCACGCCTCATCGCCAACAGCTTCGTGTTCGCCGGTGGGGTCACCCTGTTCGCGCTGGTGTTCGATTCGCTCGCGGCGTACGCACTCGCCCGACTCGACTTCCGAGGCAGCAAGGTGCTGCTCATCGCGATCATCGCGAGTCTGATGATCCCGTTCCAGGCGACCCTGATCCCGATCTATCAGCTCGTCTCCGACCTGGGGTGGGTGAACTCCTACGCCGGGCTCATCGCTCCGCGCGCCGCCGACGCGTTCGGCATCTTCTTCCTGCGGCAGTTCTTCCTGTCGCTGCCCCGCGATCTCGACAACGCCGCACGCATCGACGGCGCGAGCGAGTTCCGCATCTTCCGCAGCGTCGTGCTGCCGAACGCGGTGCCCGCACTGCTCACCCTCGGGATCTACATCTTCGTGAACAACTGGAACGACCTCCTGTGGCCACTGGTGTTCACGACGGATGCCGAGATGGGCACCGTCACATCGGGGCTCACGCTGTTGACCGGCCCCGGCGGCATCATCCCTCAGGGGGTCATGATGGCGGGCTCGCTCATCGCCGTGCTTCCGCTCGCCATCGTCTTCCTGCTCATCCAGCGACGCTTCGTCGAAAGCATCGCCTCCACCGGACTGAAGTGACATTGATATGACCTGGTACCGCGACGGCCTGCTGCACTTCGGCCTCGGCATCGAGAACACGTTCATCCCGCAGGAGCGGCCCGGCGAACGCGCGATCGACGAGTACGCCCTCACCGAGCACTACGACCAGTGGAGCGACGACCTCGGCCTCGCCGCCTCAGTCGGCGCCGAGTTCATGCGCTGGGGCATCCCCTGGCACGTCGTCTCGCCCGAACGAGGCCGATGGGACTGGTCGTGGACCGACCGGGTGATGGACCGCTTCGGCGAGCTCGGCATCCGCCCCATCGTCGACATCCTGCACTACGGCACCCCGCTGTGGATCGACGACCAGTTCGCTCATCCCGACTACCCACAGCACGTCGCGGAGTACGCCGCCAGGGCTGCAGAGCGCTACCGCGACGTCGCCACCGACTACACGCCCGTGAACGAGCCGATGCTGCATTCGCTGTTCAGCGGCGAGTACGCCTACTGGCCGCCGTACCGACAGGGAACCGCCGGTCTGGTCGAGATCGCGACGGCCATCGCGAAGGGGTTCGTGCTCACTCAGCGTGCGATCGCCGACGTGCTGGGAGACCGTGCCACGTTCGTACACGTCGACGCGTCCATGCGATACGCCGGCGACATCGACGCGCCGGAGCACTGGGAGACCGCACGGCGATACGCGCATCAGGGCTTCCTGGTCGAGGATCTCGTCACCGGCAAGGTCGACGACCGGCATCCGCTCAGCTCGCTCCTGCGCTCGCGGGGCGTATCGCCCGGACTCCTTCAGTGGTTCCGCGACAACGCCGTGCAGCCCGATGTGATGGGTGTGAACTACTACCCCCGACACTCGACCGAACTGTTCGAGGCGGGCGTGCACCACGGTGGCGGATTCGCCGACCCGCGGCCGACGCGCGACGACGGCGTCGACGGTCTGAAGGAGATGCTGCGAGGCTACGCCGAGCGCTACGGTGCTCCGGTCATGCTCGCCGAGACCTGTGTGACCGATGACGCCGAGACACGCATCGCCTGGATGGATGCCTCGGTGAGCGCAGTCGAGCAGCTTCGCGCCGAGGGTACGGATGTGGTCGGGTACACGTGGTGGCCGCTCTTCGACATGTATGAATGGACTTACCGTCACAGCACCGCGCCGCGCGCGGATCACCTGCTGAGCATGGGCCTCTTCGATCTGGTCGAGACACCCACCTCACTCGAGCGTGTTCGGAATCCGGTCGCCGACCGCTTCGCCGCTCACGCACTCAGGAGCACTCGCCCCGAGTCCGTTCTCGCGGAAGCGTCTCACGGGATGCATCCTCGGTCACCAGAACGTCCGACGCCGAGAGCCGTGGTCAGACGCGAGGATGGCCTCTTCTGAAGATCGCAGCCGACAGGTGGGCGCGATGAGGACCTCACCAGCCCAGCAGGGCGAGGAGTCCCGTGGCAGCGGCCGCGACAGCTCCCGTCCACAGCACGATCGCGATGACCTGCCACAGGATGACCCATTCCTTGCGCACGCCGGATGCGACGAAGAAGGCCGCGGTGAGCATCGTCGGAAGAGCGATCGGTGCCAGGATGCTGGCGCCGGGGACACCGAACCTGACCAGCCAGCGCCGCAGCTTCGCGCGCCCCTTCCCGCGCCGCGTCGTGTCATCGTCGTCGGCTGTCGCTGAGCCGGAGACCCCGCCTGCGTCGGATGCCGTCGCGGTCGCCACCGTCGACGTGACATGCGCCGAGCCACCGACCGCTGAGGGCGAGGCCGCAGCCGATCGCGCCGCGCGGCGCGCGACGACCCCGCCGCGGATCCGCGATCCGAGCAGCACGACCGCGATCACGCAGAGCACATTGCCCGTGATGGCGGCGAGCGCAGCGACGATCGGGTTGATTCCGGCGATGATGCCGAACGCGGCGGCGCCCTCGCCCTCGATGTACGGGATGGCGGCGACGAGCGCGACCATGATCGGCTGCAGGATCTCGGGGACCTGGTTGATGAAGTCCTGCAACCAGGGATAGGGGTTGTCCATCGGTCGTATCTCTCTCTGTCGGATGCCGCGGACGATGCGTACCGCGGATGTCTGAAGGCAGTCAAGACCGTGTGCCCGGGACAGGGTCAAGCGTGAGCTCTCCGATCACCGACCCGCTTGACCCTGTGGTCGGAACACCGTCTTGACTATGCGTCTACAGGCGCTCGTGACGACCGTGACGACAGGTCGCGGCCGCGACGCCGAGGACCCGAGGAGCACCCATGTCGGAAGAACCCCTGATCGTCGAAGACACCCTGCTCCTGCTCTTCCAACCCGATTCGGGCACCATCGCCGGCGAGAACATCCTCTTCTACGTGCTCGGCGGCGCCGTGCTGGCCGACCTCGCGCTCGCCGGTCGGGTCGAAGCCGAGGAGCACGGACTCTTCACCCGGGTACGCGCGGTCGGCGAAGGCGACGCGCCCGACCCGCTTCTCGCATCGGCACTGACATCGCTGTCGAAGAAGGCTCAGGACGTGCAGGCCGTTCTCGCCGGCATCGGTCCCCAGCTGCGCGGCCCGGTCCTCGACCGTGTCGTCGCGCGCGGTGATCTGAACCGCGCGGAAGGCAAGGTCCTCGGACTCTTCCCGACGACGAAGCTCACACTCGCCGGCGAACGCCGCTCCGACCTCATCCGCAGAGTGCGAGCCGCGCTCATCGACGGCGACGATCCGGACCCCCGCACCGCGGCGAGCATCGCCCTCCTGTCGGCGAGCGGTACGCTCCCCCAGTTCCACGCGGAGATCCCCTGGGGCAGCGATGTCTACGCGCGGGCGAAGCGGCTCGAGGACGGCGACTGGGGTGCCGCAGCGGCATCGAGCGCGGTGGTGCGCACGATGAACGCCGTCATCATGAACACCGTGATCGCGGCGACGGTGCTGCCGCGTCTGTGAATCGACAGCGCCGGGAGTCGTGCTCCCGCTCAGCCGGCGGCGATCGTCGCCAGCGCGATCACATGCGCTCGGGCGATCACATCGAGCTGGGCGGGGTTGTAGAGCGCGGCGACCGACTCCGCGACCGCCTCCCATGTCATCTGCGGGCGCCCTCGGTGATGCGCCAGAGGATCCTGCAGCCACGGATAGGTCGTCAGATCATGAGCGAGTCCGACCGCATATCTCTCCGCCATGCGGATCCGCGTCTGCTCGTCGGCATCCGGTGGCAGCGCATCGAAGTCGGCGCGCACGTCGGCCGGATCGGATTCGAGCATCACCCGGAGATCCCGCATGGCCTCGTCGTCGTAGACCTGGGAGTAGATGAGCATCAGCGACCGTTCGGTCTCGGTGAGGCGTGCGGTGAGGTTCTCGAAGCCCCGAGGCAGATCCGTCGTCGTCGCGCCGTCGATGATCGTGCGGATCTCCACCCGAGCCTGCTGCAGCCGCTCGATCGTGACGGCGAGCTCGGCGTCGATGTCTTCCAACGCCGCGAGGGCACGATCGTCCCCGGCGGAGACGCGATCGATCTGATCGAGGGGAACCCCGAGTTCGCGCAGACGACGGATGCGGAGCAGCTGCACGAGGTGACTCACCTCGTAGCTCTTGTATCCATTCGAGGATCTGCTCGGCTGCTCGAGCAGGCCCACCTGGTGGTAGTGCCGCACGGTGTTCACCGTGGTTCCGGCGAGGTCAGCGACCTCTCTCGTGCTCCACGCCATGAAGGGTCCCTTTCCTGCGCGGCCGTCTTCTGACTCATTCTGGCCGTCGGCGGCGCCCGTGGCGACGCTTTCCTCCGTCGAGTGCATGTCGTAGTAGAAACCCTGTGGTCGCCACATACTCAAGTCCTGCGGCGTCCGCATGTCAGGTGGTAGCACAGTCGTGCTAACATCATCGGACCGTCGACCGAGAGGACCGTCCATGATCCTTGCTGCGATCATCGCGTGCGAGGTGGGCTTCTGGATCGCGATCGCAGCCGGCCTCATCGCCCGCTACGCCTTCGACCGCCCGAGACTGGGCCGGATGCTGCTGCTCGCGGCGCCGGTCATCGACCTGGTTCTGCTGGCGCTCGTCGCCCTCGATCTCATGAGCGGGGGAACGGCCTCGTGGCACCACGGTCTGGCCGCTCTCTACATCGGCATCTCGGTCGCATACGGCCACCGGATGGTCGCGTGGGCGGATGCGAAGTTCGCCTCGCGCTTTCGTGGGGCGGCGCCTCGACCGCGTCTGTTCGGCTCTGCGTACACGATCTCCTGCTGGAAGGACGTCGCGCGCACGATGCTGGCCGCCGCGATCGCAGCGGGGCTCCTCGGGGGCCTCATCGCTCTCGTCGGCGACGCGGCTCGCACCGCCGAACTGCTCGGATTCTTCCCGATCCTCGGCATGATCGTGGCGATAGATCTGCTGTGGGCCGTCAGCTACTCGATCTGGCCCAAGCGATCACCCGCCACTGCACGAGAATGAGGTCATGCCCCGCCTCATCGACCACGACGACCGCAACGACGAGATCGGGGCGGCGGCGTTCCGCGTGCTGGTGCGCGATGGCATCGCCGGGTTGTCGGTGCGCAAGGTCGCGGAGGAGGCGGAGATCGCCACGGCGTCGCTCCGACGCGCGTTCCCGACGCAGGACGCCCTCCGCCGCTTCTGCTTCGACCGCATCCGACAGTCCGTCGCGGCCCGACTGCGTGCCGTGACGGGCGACGGTCGCGAGAGAGCGATGCAGTGGATGCGGGAACTGCTCCCCCTCGACGACACACGACGCACAGAGCTCGTCGTGCAGCTGCAGCTGAGCCGGCTCGCCCTCACCGACGAGAGCCTGAGGGGAAGCGCAGCCGACCTTCACGACGGCGTCCGCCGAGTGTGCTCATCAGTGCTGCGACAGCTCTCAGAGTCGGGAGTGACAGACCCGACTCTCGATCCCGATCTCGAGACGGCACGACTGCACGCCTTGCTCGACGGGCTTGCGCTCCACCTGCTGTGGAACACCTCCGACGACCCCGCCGGTCAGGCCGACCGGGTGCTGCAGCGACACATCGACAGCCTCGCGGCCTGAGCCCCCGCGACGACCGAACTCCCAGACTGCGGATGCCCGCGTGCATGGCCCTGTCTGAGGTGACCTCTCCGCCCCGTCACTCGGCGCAGTGCGGCATCTCTCCCGATCACACCTACTTGATGGATCCCCGGGTGACCCCGGAGATGACCCACCGCTGCGAGAAGATGTAGACGATCAGGAGCGGCGCCATCGCCATCAGATACGAGGCGAAGGCGGTCGTGTAGTCGGTGTTGTACTGGCCCTGGAACACGTACTGCGCCAGCGGGATCGTGCGCGCACCGGGGTCGGTGAGGACGACGAGCGGCATGATGAAGTCGTTCCACGCCCAGACGCAGGTGAGGATGCCGACGGTGGCGTTCATGGGCGTGAGCAGCGGGAACACGATCTGCCAGAACACCCGCCACGTGGATGCTCCATCGACGCGCGCCGCCTCTTCGAGCTCGATCGGGATCGAGCGGATGTAGGCGCTGTAGATGAAGACGTTCAGCGAGATGCCGAAGATCGTGTAGAGCACGATCATGCCGACCTGGTTGTCCAGACCGAGGAGCGACGTCTGCTTGACCAGGGGCAGCATGATGATCGGGAACGGGATGAACAGCGCGGCGAGGAAGTAGAAGAACACCCCCTTGAAGAACGGTCGGTGGCTGTTGCGGGCGAGCGCGTACGCCACCACCGAGCTGGTCAGCAGGGTGAAGACGACCGCTCCGACCGTGATCAGCGCCGTGTTGAACAGCGCCTGCGGGAACGCGGTCCTCGCCCACGCGTCGGCGAAGTTCTCCCAGCGGATCGGGTTCGGCCATTCGAACCCGTTGCCGGCGGCGAGCTGCTCTGGCGTCTTCAGTGCGACGGCGACCGCGAGGTAGAGCGGGATGAGCACGGTCAGCGAGCAGACCGCGATGAGCGCGGTCGCCCACCAGTTCGTCCTGCGGGTGTCGTCGTTCTCGGAGGCGCGCCTGGCGCGCCATCCGGGGCGAGGTGTCGTCGCCTCGGCTTCGGCGAGGATCGTGGTTGCGGTGGTCATCAGATATCGGCCTCTCTGCGCTGAAGGACCCGGAACTGCAGGAGCGAGACGATCGTGATCACGATGAAGAAGATCACGGCGTTCGCGGTCTGGTAGGCGAACTCTCCGCCGGAGAATCCACCGCGGAAGACGAGCAGGGTGACCGATTCGGTCGACGTGCCCGGCCCTCCGTTCGTAAGGGCGACGATCGGGTCGAAGACCTGCAGGAAGCCCTTGAGGCTCAGCACGACGTTGATCGTGAAGAACGCGCTGATGAGCGGGAAGGTGATGGATCCGAACTGCCGCCATGAGGATGCACCGTCGAGAGATGCGGCTTCGTACAACTCGCTCGGGATCGTCTGCAGACCGGAGAGGTAGATGATGATCGAGAACGCGCAGGCCTGCCAGACCGCCAGTGCGACGATCGCCGTCCACGCCCAGTCGGGGTTGGTGAGGATGTTGTCGCGGAACAGCGGGATGCCGGACAGGATCTTCGGCAGCGAGTTCGAGAACAGGAACTGGAAGACGTAGCCGATCACGAGGATCGCGAGCACGTACGGCACGAAGTAGACGCCGCGCCAGAAGTTCCGTGCGCGGATCTTGGCATTGAGCCCCATGGCGATCGAGAGCGAGATCACGTTCGTGAGGATCGTGGCGACGATGGCGAACAGGAACGAGAACCCGTAGGCCTTCAGGACTCTGTCGTCCTTGAAGAGGTTGAGGTAGTTCGAGATGCCGACGAAGTTCCAGTCGCCGTAGCCGGCGTAGTTCGTGAAGCTGAAGAAGATGCCCACGATGACGGGGATGGTGTGGAACGCGGCGAAGGCGATGACGGCGGGCCAGACCATCCAGTAATAGGCGGGCAGCGCGCGGGAGCTCGCGGTGCGGACCCGGCGCGCTCGCTTCGTGCCCTCGGGCCCCGGTGTCGTGGCGCGCACAGCGCTGGTCAGGGTGCTCATTCTTCGTCTCCCGTCACGGGGATGGTGCGGGCGGCGACTTTGCGCCACTCGCTGTCGAGGGTCGACAGCGCCGCATCCGCGTCGCCGTCGAACAGGAACTGCTGCACGATCGCGACCAGCGGGATGCTCGGCGGCACCTGATGATCGATGAAGCCGGTGATCTTCCCCTCGTCGAAGAAGGGCTTGACCGACTGCAGCGCAGGGTCGTCGCTCAGCTCGGCGCCCTCCACCGACGGGATCATGTTCTGAGAAGCGGCGAACTCCTCGATCACTCCGACGTCGAACAGGTACTCGATGAAGCGGAGCGCCTCCTCGCGATGAGGTGTGTCCTTCGCCATGGTCACGACGACGTCGACACCGGAGACCAGCAGACGATCATCAGGATCGTCCGCCGCCGGGTAGGGGAAGATCGCCGCCTTGATGTCGGGGTTGATGGCCTTGACGGGGTTCAGCGCCCAGATGCCCTGCAGCAGCATGGCGGACTCGCCTCGGGCGAAGGCCGCGTTGCCGTCGTCGTAGGTGCGGCCGCGGTATCCCTCCTGCATGTACGAGAAGAGCTCTGCCTGCTGAGCCATCACCTCGGGGAAGTCCTTCTCGAACGAGACGGCCGAATCGGCGCCGACATCCTCACCCTCCGCGCGAAGGTCGTCGAAGAAGCCGCCCTGCGAGGCGTACGCCCCCAGAGCGTTCCATGACGGCATGCCGGTCCACGAGTCCGCGAGGGTGCCGTAGAACGGGGTGATCCCCGCAGCCTCGAGGGCCTCGCACACCGCGATGAACTCGTCCCACGTCTCGGGGACCTCGAGCCCCTGCTCCTCGAAGATGTCCTGGTTGTAGATGACGCCGTTGGCGTTGTTGACGTAACCGAGTCCGTTCACCTCGTCCTGCTTGGTGCCGAGATCTGAGAGGATCTCCTGCACCGCGGGGTTGATGGTCTCTAGAACCGGCTCATCGGAGAAGTCGTAGAACACCCCGGCCTGAGCGAGGTCCCCGAATCCCCCGTTCGCGTTCAGGGTGATGACGTCTGGCGCCTTGTCCTTGACGAGCAGCGTGCGGATGAGGGTCTCGGAGTCCGCGACCTGATTCTGCACGACGCGGATATCGGGATTCTCGGCCTCGAAATCCGCGATGATCGCGTTGAAGTCCTCTAGCGCCTCCCCCTTGAACTGGAAGAAGCTGAGGGTGGTGACGCCGTCGTCCGGCGACGACGCGCACCCTCCCAACGCCACGACGGTGCCGAAGGCGGCCGCCATCGCGACACCCCTGGCGGTCTTTCGATGTCTGATTCTCATGCGTGCGCCTCCTTGCGCGGAAGAACTGCTCGGTTGTCAGTGCTGTGAAACGATCTCGACGACGGTCGCCTGCTGCGGGAACTGCACGGGCGGGCGGACGCCGATGCTCCCGAGCTCGTGGCCGGTCATCGTCACGGGCTCTTCGGCCCACGCGAGCGGCGACTGCGCAGGGTCGTGCGCGGGACGCGAGAGGATGCGGAGTGCGTATGAGCGAGCAGGGTCGAGCCCCGGGAACCGGACGCGCCCCGCCGGGTAGGCGGCGCTCGTCGCGACCTGCGTGATGGTGAACACCGCGTGCGCGGCATCCTCGGCGACGATCCCGCGCACGTCGATGCCCGGCTCGACACCGTCGACGTGGACGACGGTGCCGTCGGCGATCAGCGGACGCAGCCGCTTGGCGAGGGCGATCCAGGCGGCGACACGCCCCCGGGTCTCCTCGTCGGCGGAGGTGAGGTCCCACTCGACACCGAAGTGTCCGAGCAGGGCGACAGCGGCGCTCAGCTCGAGCGAGACCGTGCGCCCCGACGAATGCACGACCGGGCTCGTGAGGTGCATGCCCATCATCTCGGGCGGCACGACGAGGCCGGTGTAGCGCTGGTTCTCGAGCCGCTCGATCGGGTCGAGGCTGTCGCTGGTCCAGATGCGGTCGGTGCGGTCGAGGATGCCGAGGTCGACTCGAGCACCGCCCGATGCGCAGCTCTCGATCTCGAGATCGGGGTGGGCCGCCTTCAGCTCATCGAGCAGTCGGTAGAGCGCGAGGGTGTGTTCGCGCACCCGCGGGGATCCGCCGGGGCCGCTGCCCGCATCGACGAGATCCCGGTTGTGATCCCACTTGAGGTAGGCGATCGGGTACTCGCCCAGGAGGGCGAGAAGCCGATCGGCGATGTGTCGGTACGCGTCGGGATTCGCGAGGTCCAGCACCTGCTGCTGCCGTGCGGACGGCGGCAGCGACGACCGGCCTTGAAGGATCCAGTCGGGATGCGCGCGGGCGAGGTCGCTGTCGGGGTTCACCATCTCGGGCTCCACCCAGAGCCCGAACTCCATGCCGAGCCCTGTGACCTTGCGGACGAGAGGATGCAGACCCTCGGGCCAGACCTCGGCATCCACCTCCCAGTCGCCGAGCCCTCGGGTGTCGTCGCGTCGCCCGGTGAACCACCCGTCGTCGAGCACGAACCGCTCGATCCCGACGGCCGCTGCCGTATCGGCGAGCGCAGCCAGGCGGTCGAAGTCGTGGTCGAAATAGACGGCCTCCCACGTGTTGAGAGTGATCGGACGCGCACGGCGCGGATGCTGGGGACGGTCGCGCCACTCGGAATGGAAGCGCTGCGCCAGCCGGTCGAGACCGTCGCCCCACGAGCCGATGACCCAGGGCGACGACACGGACGCTCCGGGGGCGATCACGACCTCACCGGGGGCGAACAGCTCACCGCCGGCGAGGAAGGCATCGCCCGTCACGACCCGCTCGGCGAGCACGCGGTGGTTTCCGCTCCACGCGACGTGGATGCCGTGCACCCGACCGGACTCGAATCCGAACCCGGGCCGCCCCGCGGCCAGCAGCACCGTCGCGTCTGCCCCCGGACGCCCCCTCCGGCTCTCGCGCAGGTGAGTGCCCAGAGTGAAGACGTGCCGCTGAGCGCTGCGCTCGCGAAGATGGTGACCGGTCGTGTCGAGCAGTTCCGTGGCATCCCCCGGGGTGGGGAAGGCGAGCTGCAGCGCATCGAGGGAATAGCCGCCGTCGCCGGTGTTGCTCACCGTCATGCGCTGATGGAGAAGCCCTGCGACGCCGACTTCGACGTCCCACCGAAGGCGGATCCCCGCTTCCGCATCCTCCAGCTCGACCGCGGCCGCATGGTGATCGACGCGCACCTCGACGACTTCGGGCTTGATGCTGAAGCCGACTCCCCCACGGTGCCCCTCGATTGTGGGCGTTCCCAGCCAGCCCGAGGCCTCGGTGGCGACCGCGCTGAGACGTGCCGTGCGGTCGAGACCGCCGGACACCCGCTGCGGACGCGCGGCGACGGCGAGGCTGCGCAGCGTCTCCGGAGTCGAGTCGGCGAGCTCCTCACCCCAGTGGACGATGACGGGCACCTCTTCGGACTCGAGGTCGATGACGACACTCGTCCCGCCGCGGTGAAGGTGGATCACGCGATCGCGGGTGGCCGGGGACTCGAGATCATCCATCACGCTCTCCTGCAGAGCCTCATTGCTGAAATGCATGGATTAGTTCTATCACGAAAATAAGTATGAGCCAAGACCCGATTTCGACCCCTCGATTCTGGAGAGGAAGCCCGTTTTACTGCCACAATGGAAACAACGAGGAGGTGATCATGCTCACAGAGAGCGAGAACGCGCTCGCCGAAGCGGTCCTGATCCACGGTCCGATCTCGCGCTCGGCCCTGACGAGTCGACTCGGACTCTCGGCAGCGAGCCTGACCCGACTGGCGAAGCCGTTCCTCGACACCGGGCTGCTCATCGAGCTCGACGACGTCGTCGACGGCTCCGTCGGCCGACCGACCAGGCCTCTCGACATCGCCCCCGACCGGGGATTCTTCGTCGGTATGAAGCTGACCGGCGACACCTTGCACGCGGCTCTCACCGACGTCCGCGCCGCTCTCGTCGACTCCTCCACACGCCCCCTCACCGCTTCCGACCCGTCGAGCGTGGTCACGGACATCCGCGCGGCGATCGACGACTTCGACGGCGACATCCGCGGCATCGGCGTGAGCCTCGGCGGCTCCGTCGACGACGGCGTCGTCGAGTTCGCGCCGTTCCTCGACTGGCACGACGTGCCGTTCGCGGCGATGCTCGCCGAAGCGACCGGACTGCCCGTCACCGTCGAGAACGACCTCGTCGCGCTCGCCGAGGCCGAGAGGTGGTTCGGCATGGGCCGCGGCCTGCCCGGATTCTCAGTGATCACCATCGGTGAGGGCATCGGATACGCGGTCGTCGCTCACAACGAGGTCGTGCGCACGCGCGAAGTCGGCGCGGGTCTCGGCGGACACATCCCGCTCGCAGCCAACGGGCCCCTCTGCGACCGAGGACACCGCGGGTGCGCACAGGCGATGCTCACGTCGGGATCGATCACCGCTCAGGTCTCCGGTGCCCTGCGACGCGCGGTCGACTACGAGGAGTTCCTGGCGCTCACCGCAGATGGAGACCCCGCAGCGACTGCGGTGGCGGATGCAGCAGGCGAAGCGCTCGGCCGATTCATCGCCCTCGCAGCGAACCTGACGATGCAGCCCGCCACGGTTCTCGCCGGCGATGGCATCGGTCTGTTCTCGGTCGCTGAACCCGCCATCCGACGCGCGATCGCCGCCGACCGCGACCCGCTCGCGGATCCCATCGAGCTCTATATCGACGAGCCCGGGTTCACCGCCTGGGCGCGCGGAGCCGCCGCGGTGGCGATCCAATCGGCGATCGCGACCCTCTCACTGGCACGCTGACCCGAGATCGCTGCCTCGTCATCGGATCAGCGATGATCATCGCCCGCCGAGGCCGCACTCGACATGCTCGCGGACCGGGCACCGACCCCACGTCCCCGTTGTGCGGCACCTGACCCTCGCATTCGTCGGACTGCCGTGGAGCCGCAGCCATCCGTCGACGCCTCGGCAACGAACAGAGAGTATGCGCCGCTTCCGATCTCTCGCATCCGTCGTCGCCCTCGCCCTGGGCCTCACGGCCTGCAGCGCCGCGCCCCTACCCGACACGTCGGCATCAGCGGGGAACGGCCCGCTCGTGGCGTTCTACGGAGACTCCTACACGCTCGGCACCGGGGCGAGCGATCCGTCGCTCCGCTGGTCGACGATCATCAGCGAGGAGCGCGGGTGGCGGGAGTTCAACCCGAGCGTCAACGGCCTCGGGTTCGTGAACCATCGAGAGAACTTCGGCGAGGACGACCTGCCGGCGCTCGTCATCGCGCAGAAGCCCGACATCGTCTTCGTCACGATGGGCCTGAACGACACCTTCAGCTACGACCGTCGTGCCGACCTCATCCGCGACACGATCAGCGGCGATCTCACCCGCATCCGCGAGGCCCTGCCTTCCGCACGGATCGTCGTCGTCGAGCCGTTCTGGTACACGGAGCAGCGCCCGGCGTCCCTCGAACAGATCATCGTCTGGGTCGAGGATGCCGCGGCCGAGATCGGCGCGGACTGGATCCCCGGCGCGAGCCGCTGGCTCGACGGGCACCACGCGGGGTCGGAAGACAGCTGGATGGCGTCCGACGGACTGCATCCGGCCGACGTCGGCTACGCGCACATGGCCGAGCAGATGGATGCTGCGCTGACACGCCTCGATCCGGCGCTCTGAGAACGGCGCGCGCTCGTCACACGTCGTCGGAGAGCAATCCGCGCACTCGCGGGATCAGCGCGAGGTAGGCGTTCATCTACGAAATCCGAACTCTCGCGACGGATGGTTCGCGGCGTCGGTGAAACGAGCGCAGGCGGAAGATCCAAAGTCCCCCGCGTCAGGCCTCACAGCCTGCGTCACACTGCTGCATCGCTCGCGGTTTCTGCCGGGGCGATCGTAAAAGCCGTGCAACGGATGCTCGGCCACGCGTCCGCGGCCATGACACTCGACACCTACGCCGATCTCCTCGACGACGACCTCAACTCAGTGGCGGTCGCACCCGATCGAGCCCGTTCCAAGTTGAATGTGTCCACGGAAGTGTCCACGCACTGAATCCGGACAACGAGAAAGCCCCGCATTCCCAATGAAACAAAGGGAAGCGGGGCTTTTCTAAATGGCGGTGACGGTGGGATTTGAACCCACGGTAGGGGGTTACCCTACACAACTTTTCGAGAGTTGCACCTTCGGCCGCTCGGACACGTCACCGCGGACTAGCTTACGACAACCCGGGCCACGGCGCGAATCGACGGGGTTTTCCCCGGCCGCGCCTCGGTCGGCCGCCATGTCCCCTGGTTAGGATGGCCTAAGGAATCAGGCACGGAGGGGACGCAATGGGCTTCATCAGGTCAGAGGCGCTGGCAGAGACCGGCTACGTCGTGCTCGACGACCACGACCAGGCATCCGACCCCGCCGAGTGGCTCGATCTCGAGTACATCGGGTGGCGCTCGTCGGGCGTCACGCGCTTCGCCCCGCTCGCGAGCTATGCCGGCGCGATCGAATGCAACGGATTCTGGAACCACACCCCTCCTCGCACCGATAAAGACGGCGTGTGGGTCGAGTCACAGGTCGCGATCGCGCCGACCCTGCAGCGCCGCGCCCTCGAACCCGGTGCCGGAGTCGGCCGCTGCCGCGTCATCGAGCTGCAGCCCAACGAATACGCCGACGCCGTGTACAACCTGCACCAGGACGACAACAACCGCCTCAACGAAGACGGCACCGGCTGGGTCGTGCGCGGCTACTACAACCTCTCCGACGACACCGACTCGCTGCTGCTCCTGCGCTCCGATCGGTTCGACCCGGCGACCGAGATCCGCCTGCCGCTGCGCGAGGGCTCGCGCATCATCGTCGACACGCAGCGCTTCTGGCATGCGGTCTGGCACCGCGGCACGACTCCGCGCTACGCCCTGATCACGTCGTGGACGTCCGGCCCCGAGCTCGATGCCTACATCGAGGCGAACCACGGCGACCCGCACCCCGCGACGGTCGATCTCGACCCGCAGCTCGTCGACGACGCGCAGGTCGAGCTGCACCGCCGCATCGAAGAACGCCGCCGCGTCTTCGAAGCCCAGGGCATCGTGATGGAGCCCCGGGCCGACCTGAGCGTCTGACGGGGACGCTCACCGCGTTTCGTCTCGTCGCTGCGCTCCTCGCTCAACGACCGAGCCGCACCGGCCACCCCCCGGAACCGCCACCCCGGGGACCGTCCACGCGTACCGATCGCAGGACCGAGGCACATCTGCAGGATCGGAACCCCGATCTTGAGAGGGCATCCGTGCCTGCGTCCTGCACACGGACACGAGGTTCGGAGATCGTCACCGCGCCAGCGAGCACACCTTGGGACGCAGAGACCGACACACCGCACGAGACGACGGATGCCACGGCGCCGCGCCCGTCATGCGACGCTGCGCCCGCGGGCCGGCCCCGCGGACACAGTTGACCGCCGGCTACCCCGATACGGTGCGCCCCTCTTCCAACCTGACGACCCGGTCGACGGTTCCGGCCGGAGGGGCGACGTGCGAGATCAGCAGCACCGACTGCTCCCCCGCCGCCTGCAGCAGGTCGCGCAGCAGGGCATCGGATGCGTCGGGATCGACCCCCGCGGTCGGCTCGTCGAGCACGAGCACCGGGAATCCCCGCAGGAGCGCTCGAGCCAGGGCGATGCGCTGCGCCTGACCGCCCGACACGAGGCCGCCCCGGTCGCCGACCCGTGCATCCAGTCCCCCGCGCTCGCGCACCCACGACCCGAGTCCGACACGGTCGAGCACGGCGAGCAGCTCATCATCGGTCGCATCGTCGCGGGCGAACAGCAGATTCTGCCGGATGTCCTCGTCGAACAGCTGCGGACTCTGCTCGCACAGCCCGATCGTGCGGCGGAGCGCGGGACCCGACAGCGCCGCCGCATCCATGCCGCCCACGGAATACTCGCCCTCGACCCGCAGGAATCCGACGAGCGCGGCAGCCAGAGAGCTCTTGCCCGCCCCACTCGGCCCCGACACGAGCACGCGCTCGCCCGAATGCAGATCGAGATCCACTCCACGCAACGCCGGCGCCCCACCAGGCCACCATGCCCGCACGCCCCGCAGCCCTAGCGCCGGGACGCCGACGATCTCGGCATCCTCGCCGTCGTCCGACCGTAGTTCGCCCGGCACCTCGGAGGGCAGCACGTCGACGATGCGCTCGGCGCTCGACCGCACGCTCCGCCAGGATGCCGCCGCGATCGGCACCGCGCCGAAGACCTCGAACACGACCATGGGCACCAGCACAGCGACAGCCAACCAGGGCCCGTCGATCGCACCGGTCTGCAGACCCGGCGCGGCCACCGCCAGTGCCCACACCGATGCAGCACCCGCCACCGCAGACACGATCCCGGCGGCGATCGCCTGCGCGAGCGAGGCGGTGCTCACGGCGCGACGCAGCTCGGCATCCGCCTGTCGCACGCGCTCGCGGGCCTGCGGCTCAGCTCCATAGGCGAGCAGCACGTCGAGCGAGCCGAAGTAGTCGATGAGCGCGGCGGACAGATCTCCGCGGCGACTCGACACGGCTGCCTCGGCGCGGGAGCCGAACAACCAGCCGAGACCGATCGCCGCAGCGGCAGCGATGACCAGACATGCTGCGAGGGTGAGAGCCGCGGGCACCGAGACGAACACGAGGAATCCGACGGCGCCGAGCGCCACGAGCCCCGACACGGCCAGCGGCTGCACCACCCGCAGCGGCAGGTTCTGCAGGTTCTCGACATCGTCGACCAGGGCCGACAGCACCCGGCCGTGGTCGGTGCGCCCGAGCCCCGCCGGCGACAGCGGAGTCAGCCGCCGCACCATGTCGGCGCGGGTCGACGTGAGCTGACGCAGCGCCGCATCGTGTCCGCTCAGACGCTCGAGGTAGCGCGTCACGGCCCGCGACACCGCGAAGAACCGCACGCCCACCACCGCGATCGACAGCGGCACGAGCGAGTCCACGATCGATGCGCTGACGATCAGCCAGCCGCTGACCGCGAGCAGGCTCACCGCGGCACCAGCCGAGAGGAAGCCCCAGATCAGGCCGGGGAGGAAGCGACGAACAGGCGGCTGCGCCAGGCGAAGGATGCCGCGGATGCGAGCGGAGTCGGCGCTCACGGGCTCACCCCCAGCTCCACGACGTGGTCGGAGATGTCTCTCGCCGATCGGCGGTGCGAGACGAGCAGCACCGTCGCGCCGGCATCCGCGCGCGCACGCAGCGACGCCCAGAGCCGCGCTTCGGTCTCAGGATCCAGCGCGCTGGACGGCTCGTCGAGCGCCAGCACCGCGTCGAGGCGACCGGCCTGCCGATACAGCGCCCGTGCGACCGCGACCCGCTGCGCCTGGCCACCCGACAGCCCGCTGCCCTGCACGCCGAGTTCGAACGTCGGATCCAGTTCCTGCGCGCACTCATCGTCGAGTGCCCGGCGGATGCGGTCGGCATCCGGGTCCGCATCGCCCAGCGCCACGTTCGCCGCGATCGTGCCTCGGCTCAGCTGAGGGCGCTGCCCGCTCCACGCCAGCCACTCCGACGGCGCGAGCTCGCGCACATCGACACCGCCGATCGCAGCCGAACCCTCGAACTCGACGGCACCGCGCAGAGCCGCGAGCAGACTCGACTTGCCCGCGCCGCTCGGTCCTTCGATCAGCGTGATGGTTCCAGGAACGGCTGTGAACGAGACCGGCGGCAGATCGCGCACGCGCAGATCCGAGACGACGAGGTCTCGCGCGGTGCCCGTTCGCAATTCAGCATGAACACGGCCGAAACCAGCGCTCAGCTCTTCTTCCGGCACCGTGCCACGGTTCCGTGCTGAATTGTGAACGCCGACGACGCGAGCCTCCGCCGCGTCGAGCACCTCGAACACGTCTTCCGTCGCCGCGACCCCCTCGGACGCGGCATGGAACTGCACGCCGACCTGGCGGATCGGCAGGAAGGCCTCGGGGGCGAGCAGCAGCACGAACAGCCCGACCTCGAGCGACAGGTCGCCGGACAGCAGCCGGAACCCGACGGCCACCGCGATGAGCGCCACGGCGAGTGACGCCAGCAGCTCCATCGCGAAACCGGACAGGAACGAGAACCGCAGCACCTTCATGGTCTCGCGGCGGTACTCGTCGGCCGTGGCCTCGATCTGGGCGGCGGCCCGCCGCTCGCGACCGAACAGGCGCATCGTCGAGAGACCCTGCACCGTGTCGGCGAACCGGGCCGCGAGTCGCTGCAGCGTCTGCCACTGCGTGCGCTGCACCGTGCGGGTCGCGATGCCGATCAGGATCAGGAAGAGCGGGATCAGCGGGAGCGTGATGATCGCGGTGAGTCCGCTCGGCCAGTCCTGCCACCACATGACCGCCACCAGCACCGGCGTCGCGATGACCGTGAGCACCAGCTGCGGGATGTATCGCGCGAAGTACGCGTCGAGTGCCTCGAGCCCATGCCCCGCCGTGACGGCGAGCCCCGCCTGATTGCGCTGCGCGAGCCAGCCGGGCCCGAGACGCCCGACTGCCGCGATCAGCGCAGCCCGCAGCTGCATGCCCGTCTTCGCCGCGGCACGGGTGCCGGCGGCATCCGAGGCGGCGATCAGCACGCCCCGCAGCGCTGCCAAGCCGAGCAGCCACAGGAGAGATGCCGTGACATCGCGCCCCGCGAGCACGCCGGTGACGGCCTGCGTCAGCATCCACGCGAATACCACGGTGACCGCCGTCTGCACGACCCCGATCGCGCCCGACAGCAGCAGGAATCCGCGCGCGGCACTCGCATACCGCAGCAGGCGGATGTCGACCGGCTTCACGAGCGCACCTCCCGCGCCACAGACACGAGCGAAGACACTCCGATCGCAGTTCGTGCCGCGCCCCGAACAGGGATGCGGCACGAACTGCGACCGGAACAGGAGTCAGCTCTCACGCGTGCGCCGGAGCCCCCTCGATCGAGCTGCGGGTGACGCGTTTGCGGAAGATCCAGTAGGTCCACGTCTGGTACGCCAGCACCAGGGGCAGTGCGATCAGGGCGGTCCAGCTCATGATGGTCAGCGTATACGGCGTGCTCGATGCGTTCTCGATCGTGAGGCTGAAGGCCGGGTCGATCGTCGACGGCATGACGTAGGGGAACAGCGCCGCGAACAGCATCACGACAGCGGATGCCACAGTGACAGCGCCCGCCGTGAACGCCCGCCCATCACGTCCGCGCAGCGAGAACAGGACCGAGGCGATGAGCGCCAGCGCTGCAAGGAGCCCGCAGCCGACCACCATGAGCATCAGTGGAGACTGGCGCCCCCAGGCGATGCCGATGGTCCAGATCACGGTTCCCGCGGCGGCGAGCACCGTCGGGCCGGCGGCGAGCTTCACCAGTCGACGAGCATCCGCGTGCACCTGTCCGTCGGTCTTGAGCGAGACGAACAGCACGCCGTGCAGGAAGAACAGCAGCAGCGTCGTGACGCCGACCAGCAGCGCATACGGGTTCAACAGGGCGAAGAAGCCGCCGACGTAGATGTGGTTCTCGTCGATCGCCACCCCCTGCACGATGTTGCCGAAGGCGACGCCCCACAGCAGCGCGGGCACGGCAGAGCCGATCACGATCATCCGGTCGAAGCCGCGCTTCCAGGCCGCGCTCTCGCGCTGGTGCCGGTACTCGAACGACACGCCTCGCAGGATGAGCGCGAGCAGGATCAGCAGCAGCGGCAGGTAGAACCCGCTGAACAGCGTCGCGTACCACTCGGGGAACGACGCGAACAGGCAGGCACCGGCGACGATGACCCAGGTCTCGTTGAGATCCCAGATCGGGCCGATCGTGTTGATCACCTGGCGACGAGAGACGTCGTTCTTGCCGAGGAACGGCAGCGACATGCCCACGCCGAAGTCGAACCCGTCGAGCACGAAGTAGCCGACGAAGAGGAAGGCGACGATCCAGAACCACATGTATTCCATGACTGATCCCTTTCTCAGTACACGACGGACGGCAGCTGGGCCGTCTCCTCGTGGGGCTGCTCTTCGGTGTCCGGGCCCTTCTGGGCCGCGCGGATGATGAGGCGGATCTCGACCACGGCGAGCGCGGCGTAGATCGCGGTGAAGGCGATCAGCGAGATGAGGACCTCGACGCCGCTCACACCCGGCGAGACGCCGTCCTGCGTGGTCATCAGGCCGAACACGATCCAGGGCTGCCTGCCCATCTCGGTGAAGACCCAGCCCATGATGTTGGCGACGAGCGCGAGCGGGAACGACCAGATCGCGAGCTTCCACATCCACGGCGCCGGCGGGTTCTTGGCGCCCTTGCGGGTGACCCAGAGGCCGACCACGGCGACGAGGGCTGCGGCCATGCCGAGGCCGATCATCCAGCGGAACGCCCAGTACGTGACCCACAGGATCGGGGCGAACTCGGTGAGGCCGATGTCGGCGAACGTCGTGGCGTATTCGGCGTTGAGGTCGTTGATGCCGTGCACGCAGGCGTCGAAGGTGTGCGTCGACAGCAGTGACAGCAGGTACGGAACACGGATCGAGAACAGCTCGGAGCTGCCGTCTGGGGTGCCGAGCGTGAACAGGCTGAACGAGGCATCAGGCCCGCAGACCGTGTTGAACGTGGCTTCGGCCGCGGCCATCTTCATCGGCTGCGCGGCGTACATCGCAAGGCCCAGCTGGTCGCCGGTGAGCACGACGCCGGCGGTCGAGACGATCATCGCCCAGAGCCCGAACTTGAGCGAGATGCGCATGGTGTCGAAGTGCTGACCCCGTGCGAGGTGCCAGGCCGAGACCGAGATCACGACGCCGGCGGCGAACATCAGCGCACCGAAGATCGTGTGGGGGAAGGCGGCGAGCGCGACGGGGTTCGTCAGCAGCGCCCAGAAGTCGGTGAGCTCGGCGCGGTTGGTCTCGGGGTTGAAGACGTAGCCGACCGGGTTCTGCATGAACGCGTTCGCCGCGATGATGAAGTACGCCGAGAGGATGCTGCCGATCGAGACGCACCAGATCGTGGCGAGGTGCAGTTTCTGCGGCAGCTTGTCCCAGCCGAAGATCCAGAGGCCGATGAACGTCGCCTCGAAGAAGAACGCGAGCAGGCCTTCGAAGGCCAGCGGAGCGCCGAAGACGTCACCGACGAAGCGGGAGTAGTCCGACCAGTTCATGCCGAACTGGAACTCCTGCACGATGCCGGTTACGACGCCCATGGCGAAGTTGATCAGGAAGATCTTGCCGAAGAACCGTGTGAGGTGCAGGTACTGCACCTTGCCGGTGCGCACCCACGCGGTCTGGAAGATCGCGGCCACGAGCGCCATGCCGATCGTCAGCGGCACGAACAGGTAGTGGTAGACGGTCGTCAGACCGAACTGCCATCGAGACAGGACCAGCGGGTCGAGCCATTCCATGAGCCACTCCTTCTTCCGTGCCCGTGTTCTTCCGTGCCCCGGGTGCCACGCTAACGACGTGCCCGCTGCCCTCGCGGGGCCGCAGACCGTGAATAAGACAGATGCTCGCCTAGGCGGCGGTCATCTCCGTCAGGCGCAGCTGCACCACGCACTCAGCAGGCACAGCGCAGTCCGCCGCGAGGGCGGGGGTGCGCACGGCCTCGGCAGCGAGCGGCCCACCGGCTTCGGTGAGCACCCCCTGCATGAGGCCGAGGTGCACGGAGCACAGCATCGGACGGTCGTCGGCGCGACCCGCGGCGTGCGGGCACGGGCTGAGATCGACGGTGAGCTGCTCGTCATCGACGACGGGCTCGAAGCCGCTCTCCTCCAAGTGTTCGATCAGGGCATCCAATTGATAGGTCGCATCGCGACCCAGAGCGGATGCCGACGCAGGAAGGACTCGGCGCAGCAGATCGCCGCGGACGGCGGCCGCCTTCGCCTTGTTGCGGGCGATGGGGCTGGAGGCATCGGCTGCGCCCGTCACCGCGCTGTAGAGCGTGCGCGGGCGACCGCGGGTGGTGCGATGCTCGCTGGCCTGGATGACGTAGCCACCCTCGATCAGACGCTGCAGGTGCTCGCGCACCGTGTTGGGGTGCAGCCCCGTCGCCTCGCAGAGCTCGCCGATCGTGCGCTCCGCGCGCGTCCGCGTGCCGTCGTCCTGCGCCGAGCCGCCCTCGAACAGCGCGTGCAGGATCCGCACTCGCGAGAAGGTCGAGATCGGCCCGCAGACGGGCCCGCCGTTGGCCATGACTCCAGTATTCCGTGGCCGCTGCGCGACATCGAGGGGTTGGGCCGTGAATAATGCCCGAACCGATAGGGATGTCTGATCCCGGCGATAGCCTGGCTGCATGGCCACCCGAAAACCTGCCCCTCCCGCGTACGTCTGCACCGAATGCGGGTGGACGACGGCCAAGTGGGTGGGTCGGTGCGCCGAGTGCCAGCAGTGGGGCACCGTGCAGGAGCAGGGCGTGCAGACCGGCATCCTGAGCCGCATCACCCCGCTCGCGCCGACGGCGGCGAAGGCCGCCCGCCCGATCACGCAGATCACCACCGAAGACGCCCCGCGCCGCACGAGCGGTGTCGGCGAGTTCGACCGCGTCCTCGGCGGGGGGATCGTGCCCGGTGCGGCGATCCTGCTCAGCGGCGAACCCGGCGTCGGCAAGTCGACGCTGCTGCTCGAGGTCGCTGCGCAGGCGGCTCGCGCGGGGCGTCGCGTGCTCTACGCGAGCGCCGAGGAGTCTCCCGCCCAGGTGCGCCTGCGCGCGGAGCGCACGGGTGCCCTGCACGACGAGCTCTATCTGGCGAGCGAGACCGATCTCGCGACGATCCTCGGCCACATCGACGAAGTGGCACCGCAGCTCGTCATCGTCGACTCGGTGCAGACGGTGTCGTCGTCGCTCATCGACGGCGCAGCGGGCCAGCCGAGTCAGGTGCGCGAGGTGGCGGCGACTCTCATCCGCGTCGCGAAAGACCGCAGCCTGCCCATCATCCTGGTCGGCCATGTCACGAAAGACGGCACCGTCGCCGGCCCCCGAGTGCTCGAGCACCTGGTCGACGTCGTCTGCCACTTCGAGGGCGACCGACAGACCTCACTGCGCTTCATTCGAGCGCTGAAGAACCGCTTCGGGCCCACAGACGAGGTCGGATGCTTCGAGATGACGGGTGCGGGCATCTCCGAGGTGCCCGACCCCTCGGGCCTCTTCCTCTCGCAGGGTGCAACCGAACCGGGCACGTGCGTCGCCATCTCGCTCGAAGGTCGACGGGCGCTGCCCGTCGAGGTGCAGGCGCTCACCATCAACACGACCGCACCCAACCCCCGTCGTGTCGTGCACGGACTCGACTCCTCCCGCGTGGCTATGGTGCTGGCGATCCTCGAACGCCGGGCGGGAATCAAGACCAGCACCCTCGACGTCTACGTCTCCACCGTGGGCGGCGTGCGCTTCACCGAACCGGCCGCCGACCTGGCGATCGCGATCGCCGTGGCGGGGTCCATCCAGCAGATCTCCGTGCCGCGCACGGTCGCCGCCGTCGGGGAGCTCAGCCTCGCGGGCGAGATCCGCCCGGTGACCCAGTCGGCGCAGCGCCGGTCGGAGGCCGCGCGGCTCGGCTACGACCAGGTGGTCGACGATCGCTCGAAGACTCTGCGCGCGGCACTGAACGACGTGCGCGCCCGCAACACCACCCGGCGCAGCGACGCAGACATCCCGCCGTTCTGAGCGCGCGATCCGGCCGCAGCGCCGCCGGGTCTCAGGCGTCGAGCGCCTTGAGCAGCTCGTCGGGCGCGGCCTGCATCGGATGCGGCCCGGCGATGTCGAGGAAGACGGTCGTGATCGGGTGCGCGGCGAGGAACTTGCGCAGCCAGTCCGCGGTGTAGATCCCCACCCCCGGGGGCAGGTTCGCCGGCTTGTTCTTGGCGTCGCTGAACAGCAGCAGCGCCAGATCGCCCGACTTCGGGTCGCGATAGGTCCAGACCTCTCCGCTGTCGAGCGGATTGTCGCGAGCACCGGGCTTCACGAGCGGCACGACCGTGGTGCCGTGGCGCAGAGCCAGAGCGACCGCAGCGATGTCCTGCTTCTCCAGCGCCTGAGCGAGGGCATCCGACCGGAAATCCTCGGGTGCGGGTGCGCTCTTCGCTGATCTCGACTTCTTCGCTGCCATGCATCCAGCATATTGAGCGGAGGGCGATGCGCGTCCCGAAACGGGAGGAGAGATGGAAAGGGGCCCTCTCGAGTCATCCATTGGGGACTGGGGTACTCGAGAGGGCCCTCGGACCCCCGGGCGGCATGTCGAAGCGCTGGGGACGCTGTGCTCGACGCCACTGGGGATGGCATGCGCCGCAAGTCTACGAGGGTCACTTCAATGGTATCCCAAAGGACGACCAGTGTCACCCGAAACTGAGTGCAGGACTGTATTCGAGACGTTTGGCCAGTTTCGGCGTCAATAGAGCAGGATCTGCTTCGTGGTCGTGCCCTTGAAGCCGCCGATCTCGACGGCGACGTGGTACGACGCTCCGCCCCCGGGGGCACGCGGACGATTCTCGTCGGCGCAGGTCTCGACGCTCGAGCGGGTGCGATCCCAGGTGACCGGCACCTTGCTCGTCACGGTCGCGCCGGCCGGAAGCGTGGCGACCATGCTGCTCGGATTCTCCTGGCAGTCGGTCGACGTCCACCAGACGTCGGATCCGCTCGACACCGTGAGTCTCTGGGTCGTCGACCCCACGTCGATCGCACAGTCGGTCGAACCGCGGTTGGTCAGCGAGATCGACAGCTGCGGCATGACCCCGGGGTCGTATGCGTCAGCATCGGTGACAGCAGCCACCTCGACGTCTCTGGCTTCGCACGCGACGATCCCCGGAGTCTCCTCTGCCGACGACTCCGGCGAGGGCGACTCGGCTGCGGGCGACTCGCCCGCGGTGGGATCGGGCGTCGGCGACTCCGGCGCGGACGCCGATGCGCTGGGCGATGGCGTCGCCTCGGCGGCATTCGCCCACGGACGAGCCACGAGCAGCCATACCGCCACGCCGACGACCGCGACCACCAGGATCGCCGCGACGAGGGTCACCAATCTCCGGCGACGATACACGGCGGCGGAGTGACGAGGCATTAGTTCAGGTTAGTTGAGGCTCTTCAGCATCCTGGTGTTGCCGAGCGTGTTCGGCTTGACGTGCGCGAGATCGAGGAACTCCTCGACACCCGCGTCGCCGCTGCGCAGCAGCTGCGAGTACACGTCAGGGTCGACGACCTGTTCGCCGATGATCGAATAGCCGCGCCGGCCGAAGAAGTCGACTTCGAAGGTGAGGCAGAACAGTCGACTGAGGCCGAGCTCGCGCGCCTGCTCTTCTAGCGCGCCGACGATGGCGCCGCCCACGCCATGGTGCAGCCAGTCACCGCGGACCATGAGGGTGCGCACCTCGCCGAGGTCCTCCCAGAACACGTGAAGCGCGCCGCATCCGATCAGCTCGCCGTCGGCTTCGGCGACGACGAACTCCTGCACCGCGCCATAGAGCACTGCCAGGTCTTTGCCGAGCAGGATGCGCTGCTCGACCATCGGCTGCAGCAGGTTGCGGATGCCGATGATGTCAGCGCTGCGCGCCGGCCGGACGATGTACTCGCTCACACGTCAAGCCTAGAACCCGTCACCTCCCGAGACCCTGAGCGGACGCGGAATGCCGGAGTGCTGGACCACCCGGACACGCAGAAGGGGCGGATGCCGCAGCATCCGCCCCTTCTGTGATCAGGTCACTCCCCGCTGGCGACCGCCAGGTCAGGGGTGCCGGAGATCGCTCCGCCGGTGTTCACGCCGACCGCGACCTTCTCGCCGCGGGGGCCGTGCTCGAAGAAGAACTCGCCGTCCTTCGAGTCGACCTTCACGTGGTCGCCCGGGTTGAGCTCGCCGTGCAGGATCTTCTCGGACAGACGGTCCTCGACCTCATGCTGCATCGCGCGACGCAGGGGGCGGGCACCGAGTGCCGGGTCGAACCCGATCTCGATGAGACGCTCCTTGGCGGCCTGAGACAGCTCGATCGTCATGTCGCGGTCGAGCAGACGCTCGCCGAGGCGCTTCGTGAACAGATCGACGATCTGCACGAGCTCCTCCTTCGACAGCTGCGGGAACACGATGATGTCGTCGACGCGGTTGAGGAACTCGGGCTTGAAGTTGCGCTTGAGCTCTTCGTTGACCTTGCCCTTCATCCGCTCGTAGTTCGTCGAGTTGACGCCCTCGATCTGGAATCCGACCGGACCACCGGCGATGTCACGAGCACCGAGGTTGGTGGTCATGATGATGACGGTGTTCTTGAAGTCGATCACGCGGCCCTGACCATCGGTCAGTCGACCCTCTTCGAGGATCTGCAGCAGCGAGTTGAAGATGTCCGGGTGGGCCTTCTCGATCTCGTCGAACAGCACCACGCTGAACGGCTTGCGGCGCACCTTCTCGGTGAGCTGGCCGCCCTCTTCGAATCCGACGAATCCGGGAGGAGCACCGAACAGACGCGAGACGGTGTGCTTCTCACCGAACTCGCTCATGTCGAGCGAGATGAGAGCGGCTTCGTCGTCGAACAGGAACTCGGCGAGTGCCTTGGCCAGCTCGGTCTTTCCGACACCCGTGGGGCCCGCGAAGATGAACGAACCGGAGGGACGCTTCGGGTCCTTGAGGCCGGCACGCTGACGACGGATCGTCTTGGAGAGCGCCGCGATGGCCTCTTCCTGACCGATGACGCGCTGGTGCAGCGCCTTCTCCATGAAGACGAGTCGCGAGGACTCCTCTTCCGTCAGCTTGAAGACCGGGATGCCGGTGGCCTGTGCGAGCACCTCGGCGATCAGGCCCTCGTCGACGACCGCCTGGGTCGCGACGTCACCCGAACGCCACTGCTTCTCGAGGCGCAGGCGCTCGGCGAGGAGGCTCTTCTCCTCGTCGCGCAGCGATGCGGCCTTCTCGAAGTCCTGGTCCTCGGACGCGACTTCCTTCTGCTCGCGCACCTTGGCGATCTTCTCGTCGAACTCACGCAGCTCGGGCGGGCTCGACAGGATGCTGAGGCGCAGGCGTGCACCGGCCTCGTCGATCAGGTCGATGGCCTTGTCGGGCAGGAACCGGTCGGAGACGTAGCGGTCGGCGAGGTTCGATGCCGCGACGATCGCGCCATCGGTGATCTGCACCTTGTGGTGCGCTTCGTACCGGTCGCGGAGTCCCTTGAGGATGTTGATCGTGTGAGGGAGGCTCGGCTCGTTCACCTGGATCGACTGGAAGCGACGCTCGAGAGCGGCATCCTTCTCGAAGTGCTTGCGGTACTCGTCGAGCGTGGTGGCGCCGATGGTCTGGAGCTCTCCACGAGCGAGGAGGGGCTTCAGGATGCTGGCCGCGTCGATCGCGCCCTCGGCGGCACCCGCACCCACGAGGGTGTGGATCTCGTCGATGAAGACGATGATGTCGCCGCGCGTGCGGATCTCCTTGGTGACCTTCTTCAGGCGCTCCTCGAAGTCACCGCGGTAGCGGGAGCCGGCGATGAGAGAGCCGAGGTCGAGCGAGTAGAGCTGCTTGTCCTTCAGCGTCTCGGGCACATCGCCCTTGACGATCGCCTGGGCGAGGCCCTCGACGACGGCGGTCTTGCCGACGCCGGGCTCACCGATCAGCACGGGGTTGTTCTTGGAGCGGCGAGACAGGATCTGCATGACCCGCTCGATCTCCTTCTCGCGCCCGATGACCGGGTCGAGCTTGTTGTCGCGCGCGGCCTGCGTCAGGTTGCGACCGAACTGGTCGAGCACCTGCGAGCCGCCCTGGGCGCTCGGGGTGTCGTTCGACTGCGCGCCGACGGCTGCCGGCTCGCGTCCGGGAGCACCCGACAGGAGCTGGATGACCTGCTGGCGGACCTTGTTGAGGTCGGCGCCGAGCTTGACGAGCACCTGGGCTGCGACACCCTCGCCCTCGCGGATGAGGCCGAGCAGGATGTGCTCGGTTCCGATGTAGTTGTGGCCGAGCTGCAGAGCCTCACGGAGGCTGAGCTCGAGCACCTTCTTGGCGCGCGGCGTGAACGGGATGTGACCGGTGGGCTGCTGCTGGCCCTGACCGATGATGTCCTGCACCTGCTCGCGGACGGCGTCAAGGGAGATACCGAGGCTTTCGAGCGCCTTGGCTGCGACACCCTCACCCTCGTGGATGAGGCCGAGCAGGATGTGCTCAGTGCCGATGTAGTTGTGGTTGAGCATCTTCGCCTCTTCTTGGGCGAGGACGACCACTCGACGGGCTCGGTCCGTGAATCTCTCGAACATGCTGTGACTCCTTATTCGCACGGGGCGAAGCGCTGAGTCCTCGACGGGTCTCCGCGCCTGTACATCGAGAGTAACCACCGTGCGGATGCTGTATGCCCGTGTTCGCCGTCGGCATAGCGCCGTGACGGTCGGTGACGGCGCTCTCGTGCGGCCGGGGTTGACTCACTTATCGACAGTCGTTATGTTAACGATTATCGGTAATAACGACTCTCGATAAGGAGTGGATGATGACCTCGACGAAGGACCGCACGATCTCTCGCGGTGACTCCGGCGCCCTGATCGGCTTCTGCATCGCGGGAGTCCTGATCGCCGCCTACATCACGGTGTTCTCGATCATCCGGATCATCGAACTCGCCCGGGGCGTCGATGTGCCGGTGCTGATCGAGTTCGCCCCGGATGCGTCCGCCGTCGACCTGCCGCTCTCGACTGGAGGCAGCGTGGCCGTGGGGCTAGACAGCGGCACGATCATCGCTCCTCAGCTGCCGGCGATCGCCGCGGTGCCGGGAATCATCGGCCAGGTGCTGCAGATCATCACGATCCTGGTCGTGATCGGATGCCTGATCCTGCTCGCGCGCAGCACCGTCAGCGGCCGCATCTTCGGCCGCGGTCGCACAGCCCTCGTGGCCACAGCCGGCGCCACCGGACTCCTCGGCTTCGCGTCGGTGCGCTTCTTCGACAACATGCTCGCGAACGCCACCGTCGCGCGGATCACCGACAACGCCATCGACAACGCCGTGATGAGCGTCGAGCCCTTCACCTTCATCCTCGGGGCGTTCGTCATCGCCCTCATCTGCACGGTGTTCTCCATCGGCGACCGCCTGCAGCGCGACACGGACGGGCTCGTCTGATGAGCACCGTGACCGCGACACGCTCCCAGACCGCCGATGCGATCACGGTGATCCTCTTCGGCGCCGCCGCTCTGGTGGTGACGGCGATCAGCACCGTCCTGCGCGTGCTCGGAACCTTCCGAGACCAGGGCATCGCGTGGTCCATCCCGATCGACGAACAGCCGATCGACGCGACCGTCGGCTCAGGAGCCGCGTCGGTCGAGGGGATCGCTCAGGAGGCGATGGTGTTCGCCACCGGAGTGGATGCCGCCGCGACCGCAGCGATCATCGGCTCGCTCGTGCTGTGGGCGCTCGCCCCGTTGATCGTCATCGTCGGCGTGATGCTCGTCGCCTGGAACTTCCTCCGCGGACGCTTCTTCGTGCGGAGCAACGCGCGGGCCTTCGACGCGATCGGCTGGACTCTCGTGCTCGCTCCGATGTTCATCGTGCTGCTCGAGAAGCTGGGGCTGAACGGGGTGTCCGCTGCGGTGGGCCTCGGCTCCGGCGAGCCCGTGCATCCGATCGAGTTCTGGTCGATCGTCCCGATCTTCGCGACCGGTGTCGCGGTGGGACTCATCGCGGCAGCGTTCCGGCAGGGCATCCGCCTGCAGCGCACGAACGCGGCCCTCGAGGACGAGACGAGGGGACTCGTATGACCCCGGCCGAGAACGACGACGAACTCACCGGCATCCACTGCCGCCTCGACGAGCTGCTCGCGGAGCGCGGCATGACTCTGACCGAGCTGAGCGCGCGCGTCGGCGTGAGCATCGTCAACCTGTCGGTGCTGAAGAACGACCGGGCGCGAGCGATCAGGTACTCGACGTTGCGCGCGATCTGCGACGCCCTCGGCTGCGAGGTCGGCGAGCTGCTCGTGCTGGCGTAGGTCAGGCCTGCGGCGGCTGCGGAGGCTGCGCGACCGGCGCGACCGGCGCGACCGGCGCGAGAGGTTCGACGACCACGGCGGTGCCGTAGGCGCAGATCTCGGTGAAGTTCTGGATCGACCCGGCGTCGAAGCGCATCGCGACGATCGCGTTGCCACCGCGCTGCTGCGCCTCGGCCCACATGCGGCCCATCACGACCTGCCGCGCCTCGTACATGACCTGCGTGTACTCGGGGATCTCCCCACCGCCGAGCGAGCGGAACCCGGCGGCGAAACCCTGCCCGAAGTCGGTCGATCGCACCGTCAGACCCATGACCTCCCCCAGCACCTGGGTGATGCGGTAGCCGGGGATGTCGTTCGTGGTCACCATGAACATGAGGCCATCGTGGCAGAACACTGCCGGCGCGACCAGGCTGCATCACGAAGACCGCGCCCGGCGCAACCCCTGCTATGAAATTTCTGTGTGTCGATAGCGTCGACCGCATGAACCTCAACGACCGGAACCTGCGCACACCCGCCCGCATCCTCATGGCCCTGCCCATTGCCGCACTCGCCTTCTCTCTCGCCGCCTGCGGTGGCACGTCGCGTCCAGCGGTCGACGACGTCGCAGACGGCATCCAGAAGGTCTACGAGGACCAGGGGCTCGGCGACGCCGTGACCGACGACGTCGCGACCTGCTTCGCCGAGGCGCTCGTCGACTCCGACCTGAGCAACGAGACCCTCACCTACATCGCCAACGGCGAGGACAAGCAGTCGAGCGAAGAGGACAAGGCTCTGACCACGCAGATCCTGACCGACAACCTCGAGAAGTGCGCGGCCTGACCCGCCGGATCGCCTGACGAAGGATGACGGATGGCGCGGCATCCGTCATCCTTCGTCATCTCAGCCTCGGAATTCACTCGCCCTCATAGCGTTGGGCGTTATAGCGCGCACACGGCGCGCACCGATTCTGGAGTCCCCAATCCAATGAGCACCACCGCCCGCCCCACGAAGGCGCCTGACACCCGCGGTCCCGTCCGGAAGCTGCTGACCTCGTTCGGCTTCCAGATCCTCGCGGCCCTCGTCCTCGGCATCGCCGCCGGCCTGATCGCCCGCCAGCTGGGCGCCACCGCCGACAGCCCGAACGGCCTCTCGGCCACCCTCGACACGATCGGCAGCTCGTACGTGACACTGCTGCGCGCCGCCGTCGTGCCGCTGATCTTCACCGCGATCGTCGCCAGCATCTCGAATCTGCGCCGGGTGCAGAACGCCGCGCGCCTCGCGGGGCAGACCCTGCTGTGGTTCGCGATCACCGCATTCATCGCCGTGATCATCGGAATCACGCTCGGCCTGGTCATCCAGCCGGGAAACCGCGCCGGTGAGGGCCTCGAGCCCGGCGACCCGTACACGGTCGGCACGTGGTGGAACTTCCTGCTGGGTCTGATCCCGCAGAACTTCCTCGGGCTCAGCGTCAGCACGAACCCGGGAGCCACCGACGGCACGTTCTCGTCGAGCGTGAACTTCAACATCCTGCAGGTCATCGTGATCGCGGTCGCCGTCGGCATCGCCGCTCTCAAGGCCGGCAAGAAGGCCGAGCCGTTCCTCGCGTTCACCGAGTCGCTTCTGAAGGTCATCCAGCGCGTGCTGTGGTGGATCATCCGCATCGCCCCCCTCGGCACGTTCGGTCTCATCGGCGCCGCGGTGGTCAAATACGGCTGGGAGAAGCTGGCGTCGCTCGGCTGGTTCGCGATCGCCGTCTACGTCGGCCTGGCTCTCGTGCTCTTCGTCGTCTACCCGATCCTGGTGAAGACGCACGGACTCTCGATCAAGCAGTACTTCTCGGGCGTCTGGCCCGCCGTGCAGCTGGCGTTCGTCAGCCGCTCGTCGATCGGCACCCTGCCCCTCACCGAGCGCGTGACCGAGCGCAACCTCGGCGTGCCCCGCTCGTACGCCTCGTTCGCCGTGCCATTCGGTGGGACCACGAAGATGGACGGCTGCGCCGCGATCTACCCCGCCATCGCCGCGATCTTCGTCGCACAGTTCTTCGGTATCGAACTGAACCTCGTGCAGTACCTGCTGATCGTGCTCGTCTCGGTCGTCGGCTCCGCCGCCACCGCCGGCACCACCGGAGCGACCGTCATGCTCACGCTGACGCTGTCGACGCTGGGCCTGCCGCTCGAGGGCGTCGGACTGCTGCTCGCCATCGACCCGATCCTCGACATGGGCCGCACCGCGGTCAACGTCGCGGGCCAGGCGCTCGTGCCGACCATCGTCGCGAAGCGCGAGGGCATCCTCGACGAGGAGCTCTACAACGCACCGCGCGAGGGCCTGCCGTTCGCCGACGACTCGGCCGACGACGAGGCACCCGAGGCGGATGCCGCAGCATCCGAGAAGGAGCCGGCCGGCACCCGCTGACCCTTCGCCGCACCGACCGAGCGCCTCGCCCCACTCAGGGGCGGGGCGCTTGCCTGTCTCCCGCTATGCGCGACCCTGCAGACGCGTGGCGGCGCGAGTGTCGAGGGCGAGCTCCTCGGCATCCATCGCGGCCATCAGCTCGCGCATGACCTCCTCGTCGAGGTTGCCGGCGTCTCGCTCTGCGAGGAGGATGTCACGGCGCACCTGCAGCCACCCGCGGGTGAGCGCTGCGAGGTCTTCGTACGAGGGGCGGGTCACCGCCTCCTCGACCTCCTGCGCCTCGTCTGCGGCCTTCTCGACCCTGGTCATGCGCTTGGTGAAGGCATCGAAGACGCCGATGTCGACGCTGCCGTACTTGTCGACCCACTCGTCGCGCTTCTCGGCGAGGAAGGCCTTGCCCGCCTCGCGGCTCTTGGCCTTGACGTCCGCGATCGCGCGCTCGTCCTCTTTGTCATCGACGTCGCTGGCGATGCCGAGACTGCGGATCAGCAGCGGCAGGGTCAGGCCCTGCAGCAGCAGTGTGCCGAGGGTCACGACGTAGGCGACGACGACGATCGCGTGCGACGGCTCGGTGTCGAGAGCAGCGAGATCGGCTGCGGCGAGCGCGGTCGCCAGCGTCACCACACCGCGCATGCCCGCCCACGAGATGACGGCGTTGTCCTTCCAGGTCAGCTGCAGCCCTGCCATGCGGTCGCGCACGATCTTGGAGCGCAGCTCTTCTGCGCTGTACTGCTTCCAGCGCTTCGAGTCGCGGCGGCGCTCGTCGAAGGCTCCGGATTCGACCGTTCGATCCCAGCGTTCCAACCGTTTGCGGTCTTGGAAGTTCGCCCAGAGATTCGTCGGGTACACGTAGAGCGGCCGCACGAGCAAGACGACGAGCAGCACGACACCCGACAGCGTCAGGATGCGACCGACCTCCTCGCCGCCGAGGTCGCTGAGCACGCGCGGGAACTGCAGGCCGATGTAGGCGAACACGAAGCTCTCGAGCAGCAGGTCTGCCGAGAGCCAGAGGGGCGCCTCCTGCTGACGGGTCGTGTAGTCGGTGCGAGGCGAGTTGTATCCGACATACAGGCCCATCGCGACGACCGCGAGCACGCCCGAGCCGAGCAGGTGCTCGGCGATCGCATATGCACCGAACGGGGCGAGCAGACCGAACGTGCCGATCACGACCGGGTCGCTGATGCGCATGCGCAGCTGGTGCAGCACGATGCCGAAGACGAGTCCGACCGCGACGCCGACGCCGACCGCGAGCAGGAACTGCCAGATGCCGTCCCAGACGGTCAGGGTCGCCCCGGCGATGATCGCCGCGAACACGCGATAGAGGGTCAGCGAGGTCGCATCGTTGATCAGGCTCTCTCCCGACAGCACCGTCATGATGCGGCGCGGAAGCCCGAGCTTGCGGCCGATGGCCGCGGCCGAGACGGCATCGGGCGGTGCCACGATGGCGCCGAGCAGCAGCGCGCCCGGCAGGGTCAGCGACGGCAGGATCCACCACGCCACCAGCCCCACGGCGACAGCCGTGAGCAGCACGAGGGTGACGCCGAGGCGCCGGATCTGCGGCAGGCTGCGCTTGAAGCCCACGAACGACACGTCGAGCGCCGCCGAATACAGCAGCGGCGGCAGCACGAGGTTCAGCAGCAGGTGCCCGTCGATCTCGACCTCGGGAACGAACGGCAGGAAGGATGCCGCGAGCGCGACCACCGTGACGAGCAGCGGAGCCGGCCATCCGCGCCATCGGGCGATCGCCGCCACGACCACAGCACCGACGAGCACGTAGAAGATCTCGGCATCCATGCCCCTAAAGTACTGCCCTGCCGCGCCGCCGCCGGGCGGTTCCGACGGGGTCGGGCGGTTCCGACGGGGTCAGGGACGATCGTCCGCGAGTTCGTCGCGGAGTCCCGCGTTCTCGTCCTCCAGATCGAGGACTCGTCGGATGCCGACGATGTTGATGCCCTCGACACGCAGGCCCGTCACCCGACGGATGCGGGCGAGATCGTCGTCGCTGTATCGGCGCGTGCCTCCGTCGCTGCGCGCAGGCGTGACCAGGCCCTTCGCCTCGAAGAGCCGCAGACTCGCTTCGGGGACGCCGCTGAGCTGGGCGGCGACGGCGATGCCGTACACCGGCATGCTCGGATCACGGTCATCCATCGGCAGCTCCTTCTCGTGGCACTTGCATTATATTCGATGTTGTTCTATAACAAATCTATAGCAATGGATGCAGATAATCTGCATCTCTAACGCCCACCCGGGCCACACGAAAGGAGACACTCATGGCCATGTCCTTCGATCCGTTCAGTCAGCTCGACCGCTTCGCTGCGAGCGTGCTGGACTCCGTCCGCGCACCGCGTCTCATGCCGGTGGACCTCTACCGCGACGGCGACAAGTACGTCCTGCACGCCGATCTTCCCGGCATCGATCCGGGCTCCATCGACGTCGACCTCGACGGCGGCCAGCTCACGATCCGCGCGCAGCGCACGGCCGACGGCCGCGAAGGCGTCCGCTGGCTCGCCCGCGAACGCGGAGCGGGCTCGTTCCTCCGTCAGTTCTCGCTCGGCGACGGAGTGGACCTCGACGCGATCAGCGCCTCGTACGAGAGCGGCGTGCTCTCGGTGATCATCCCCGTCAGCGAGAGGGCGAAGCCGCGCAAGATCGAGGTCGAGTCGAGCGACAGCCGACAGTCGATCGCTGCCTGACAGCACGGGGGCCGGGGCGCACCCGGCCCCCTTCCCTCTCTGGAAAGGACGACCCATGCACAACTCCGCTGCACTCGACCGCTTCCTGCGCGGGATGGAGTACCCGGCGACGCGCGACGACCTGTTGCGCGAAGCAGCCCGTGACGGTCTCGGCTCCGACGATCGAGCGGTGCTCGCTCGGCTTCCCGAGCAGAGCTTCAGCGCGGCCTGGCACATCCGCTACCACCTCGCGCGCCACGCTCTGGCCGAGGAGTTCTCGCCGTCGGCATCCTCCGCCCTCGCCGCAGCGTGACGACCCACCGGCGACGATGGGGCGGGCGGGAATTCCCCGCCCGCCCCCGCCGTTGCATTCGGGGATGACTTCCACCGCGCTCTCCGTCCTCGACCTCGTCCCCGTTCGCACCGGCCAGACCAGTGCCGAGGCGATCTCCTCCTCCCTCGATCTCGCCGCGACCGCCGACCGCCTCGGCTATCGCCGCTACTGGTTCGCCGAGCACCACAACATGCCGGCCGTGGCATCCACCACTCCCCCGGTGCTGATCGCCGCCGCCGCGATGCGCACGACGAAGATCCGTCTGGGATCGGGCGGCGTCATGCTGCCCAACCACGCCCCGCTCATCGTCGCCGAGCAGTTCGCCGCGCTCGAGGCGATCGCGCCAGGACGCATCGACCTCGGCCTCGGCCGCGCCCCCGGCAGCGACCCGGTCATCACCCAGCTGCTGCGCGGATCGGGCACGACGAGCGACGTCGAGCAGTTCCCCCGCAACGTGCAGGACATCGCTGCGCTCCTCTCGAGTGACGGCGCCACCGTGCGCTTCACGTCGGGTGGCGAGTACACGGTGCACGCGACGCCCGCCGCCGGCGGAAGCCCCGAGGTCTGGCTGCTCGGGTCGAGCGATTACTCGGCGCAGCTCGCCGCATCGCACGGGCTGCCCTATGTCTTCGCGAACCACTTCTCGGGCCAGGGTCTCGAACGAGCGCTCGACCTCTACCGCACCGGCTACCAGCCGAGCGAAGAGCACCCCGAGCCCCGCACGTTCCTCACGGTCAACGTCGTCGCCTCGCCGACGCAGGAGGAGGCCGAGGCCCGTGCCCTGCCGCAGCTGCGCATGATGTCGCGCCTGCGGCTGAACAAGCCGCTCATCGCGCTCGAGACCGTCGAAGAGGCGCTCGGTGCCGAGTCGGATCCCGCGACCGACCAGGTCGTCGAAGCAGCCCGCTCGCGGTGGTTCGTCGGCACGGGAGAGTCCGTCGCCGAAGAGGTGCGTGCGTTCGCGACGAAGTACGGCGTCGACGAGGTCATGCTCTCACCCGTCGCCGGGGCCTACGAGTCCGAGCCGCGCGACGCCGCCGCCGGCCGCGCGCAGACGCTCGAGCTCATCGCCGCCGCTCTCTAGTCGCGGTCCTCCCGCCCGCGGGCGTGGATGGTCAAAAGCGCACGCCTGAGGGCCGCGTGGGATGCGTTTTTGACCACGCTCCTCCGCTCCGATGCTCTTTCGACCATCCATCGGCGTACGGGCGACGTCGCTGACGCGACGACGGCCTGAATCACTCCTCCACCACTGCGGCGGGGAGACCGACTTATGCACAGCTCCCGGCCCGCAACGCGCACCTCTCCGAATGGCGCTTCCCGGACGCGGATGCTGGGGAGATGCGTCGTCGATCTGTGCTGCCGCCCACACTCGGAGCCACCTTCACCGTTCGAGCGGCGGCGGAAGCGGGGGTGGGACGCGGACGTGCGGCAGCCGCCGACCTGCACCGCCCCTTCCACGGTGTGCGATCGCTCACTCCTCAGACGACACCTCTGCACAGAGTGTTCGCGCTCGCCTCTCGACTGAGACCGGGACAGCTGATCGGGGGCGCGGCCGCGATGCGCGTGTGGGGCTATCCCGTTCCGGGCTCGTGGAAGGTCACCGACGACATCGACGTCGTCGTGGCGACGGATGCCGTCCGGCCGCGCACGCGGGGTGTGAGGAGCCGAAGGCTCGCAACCGGCAGAGCACAGCTGTGGTGGATCGGCCGCGTCCCCGTCGTCGATCCTCTGACCGCCCTCTTCCTCTGCGTCGCGTCGTTCACCGACGACGAGCTCGTGGTAGCCCTCGACGCTCTCGTCACGACCGCAGACAACTACCCGGGGCTGCGCGCCGACCGACCCCTGCACACGGTCGAGGAGATCGAGACGCGTCTGCGCCACTGGGGGCGCTTCGCCGGGTGCGCGCGCGTGCGAGCTGCGCTGCCCGCGGTGCGTGCGGCCGTCGAGTCCCCGAAGGAGACCGAGACGCGACTGCTGCTCGTCGCGGCAGGCCTTCCCGAGCCCGTGGTCCAGCACGAGATCCGTCGCGACGGCGTGATCACCGCGAGAAGCGACCTCGCGTATCCCGAGCTCCGAATCGCCGTCGAATACGAGGGCGACGGACACCGAACCGACCGCGACCAGTGGCGCCGTGACATTCAGCGGCAGCGAGAACTCGAGGACATCGGCTGGATCGTCATCCGAGTGACGCAACTCGACCTCGACGACGGAGGACGGATGCTGCTCGACCGCATCCGCCGTGCGATCGCGTCTCGCTCCTGACATCGCCCCCCTGCCCCTGCGCCCGCCCCCGCCCCCGCCCCCGCGCCCGCGCCCGCGCCCGCCCCCGCGCCCGCGCCCGCGCCCGTGCCTGCCCCTGCCCCTGCGCCTGCCCACCGCTCCCCTGCGTGCGCACGACCGCCCCGCACGACCGACGCGCTGAGTGGTCAATAACGCATCCCCACCGGCCCGTAGCCGTGCCTTTTCGACCATCCACCGACCGGATGCTGCGCTTTTGACCACGCGCCGCCGCACCGGCGCCCGCGCACCCTCAGACAGGGGCTGGTATTCCGGTGCGCCGGGGCGTACCCTCACCAGCAACGGAAGGGGTTCGATGATGAGCACGACCAAGACTCTGGCCCTCTGGGTGGCGTACGGCACGAACGGAGTCGTCGGCAGCATCCGACACGATGACGGGGGATACACCGTCGTCATGGCCGGAGCGGATGCCGCGACGGGCACGTATCCGACCCTGGAATCGGCCAAGGGTGCGCTGCATTCGCACATGCTGCCGGGCAGCGGCTGGCCGATGTTCCGCGAGCACTGACTCGAGAGCGCTGACACCAGAACGGGGAGACAAGGGGAAGAGGGGCGACGCGGTCGCGGGGACACCCCCGCGACCGTCGTACGCTGACTGCATGCACCACGCCACCTCCCTCGCTCCTCGTGCCATGCTGACGGTCGAGGAGCAGCAGGCGAAGGTGTCGGCCGCCGCCCGGCCGCTCCGCGCAGAGGCGGTGCCGATCGCACGGGCAGCCGGTCGCACCCTCGCGGACGACGTGCGCGCCCGGGTCGATGTGCCGCTGTTCGACAACTCCGCGATGGACGGATACGCCGTCATCTTCGCCGACGTCGAGGCAGCGACGGCCGAGCACCCTGCCGAACTACGCGTCATCGCCGACCTGCCGGCGGGGTCGTCCGAGGAGCCCGAGCTGCGTCCAGGGCTGGCCGCTCGGATCATGACCGGTGCTCCCGTGCCGCGTACGGCGACCGTCGTCGTGCCCTTCGAGCACACCCGTGACGGGCTGCAGGCCTGGGACGCCCCGGCCATCGTGACCACGGCTCCTGCCCGCGAGGGCGCTCACATCCGCCGCCGTGGAGAGGAACTGCGCGCCGGCGAGGTCGTCGCGCCGGCGGGCACCGTGCTCGGGCCGCTGCAGCTGACGGCCATCGCGGCCACGGGCATCGACACCGTGCAGGTGCGTCGCCGCCCCCGAGTCGCCGTGATCTCGACGGGCACCGAGCTCGCCGCCCCCGGCGCAGACCTCGCCCGAGGGCAGATCCCCGAGTCGAACTCGGTGCTGCTCGCGTCGATGTGCGCCGAGGCGGGCGCCGACGTCATCTCGGTCGACACGGTGACCGACGAGGATGCCGCCTTCACAGCCCTCGTCGACCGTGCGCTGCACTCCGGCCGCGTCGATGTCGTGGTCACCTCGGGCGGCGTCAGCGCCGGCGCCCACGAGGTCGTCAAGAACGTGCTGCGCGATCGCATCGAGTTCGTCGCGGTCGCCATGCAGCCCGGCCGACCGCAGGCCTTCGGACGAATAGACGACGCGCTGATCTTCGGCCTGCCGGGCAACCCCGCCAGCGTCGCCGCCTCGTTCGAGGCGTTCGTGCGCCCGGCACTGCTCGCTCTCCAGGGGCGTGAGCCGCTGCAGCGCCCGATGATCCGTCTCACGACCACCGCCGGGTGGCGCAGCCCGGCAGGACGACAGCAGTATGTGCCGGTCACTCTCGACCGATCCGACCCCGCCGCCTGGGCGGTGCACGCGGCAGCCGCCGACGGGTCGTCCGGCGCGCACCTCGCCGCAGGACTCGCCAGAGCGGATGCCTACGCCGTCGTGCCCGCCGAGGTATCGGCGGTGGCCGCCGGCGACCTCGTCGACGTGATGCTGCTCTCGTGACCGCAGCAAGCGCCGCCGACGCGAGCGCCGCCGACACGAGCGGCGCAACCGCGGCGATCGTCCTTGCGGGCGGGCGGGCGTCTCGGCTCGACGGTGCCGCCAAGCCGCTGCTCGACGTGGGCGGTCGCACGCTGCTCGATCGGGCGGTCGCGGCCGTCGCAGGCTGCGACCCGATCATCGTCGTCGGACCGCCCGCGCCCGTGCAGGGCGAGGTCGTCTGGACTCGCGAGACCCCCGAGTTCGGCGGCCCGGTCGCCGGCGTCGCGGCCGGACTCGCACGCACCGAGAGCGCTGACGTGTTCGTGCTGGCGGCCGACCTGCCGAACGCCGAAGAGGCGGTCGCGCTGCTGCGTCGGCATCCGCCCCTCGCCGGCGGCGAAGACGGCGTCTGCCTGACCGACGACTCCGGGCGGATGCAGTGGCTGATCGGGCTCTATCGCACCGACGCGCTGCGCCGAGCTGTCGCCCCCCTCCCCGACGGCGGCCGAGACGCATCCATCCGTTCACTGCTCGCGGGCCTCACCATCGGCGCTCTGCCGGCGGGAGCCCTGGCGGCCGACGTCGACACGTGGGACGATCTCGAACGAGCCCGCGCCGCCGTGCAGGCACCCCGCAACGGCACAGACGCCGACCACGACAACGGCACAGACGCCCCGCGTGGCAGCGCACCGAACGAGGAGACGACATGACCGACCAGCCGCAGCATCTTCCGGTCGAGGCCCTCGACGACTGGACGTCCGCCGCCTGCGCCGCCCTCGGGATCGACCGCGCGTCCGTCGACATCGGCCTGCTCCTCGATCTCGCCCGCGACGTCGCGCACGGCGTCGCGCGCCCCGCCGCCCCGCTCAGTGCCTACCTCGCCGGCCTCGCGGCAGGTCGCGCGGGCGGCAGCCGCGAGGACACGGCCGCGGCGGTCGCCACGATCACCGCGCTGGCGGCATCCTGGCGCGCCGACGACCACGATTCCTGAAGTTCTCTCATCGCCGACCTCCCCGATGTGATCGAGAAGTAATCACACCGAAACGGCATGCGCGCGGCCCTGCAACATCCGCCGCCTACGTTCAGAGCATTCACCCTCTCGAACGCCAGGAGCCGCGATGTCACAGACCACCGGAACACGCAGCGTCGATGCCCCCGCCGTCACGCTCACCCATCGACCCGGTCGCTGGATCGACGGGTGGAACCCCGAGGATCCGACGTTCTGGGCCGCCGAAGGCAAGGCGATCGCCCGCCGCAACCTGGGCTGGTCGATCTTCGCCGAGTTCCTCGGGTTCATCATCTGGCAGCTCTGGAGCATCGTCGTCGTGCTGCTCCCGGCCGCCGGCTTCACGCTCAGCACCACCGAGTCGTTCTGGCTGATCTCGCTGCCGAGCCTCGTCGGCGCGACCCTGCGATTCCCTTACACGTTCCTCGTCGCCCGCTTCGGCGGACGCAACTGGACGATGGTCTCGGCCCTCCTGCTGCTGATCCCGGCTGTCCTGCTCGGCATCGTCGTGCAAGACCCCGAGACCCCGTTCGGCGTGCTGCTCGCCGTGGCCGCCCTCGCCGGCTTCGGCGGCGGCAACTTCGCCAGCTCGATGGCGAACATCACCTACTTCTTCCCGCAGAAGGAGAAAGGCTGGGCGCTCGGCCTCAACGCCGCCGGCGGCAACCTCGGCACGTCCGTGGCGCAGCTCGCGGTGCCGATCGTCGTCTCGATGACCGCCGCCTTCACGTTCAACCTCTCGCTCGCCGGGTGGATGTGGGTGCCGCTGATCCTGGTCGCCGTCTGGGGCGCCTGGCGCCACATGGACAACCTCTCGTCCGCCAAGGCCGACTTCGCCGGAGCCGCCGCCGCCCTGCGCGAACCGCACCTGTGGGTGCTCTCGCTGCTCTACATCGGCACGTTCGGATCGTTCATCGGCTTCGCCAGCGTCTTCCCGAAGCTCATCGCCGACACCTTCCCCGAGTTCTCGACCTTCCAGATCGGCAGCGCCTCGATCACACTGGCGTTCCTCGGCGCGCTGGTCGGTTCGCTCGCCCGCCCCTACGGCGGAAAGCTCGCCGACCGCTTCGGCGGTGCGCCGATGACGATCGCGGCCTTCTCGCTCATGATCGTCGGAGCCCTCTCGCTGCTCGTCACCCTCGAAGCGAACAGCTTCACGCTCTTCCTCGGCTGCTTCCTGCTGCTGTTCGTCGCCGCGGGCGTCGGCAACGGCGCGACCTACCGGATGATCCCCAACGTCTTCGCCGCGCGAGGAGCCGCGACCGCGGGTGATGCACTCGCGGTCAGCGCCCAGCGCAAGGGTGCGGCCGCCCTGGGCCTGATCTCGGCGATCGGCGCCTATGGCGGATTCGTGATCCCCCAGGTGCTCGCCGCGGCGAAGAGCGGCACGGGGTCGTACGCCCCGGCGTTCGGCGGGTTCGTGGCCGGCTACGTCGCGCTGCTCCTGATCACGATCTTCGTCTACCTGATCCCCCGGGCCTCCCTCGCCGGACACCGGATCTGATCATGACCGAGCGCATCGTCGTCATCGGCGCGGGGCCCGTCGGCATCCGCTTCGCCGAGGAGCTCCTGCCCCTCGTCTCCGGGGGCCGGGCGACGGTGACCGTGCTGGGTGCGGAGACGGCGAATCCCTACAACAGGGTGCTCCTCGCGGAGCTCGCGGTCGGCGAGGCCTCGGCCGACGAACTCACCCTGGCCACCGCAGCGGGCCTTCCGGGAATCGATTTGCGTCTCGGAGCGCGAGCGGTGCGCATCGACCGCGAGGCGCAGCTCGTCGAGCTCGCCGACGGCTCGGACGTCGGCTATGACCGGCTGGTGCTCGCGACCGGCGCGCGATCGATCGTCCCGACACTCGACGGACTCGACACGCTGGGGCCGGACGGCACGGGCCTCGACATCAGCCTCACCGCGGGCGTCTGCGTGCTGCGCGACCTGGCGGATGCCGAGCAGGTGCGGGCCGTGGTCGAGCGCGGCGGCCGGGTGGTGGTGCTCGGGGCCGGCGTGCTCGGAATCGAGCTCGCGATGCTGCTCGCCGATGCGGGTGCCGTGCCCTCGGTCGCCCACTTCGGCCCGATGCCGATGCCGCGTCAGCTCGACCGCGGATCGGCGAGCATCCTCTCGACCGCCCTCGCCTCCGCCGGCGTCACGCTCGTGCCGCACACGCGCGCCGAGGGCGTCATCGGCGTCGAGGACGACGGCATCCGCCGGTTCCGCGCGCTGGCCAGCTCCGACGGCAAGCGCATCGAAGGCGACCTGCTCGTGCTGTCGTGCGGGGTCAGGGCGCGCACCGAGCTCGCCGAGGCGGCAGGACTGCGCGTCGGCAACGGCGTGCTCGTCGACAGCTCGCTGCGATCGTGGTCGGATCCCCGCATCCATGCGATCGGCGACTGCGCCCACATCGCCGACCCCGCCGAGCACCTGCACGAGCGCCAGGTGCCCGGCGGACCGCACGGCCTCATCGGCCCTGGATGGCGGCAGGCGAGCTGGCTGGCCGCGACCATCGCCGCCGAGCTGGACGGCATCGGAGACGCCGACGAGTTCGCCGACGAGCATCCGGGGGTCGTCGTGCTGAAGGGCGAGCTGGTCGACATCGCCTCGGCAGGCGACGTCTCGGCCGACCCGTTCGCGCCGGTCCCTGCGGGCGAGGGTGCGCCGGGCATCGCGGTGTGGGCCGACCCCGAGCACGGCACCTACGTCAAGATGGCGACGCGCGACGGCATCCTCACCGGATTCGTGGCGGTCGGGATGCCGCGGGCCGCCGCCGAGCTGAGCGTGCTGTATGTGCGCGGCGGCGAGCTGCCCGCAGACCGATCGCTGCTGCTGCGCCTCGACGATCCGGATTCCGACGTGGTGGCGCCTGCCGGTCGCGACGCGACCCTCTGCATCTGCAACGCCGTCACCGTCGGGCAGATCGAGGATGCGATCGACGACGGCTGCGGCTCGGTCGCCGCGATCGGGGACTGCACGCGCGCCGGCACCGGATGCGGCGGATGCCGAGCCAGGATCACCGAACTGCTGCACGACCGCGCGGAGGCCGTCGCATGACCGACACCCACTGCCCCTACTGCGCGCTGCAGTGCGCGATGACGCTGACTCCCACCGCGGGAGAAGCCCTGCCGGTGACCGTCGCGGGCCGCGACTTCCCGACCAACCGCGGCGGTCTGTGCAAGAAGGGGTGGACGGCGGCGGAGCTGCTCGCCGACACCGGGCGCCTCACCACTCCCCTGGTGCGGGGCGACGACGGCGAGCTGCATCCGGCGGAGTGGGACTCCACCCTCGACCTGATCGCCGCGCAGCTGGAGCGGATCGCCGCGGAGGACGGCCACGATGCGATCGGCGTCTTCGGCGGCGGCGGCCTCACGAACGAGAAGGCCTACCAGCTCGGCAAGTTCGCCCGCATCGCGCTGCGCACCTCGCGCATCGACTACAACGGCCGCTTCTGCATGTCGTCCGCCGCGGCCGCCGCCAACCGCGCCTTCGGGATCGACCGCGGTCTCCCCTTCCCGCTGACCGACCTCGACACCGCAGAGACGGTTCTCCTGCTCGGCTCGAACGTCGGCGACACCATGCCCCCGTTCGTGTCGCACCTGCAGGGCGCCAGGGCACGGGGCGGCCTCATCGTCGTCGATCCTCGCCGCAGCTCGACGGCCCGGCTGTGCGCCGACGGGGCCGGCATCCATCTGCAGCCGGTGCCGGGCACCGACCTCGCTCTGCTGCTGGCACTGACCCACGTCGTGATCGCCGAAGAGCTGTACGACTCGGGCTACGTGCGGCAGCGCACCTCGGGCATCGATGCGCTCCGGCAGTCGGTGTCGGCGTGGTGGCCCGAGCGCGCCGAGACCGTCACAGGGGTGCCCGCGCGCAGCATCCGGGATCTCGCCCGCCGGCTGGCCGAACCCGGCTCGACGTACATCCTCACCGGCCGCGGGGTCGAGCAGCACGTCGACGGCACCGACACCGCGACCGCTGCCATCAACCTGGCGCTGCTGCTCGGACTGCCGGGCACTCCGGGGTGCGGCTACGGCACCCTCACCGGGCAGGGCAACGGGCAGGGCGGACGCGAGCACGGGCAGAAGGCCGACCAGCTGCCCGGGTATCAGTCGATCACGGACCCGGCGGCGCGCGCGTCCGTCGCGGCGGTGTGGGGTGTCGACCCCGACGATCTCCCCGGCGCCGGTGTGCCGGCCGTCGAGCTGCTGCAGACCGCCGGCCTGCCAGGCGGCGTGCGAGCCCTGCTCGTGCACGGCTCCAACGTCTTCGTGTCTGCACCCGACGTCTCGACGGTGCGAGAGGCCCTCGGCCGGCTCGACCTGCTCGTCGTCGCCGACTTCTTCCTCTCCGAGACCGCGAAGGCCGCCGACATCGTGCTGCCCGTGCTGCAGTGGGCCGAGGAGGAGGGCACCATGACCAACCTCGAGGGCCGGGTGCTGCGTCGCCGACGGGCCGTCGACGCCCCCGCGGGAGCCCGCAGCGAGCTGTGGATCATGGCCGAGCTCGCCCGCCGCCTCGACGCCCCCGGCGTCTGGAGCCTCGACCCCTCAGAGGTGTTCGACGAGCTCGCCCGCGCATCGGCCGGCGGCCGCGCCGACTACTCGGGGCTCAGTCACGCCCTGCTCGACCTGGGCATCGAGGCGCACTGGCCGTTCCCGATCGGCAGCCTCGGCACGCCCCGTCTGTTCGCCGACCGGTTCGCGCACGCCGACGGGCGCGCAAAGCTCGTGGCGGTGCGGGCGCGGGCGCAGCAGACGCCGAGCGCCGACCGGCTCACACTGATCACCGGGCGACTGCTCGAGCAGTATCAGAGCGGTACGCAGACCCGCCGCGTCTCCGAGCTGACCGAGAAGCGGCCTTCCCTCGTCGCCCAGCTGCACCCCGCCACGGCGCGTCGCCACGGGATCGGCGAGGGCGACGGCATCCGCCTCTCGAACTCCCGCGGCACGGTGCAGGCGCGGGCCGAGCTGACGCACGACATCAGACCCGACACGGTGTTCCTGCCGTTCCACTACCCCGACGGCGAGAGCGCGAATCTGCTCACCGACGACCGGGTCGATCCGCACTCGGCGATGCCCGAGTTCAAGCGGGCGCTCGTGCAGCTCAGCGCGGTCTGACCCGGGGTCGGTCTCAGTCCTCGGGTTCGCCCGAGAGGATGCCGCGCAGCCAGTCGCGTGCCTCGACGAAGATGTCGTCGGAGTAGCGCTCGGGGTACTGCACGATCTGCCGGTCGGCCCGCGGGTAGGACCCGAGGAACACCACGCGGGGGCTGAAACGACGGATGCCGAGCAGAGCATCGGCCATGCGCTCGTGCTCGATGTGGCCGTCGGCGTCGATCACGAACCGGTAGCGGCCGAGCTCGTCGCCGATCGGACGCGACTGGATCAGCGAGAGGTTGATGCCACGGGTCGAGAACTGCTCGAGCATCTCGAGGAGCGAACCCGGGTGGTCGTTCGGCAGTTCGACGATCAGCGAGGTCTTGTCGGCGCCGGTGGGAGCCGGTGCCGTGGTGGTGCGGGTGACGAGCACGAAGCGGGTGACGGCCTGGGCGTTGTCACCGATGTCCTCGGCCAGCACGTCGACGTCGAGGTGCTTCACGACGCCCGGAGCGGCGATGGCCGCCTGCGCGGGAAGACCGCCGTCGAGCATGCCGATCGCCGACGCCACGTTGCTCGCCGCCGGGACGTGCGAGTGCGTCGGAAGGTGCTCGCCGAGCCAGCCATGGCACTGCGCATAGGCGACGGGGTGCGCGGCGATCACCTGCACATCGGCGAGCGTGGTGCCGCGCGGAGCCACGAGCACGAAGTTCACCGGCACCAGGTACTCGCCGACGATCCGCAGGCCGGGCAGCGTCGCCAGAGCATCCTGCGTGGTCGAGACGCCGCCCTCGATCGAGTTCTCGATCGCGATCATGGCGGCATCGCTACGACCCTCGAGCACGTCGGCGAGCGCCTCGCCGACGTTGTGCACGGCACGCCAGTCCTGGCCTCGCGCTTCGGCGACCTGCTCGAGCGCCGCTTCGGTGAATGTTCCGGCGGGGCCGAGATAGCTGTAGGTGCGGCGTTCAGTCACGCGTTTCACCTTAGGGCACGGGTAGGGGCCCAGAAGATGCGCGGATGCCGAGATGGGGGCAGACTGTCTGCATGACGAGCCGTGCCGGCCTACCAGCCGAAGAATCCGATCTGATCGATGTCGACGAGCTGATCGCCGCGTACTACGATCGCGTCCCCGACCCCGGCGTCGCCGCCGAGCGGGTCGCGTTCGGGACGAGCGGTCATCGCGGGTCGTCGCTCACCAAGAGCTTCAACGAGAACCACATCCTGGCCACCACCCAGGCGATCGTCGACTACCGCGCGGCGCAGGGCATCACCGGCCCGCTGTTCCTCGGTCGTGACACGCACGCCCTGTCGCTGCCGGCCGAGCGCAGCGCCATCGAGGTGCTGGTCGCGAACGGCGTCGACGTCCGAGTCGACTCCCGCGACGCGTGGGTGCCGACCCCGGCGCTCAGCCACGCGATCCTCACCTTCAACCGCGACCTCGCGCCGGATGCCGCCGGCCGCGCCGACGGCATCGTCGTCACCCCGTCGCACAACCCGCCGAGGGACGGCGGGTTCAAGTACAACCCGCCGCACGGCGGACCGGCAGACACCGACGCGACCGGCTGGATCGCCGACCGCGCCAACGAGCTGATCGCCGGCGGTCTGGTCGACGTCAAGCGCGAGCGCTTCGCCGATATCGACTGGGACGCGCTTCCCGGATACGACTTCCGCGACGCCTATGTGCGCGATCTGGCGACCATCATCGACATCGACGCGATCCGCGCCGCCGGGGTGCGCATCGGAGCCGACCCCCTCGGCGGAGCCTCCGTCGAGTACTGGGCGCTCATCAAGGAGGTCTACGACCTCGACCTGACCGTCGTGAACCCCGAGGTCGACCCGACCTGGCGCTTCATGACGCTCGACTGGGACGAGAAGATCCGCATGGATCCGTCATCCCCGTCGGCGATGGCCTCGCTGGTCGCCAAGAAGGCCGACTACGACGTGCTCACCGGCAACGATGCGGATGCCGACCGCCACGGCATCGTCACCCCCGACGCCGGGCTGATGAACCCCAACCACTACCTCGCGGTCGCGATCGACTACCTGTTCTCGCACCGCGCCGAGTGGCCGCGCGACGCCGCGATCGGCAAGACCCTCGTGTCGTCGATGATCATCGACCGCGTCGCCGAGTCGCTCGGACGCCGCCTGCTCGAGGTGCCCGTCGGCTTCAAGTGGTTCGTGCCCGGGCTGCTGGACGGATCCGTGGCCTTCGGCGGCGAGGAGTCGGCCGGAGCATCGTTCCTCCGCAAGGACGGCACGGTGTGGTCGACCGACAAGGACGGCATCCTGCTGTGCCTGCTGGCGGCCGAGATCATCGCCGTGACGGGCAAGACCCCGTCGGAGCGGTACGCCGAGCTGGAGCAGGCCTTCGGTTCGTCGGCCTATCAGCGGGTCGACGCCCCGGCGACGCCGGCGCAGAAGGCGACGCTCGGCAAGCTGGCGCCGGATGCCGTCTCGGCGACGACCCTGGCGGGCGAGGAGATCACTTCCAAGCTGTCGCACGCACCGGGCAACGGCGCCGCGATCGGCGGTCTCAAGGTGCAGACCGAGCACGCATGGTTCGCCGCGCGCCCGTCCGGCACCGAAGACGTCTACAAGCTGTACGCCGAGAGCCTGCGCGGCCCCGAGCACCTCGCCGAGGTGCAGGCCGAGGCCCGCGCCGTGGTGTCGGCCGCCCTCGGCGGCTGACCCGGCGTACCGCTTCCGTCCGTCTTCTGCCCCCGCACGCCGCCCGTGCGGGGGCAGAAGTGCATCCGGGGTCGAGCATGCCGGGGTCGCGCATGCCGGGGTCGCGCATGCCGGGGTCGCGCATGCCGGGGTCGAGAGAATCCGGGATCGGAAGCGCCTGGGCTCCGCGATGCGAAAGCGCCCCCGCCTGGCGGACGCCATGCGCAGGCCGGGTCGAAACAGCCACCCAACGCCGGTGCGAGGTCGAGAACACACCCGACGCAGCGATTTCGGATGCGCTTTCGACCACCGCAGACCGTGGCTGCGCGCCATCCCGGGTTGCACAGACGTGCGTGGTCGAAGAACCACCGGAAACGGCCGCCTGGGATGTGTTTTCGACCACTGCAGACGGTGACTGCGCGCCATTGCGGGTTGCACAGACGTGCGTGGTCGAAGAACCACCGGAATCGGCCGCCTGGGATGCGTTTTCGACCGCCGCAGACCGTGACTGCGCGCCACCGGGGGTTGCACGGACGTGCGTGGTCGAAGAACCACCGGAAACGGCCGCCTGGGATGCGTTTTCGACCACCGCAGACGAGCGCGATCGGATGCTGCGCGGGGCAGCCCGAAGAGCAGAGGCGGCAGCAGCGGCCGGTCAGACCGAACTGGCGAGCAGCGCGCCGGCCTCGCGCAACCAGCGCGCAGGCTCCGCGAGAGCGGCATCCGGCGATCCGGCGATGTCGGTGAGAGACGCGGATGCCGCGAACAGCGACACATCGGAGTCGGCGGTGATGCGCCCGGCCGCGAGCAGTGCAACGGCCCCGGCCGATGCCGCGAGGCCGGCGATGAACGAAGGCACCTTGCCGTCGCCGGACTGACCGTCGTACGAACCCTCGCCCGTGATGACGATGTCGGCGTCGGAGATCGCGTCCGCGAGTCCGATGAGCTCCGCCACTTCGGCGGCTCCGGGAGCGAGTGCCGCTCCCCAGACGACGAGCGCACCACCCGTGCCGCCGGCGGCTCCGGTGCCGGGCAGAGCGGCATCAAGGCCGAGCAGGTCGGCGAGTCGGGCGAGCCCGGCATCCACGTCTGAGAACTCGGAGGCGTCGAGCCCCTTCTGCGGCCCGAACACGGCGGCGGCACCCCGAGGGCCGACGAGCGGGTTGGTGACGTCGGTGAGCACGCGCACCTGAGGCGCGGTGCGCAGGGCGCTCAGATCGACGGATGCGATGTCGGCGAGACCGCGCGCACCGCGGACGACGGACTCACCGGAGACGTCGAGGAATCGTGCACCGAGTGCGGAGAGCATCCCGGTGCCGCCGTCTGTCGACGCACTCGATCCGATGCCGACCACCAGTCGTGTGACGCCGTGGTCGAGGGCCGCGGCGATCGCCTGACCGAAGCCGGTGGTGTCGGCGTCCCACGGGCGCAGGTCGTCGAGAAGTTCGATGCCCGAGGTCGAGGCGAGGTCGATGACGCCGGTGCCGCCAGGAGACCCGGCGGATGCGGGCAGCAGCAGCCAGCTGGTCTCCAGCGGCACGCCAGCGGGCCCGTCGACGACGACCGGCATGCGTCGCGCCCCCGGCACGGCCGCGGCGAATGCGGCGACCGTGCCCTCGCCGCCGTCTGCCATCGGTCGGTGCACGAACGTCGCGGAAGGATCGACCGACGCCCAGCCCTCAGCGAGGGATGCTGCCGCATCCGCCGCGGTGATCGTGCCCTTGAAGCTGTCCGGCGCCAGCACGACGCGGGTCATCAGGCGATACCGGGGGTGCTCGACCGCACGATGACCTCGAGCGGCAGCGCCGCCTGCTGCCAGTCGGCGTCGACCGTCGCTCGGAAGGCCTGGTAGCCGACCTCGCTCAGCGGCACCCGCACGGTCGTGAGCGCCGGCGTGACATCGCTCGACGACGGCACATCGTCGAAACCGCAGACGGCGATGTCGGAGCCGATCTCACGACCCGCGTCGCGGATCGCCGACATCGCACCGATCGCGACGACATCGCTCATGCCGAACACGAGAGTGCCCGGCTCGACGCCGTCGGCGAGCACCGCCGACATCGCCTGCACACCGGATTCGCGGCGGAAGTCGCCTCGGATCAGCCGATCGATCGTGCCGCCGCCTGATTCGAAGCCGGCGCGGAATCCGGCGAGACGCTCGTCTGAGGTCAGGACTCCCTCCGCCGCACCGATCGCGATGGCCGAGCGGTAGCCGAGCGACGCCATGCGGCGGCCCAGCGCCTCCGCACCGGCGCGGTTGTCGATCTCGACGTGGCGGTTCTCTGCACTGCCGGCCCCGAAGGTGACCACCTGCCCGCCGAACCGGGCGTACTCCGCGAGCTCGCGCGAGGTGTCGGAGTCGGTCGGCTCGTTCGTGCGTGAGGCGGCGAGGATCAGGCCCTGGGGTCGCTGTCCGCGCAGCGCGCGCACGATGCGCGCCTCGCGGGCCGGGTCGCGCTCGGTGATCGCGATCGTGACGACGAGACCGTGCTCGTCGGCTCCGCGAGCGACGCCCGCGGCGATGAGTCCGAAGTAGGGGTCGGCGATGTCGGCGACGAGCAGCGCGATCACGGGTGAGCTGCCGCGGGCGGTGGCCTGAGCAGACGCGTTCGCCGTGTAGCCCAGCTCGGCCGCCGCCTGCTCGACGCGCTCACGGAAGGACTCGGCGACCTTGCGCTCGGATCCGTTCAGAACGCGGGATGCCGTGGCGAGGGAGACCCCGGCCTCTCGGGCCACGTCGTGCAGGGTCGGGGCTGCGCCTCGGGAGTGCCGCGGCTGACGCGCCCGGGAAGGGCTTTCCTGCTGACTCATGCCCCGAGCATACTGTGCGATGCGGGCGGCGCCGAGGAACGGTGGGCGGCGGCATCCCGAGTGCTGACGTGCATGCCGGCCTCAGAGCGAGAGGTACGAGCGGAGCGTCGCGGCCTCGCCACGCAGCATCGTCGAATCATCACCGGGCACGAATTCGAGTAGTGCGTCTCTCGGGGGCGTGGGCGCAGACTGCGCCTCTCCGAAGAACCGGGTCCAGAGGGCATCACGTGCCCGCAGCGGCAGCCGGTCGTGGTCGGGCCACCACGAGAACACGTGCGCGGCGCTCACATGGTCTGCGATCGCGCGATACTCATCGAGCACCGCGTCGACCGCGGCACCGACAGTGGGCTGCCAGTAGGTGCTGAGCGTCGGCCTCGCGACCTCCTCGAGCACCCGGAGTGTCGTCGGCGCGGTGTCGGCGAGCGTGCCCGAATGGAACTCGAGCGCAAGGGACATGCCCCGCGCGCTCGCCTCGTCGACCGCATCCTGCAGTCGGGCGATCGTCGCCGCCCAGTCCTGCGGTGCGGCTTCGTCGGATCCGATCGACCCCGCCCAGACGCGCACGCGGTCGACGCCGAGAGCCTCGGCGGTGTCGAGCACCGGAGTGACCGCCTCGTCGGCACCGGCGCGGAAGTACGAGCCGTACGAGCAGCACACCAGCCCGGCGTCCGTCGTCAGCCTCGCCGCCCTCACCGCCTGCTCGACGTCCCCGGCCGGCACATGCTCGTCGGCGCCCCACTCGATGACCTCGAGTCGCGCCTCGGCTGCGAGCTCGACGACGCGTTCGACGCTCAGCGACGCGAAGGTCACCGAGCAGAGTCCTGGCCGGATCGTTGTCATGGGTTCATCCTCTCAACGGTCTGCGTGGGTGTCTCGGGGGTTGCGCCCGGCGGCTCTCGTTGTGTCAGCGCTCTGCGCCGCCTGCAGGATCGAGGCACGGATGCAGGATCGGAATCGTGTTCCGGCATCCGTGCCCTGGTCCTGCAGGTGGCACGCCGACCGATTCCGATCCGGGCCGCCGTCCGAGGAGCCCTCTGCCGCCTGCAGGATCAAGGCACGGATGCAGGACGAGAAGCCGTGTTCCGGCCCGGCATCCGTGCCCTGGTCCTGCACGTGGCTCGCCTGTCGCACTCAAGCGACCCGCCTTCGGCGATCGAGTCCTCGACGTCAGCGCAGGTGCGGCGAGACCGTGGCACCGAAGGTCTCGGCCGTGCGCCGCACGACGTTCTCGGGAGCATCCGCCCAGATGTCGGCATTGAAGATCTCGACCTCGATATCGCGGTCGTATCCCGTCTCGATCACGGCGCGGGTGAGCGCACCGAAGTCGATCACGCCGTCGCCTGTGTAGTGCCGCGACAGCAGCACGTCGGCGGCGAGCGGGGTCTTCCAGTCGCACACCTGATAGGTCGCGATGCGGCCCTCTCGACCGGCGCGCGCGATCTGCTCGAGCACCTGCGGATCCCACCAGATGTGGAACGTGTCGACTGCTGCGCCCACGACATCGGCGTCGAAGTCGGCGGCGATGTCGAGCGCCTGGCCGAGCGTCGAGACGACAGCGCGGTCGGAGGCGTACATCGGATGCAGCGGCTCGATCGCCAGCGTCACGCCCGCCGCCTTCGCGTCGGAGGCGAGCACGCCGATCGCGTCGCGCACTCGTTCGCGCGCGCCGATCAGATCGCGAGAGCCGGCGGGGATGCCGCCGGCCACGAGCACGAGGACCGCGGTCGACCCGTCTGCACCCACGGCGGCGAGCGTCGCGGTCTCTTCGATCGCGCGGCGGTTGTCGTCGAGTGCCGCGACGCGCTCCGGCCCCTCGGGAAGGGTGAAGAACCCGCCGCGGCAGTGCGTCGTGAATCGCAGCCCCGAGTCCTCGAGCATGCGGGCGGCGACGTCGAGCCCGACCTCGTTCACGGGCTCGCGCCACAGACCGATCGCCTGGATGCCGGCATCCGCCGTCACCCGCAGCGCTGTCGCGAGGTCGGCGTGCTTGATGGTCGCCTGATTGATCGACAGGCGGGGATCGACGATCATGCATCCACCCCGTTCAGGCGCAGCATCCCGTGCCAGCGCTCGCGCGCGAGTTCGGGCTTCTCCAATGCGAGCGACGCGTTGGCCAGCTCGACGATGCGGCTGAGGTGCGGAAGGCTCCGCGCCGAGTGCAGACCGCCGACCATCTGGAACGCGGGCTGATGCCCGTTGAGCCAAGAGAGGAAGGCGACTCCGGCCTTGTAATAGAACGTCGGAGCGGCGAATACCTGGCGGCTCAGTTCTTCGGTCGGTCCGAGGATCTCGAGGTAGCGGGCAGGGGCTCCGGCATCCAGCGCCTGGATCGCTGCGGACGCCACCGGGGTGATCGCCGCGAACGCGCCGAGCAGCGCATCGGAATGCCCGTCGCCCTGCCCCACGGTGTCGCCGCCGATGAGGCCGACGTAGTTGAAGTCGTCGCCCGTGAACATGCGCACGCCCTGCGGAAGCTGCTCACGAACCGAGATCTCGGACTCGGCGTTCAGCAGGCTCATCTTCACGCCCGCGACCTTGTCGGGCTGCTCCCCGATGATGTCGAGCAGCACAGCGGATGCCGTCTGCCATTCGTCCGCGCCGAAGTAGCCGGCGAGCTCGGGATCGAAGGCCGTGCCGAGCCAGTGCAGCACGACCGGAACCGTGGCCGACGACAGCACTTCGCGGTAGACGCGACGGTAGTCGTCGGAGCTCTCCGCGACGCGGGCCAGGTGGCGCGAGGCCATGAGCACGGGGCCCGCGCCCTGCTCCTCGGTGAAGTGCAGCTGCTCCTTGTAGGCATCGATCACCTGGTCGAGCGTGATGTGCGACTCGGCGACGTGATCGGTGTTGACGCCGACCACGACGGAGCCACCCTCCTCGCGGGCGACCTCGGCGCTGCGTGCGATGAGCTCGCGCGTCGCCGCGGCATCCAGGCCCATGTTGCGCTGCGCGGTGTCCATGGCATCGGCGACGCCGAGTCCCCACGAATACACGTTGCGGCGGAACGCGAGCGTCGAATCCCAATCGATGTCGGCGGGCTGGCCGGGGGTGTTGTCGGCGTGCACCTTGGGCACGACGTGGGCTGCGGCGTAAGCGACGCGGCTCTGCAGCGGCGAGGACGGTCGCGAGTACCCGCCGCCCTCGCGCAGCTCGGCATCCGTCACCGCGCCCGCGGTGTCGAGAAGTCGGAGAGTGCTCATGCTCAGCCCAGCGTCAGCGGCTCGAGCGCGACCTTGCGGCCCTCGGCGCTGGAGGTCAGACCGGCCTCGGCGAACTGCACGCCGCGAGCACCCGAAAGCAGGTCGAAGGGGTACTTCGTGCCCTCGACGAACGAGACCAGGTACTCCTCCCACTGCTGACGGAAGCCGTTGAGGAAGATGTCGTTCGTGGGCACCTGCTGCCAGTCGGCGTCGTAGTCATGACTGTCTTCGAGGTCGGGGTTCCACACCGGCTTCGGCGTCGCGTTGCGCGGCTGGATCTTCGCGCCGAAGAGTCCGACCACGGCGGATCCGTGGGTGCCGTCGACCTGGAACTCGACGAGCTCGTCGCGGTTCACGCGCACCGTCCAGCTCGAGTTGATCTCGGCGATGATGCCGCCCTCGATCTCGAAGATGCCGTATGCCGCGTCTTCGGCGGTGGCGGTGTAGTGCTCGCCGTTCTCGTCCCAGCGGTCGGCGATGTGCACGGCGGCCTGCGCGTAGACGCTCTTGACCTCGCCGAACAGGTTCTCGAGCACGTAGTTCCAGTGCGGGAACATGTCGACGATGATGCCGCCGCCGTCTTCGGTGCGGTAGTTCCAGCTGGGGCGCTGCGCGGGCTGCCAATCGCCCTCGAACACCCAGTAGCCGAACTCGCCTCGCACCGACAGGATGCGGCCGAAGAAGCCCGAGTCGATCAGGCGCTTGAGCTTCTGCAGGCCGGGCAGGTAGAGCTTGTCGTGCACGACGCCGGTCTTGACGCCCGCCTCATCGGCGAGACGCGCGAGCTCGAGAGCCTCGTCCAGCGACTCGGCGGTGGGCTTCTCGGTGTAGATGGCCTTGCCTGCCGCGATCGCCTTGCGAAGAGCGGAGGCACGGGCCTTGGTCACGAGGAAGTCGGCGTAGATCTCCCACTTCGGGTCGGCGAGGGCCGCGTCGAGGTCGGTCGTGTAGTCCTCGATGCCGTGCTTGGCGGCGAGCTCGGCGAGCTTGGCCTCATTGCGGCCGACGAGCAGCGGCTTCACCGTGATGCGGGATCCGTCGGGCAGCTCGATGCCGCCCTCTTCGCGGATCGCGAGGATCGACCGCACGAGGTGCTGCCGGTAGCCCATGCGCCCCGAGACGCCGTTCATGATGATCCCGATCTGGCGGGTTGTCGTCTGCGACATTGCTGGTCCGTTCTCTTCTTTCAGATCCCGCATCCTCTGCGGGGAAACCCCTGTGTGCGATCCGGCGCGGGTAAGCGCTTTCCGTCAGCATGCCACGCCCGAGGCTTATGTGCAAGCAGTGGGGAAAACGCTCTCCCTTAGTTCTGCGACGGGTCTCGCTGGGCGGGGCCGGGTGCAGAGGTCAATTCCGCATCCGAACCGGCCTGTTCCGGTGCTTTTTCGACCCCGCACCGTGCGCCAGATGCGTTTTTGGCCCCACACCGTGCGCCGGGCGCGCTTCTGACCCCGCAGGGCGAGACGGGCGGCTGCCCGCGTGAAGAACCGAGCGCCTCAGCGGGTGCTGGCGCGGTCGATCAGAAGAGTCGGGACGACAGCGGATGCCGCGGCGCCCGGCGTGCCCTCGATCTCGGCGACGAGCAGACCCACGGCGCGCTGCGCGAGAGCCGTGAAGTCCTGGCGGATCGTCGTCAGCGGAGGCCGGTAGTTCGCGGCATCCGGCACGTCGTCGAACCCGACGACGCCGACGTCTTCGGGAACCCGCCGCCCCGCCTCGGCGAAGGCCCGCAGCAGCCCGAGCGCCATCTGGTCGTTGGCGCAGAAGACGGCGGATGCTGCGCGCAGCGCCTCCCCGGCGACGAAACCGGCCTCGGCCGTCCAGTCGCCGCGGACGACGGGCGCCGGCTCGATGCCCGCGTCCGCGAGAGCCTGCCTCCACCCGCGCTCGCGTTCCGCCGCGGCGAACGACCCGGAAGGCCCGGCGAGATGGTGCACGGTCTCGTGACCGAGGCTCAACAGGTGGGCGGTCGCCGCGGCGGCGCCCCCGACGTGGTCGCTGTGCACGACGGCGAGCTCGGCTGACGCCGGCGCATCGACCACGACCAGTCGCAGACCGGGCGGGCGTTGGGCTTCGGGAACGAGAGCGGACGCCTCGTTCAGCACGATCGCCCCGTCGACCTCCTGCTCGGCGAGCCGCTCGAAGGCGTCGGCGACGCTGTCGCCCGCCGTCACGAGGGTGAGCGCATAGCCGCGTTCCGCCGCTGCCTCGGCGGTGGCCTGCAGCATCCGCGAGTTGCCGACCGTCGCGAGAGTGGTGACGACGAGCCCGATGGTCTGCGAGCGGCCGGTGCGCAGCGCCCGCGCGGCGCGATGCGGGCGATAACCGAGCTCGGCCATCGCCGTCTCGACACGTTCACGGGTGGCGGGGTCGACGCGGGGGCTGTCGTTGACGACGCGTGAGACGGTCTGACCCGAGACGCCGGCGCGAGAGGCGACCATCGCCATCGACACTCGACCCGATGCGGGGCGATTCCGGCGCGGCCGGTCGCCGCGGAGCGCGAGGTCGTCGCTCATCGGCATCCTCCACCCATCACTCGGTCCGTCTCCGTCGAAGTCCGTCCACAACTCTCAGAATGTTGACGTTACCACGACGATGTGCGTACCATGTTTACGTGAACACGCACGAATCTCCTGAGTTGCGAACCGAGACTCTCTCAGCCGGAATCATCAAACGGGCCACCACGCTCGCCGACGGCCGCGAGCTGATCTACTTCGACGACCCCGACACGACGCTCGGTGCCGAGCGCGCGGTCGACGCACGCACCCTCGATGCCCGCGGCGAGACCGCCACGATGCGCCTCGACGTGCTGACGGGCGACTGGATCACCGTCGCCGCGAACCGGCAGAACCGCGTGATGATGCCGAGCCCCGACGCCGACCCGCTCGCTCCACAGTCGCCGACCAACCCGTCTGAGGTGCCGTCGCTCTACGACGTCGCCGTGTTCGAGAACCGCTCGCCCGCGTTCGGCCCTGCCCTGGCCGAGGCCACCGGCACCGCCCCCGCAGCGAGCAACCCTCCGCGCGGACTCGACGACCTCAGCGCTCTGGGCCTCGGCCGCACCCGCACGTCGGTCGGTCGCTGCGAGGTCGTCTGTTTCAGCCCCGAGCACACCGGATCGTTCGGCACGCAGTCGGTCACACGCGCCCGCACCGTGATCGAGGCCTGGGCCGACCGCACCGCAGCGCTCTCCCAGCTCCCGGGAATCCAGCAGATCTTCCCGTTCGAGAACCGCGGCGAGGCCATCGGGGTCACGCTCCCCCACCCCCACGGCCAGATCTACGCGTACCCCTACGTGACGCCGCGCACCACGCGGCTGCTCGACTCGATCGACCGCACCGCTCCCGACCTGTTCCAGCACATCCTCGAGTCCGAGCAGGCGTCCGAGCGCGTCGTGTTCCGCGGAGAGCACTGGACGGCCTTCGTGCCCTTCGCCGCCCGCTGGCCTCTCGAGGTGCACCTGATGCCGCACCGCCACGTTCCCGATTTCGCCGAGACGACGGATGCCGAGCGCGACGAGCTCGCTCCCCTCTACCTGCGCCTGCTCCGTGGCGTCGACGCGCTCTACGACACCCCGACCCCGTACATCGCCGCCTGGCACCAGGCTCCCGTGAACGTCGGTCGCGACAGCGTGCGGCTGCATCTGCAGCTGACCAGCCCCCGCCGGGCCGCCGACAAGCTCAAGTTCCTCGCCGGCTCCGAGGCCGCGATGTGGGCCTGGGCCGCCGAGGTCACCCCCGAACAGGGCGCCGCCCGCATCCGCGAGGCCATCGCGAAGGCAGACGCCACCCACGCATCCGCAGACACCGCAGACACCGCAGACGAGGCATCCGCATGACCACCACCATCGAGGCCGCGACGGCGCTCTTCACCGACCTCACCGGCCGCGCCCCCGACGGTGTCTGGTCGGCGCCGGGACGAGTGAACCTGATCGGCGAGCACACCGACTACAACGACGGCTTCGTGCTGCCGTTCGCGATCCCGCACCGCACCTACGCGGCCGTCGGGATCCGCGACGACGGCCTCGGCCGAGTGCGCGTCGCATCGACCTTCGCCGATGCACCGGTCGAGGTCTCCCTCGTCGAGCTCGACGACTTGTTCCCCACCCCGTCCGGCACCGCCCCCGGTGTGCCCGAATGGGCCGCATACCCGCTCGGCGTCGCCTGGGCGCTCCGTCAGGCGGGTGCGGACGGCCGCGGCCTCGACATCGCGATCACCTCCGACGTCCCAGTCGGCGCAGGACTCTCGTCGTCCGCCGCGATCGAGAGCGCCACGGCATCCGCCCTGAACGACCTCTGGGCCGCCGGACTCGACCGCACCGCCCTCGCGCGCGTCGGCCGTCGAGCCGAGAACGAGGCAGTCGGCGCTCCGACCGGCATCATGGACCAGATGGCCTCGATGCTCGGCGAGCCCGACGCGGCGATCTTCCTCGACTGCCGCTCGCTCGACGCGAACCTCGTGCAGGTCGGCATCGCCGAGGCCGGCCTCGCGATCCTCGTGATGGACACCCGCGTCAAGCACGCCCACTCCACCGGCGGCTACGGCGAGCGCCGCGCCGCCTGCGAGCGCGGCGCCGCGATCATGGGCGTGCCGAGCCTGCGCGACGTCTCGGTCGACGACCTGGCCCGCGCCGAAGAGCTCATGGACGACGTGACCTTCCGTCGAGTGCGCCACGTGGTCACCGAGAACCAGCGCGTGCTCGACACTGTGAAGGTGCTGCGCGAAGAGGGCCCCCGATCCATCGGCGACCTGCTCGTGGCCTCTCATGCCTCGATGCGCGACGACTTCGAGATCTCGGTGCCCGAGCTCGACACGGCGGTCGAGGCCGCCCTCGCCGCCGGAGCTATCGGCGCTCGGATGACCGGCGGCGGGTTCGGCGGAGCCGCGATCGCGCTCATCGAGCAGGATGCCGTGCAGCAGGTGACGGATGTTGTGAACGCCGCGTTCGCCGCATCCGGGTTCACGGCCCCCGTGATCTTCACCGTCACCCCGTCGGCCGGAGCGCGCCGCGACGCCTGACCGGAGTCAGGGTCTGCTGATCGCGACCTGAGATACTGAACACTTCCCCACCCTGAGGAGCACAATGTCCTGGATCGTGACCGGCGGCGCCGGCTACATCGGCTCGCACGTCGTTCGCGCACTGTCGGATGCGGGGCTGACGCCCGTCATCCTCGACGACCTCTCGAGTGGCGTCGCATCGTTCGTGCCCGAGGGCGTGGCCTTCGTGCAGGGCAGCATCCTCGACCGCGAGCTCGTCGAGAAGACCCTCCGAGACCACCACGCCGAGGGCGTCATCCACGTCGCCGGATACAAGTACGCCGGGGTGTCGGTGCAGCGTCCGCTGCACACCTACGCGCAGAACGTCGAAGGCACCCGCGTGATCCTCGAGGCGATGGAGGCCGCGGGCGTCGCCAACATCGTGTTCTCGTCGTCGGCCGCCGTGTTCGGCACCCCCGATGTGGCGCTCGTCGTCGAAGACACCGCCAAGAAGCCGGCCAGCCCCTACGGCGAGTCGAAGCTGATCGGCGAATGGCTGCTGCGCGATCAGGCGATCGCGACCGCCGAGTCCGACAAGCCGCTGCGACACACGTCGCTGCGCTACTTCAACGTCGTCGGCTCCGCAGACCCGACCGTCTACGACGTGAGCCCGCACAACCTGTTCCCGATCGTGTTCGAGAAGCTCCTCGCGGGAGAGACCCCGCGCATCAACGGTGACGACTACGACACCGAAGACGGCACCAACGTGCGCGACTACGTGCACGTCGGCGACATCGCGGCGGCCCACGTCGCCGCAGCCCAGCGCCTCGCCACCGGCGCGCCGATCGAAGCGGCCTACAACCTCGGTTCGGGCGACGGCCTCAGCGTGAAGCAGATCATGGATGCCGTCGCACGCGTCACCGGCATCGACTTCACCCCCGAGATCGGCCCCCGTCGCCCCGGCGACCCCGACCGCATCGTCGCGACCGGCGAGCTCGCCGCGCGCGACCTCGACTGGAAGATGCGGTACACGGTCGACGAGATGGTGCGGACGGGGTGGGAAGCGCGTCGGGCCGCGTCCTGACGTCAGAGGTCTCGGGTGCGGCCTCAGAGGTCTCGGGAGCGGCCTCAGAGGTCTCGGGTGCGGATCGGGTAGAGCCAGAAGCACAGCCACGCGAGAGCGGAGAAGACGAGCGGAACCACGGCGACCATCACGCGGATGCCGCCATCGACCGCCTCGGGCTGCGCATCGCCCAGCGACGCATCGAAGCCGGACGCCGTCAGCACGGCCGCTGCGACGACGGCCTGCAGCACGACCGAGCCGCGCACCACGAAGCCGTTCACGCCGAAGTAGGCGCCCTCTCGTCGATGACCGGTGCGGGTGGCGTCCTCGTCGATGATCTGTGCGAGCACGACCTCGAGCAGCTGCAGCAGGCCGCCGACACCGACACCCACCGCGACGCCGACCAGAGCCGCGGCCGGCACGGTCGACGGCAGCAGGTAGCCGAGCATGGCGATGCCGAACACCGCGACGCTCCACAGCAGCGCCGCGCGAGGTGAGGTGCGGCGCACGACCGCGCTCCACAGCACGATCGACGGGATGGCGGTCACGAAGATCGCACCCAGCAGCAGGCTGGCCTCGCCCTCGGCGGCGCCCAGCGAATACCTCACGTAGAACGGCAGAGCGGCGAGGATCACGGCGATCGATGTCTGGATGAACAGCGAGCCGAGCACGTAGGGGACGAACGCCCGATTCGCGAACGTGTACTTCAGCTGGTCGCGCCACCGCATAGCCTCGGATGCCGCCTCCGGCACCCGGCGCTCGATCATGCCGCCGAAGAACGACCACACCAGCAGCACGAGGCAGACGGTCGAGAGCACGATCGCCATGCCCGGCCAGCCGATCGACCCGTACAGTGCAGGGGCGCCCGCGGTGCCGAGCACCATTCCGAGGATCGCGAAGATCTGGCGCGGCACGTTGCCCCGCGCCCGCTCGTCGGTCGTGCGGAAGATCTCGGGGAACAGCGCCGAGATGTTCAGCACCACCACCACGAACGCGATGTCGTACACCGCCACGACGACGAGGAACCACACGATCAGCCCGGCGGTCGGCAGCTCCGGGGGCATCCACACCAGCGCGAAGGCGACCACGAGCGGCACGATGCCGAGACCGATCCACGGAATGCGGCGGCCCCACGGTGTGCGGATGCGGTCGGACAGCGCGCCCACGACGGGGTTCAGCACCGCGTTCAGGATGCCGTGCGCGATCATCGCCGCGGCGACCCACCCCGGTGCGACGCCGAGGTGGGTGACGTAGAAGTAGACGACGAAGGCCGAGAACGTCTGCGCCATGAGCTGCGTGGGAAACCCGGATGCGCCGAACGCGAGCGCCTGCGCTCTGGTGGGAGCGCCGTCGAGCCGACGATCGCGCAGCCGCGTCGCCATCGAGGTCATGCGCGCCGGCTCCGCTGCAGATCGCGCAGGTCGCGCCAGCCGAGTCGCACGAGTCCTTCGTCGGCGAACGCCTGCAGCACAGCGGGGTCGGAGAGCAGGCGAAGCTCGTGTCCGCGCTTGGCGGCGGCGAAGTCGACGACGGCCCGCAGCTCGTCGTCGTCGACCATCGGATGCAGGTAGATCTCGGTCACCCCGGCCGGAACAGCCCGCAGCAGCGCGATGAAGCCGTCGCGGATCTGCTCATAGGATTCGCCGGGCACCTCTTCGAACGGGTGGCTCCACAGCCGATCGATGATCTCGACCCCGAGGGCGTCGGCTGCGGCCGATGCCTCCGCGAGCTTCGCCTGCAGCGCGGGGTCGTCGTCTGTGCCCTCCATGCTGCGCGGCAGCCGGAAAGGCAGTCCGTTGCGGGCGGCGAGCTCGAAGACCGGACCGAGGAAGTCCCGCCCGGTGAGCAGACCGTAGACCGATCCCATGTGGTTGTCGAGGTGGGTCACGTCGACCCCGGCATCCAGCGCCGCCTGCAGCTGCGCGGCGATCTCGGCGGCGACGTCATCGACCGTCGCGAGCTCTTCGATCGCGAGGACGTCAGTGGGAAAGTACCCCGCTTCGTCGACGAGAGTCGTGCCGGTGCCCGTGAGCGGTCGCCAGCGGTAGTCGGTCCACTCGCTCGTGAGCACGAGGTGCACACCGACGTCGAGGTCGGTGCGCGAGGCTGCGAATGCCATCGCCTCGGGCGCCCAGGCGCACGGCACCATCAGGGTCGTCGAGTCGACATGGCCTGCGTCCAGCAGCTGGGTGATCGCCGTGTTGGCCGCGTGGCACATGCCGAAGTCGTCCGCATTGATGATCACGGCCCTGGCTCCGGGTGCGAGGCCGAGGCGATCCGCGAGGTCCGAGGTCATCTTCGGCTCCTGTCCGAGGCGGGGAGCAGCCGGGCGAAGACCGATGCCCGAAGCGCGGATGCCGCCTCGCCGACCGCGCCGACCAGGGGCGCTTCCGGACCGAACGACGAGACCACGAGTGTGAGCGGCAGTTGCGGTGCGAGTTCTTCCGCGAACTCGGCTGCTGCACGGGCGAGCGCCGGGTGCGCGGCCGTGCCGCTGAGCAGGAACGCCTCCGGGTCGAGCACGAGCGCGATGCTGCCGGCGATCAGGGTGAGCCTGCGCCCCATCTCGGCGGTCATGGCGAGCGCGGCCGCATCGCCGGCCCACGCCGCGTCGAGGTGCTGGTCGATCGTCTCGTCGGGGTCACGTCCGTGGGCGAGTGCGAGATCGCGCACGACGGCGTCGCCGAGCACCGGAGCGCCGATCGGCAGCGGGCTCTGCGGCAGATACATGACCTCGCCGGCGACACCCGAGAATCCACGGTGCAGGGACCCGTCGATGACGATCCCGGCTCCGAGACCGTCGTCGAGGAGCAGCAGCGCGAAGCTGCTGAGCTCTGCGCCGGTGCCCTCCGAGAGCTCGGCGAGAGCCGCGAGGTTGACATCGTTCTCGACGCGCACCGGGCATCCGAGCCGTGCGGCCAGCCCGTTCTTGAACGCGCCGCCGTCGGGACCCTGGTCGTCGCGGATGCCTCCGTCGGCGGTGACGATGCCGGGGATGCCGACGACAGCGAGCAGCAGCGGCCCGTTCACCGTGCGACGACACGCGTCGACCAGCGAGGCGATGTGCTGCACCCGGTCGCCGCGCGGCGGGAATGCGGCGTGAGTCTCTGCTCGCACTGCCCCGGCGGGGTCGACCAGGGCGACATGAGCGGCGTGGGCGTCGACGTGCACGGCTGCGGCGAACCCGAGCTGCGGATGCAGTGCGACGCGCCCCGCTGCGGGTCCGCGCGTGTCACGATCGACCCCGGCCGCGGCCACCGCCGACGATGCCTCGAGCATTCGCAGCACCTGCGTCACCGCCGTGCGCGACAGACCTGTCTCGGCGACGAGTTCCGCACGTGTGAGTGGGCCCCGGCGCGCGAGCGTCTCGAGGATCGCGCGGCCGTTGAGCGTTCGAAGCAGGGTCTGAGGCCCCGCGAGTGGTCGTGCCAAGATGATCCCCCCGGATTCGACGTGCGCCCAGCTTGACACATCGCGTCATACGTGTCGAGGAATCAGAACCCCGATCCTCAGTCGAGCGCCGACATCACGTGCTTGATGCGCGTGTAGTCGTCGAAGCCGTACTGCGAGAGGTCCTTGCCGTAGCCCGAGTGCTTGAACCCGCCGTGCGGCATGTCGGAGACGAACGGGATGTGCGTGTTGATCCACACGCACCCGAAGTCGAGATCCCGCGAGAAGCGCATCGCTCTGGCGTGGTCGGTGGTCCACACTGATGACGCGAGCGCGTAGGGCACGTCGTTCGCCATCTCGAGCGCGCGCTCCTCGGTGTCGAACGACTGCACGGTCAGCACCGGGCCGAAGATCTCGCCCTGCACCGCCTCGTCGTCCTGGTGCAGGCCCGAGACGATGGTCGCCTCGAAGAAGTAGCCCGTCTCGCCCTGACGCGTGCCGCCGGTCTCGATCTTCGCGTGCGCGGGCAGACGGTCGACGAAGCCCTGCACCTGAGCGAGCTGGGCCGCGCTGCTGAGCGGGCCATAGAGCACACCCTCCTCGTGGGGGCCGCCCGTACGAGCATCCGTCTTCGCCTTCTCGACCAGCGCCGCCACGAACTCGTCGTGCACCGACGAGTGCACGAGCACGCGGGTCGCGGCCGTGCAGTCCTGCCCGGCGTTGAAGAATGCTCCGGCGACGATGCCGGACGCCGCCTTGTCGAGGTTCGCATCGGGGAACACGATCGCGGGCGCCTTGCCGCCGAGCTCGAGGTGCACCCGCTTGACGTCGTTCGCCGCCGAGCGCGCGACGGCCATGCCCGCACGCACGGAGCCGGTGATCGCGACCATCTGCGGGGTCGGGTGCTCGACGAGCGCCACCCCTGTGTCGCGGTCGCCGAGCACGACGTTGAGCGTGCCGGCCGGTGTGTGCAGCGCCACGATCTCGGCGAGCAGCAGCGTGGTCAGCGGCGTGGACTCTGCGGGCTTCAGCACGACGGTGTTGCCTGCGGCGAGCGCGGGGGCGATCTTCCACACCGCCATGTTGAGCGGGTAGTTCCAGGGGGTCACCTGACCGATCACGCCGATCGGCTCGCGGCGCACGAACGAGGTGTGTCCGGCGAGGTACTCCCCCGCCGCCCGCCCCTCGAGGCTGCGGGCGGCACCGGCGAAGAACCGCAGCTGGTCGATCGACTGCAGGATCTCGTCGGTCACGAGGCTGGCCCGGGGCTTGCCGGTGTCCTTCGACTCGAGGTCGGCGAACTCCTCGGCCCGCGCCTGCATCTCGTCGGCGATGCGGAACAGCGCGAGCTGGCGGTCGGCCGGGGTCGTGTCGCGCCAGAGCGGGAAGGCAGCGGATGCCGCGGCGTACGCCGCATCGACGTCAGAGGTGTCCGAGACCGGCAGCTCGCCATACGTCTCCTCGGTGACGGGATCGATGAGCGGCATCCGCCCCTGCCCGTTCACGGGAACGTACTGCCCGCCGATGAAGTTCTGAAGGAGTTCTGTGGCCATGGTCGCCATGCTAGCGATCCGACTGCGAATACAGAAGAGCCTGCTGGCCTGAACGATGGAATCAGTTGCCAGAAGGCGGCGGTGCTGTCAATATCGACACATGAGCGCCACAGCGAAGCAGCCCGTGCTGGATGACATCTCGAAGCGGATCGTCGAGCTGCTGCAAGAGGACGGGCGACGGCCCTACGCCGAGATCGGCCGAGAGGTGGGGCTCAGCGAGGCGGCGGCGCGCCAGCGCGTGCAGCGGATGACCGAGGCAGGCATCATCCAGATCGTCGCGGTGACCGACCCGATGCAGCTCGGCTTCAACCGCATGTCGATGATCGGCATCCGGGTGACGGGCGACCCCCGACTCATCGCCGAGGAGCTGACGAAGATCACCGAGCTCGCCTACGTCGTCGTGACGCTGGGCACCTTCGACATCCTCGTCGAGGCCGTGTGCGAGAGCGACAGCCACCTGCTCGACCTGATCGCCACCCGCATCCGCACGATCCCCGGCATCACCCACACCGAAAGTCTGCTCTACGCCGGTCTCTACAAAGACCTCTACAACTGGGGCACGCGCTGAGGCGCGGCTCCGAGAACGGGACTGATCATGGGAACCACGGTCTTCGAACGTCGCCGCCCCGCGGATGCCGTGATCGACGCCTCGCTGCGCGACACGGCTCTCAGCGTGTTCTGGCTCGACGACGTCGAGCGTGTCTCGCACCCCGCACTGGCCGGGAGCATCACGGCCGACCTCGCGATCGTCGGCGGCGGCTACGCCGGACTCTGGACCGCCGTGCGCGCCAAGGAGCGCGACCCGCAGCGACGTGTCGTGCTGCTCGAGGCATCGCGCATCGCGTGGGCGGCATCCGGCCGCAACGGCGGGTTCTGCGAGGCGAGCCTCACGCACGGGCATGAGAACGGCGTCACCCGCTGGCCCGACGAGATCGATCGCCTCGAAGAGCTCGGCCTCGAGAACCTCGACGGCATCGAGGGAACCGTGAAGCGCTACGGCATGGATGTCGACTTCGAGCGCACCGGCCAGCTGGCCGTGGCCGTCGAGCCGCACCAGGTGGAGTGGCTGCGCGAGGAGGAAGGCTTCCTCGACCGCGACGCCGTGCAGGCCGAGGTGCACTCCGACACTTTCCTCGCCGGAGCGTGGGAACGCGACGCGTGCGCGCTCGTGCATCCCGCGAAGCTCGGTCTCGAACTGGCCCGTGTCGCGATCGAGCTCGGGGTCGAGATCTACGAGCACTCGCTCGTGCGCGAGGTGATCGGCGACGGGTCGAGCGCGATCACGCTCGTGACCCGCGACGGCGGACGGGTGCGAGCGGATGCCGTGGCACTCGCCACCAACGTCTTCCCCTCGCTGCTCAAGCGCAACCGCCTGATGACCGTTCCCGTCTACGACTACGTGCTGATGACCGAGCCGCTGACCGACGAGCAGCTCGCCTCGGTCGGATGGTCGAACCGTCAGGGCCTGGCCGACAGCGCCAACCAGTTCCACTACTACCGGCTCACGGCCGACAACCGCATCCTGTTCGGCGGATACGACGCGGTCTACCACTTCGGCGGCAAGGTGCGTCCCGAATACGAGGACCGTGCCGAGAGCCACCGCAGGCTCGCCTCGCACTTCTTCACGACGTTCCCGCAGCTCGAGGGGCTGCGCTTCACTCACCGCTGGGCGGGGGCGATCGACTCATCGAGCCGGTTCTGCGCGTTCTTCGGCACCGCCCGCAAGGGTCGGGTCGCGTATGCGACCGGCTTCACCGGCCTCGGCGTCGGCGCGGCGCGCTTCGCCGCCGACGTCATGCTCGACAAGCTCTCGGGTGAGTCGACCGAGCGCACCGAGCTCGCGATGGTGCGCGAGAAGCCGATCCCCTTCCCGCCAGAGCCCGTCGCCTCGATCGGCGTCAACCTCGTCCGCGCGGCGATGAACCAGGCCGACCACAACGAGGGCAAGCGCAACCTGTTCCTCAAGACACTCGACGCGGTCGGCATGGGATTCGACTCGTGAGCGAGCTCGCACCGGGAACCGGGGTGGATGCCGCGGCGCTGCCGCTCGCGCACTCGCCGTTGCCGGCGGACGAGGTTCTCATCGGCCGGCCGACCTCCGCCACGCACCCGCTGGCCACCGTCGGCGAGGTCGAGGTCGGCATCTGGGAGATGACACCGGGCACGGCATCCGACACCGAGGCCGACGAGGTCTTCGTCGTGCTCGCAGGTCACGCCCGCATCGAGTTCGTCGAACCGCCGCTGCCCGCGATCGAGGTCGACCCCGGGTCGGTCGTGCGCTTGTCCGAGGGCCAGCGCACCGTGTGGACGGTCACCGAGACGCTTCGCAAGATCTACATCGCCTGAGGCGTGGGGTCTCGATGGTGCTCGGATCTATCGCCGCTAAATCGCGGTGGGTCATCTCGGCTCACTCGTGCCAGAGTGCGAGCGCGCTCCAGTCAGAGGGAGCACCGAGAGACTCAACCGTGAGCCCGTCCGACGTCGGGAAGTCTCTAAGCAGAGTCGCGACACGCGACACCCAGCCGGTGTCCGGATCGATAGACGGCAGAAGATAGGCGATCACAGCCAACGCGCTGTAGGTGCCGTAGACCTGTTTGGCATGCTCCGACGCGCGCAGGTGGTCGAGTAGAGGGATCTGGCCAATCTTCGGCCTCGACGGCGCATTCTGGAGCTTGCGATTGAAAAGCCGTGCATGGTGGGCCGCGACATTCCGGACGTAGTTGAGGCTGGCGAGCCAGCTGGCCATCAACTTCTTCGTCGGGACCCCAAATGCGATCGCGAGATCTTCCGCGTCGACCTGATTCATACCGCGGTAAAGGACCGAGAGGTGACCGAGCTCGAGGATCTCCGTGAGCGCCCATATGGGCATCCTGTCGTCGTATTTCTCTCGGAAGTGCTCGACGAACTTCTCATCGGAGCTTGCTTGGCGTGCGCTGACGCGTTGCAGCCACTGCACGTGCTTGCTCGGCTTCGGGCAGCGGATGTCAGTGCCATTTGCGGTGAACGTCTCGATGAATCGAGTCGGGTCCTCATACGCATAGGCGGACGCCCTTCCCAGCACGTACCCGATGCGCATGCGCACGGCCACCTCTATTCGCTCGACCCCGTCTAGGACGAGCAGCCGGAGCCGGCGATCGAAGTCGATGATCTCTTCGGCATGGTCAAGCCTCGTGCCCGGCTGAAAGCCGCTGAGCACCCGCACGTGGGTACGATCCTCGTCGTCGACGTACCCCTCCGATTTCCGAAACGGGTACAGGTAGCCGGTGAGACGGTAGTAGCCGATCGCTCCCAGGACCTTCGCGGCTCGATCGTCGTCCGGCACCTGCAGGCCGTGCTCCCTCAGCCGCTCGACCTGACCTTCCAAAGGCAACCACTCTTTGGCGTACTCGACCATGCATCCCCCAAAAGAAAATCAGCCCGCGCCTTTCGGCAACGGGCTGATCATGATGCATTCACTCTAACTCAGAAACGGTTGCCGAGCCAGTATTCAACGTCTCCGCCCGGTCCTCTTGACGAGCCTCCGCGTCTCTCTCCTTCAGGTTCGCACGGGCGCTTTCACCGTCGCAGTAGTGACCGGCCTCTCATCTGTGCCCTTGATCACCCAGTAGACGACGGCGACGGCGAGGATGCCGATGACTGGCCCGAAGAAAGTCGCCCAGGCACTGCCAAGCGGGGCGAACCCGACAGAGAACACCGAGACGTCCCAGAGACCGTGCAGCGCCATGGCCCAGATGAGGGAACCCGTGACTCGCCGCACGATGTAGAAGCAGGTGCCGGACATCGCGGCGAGCACGACCTGGCCGAGGGTGGGGGCGAGCGGGGCACCGAGGGCGGCATTGATGATGTGCATCCCGCCGAAGAGAAGAGAGGTGAACAGCCACACCCACACTTCCGAGAGACGTGAGCGAAGGGCCGTCAGCAGGAGCCCTCGTGACATCAGTTCTTCACAGAATCCGACGGCGAGCCCGAGGGCGAGCAGCGACAGAAGGAACGACGCGTCGAACTTCGACCAGTCGGTGTTGAACAGGTTCACCACCGCGACGACGAGCATGAGCGCGGGCACGAAGATCGGCCACTTGTGATGCGACCGCTTGCGCTCGAACAGCGCAGGCCTCCACCACCCCAGAATCCAGGTGGTGATGGCGAGCAGCACCGCGCCGACCGCGAGGTCGAGCACCGCTCCGCGCCACGTGAACTCGGCGGACTTGCCGATCTCGGTGTACGCCACCCCGCTCAGTTTCGACACGACGAAGATGACCGCGACGTAGCCGACGTAGATCGCCAGGCCGATCCAGACCCGAGGGGTGACGCGCATAAGGTGGGACCTTTTTCTGTCGGCGAGCAAGTTCAGATAGCCAACATATCGGTCGGTCGGGGTGAAGATGGCGACGCCGGGGTGGCCATCCTCGCGCTCGCCACGATCACTTACAGGTGTTCCGCATCGAGGTCGATTGGGAGATGACGCCCGGAACGGCATCCGCCACCAAGGCAGACGAGGTCTTCGTGCAGTCGGGGCTGCGTCAGATCGATCTGCCCGGAGTGAACGGGCTAGCGGGCCCGTGGTGACGGCGGGTCTCGGGGTCGATCCAGTTGCCCGAGCCGGTCATCCGGTGCCATCGCTTGTGGAACGCGAGATCGGTGCCGTCGGCTTCGACGACAGCCGCACCGCACAGATCGCAGATACGCAGGATGACGATGTCACCGTCTGCAGTCATGACCGAGATTGACCCCGCCGGGAATACGACGCCCATCGTGTTCCTCCTCTCGTGCCCTCACCGACCGTCGAGGTCAGGCTTCCTGGTTCCTGTCAGGGTAGCCAAGCGCGCCCACCGCCGACACTGTCGGCATCTCCACCGGGCGCAGTCAGTCTTCCGGTGATGAGTCCCTGCCGCGGTCCGCATCGAGGACGATACCGAGTCGGTCGGCGACAGCACGAGCCTGCCTCTCAGCGTCATCTGCTGTGCGCTTGAGGCCCGGCAGGTCCTCCGGGCGGAAGTACCAGGTCGACCGGTCGCCCGGGGAGACATATCGTTCCTCGTCGGTGAGTTGAGCGTCGGTGAGAGCCTTCCGGAGGTCGGCCTCGGCACGGTCCCGCTCGTCGAGAACCCGCGACGCGAGCTCGATATCCCGGACGGGCAGGTCAGCCGGGGCCCCGGCCACCACGAGGGGATGGATCAGCACCGAGGGCAAGGGCTTCAGGATGGACGCGACCGGTCGCCCGCGCGAGGCGATGACTGCGGTCGCCAGCGCGCCCAGGACGAACAGCACTGGGCCGACGATGACCGCGTCTCGATACGGCAGCCCGAGCGATGCGGTCACCGCGACGGCCACGGCCGCGAGCAGAAGACCGCCGGCGATCGGGACGAGACACCCGATAGCATCTCTCCTGCTGCGGGCGGCGCGCGCTCGCCGGTGGCTGTCGATGATCGCCGAGGCGTCGGTGTCGCTGTCCGGAGGCACGAGGTGCAGCTGGTCCGGGCGCGTGCGGATCGCCGCGGCGTCGACGGCCGGCAGGCGGAAGCATTCCGGGCGGTCTGAGGAGATCGGCACCGAACCATCCTCTCGCGCCGGGGCCCCGTAGCGGCTCGTCGCGGAAGCAACGCGGTCGACGGCGAACCTCACTCCCATCTGCTGTTCCCGCCTATAACGACCGACAGCCGCCGGCTATCTCGAATCTGGCGTGGCATCTCGCCAGATCCAGCGGAGTGCGTCCGGCAGCAGGACGCCGCCGTGGTTCGGGCTGTGGCCGCCGTCTCCGAGCACCAATCGGAAGTCGTAGCCCGCTTTGGCCAGAGCGGCGGCGACTTCGAGGTTCTCGGCGAGCCAATTCATCTCCGGCTGGTTCCAGCCGTCGTCACGGTGCGCCGCCTGCATGAAGATCTTCAGTGGCCTGCGGGGTTCGGACGGCAGGAGCCGCGGGTACGGGTTTCCGCCTGGCATCTGCGAGAAGCTCGACAGGTACGCGATCACGCGCCTGAAGGCGTCTGGCCGTTCCCAGGCCGCGGTGAAAGCCGCGTTTCCTCCTGAGCTTCCCCCACAGATCCCCCGCATTCGGGGATCGGTCGAGACAGGGAATCGGGCGGTGACGACCGGTAGGACTTCGGTGAGCAGGAACGTCGCGTAGCGGCCGTCGAAGGCGTCATACTCCGCGTTTCGATTCTTCGGGTTGTCCGCGTCGGGGAAGACACCCGGATCGACGAACACACTCACAGTGACCGGCATCTCGCCGCGGTGAATGAGGTTGTCGAGCACGATGCTTCCGCGAACGTCACCGTCGGGATCCAGGTACCACCAGCCGTCGTTGAACACCATCAGCCCCGCCTCGTTCTCCGCGTCATAAGCTGCGGGCACGTGGATCCAGCACTGACGGGTGGTGCCGGGATAGACGACGCTGTCGTCGATCGTGAACTCGATGATCTCGCCCGGCATGACGCCGGCCTGGCGCTCCGAGTCCGGGCCGAACAGGTACGTCACGTCATCGAGCTCGACGGGCAGTTCGCGGTACGGGATCTCGGTGGCCATCCACGACACCATAGCGACTGCGGCATACTCGGGGAATGGTTGAAGTCCGGGACATCGCGGAGCCCGAGTGCATCATCGTGACCGGCATGCCCGGCGCCGGTAAGTCCACCGTCACCGAGATCATCGCGAAGAGCCTTCCCCGAGCAGCGCGCCTCAGCGGAGACGAAGTATCCGCCATGGTTCGCTCCGGACGCGTATGGGCTCTCGGCAGTCCCCGTGATGAAGCCGAGCGACAAATCGAACTGATGCTTCGCAATGTGGCCGCTTTGGCGAACAACATGACGGCGGCGCATTTCACCACAGTTCTCGACGTCGTGCTCGAGTCGCGTGCTGAGCTCGCAACTCTGACGGACGCACTCACATGCACGTGGGATCTCGTCGTCCTCGCACCGGGCGCCGAGGTATGTCGCGATCGCAACGCGACGCGCAACATCGGCGATCGATGGGACTTCACCGGCTACGACCGGCTCGACGTGAAGATGCGCGAGAGCTTCAGCGACAACAGCCACTGGATCGACACCTCGAACCTCACCGCGGAAGAGTCCGCCGCCTACGTCCTCCGACGGGTCCGCGCCGCGAGCTGAGGGCTGCCGAAGACGATCGCTTGCGGCTGGGCCATGCCGCGAATGCAGAACAGGACGTCACAAATGCTCGCCGGAACGGGCTCTCGGCAGGGAGTTCGGACCGCCCGGAACCCACTATCGGCTCGGGCTTCTGGTCTAATCAGGGGATGGTGGCAAAGTCGTTCAGAGCTGGCCCGAAGGCTCAGCCAGGTGATCGGGTCGCAGTGATATCGCCGGCATTCGCCGCTCCAGCGATCTCGCCCGCCCTGCACGAGCAGGCGATGCGCCGGCTGACCGAGGCGACAGGACTCATCCCGGTCGAATACCCAACTACCCGGCAACTTGGCGCAAGTGCGGAGGCCCGTGCCGCCGACGTCACCGAAGCTTTCGCAGACCCGAGCATCCGCGCCGTGCTGGCCACGATCGGCGGCGACGATCAGGTGACCGTCATTCCGCATATCGACGCCCGATTGCTAGCGGCGAATCCGAAGCCGTTCCTGGGCTACAGCGACAACACGAACCTGCACAATCTGCTCTGGAACCTCGGTGTGCCGAGCTTCTACGGCGGGTCTACCCAGGTGCACCTTGGGCCCGGCCCTCATCTCGATGACATCCACGTGCGGTCGCTGCGGGCTGCCCTGCTCGACGGCGGGACTCTCGAGCTCACCGATCCAGGCGAGTCCGAGGATTTCGGGTGGCCGTGGGAAGACCCACGATCTCTGTTGCATTTCGGTGCGCGTGAGGCCACCGAGCCATGGACGTGGGCCGGACCAGAGAAGGCCGTGTCTGGTCGCAGCTGGGGCGGTTGCATCGAGGTCATCGACCAGATTGTTCTTGCCGGTCGAGCGCCCGATGTCTCTGACTTCGACGGGGCGATTCTTCTGCTGGAGACCGGCGGGGAGGGGCCGTCAGCGACCGAGGTCAAGCGTTGGGTACGCGCCCTGGGCGAGCGCGGAGTCCTCGGCGTTGTTGCCGGTGTGCTTGTTGCTAGACCTCCGGTTAGCAAGCTGCACTCACCCGTCCCCTCGGCGCCGGAGCGAACACGCCTGCGCGAGGCGCAACGGGACACCATCATCGAGCAGATCGTTAGATACAACCCCGACGCGGTGATCTGCCTTGGGGTGCCGTTCGGGCACACCCGTCCGCAGTGGATCGTCCCACATGGCGGCACCATTGCGCTCGACGGAGCACGTCGAATTGTGACTGCGGACTACTGAGCAATCCGGTCATAAACGATCGTTTGCGGCGCGATCGGCGACATGTACTTCCAGGCGCACGACTCGTCGTCAAACGTCCCCCCACCCGCTGCTGAAACGCAATCCGCCGAAACTCCGGCATCAGCGTTTTCGGTAGGGCACCGGTGGCTGATCCGCATCTGGCGCCACCTCCTCGGACGCTCAGGTCAGAGCAGCGCCCGCACCGACGCGTACGCATCGGCGACATCGCGCGTCTGCCGGTCGTAGACCCGCACGGTTCCGGCATCCCCCTCGTGCGTTTCCCACCCTGGATCGCCGGCGGTGATGAACGTGACGGCGGCGCCGTGCACTTCATCCGCCAGCGGCTGTGGGGGGTTCGACCCCGCAAGCTGCTCCATCGACGGGCCATCGAGGCAGTCGAAGAAGAACGGCACATCGAGGCAGTGCTCGGCGAACCCGAAGCGCCCCGAGGGCCACGCGAACCGGTACACCCAGGTCGGCGCCTCGCCGCGGTCGGCCGCGACGCGCAGCACGCCGACCCGGAACATCCGGTCGGTGAGGACGCGGCCGGCGAGGCGCGGCTTTCCGAGTCGCACGATGTCGGCGTTCGCCGCGAGATACTCGGCACGGATGTTCTTCGGCAGCCCGAGGCGGTTGAGCAGCACGGTGCGCGGAACCCATCGCAGCGCTTTCGCGGCGGCACCGCCGAACACCATCGTGAACTCGTCATCGGTGGCGCCGAGCACGAGCGGCTTGTCAGCACCGACGCCGGCACGCAGGGATTCTCGTGTCGTCCTCACGATCAGATCACCGTCGACGACGGGGCCCAGCGGCAGTCCTTCCTCTATCATCGTCGTCATCGACGACGGACCGAGCTGGGTCGCCTTCTTCTGCAGCGCGAGCAGACGGTCCTCGCTCACCGTCGACAGACCGGCCACGGTCGGGGCCACTCCCGCTGAGGCAGCGAGCGCCCGCCCGAGTTTCTCGGCCCGGGACGCCGATACGTCTCCGAGAGCCCCAGAGATCGCATAGACGCCACGGAACAGGCGCTGCGCCTGCTCCATCCCGAGCAACGTCAGCACCGCGCCGCCGCCGGCTGACTGCCCGGCGATCGTCACGCGGTCCGGGTCTCCTCCGAAGGCGGCGATGTTCCGCTGCACCCATTCGAGCGCGAGCAGCCAATCGCGCACGCCGCGGTTCGACGGAGCATCCTCGATCCAGCCGAAGCCGTCGAAGCCGAGCCGGTATGAGATCGACACGGTGACGACGCCGTCGCGGTTGAAGTTGCGGCCGTCGTACCAGGGGCTCGCCGGCGAACCGGCGAAGTATCCGCCGCCATGGATCCAGACGAGCACGGGCAGCCCGGATGCCGTGGGGTCGGGCGTGAAGACGTTGACGTTCAGCGTCGAGTCGCCCTCGACGCTCGGCTCGGGGATCAAGGTCACACCGGGGTCACCGCGCTGCGCGGTCGCGCCGAACTCGAGTGCGTCGCGCACGCCCTCCCACGGCGCCTTCGGCACCGGTGCCTGGAATCGGAGTTCGCCGATCGGCGGCTCGGCGAACGGGATGCCGAGGAACGCGGCCGATCGCGGAGCCCCGCGCCCTCCCGTCGTCGGGCGCCAGCGCCCTCGAACCCGCCCCGCGGCGGTCTGCACCTCGACGTACTCGGTCATGACTCTCACCCTGTCACGACGAGACTCACTCGCACGCCGAGACTCACTCACACCGGACTCCGCGAAACTACGGCGTGCGCGGCAAGTCGGCGGTGATCAGCGGGACGGTCCAGCTGCCGTCGAAGTAGGCGGCCTTCGGACGGTAGAGACGCACCAGAAGGTTCCACCCCGGAGGCACAGGAATCGCATTCGGGGTGCGGGTGTCGGGATCGTCGACGAAACGGACCGTGACGGAACCGTCGGGCGCCTTCTCCGCGGTGATGCTGTTGATCGTGTAGCGACCGGCGGCGTTGGGCTCGAAGTATCCCTCGGCGTTGTAGACGGAGATCGACCAGAACGCATCGACCGGCGCATCCCTCATCGTCATGGTGTAGCTGCCTGGCGGGAGTGCAGTGTCGACCCCGACATAGACGGCCTCCGATTCGGGCAGCCCGCCCCATCCGGATGCCGTCCCGATCAGGTGCCGAACCGGGATGATCTCCTCGGCCGTGCCGAACATGCCGTGGTATCCGCCGACACCCTTCGCGAGCGTCAACAGGGCGCCGCGCGTCTCCTCGAGCGATTCGGCATCGTATTCGGCGAGGACGAATGGGGCCGACGAGCGCGCTTCGACGCTGATCCCCTTCTGCAGATCTCCCACGACAGCCAGATCGGCCTCGTCATCCGGGTCGGCGAGGATGCGAGCGGCGATCAGCACGTGAGGTGAGCCGAACTCCTCGGGTGTCAGCTCGAACGAACCGGCCGTGTGGAAGATCCGGTTGATCAGGTGGCTCTCGTTGACGATCATCGCGGACATGTAACGGTCTCCCGCCTCGGGAAGCGTCAGCGTCGCCCCCGCACTGATGTCCGCGATGGCGAAGCTGTACAGCGTGTCCCGGTTCAGGCGCACCACTGCCTGTTCGTCGATCGGGGCGGGCTCGGAATTGTGGCGGAACGTGTTCACCCCGCCCGCCGCAGCCTGCAGGGCGGCGAACATCCGCGCCGTCTCCGCCACGACGAAATTGTCGACATTCACGTGCTCGCCCATGGGAAGCCCTCCGCTCGGTGGTGACGCCCACGATAGCGATCACCTTCTCTCCGCAGCCATCTTCATCTCATGCGTGACCTCGAGTTGACTCGCCGCCGTGAGACGCCGCGCCGACCTCCTGGCGCGCTGCCATGCGCACACGAGCGATCACGGATCGCAATGACGCCTGTGCACACCTGCCGACACCCGCCCCGAGAGGCGACCATCCATCCGCAACCTGTCCCTCAGGGTCGGCGTGAACCGTGACGACGGGCGCCTCAGACTCCCAGGACGAGACGGATGCCGGTCCCGATCTGCGCCATCAGATATGGCGCGAGGTGGCCGGCCGGGTAGGTGTCGACGAACTCGCGTGTGACCGGACCGATCTGACTCACGTTCGCCACCGAGTCGCGATCGAGCCCTGACGCCGCGGCCGGCACCAGTACGTTGCCCGGAAACCCCTCGAGAGCGGTGTTCGAGGTCAGTGGCACGACGAGGACGGTATTGACGTTCGTGTCGAGCAGCCAGTCCTCTTGCACTACAACGGACGGACGCACTTTCGCCGGTTCCGAGCCTCGCGGAATCCCGAAGTCGACCCAGACGATGTCGCCTCTGCGGATCACCAGTCGGTGCTCTCGCGCAGCCGCTGTTCGTTGCCTCGCACGAACAACTCATCGTCGGCATCGGCATCGGCCTGAGCCAAGATCTGGTTCGCGATACGGGTCAGCTCCGAAGAGCCTTCCAACTCATCAGCCAGTCGTCGCCCGGCGAGCTGGAAGAACTCCGACCGGTTCATGCCGTGTCGCGCAGCCACGCGTTCGAAACGAGCGAAGTCGCCATCGGGCACGGAGATCGCCGTCTTCATGGGAAGAGTATAACCGGTCATACCGTGACAGTAGTCAGAGTTTCCGACATTCGCGGGTGCGTCGAAAGGGGCCCCGCCTACTCCCCGACGCGCGACACCACGGCGTGCGGCATCCGCTCGGTCATCACGCGCACCGCCTCGGGGTTGTCGTCGACGAGCACGGCGTCGCGCCCGAGGGCCGAGGCCACGGCTCCGGTCGTGCCGCTGCCGGCGAAGAGGTCGAGCACGCGGTCGCCGGGGCGGCTGGATGCCCGCACGATGCGCCGCAGGATTCCCTCGGGCTTCTGCGTCGGATACCCCGTCTTCTCGCGTCCGGTCGTCGGCACGATCGTGTGCCACCACACGTCGGTGGGCAGCTTGCCGCGTGCGGCCTTCTCGGGCGTCACGAGGCCGGGCGCCATGTAGGGCTCTCGATCGATGTCGTCGGCGTTGAACACGTACTCGCGCGGGTTCTTGACGTAGACGAGGATCGTGTCGTGCTTGGTCGGCCAGCGGCGGCGCGACTTCGCGCCGTAGTCGTAGGCCCAGATGAGCTCGTTGAGGAAGCAGTCGCGGCTGAATACCGCATCGAGCATGACCTTGGCGTAGTGCGCCTCGCGGTAGTCGAGGTGCAGATAGAGCGTGCCGTCGTCGGCGAGCAGCCGCCAGGCCTCCTCGAGCCGCGGCATCAGGAAAGCGCCGTAGTCGTCGAAGCGGTCGTCATAGGTGCGCAGCATCCCGCGCACCCGCTCGTACGCGTGGCCGTGGAACCCGTGCCGCACCTCGGCCCCGGGGCCCGCCGGCTCAGTAGTCAGCAGGATCGGGTCGGCTGCGGCATCCGACCCGCGGGATTCCGTGGCTGCGACGCCGTCGGCGCCCGTTTCGTGCTGAGTTGTGAACGTGCGACGGGCCGTGACGACCTGGCGCTCCTGCGTGCGTCCCGTGTTGAACGGCGGGTCGAGGTAGACGAGCGTGAAGGATGCCGACGGCAGGGTCGCCGTGACCGCGAGATTGTCGCCCTGGATGATCGAGACGTCACCGCGGACGACGGGGGCAGGCGTCGCCGGATCAGACGCAGGTGCAGCCGAGGAGTCGGTCACGGAACCCGATGCAGCCACGTGTCCGTGGCGAACTTCGACTCGACCAGCGCCTCGGCATCCGCATACTCGTCGGCACTGATCGCGCCGTCTTCCGCCGAGGTGAGCGAGCGGAACGTGTCCTTGAAGCGCTCGATGATCTCGGCCCGCGAGAGTCCGGTCTGGCTGCGCAGCGGATCCACCCGCTTCGCCGCCGAGGTGGTTCCCTTGTCGCTGAGCTTCTCGCGGCCGATGCGCAGCACCTCGGTCATCGTCTGGCCGTCGATGTCGTACGAGAGGGTCGCGTGGTGCAGCACTCCCCCGTTGGCGAGGCGCTTCTGCGCGGCTCCGCCGATCTTGCCCGAGGAGCTGGCGATGTCGTTGAGCGGCTGGTAGATCGCGTCGATGCCGAGCGAGCGCAGCGCCTGCAGCACCCAGTCGTCGAGAAAGGCGTAGGAGTCGGCGAAGGTCATGCCCTGCACGAGGGATGCCGGCACGTAGAGCGAGTAGGTGATGATCTGCCCCGCGGCCATGAGCATCGCGCCACCGCCCGAGATGCGGCGAACGACGTCGAAGCCGTGGCGAGCAGCACCTTCGGGGTCGACCTCGTTGCGGTACGACTGGAACGAGCCGATGACGACGGCCGACTGGTCCCACTCCCAGATGCGCAGCGTCGGACGACGGCGCCCCTCACCGACCCGAGAGGTGAGCACCTCGTCGAGCGCGAGGTTCATGCGCGGCGACACCGCCTTCTCGTGCACGATCTCCCAGTCGAAGTCGTTCCACCCCGGTGCCGTAACGAGTGCTCGACGCACGGCCGTGCCGACGGCTTCGGGAGTGAACCCGAGCAACTGCGCACCCTCGGGCAGCGCACCGCGCACCGCCGCGGCGATGGCCGTGGCATCCGTCTCGACCGGCAGTCCGGTGACCGCCCGGTCGATGTCGTCGAGTGCCGTGTCGGGTTCGAGGAAGAAGTCGCCGGCGAGCCGGAAGCGAGCGATCCTGCCGTCTTCGACCTCGAGGTCGACGACGACGAGCTTTCCTCCTGGAACCTTGAATTCACCGTGCACGATTACAGCTTAAGGCGAGGCCGTCGCTGGGGCGCAGTCCGCCGCGGATTCACCGCCCGAGCACGACAGCCCGCTCGCCCGCGCGGATCGGCGCCGAGAAACGATTGCCCGGCGGCGGCTGCGGGCACACGTATTGATCGGAGAAGGCGCACGGAGGCAGGTAGGCGCGGTTGAAGTCGATGACCACGGAGCCGTCGGATGCCGGCTCTTCGATCGGCAGGAAGCGGAAGCGATACGTCTCGGTGCCGTTGGTGCCGTCGGCGAAGACCGCGCTCAGGCCGCCCTGGGGCGTGCGGGTCGCGGCGAGCGCCACCGCGACGCCGTCGAGCGTGAACCGCAGCCGACCGGCGAGGTCGGACTCGTGCGAGCGACCGTCGACCGAGGTCACGGTGATCGTCTCGCCGGGCGTCGGCTCGAACACCGCGGCGATCCGCCATCCCTTCCGAGGCGGATACGCGTCGATCGCGCTGAACCGCTCCCGCTCCGGCCGCCTCGGGTTGAACACCCGCAGCGCCACCTCCCCCCGCCTGTCGAACACGCGCAGCTCGCGCCGTCCGAGCCGCAGCGTGTCACGGCCCCTCAGTGTGACGACCGACCCGGTGGTGCCGAGATCGCTGCCGCGGATCCCTCCGTCTCCCGTGAGCGCCCAGAGTCCGGGCACACCCTCGACGGCAGCGGGCTCGGTGATGAGCCAGTTCGTCGACTCGAGCGCGGCCGGGCCGTACTCGGCGCCGGCGTAGCGCTCTCGCGAGTCATGCCATGCACGCCATTCGTCTTCGAAACCCACCCCACACCTGCCTCTCGCCGCGAATCTATGCGGAGGGAAGGGCGATATGCCGAGGTGGCGTCACGTGGATTCACCAGCTGTAACGCACGTTCATCGGGCGTAACACTCGGACGCGCGAAAAGGCGCCCGACCCCGGTCGTTGAGCGAGGACGGCGAAGCCGACCGAGACGAAACGCAGTGAGCCGATTGCGCGCACTCGCCACGTTTCGTCTCGCTGCTTCGCTGCTCGCTCAACGACCGGACAGAAACCCGCTCCGCCGCACGACGTCTCAGCGCGGAGGTATGCGGGTGTCGAGCCACGACAGGATGTCGGCCCTGACCTCGTCCTGCTGCAGCTCGTTGAAGATCTCGTGACGCGCATCGGGGTAGACGAGCGTCGTGATGTCGGTGAGCCCCGATCGCGTGCGGTACTCGTCGGCGAGCTTGTGCACGCTGCGGGGGCCGCCGACCGGGTCGTCGCGGCCGACGAGCAGCAGCAGCGGGATGTCGCGGCCGAGGTCCTTGCGCGGGCGACCGTAGAGCTTGGCCGCTTCTACGGGTCCGAACAGCTTCAGAAGCGGCTGATCCGTGGTGAGCGGATCCTCGTCGAACGAGGTCCACACGGCGGGGTCGCGACTCAGCCATTCGAGGCCGGTGGCGTCGTCCGCCGCCCAGCGGGCGTTGAGCGGTGCCGCGTTGAGCGATCCGGGTGTGCGCAGAGCCGACCCCGAGAGGATCACGGCGTCCCACGCCTCGGGGTGGTCGTTCACCAGCATCTGCGCGAGGAACGATCCCCACGAGTGTCCGAGCAGCACGAGCGGAAGGTCGGGGTGCTCGTCCTTGATGATGCCGGTGAGCTGCCAGACCGCCGCCTGCGCCGCGCGCAGTCCGCCCTTGCCGAGGCGGCCGAGCTTGGCGGGGCCTCCGTGCTGGCGGATGCCGGTGCGACCGTGCCCTCGGTGATCGTCGGCGTAGACGATGAAGCCGGCCTCGGTCAGCGCGGCGATCAGCGCCCCGTAGCGCCCGGCGTGCTCTCCCACGCCGTGCAGCAGCTGCACGACTCCCCGCGCATCGCCCACCGCCGGGTGCACGTCGTAGACGATGGCGATGCCGTCGGCATCCGTGAATTCGCGCGTATCGGTCACGCCCCCACCCTACTGAGAGTGCGCGACATGCGTCAGGCCGAACGCCCGAGGCGCCTCAGCTCGAGAGTGCGGCGATGACGCCCTGGGCGATCTCGAGGTCGGTGATCTCGTATCCGCCGACGCCGTCGGAGGCCGATCCCATCCGCACGCCGCCGTCTTCGTGCACCATGCGCTTCGCGGAGAAGTGCAGGGCGTCGACGCCGGCGGCGACCAGGTCGGCCGCACTGGCGGCGTCCACTCCACTCCCCGCCATGATCTCGATCTCTCCGGCTGCCTCGGCGACGAGCGCGCGCAGCGTGTCGATGCCGTCGATCGCGACCGAGGCGCCGCCCGAGGTGAGCACCCGGCGCAGGCCGAGATCGCGTGCGGCGGCGAGCGTCGCGACGGGGTCCGGGGTCACGTCGATCGCACGGTGCAGGGTGACGGATGCGCCGTCTGCGGCGTCGCGCAGTCGGCGCATGGCGGGGATGTCGAGCAGTCCCTCGTCATCCAGGGCACCGATCACGACACCGTCGGCGCCTGCCTCGATCGCACGGCGGACGTCGCTCTCGGCGATCATGATCTCGTCGGCGGTGTAGCGGAAACCGCCGGCCCGAGGGCGGACGAGCACATGCACCTCGACGCCCACGGCTCGCGCCGCATCGATCGACAGGTCGAGGGTCGCCGGCGACGGAGTGAGGCCGCCGAGAGCGAGAGCCTGAGCCAGTTCGACGCGCGCTGCGCCGATGGTCCCGGCGATGCGCACTCCGGTGGGGTCCTGTACGGCGAGCTCGAAGGCAACGGATCGGGTCATGCGTCCATTCTGGCCTGTCGGCGGTGGCCTGCCCGACGCGCGCTTTCCATCGCGGCCACAATTACTTAGACTGTCTAAGTAATGTCTGCGACCGATGAATCCCTCCACCTCACCGCGACAGACCTGCGCATGGCGACGTTCCGACTCGCACGGCGCCTCCGCTCGGCCCGTGCCGTCGACGCGATGAGCGACGCGCAGCTCGCGGTGCTGGCGACCCTGCGCATGCACGGCCGCCGCACGATCACAGCCCTGGCCGAACGCGAGCGGGTCACCGCACCCTCGATGACGAACATGATCAACGGGCTCGAAGAGCAGGGATTCGTGCTCCGCACTCCGGATGCCGAAGACCGCCGTCGCGTGCAGGTCGACATCACCGAGGCGGGCACCGAGATCGTGGCGCAGACCATCAAGCGCCGCGACGAGCTGCTGGCCGAGATGCTCGGCGAACTGGACTTCACCGAGCAGGAACTGACGACGCTGCGAGAAGCGAGCGCCCTGATGCGAAAGGTGGTCGACCGATGAGCGCGATGTTCCGTTCGTTCTCGAACATCAACTACCGCATCTGGTTCGCCGGCGCCCTCGTCTCGAACATCGGTGGCTGGATGCAGGCGACCGCGCAGGACTGGGTCGTGCTCACCGAGCTCACCGACAACGACGCCGCGGCCATGGGGTTCACGATGGCGCTGCAGTTCGGTCCGCCGCTGGTGCTGGTGAGCCTCACCGGATGGGTCGCCGACCGCTTCGAGCGCCGACGCATCCTGCTCGCCACTCAGAGCGCACTGCTGCTTCTCGCGATCGCCGTGGGCGTCCTGCTGCTCAACGGCGTGATGACCCTGCCGATGATGTTCTGCTTCGCCGCCGCGTTCGGTGTCGTCAACGCCTTCGACGCACCCGCGCGGCAGGCGTTCGTCTCCGACATGGTCTCGGCCGGCGACACGTCGAACGCGGTCGCCCTCAACTCGGCATCCTTCAACCTGGCCCGCATGATCGGCCCCGCCGTCGGCGGCCTGCTGATCGTGGCGATCGGCTCCGGGTGGGTGTTCATCGCGAATGCCGTGACGTTCCTCGCAATGCTCGTCGCGCTGATGCTGCTGCGCACCGGGCAGTTGGCGCCGCGTCTCAAGAACCGCCGGACCGGCGGCCTCGCCGAGGGCTTCCGGTATGTCTGGGGTCGCAGCGACCTGCGGGTCGTCTTCGTGACGGTGTTCCTGATCGGCGCGTTCGGCATGAACTTCCCGATCTTCGCCTCGACCATGGCGATCGAGTTCGGGGCCGGGGCCGACGGCTACGGAGTGCTGAGCTCGGTGCTCGCGATCGGCTCGCTCGCCGGGGCGCTGCTGGCGGCCAGGCGCGACCGCGCGCGCGTGCGCGTCGTGGTCTTCGCGGCGGGCGGTTTCGGAGTCGCGGCCTTCATCTCCGCATCCATGCCGACGTATCTGTCGTACGCGATCACGCTGACGTTCACCGGCTTCATGATCGTGACGCTGCTCACGACGGCCAACGGATACGTGCAGATGACCACCACCCCGGCGCTGCGAGGGCGCGTGCTCGCGCTGTACATGGCCGTGATCATGGGCTCGACTCCGGTCGGCGCTCCCATCGCCGGGTGGGTGGCCGACACCTTCGGCCCGCGCGTGGCGATCATGCTCGGAGGCACCGCGGGCTTCGTCGCCTGTGCGATCGGCGCGATCTGGATCTTCACCTCCGGCCGACTGCACCGCTCGGAGGACAGCCGATTCCTGATGACGCTCGACGAGACCAGGCCGCTGAACGTCGTCGACCGCGCCGACATCGTCGAGAAGGCAGACCCGGTCGAGTTCAGCGATGAAGCGGCCGTCACGACGCCGATCCGCACCTCGAAGAAGGACGACTCGGAGTTCTGAGCGGGTGACTGCGGTTTGTCAATGCCCTCCACGTGCGGGCGGGGCGGACGTACGTTCGCCGCATGGACCAGAACACAGGACGCACCCCGCACGCCGAAGAGCCCGCCGAAGGTTCTCCTGAGCAGAACCCTCAGCACAACACCGCGCCCGATGGGCAGTCGTCCGTCGAGCGCGACGAGCTCCACGGCAACGCCCAGGGCTCGACCCAGGGCGGTGCCATCCAGGGCGACAGCTCGCACGGCGACTCCCCGCGCGGAGCCATCCAGGGCGACGCCGACGAAGAGAACGCTCAGGGCGCAGCCCAGGGTGGCGCGATCCAGGGCGACAGCTCACACGGAGAATCGCCTCGCGGCGCCATTCAGGGCGACGCCAGCCCCGACCGCGACGCGGCCCTCGGCGGCGACGAAAACACCGAACAGCAGCTGACCGCCGACAACGAGGTCGAGGAAGACGCTCTGCGCGCGCTCGACCCGGACGACGCTCCCGCCTGAGCGCCGACTGGTCTCAGGCTGCAGGACAGATGAAGGGGGCGGATGCTGCGGCATCCGCCCCCTTCATCATGTCCTGATGCAGGAGCGCATCGCTCAGCGAATCGTTCCGGCACGCACGAGCAACCGCCGCACTCCGATGACGCCCCCGGCCACCGCCAGCTCGCCGACGATGCGAGCACCGAGCGTCGCGGCCAGAACCCCTGGCACCAGGTGCTCGGGCGAGAACACCGGCAGTGCGACGAGGAACAGCACGACGCCGGCGGCCGCGCCGGCGAGGAGGATGCGGCGTGCGCTCGCCACTCTTCCCCGCTGCAGCGGCAGGACGAGATCCAGCACGAGGGCCGCACACACCATCGGCACCGCGGCGAGCGGGCCGATCGGCGAGACCACCGACGTCAGCAGCCCCGTGACCGCGGCAGTGAACGTGGCCATGCCGGGTGTGCGGGTGACCACGCGGGCGAGCAGCGGCATCGCGGTGTGCACGGCGGCGACGAGAGCGTAGGCGGGGGGCGACGACACGGCGAGCAACGAGGTGATGGGCACGACCATGACGAAGATCAACGCCTGAACCGCAGCGAATGCTGCGCTGATGAGCAACGCACTCGTCGGCGCGCGCCTCACGGTTCTCGGTCGCGCCTCATCCATCTCACCAGACTAGGTCCGCGCACACCGTGGGATTCACTCATCGGCCTTCCCGGTCGCGCGAAGATGGCCCGCATCACCCGGTCGCCGATGTTTCGGAATATCGTAGAGACGCACACGATCCGGGGAGGGACGATGCCAGCATCCGCCATGCCCGTGCCCGTGTTCGTCGACGTGCCTCGCCTGCCGAGGGATGTCGCCTCGCGACCGAGGCTGGTGGCGGCGTTGGAGAACGACAGCCCGCTGACGGTGCTGCGCGGTGCGTCGGGACTCGGCAAGACGGTCGCACTCGCTGAATGGTCGCGCACCACCGCGTCGACGGTCGTCTGGGTCACGGTCGACGAGACGAGAACCGGCAGCGCCGAACTCGCCCACGCTGCTCTGCGCGCGATGGCTCGCCGGGGTCTGACTTCGCCGCCCGACGAGACGCTCACGCACCCGTGGCGTGCCGTCGCGCAGTGCCTGAACGAGACCTCGGAAGATGTCGTCCTCGTGCTCGACGATGCCGCGAGCCTGCCACGAGAGAGCGTCTTCGACCTATGTCAGTCTCTCGCCGCCACCCACGGCGCACGTGTGATCGCGGCGACGAACCGGCGCAGCGCCTTCGATGGCGACGGCTTGAGCCTGGTGATCGATCGCACGCTGATCGGGCCTGACGAGCTGCTCTTCGACGTCGAGGAGATCTCCCGGACGCTCGGAGTCGACGAGTCCGACGCAGAGGACATCCGCGCGGCGAGCGGGGGGTTCCCTGCTCTGATCCACGCGGCGTCGAAGAGGTCAGCGCTCGGCGACGACCCGTCGTCGGCGATCGAGGCCGCCTCCCCCGCGGCCGAGGAGTACATGCAGTCGCGCCTCGAGCGCTCGGGCGTCGATGCCGACGCCCGCACGGCGTGGGTGCGCATCAGCGTCGCGGATGCCGTCGACGTCGCCTCCGCGCGGGCGCTGTCGGGCGTGGACGAGATCGAGCGCGCTCTCGATGACGCAGAGGCCTTCGGGTTCGGCAGCTGGTCGGCTGATCGCCTGTTCTCCTTCGCCCCGGTCGTCCGGACGCTGCTGCGCCGCGAGCTCGTGCGATCGCACACGGACGAGCTCTCGCATCTCATGCACCTGGCGGTCGAGGGCGCACTCCAGCGCCGAGCACCGCTCGATGCCCTGCAGCTCGCCATGGAGTACGACGACCTCCCCCTCGCGTCGCACGTGATCATGTCGGGATGGAGCCAGCTGCTCGAGCACCACGGTCCGGCCGCCGTCCGGCTGCTGCGCCGCCTTCCGGTGTCGCGACTCAAGGACCAGCCGCTCATCGCCATGCTGCTCGCCATCTGCTACAACGCCAGCAATCTGCGGCGTCTGCGCGGCCTGCAGCTGATGCGGGTGGCGATCTCGGCGGCGAACTCGCGACGCAACAACGTGCCGACGACCGAACGAGTCTTCATCTGGGCTGCCGAGAGCGCCGCTCTGCGCCTCATCGGGATGACGGAGCGCGCCGCCCAGGTCGCTGCCAGAGCGCTGGCCCTCTACCGCGAGACGCCGGAGTCGGTATGGCAGCCGTATGCCCTGGAGATGCCCCTGCTCTGCACGCACCTCGGCATCTCCCTCTACTACGGCGGGCGTGAGGATGCCGCGATCGAGTGCTTCGAGAACGCGGCGGCGCTCGCAGCGTCCCGCGACCTGAGCAAGGCCTTCCACAGCATCGCGCTGCTCAGCGGCATCCACGCCCTGAACGGCGACATGCCCGAAGCGCGCCATTACGCCGAGCTGATCCGCGAGAGCGCGTGGGAGCAGCATCAGCGCGACGGCTACCGCGGCACTTTCTATCGCGTCGCTGAGGCGCTGCTCGCCATCGAGGACGGCGACGTGGCGGCGGCTCGCGAACACGTCCGCGTGTTCGGCCCGCACCGCTCGACCAGCGAGCACTGGGCGACGATGGGCCTCGCCGAGGCATGGGTCGCTCTGCACGAGGGCAGGGCCGCGGCCGGACTCGAGCAGCTGGAATCCCTGCGACGCCTGAGAAGGCGCGAGACGTCGGGCACCCACGCACGGCACGTGCTCAGCCGCGCACGGGCTCTGCTGCATCTCGCCGTCGGCGACGTGGCTGCGGCGCGCGCGACGCTGCGCCATGATGCCAAGCCCGACGAGTTCGGCACGATCGTCGAACGCGCGCGCCTCGCGCTGTTCGAGGGCGAGGCCTCCGATGCGGCCCGGATGCTGGCGCAGACGCGACAGGTGCCGCAGACCTCACGTCAGCGCGCTGAAGCGGCGGCCATCCAGGTCGCGGCCCTGCGCAGAACCGCCGGCGCGACCACGGCCGCGAAGGCGGCAGCGGCCCTGCGCATCCAGCTCGACGATCGGGAGCTGACGACGCCGGTCGCGCTGTTCGGCCCCGAAGACGTCGAGCTGCTGCAGGACGCACTCGCGATCCGCGATTCCGAGCGTCTCGCGACCGCGGTGCTCCCCGCGACCTCGGAGCGCCCGCGCCTGTCGGCCCGCGAGCGCGTCGTGCTGCGCGCACTCACCTCCGGAGCATCTCTGCAGTCGATCGCCGCCGACCTGAACGTGTCGCAGAACACCCTGAAGACGCAGCTGCGGAGCATCTATCGCAAGCTCGACGCCCGCAATCGTGCAGACGCGATCGAGCAGGCCGCGAATCACGACCTGCTCACCGACCACTGAGCCTCCGCCGCAGCGCTGCCTTCACCACAGGGCAGTCGTGCCACGACGCCGAGAGGCCCTCGGCACCTGAGGGGGCAGGTTCCGAGGGCCTCTCTTCGTGCGGGTCGCTCAGCCGATCGCTGCGCGACGGCGCAGGATCAGGAGCGCTGCTCCCCCCAGGAGCAGGGTCAGCGCGAGCACCAGCACCCAGGGTGCGAGCTGACCGCCCGTGATCGCCAGCGGGGACTGGACGGGATGAGCGGTGGCGCTCTCGACGGCCGGCAGCGGCTCGCTCCCCGGGCTCACCGCCAACGCCGTGGCCACGTTCTCGAGCGTGGCACCGGCGGCATCGGCGTCGACGGTCACCGAGTAGGTGATCGTCACCGTCTCACCCTCGGCGAGCCCGCCGACCCAGTGCAGCTCGGCGCCCGTCACCACGGGTGCCTCGACCGCGTGTCCCCCGACGGTCGCGCTGACGACGCCGGTGAGCGCTGCGTGATCCAGCACCTTGGCGAGATCGTCGGTGACGACGACCTCGCCGAGGTCGATCTCGCCGGTGTTGACGCCGGTCAGCGTGTAGGTGACCACGCTGCCCACGGCCACAGCCGTTCCGGAATCCACGTTCGCGGTCTTCGCGAAGGTGAAGCCAGGAGCGCCGACACGGTGCTCGGTCGATGCCGGAGGCGGTGTGAGCTCGTCACCGCCGGGGGCGATGGCGCTGCCCTCGGCCACGTTCGAGATCGTCTCACCGCCCGCGTCGGCATCCACCGTCACGGAGTACGTGATCGCGATCCGCTCGCCGACCGCGAGAGCCCCCTGCCATGAGAGTTCGTCACCGTCGACGGTGGGCGCCGCGACGGCCGTGCCGTCCACGGCGGCCGCCACATCGCCGTTGTAGGCGGCGTGAGCGAGAACGTTCGACAGGTCGTCACTGATCGTCACCGGGTCGAGCGCGGTCGCGCCGGTGTTGATGCCCGTCACCGTGTAGGTGATGACGCTTCCCGGGTCGACGCGGGTCCCCGAGACCGGGTCGGCCGTCTTGACGAGCTCGAATCCGGGCTCGTTGATCGGGTTCACCGTGACCGCAGGAGGCGTCTCGATCGGCGGCACTCCTCCGGGAGGAGTCGCGCTGCCCGTCACCGAGTTCTGGAGCGTCTCGCCACCGGCATCGCCGTTCACCGTCACCGAGTAGGTGATCGTGACCGTCTCGCCGATCTCGAGCGCGCCGGTCCACGAGAGCGTCTCGCCCGCGAGTGCCGGAGCAGCCGCCGGCGCACCGTCGACCAGGGCGACCGCGTCGTCGTTGAACTCGGCATCGTCGAGCACTCCGGACAGGTCGTCGACGATGGCGACGGGGTCGAGCGCGGTCTCGCCGGTGTTCACGCCCGTCACCGTGTAGGTGACGACGGCGCCGGGGTCGACGGCCGTGCCCGGAGCAGGCGCGGCGCTCTTCGACACCGAGAAACCGGGCTCGTTGACCGGGTTCGAGGTCGTGACCGGAGGAGGTGCGATCTCCTCGCCGCCCGGCGGCGTCGCGACGGCGGTCGCCGAGTTCTCGAGCAGTTCGCCGGCGGCATCCGGTCTGACCGTCACCGAGTAGGCGATGGTGACCGTCTGTCCGACGGCGAGCGCACCCGTCCAGGAGAGCTCGTCGCCGTCGACCACGGCGGGCGCGGCCGTGCCACCGACGATCGCCACGACGGGATCGCCGTCGAGCGAGCTGTGATCGAGAACCCCGGAGAGGTCGTCGACGATCTCGACGCTGTCGAGCGCCGTCTCACCGGTGTTCACGCCGGTCAACACGTAGGTGATCACGTCACCCGGATCCAGGGCGGTTCCAGCTGCCGGATCGGCCGTCTTCGAGAACTCGAAGCCGGGCACGTTGACCGGGTGCTCGGTGATCACGGTCGGCGGGACGATCGGCGTGCCCGGTGTCGTCGGGCTCTCGGGATCGCTCGGGTCGGTCGGCACCAGCGGGGTCGCCTCGCCCGTCACCGTGTTCGTGATGGTCGCGCCACCGGCGCCGCCGTCGACGGTCACCGAGTAGGTGATCACGACGTTCTCACCCGGCTCGAGAGAACCGGTCCAGACGAGGGCGCTGTCGGCCACCGTGGCGGTGCCGCGGGTGGCAGCCACATCGTCGTTGTACGAGGCGTTCGCCAGCGCACCGGCGAGGTCGTCCGAGATCTCCGCCGGGTCGAGCACGGTGTCACCCGTGTTCGTGCCGGTCACGGTGTACTCGATCACGCTGCCGGGGTCGACGTTCGTTCCCGATGCCGGGTCGGCGGTCTTGCTGACCTCGAATCCGGGGGCGACGACCGGATGCTGGGTCGACGCCGACGGCGGTGACACCGGCGTGCCCGGGGTGGTCGGGCTCTCCGGGTCGGTCGGGTCCGACGGGATCAGCGGCGTGGCCGCACCCTCGGCGGTGTTGCGGAGCAGCACGCCGGTCGCGTCGTCATCCACGGTCACCGTGTAGGTGATCACGACGTCATCGCCGGCACCGAGCGCGCCCGTCCAGCTGAGCTGGAACCCGGTCACGTCGACCGTGCCTGTCGTCGCCGACACATCGCCGTTGTAGGCGGCGTTCGCGAGAACGGCCGAGAGGTCGTCGGTGATCGCCGCGGGGTCGAGCACGGTGTTGCCCGTGTTCGTTCCCGTGACCGTGTACTCGATGGTGTCGCCAGGGCTCACTGCCGTGCCCGATGCGGGGTCTGCGGTCTTGATGACCTCGAAGCCGGTGTCGACGACGGGGTGCGTGGTCTCGACCTGCGGCGGAGTGATCGGCGTTCCGGGGGTGGTCGGGCCCTCGGGGTCGCTCGGGTCCACTGGGATGCGCGGTGTGGCCTCGCCGTTCACGACGTTGCGGAGCAGAGCACTCTCGACGCCGGCATCGACGGTGACCGAGTAGCGGATCGTGACGGACTCGCCCTGCGGGATGGCTCCCGTCCAGGTCAGCGTGCCGTCGGCCACATCGGCGCTGCCGCGGTCGGCCGTCACGTCGTCGTTGTACGCGGCGTCGTCGAGCACTGCCGCGAGGTCGTCGGCGATGGTGACCGGCGAGAGGTCGGTGTCGCCGGTGTTGGTTCCGGTGACCGTGTACTCGATCGTGTCACCGGCCGAGACGGCGGTGCCCGATGCGGGGTCCGCGGTCTTGCTGATGGTGAAGCCCGATCCGAGCACGGGGTGCTCGGTGACCGACGTCGGAGGGACGATCGGCTCGCCGGGGGTCTGCGGGCCCGTGGGGTCGGCAGGGTTCGGGGTCGTCGGGGTGGCTGTGCCAGAGGCGACGTTGCTGAGCACCTCGCCGGAGGCGTCTTCAGCGACGGTCACCGAGTAGGTGATCGTCACGGTCTGACCGGCCTGCAGCGTGCCGCTCCATGCGAGGTCGGTGCCGGCGAGGGTGGCTCCCCCGGTGAGCACCGGGATGCCGTCGATCGCGGTCGCGATGTCGGCGTTGTACTCGGCGTGCGCGAGCACCTCGGCGAGGTCGTCGGCGATGGATGCCGGGGCGAGGGTGGTCGCGCCGGTGTTGGTGCCGGTCACGGTGTAGTCGATGACCTGGCCCGGCTGCACCACGGTGCCGGAGGTGGGGTCGGCGGTCTTGGTGACGGTGAAGCCCGCGACCGGGTGCTCGGTCGTGACGGCGGGCGGGACGATCGGGTCGCCACCGGGAGGCGTGCCCGAGGCGGTCACGCTGTTGGCGATGGTCTCACCTTCGACGTCGTCATCGACGATGACGGAGTAGGTGAACGTCATGATCTGCCCCGGTTCGAGGGCGCCCGTCCACGTGAGCATGTCGCCCGTGATGGCGGCACCGCTGTCGACGAGATCGATGCCGTCGACGGTCGTCGCGAGGTCGTCCTGATACTCGGCGAACGAGAAGACGCCGCTCAGGTCGTCGGCGACCTCGACGTCATCCAGCACCGTGTTCCCGGTGTTCTCCACGGCGACCTGGTACGTGATCCGCTGCCCTGCCTGGACGGCCGTGCCGTCTGCCGGGTCGGAGGTCTTGCGCAGGTCGAGCCCGGGAGCCAGGCGGAGGTTGGAGTAGGTGCAGGTGACGTCGGTGCCGAGAGCTCCCGCAGGCTGGGTGACCTCGCCCGTCGCGCTCACGGCCACGGGTGTGGTCGAGCCGTCGGGGTTGATCTGCTCGCACACGAGAGAGGTGTCGTAGCCGGTCAGATCGGCGGTTCCTGCGGCGGCCTCGGTGAGGCCGAACGTATCGCCCTGGTTCGTGAAGACCGGACCGGCGTAGTCCGGCTGCAGGCCCGGCTCGTCACCGGTCGTGGTGTTCGCGGTCTGCGCGACGCTGTACTCCGCAGGCGCCTGGATGCCGAGGGTGAACTGGTCGGTCGGCGCGTGGCGCCCCTCGGGCAGGTCCTTCTTGAGCGTGAGCGTGTTCGGGAAGGTGCAGCTCGACATGTCGGTCGGCGCGAAGCTGCCGAGCGAGGTCGTGTTGACCGTCTGACCCCGGGGGAGGTCGACCTCGATGATGCGGCTGCCGCCGCCCGAGACCGAGACGAAGAGGTGTCCTCGGTTGCCGAAGGCGATGCCGTTGCCCTGCACACCGGCGCCCATGTCGTGCACCTGCTTGGCGTCGAGGGTGGCCGTGCTCGACTCGAGCGCGGTGGGCAGGTCGGCCGAGTAGATGTACTGGTCGGCGACGAGGACCAGCTGTCCGGATGCGCTGAAGGCCATGTCGCCGTTCGCACCGAAGGCGCTGCTGCCGTCGGTGGGGCGCAGGGTGCCGACCTGGACGTAGGTCTGCGGGGTGACGCTCTCGTTCCAGGCGTAGATGTTGATCGCGTTGTCAGCGGTGCCGCTCGCGAAGTAGTAGACCCCGGTCACCGGGTTGACTGCGCCTCGCAGCACCGCGGAGCTGAGGGTGAACGACGTGCGCGTGGTCTGGTCGGTGACCCGGTCGTGCTTCGCCAGCACCTTGTTCGACGACGTGTTCGTGACCGTGTACGCATAGCGACCGCCGGCCGAGATGCCGAGACCGTTGTCGGAGTGGTCGGTGCCGAAGCTGACCGTGCCCAGCGTGCCGCCGTCACCGGGCGCGCCGCCCTGCTCGTTCACCGCGAACTCGCGGATCTCCGTCGAGCTCTGCACGAAGACCGCTCCGGGTGTGCAGAGGAACGGATCGGCTGCTGCCGCCGGGCCGGCCGTGACCGTGCCGCCGACGAAGATCATCGACGACGCGACGACCGCGGTGGTGACGATGCCGCTGACGAGCTTGCGTGCAGCCCTCCCCCAGCGTGGCGTCGCCTGCTCTGTCTCGGTCGGTTGATGGCGCTTTCGCGCACCACGAATACTCACGACTGCTCTCCCCTGGTCGCATCCGGTGCGCGCTCGCGCACACGGGGCCCGCCACCCCCTTCGGCGGCATCCCTGGAGCGCTGTCGACTGACCGCGCGCTCGAATCGGGCCTTCGCAAGACTGCCGTGCTGGCGGGTTCCTACCCGCGCGAAGGGGCTGAATTCACCCCCGGTTTTCACCCCTTGCCCTGGGGCACGCGAGCAGCACCGGAGGCCTGGGTGGGAGCGTCATATTGCGCGGGTGAAGAGCGGGACTGTTAGGGTTGCCTAACCAACATTGATCCGATCGATGTCGTTCCCCTCCCCGGTCCCGAAAGGTCATTCACCATGCCCTCCCGCCTCCGCCGTCGTGCCTCCACGACCCTCGCCGCCTCAGCGTGCGCGCTGATCCTGCTCGCCGGCTGCGCCCCTGAGCCGACCGCCGCCACCGATGCGTCGGGCGAATCCGCCGGCACTCACGACGTCGAGCATGCCCGCGGCACCACGGCGGTCCCCGACGAACCCCAGCGCGTGGTGACTCTGGAACCGCTCGAGCTCGACACTGCCGTCGCGGTCGGCATCGAGCCGGTCGGCGCGGCGGTCGCGAGCAACGTCGCGGGTGCGCCTGCGTACCTCGGAGCCGACGGTGTCGAGCCCGTGGGCACGGTTCCCGAACCGGACCTCGAGGCCATCGCCGCGCTCGAACCCGACCTGATCCTCGGAACCGAGGCCCGGCACTCCGAGCTCTACGAGCAGCTCTCCGCCATCGCCCCCACAGTGTTCATCGAGACGCAGGCCGACCCCTGGCGAGACAACGCGATGCTCATCGGCGAAGCACTGGGCCGCGAAGAGGAGGTCGCCGATCTGCTCTCGAAAGTCGACGAGCGCTGCGAGTCGCTGGCCGACGAGTACGCGGTCGACGGCGAGACCGCGCAGCTGATCCGTCCCCGCGACGAGACGACCCTCAGCCTCTACGGACCGGTGTCGTTCTCGGGCAGCCTCCTCGAATGCGCCGGGTTCACGATCCCCGAACAGGAGTGGGCCGACGGCCTGCAGGCCGACATCTCGCCCGAGAACATCGTCTCGGCGGAAGCCGACCACGTGTTCGTCACCGTGACCGACGTCGACGACGCCTCGGAGATCCCCGCCGCGATCACACAGAACGCCGCGGCCTTCCCCTCGGTCACCCCTGTCGACACGAGCTACTGGGTGTCGGGCGTCGGGCCGAAGGGCGCGCAGGCCGTGCTCGACGACATCGAGGCGTACCTCGAAGAGAGCCGGTGACCGCTCTCGCCTCGGTCGAGACATCGGGGGCTCCGCATGTGCGGGGTCCCCGACGCGGCGTTCGAGCTGTCGGCTGTGCGATCGTCCTCCTCGCTGCACTCGCAGTCGCTGTCGTCCTCTCCCTCGCGATCGGCGCCAATCCCCTCTCCCCCGAGGCTGTCTGGACGACACTGCGCGGCGGGGGCACTCCGGAGACGGACTACGTCCTGTTCGAGTTGCGCATACCTCGGACCGTCACGGGGCTCGTCGCCGGTGCGGCGCTGGGCGTGGCCGGCGCTCTCATCCAGGCCTTCACCCGCAATCCGCTCGCCGACCCGGGCATCCTCGGCGTGAACGCCGGCGCCGCGCTCGCGGTCGCCCTCGGGGTGAGCCTGCTCGGGCTGCGTGACGTGTCGCAGTTCGTCTGGCTCGCCTTCCTCGGGGCGCTCATCGTCACGGTCGCCGTCTACCTCATCGGCTCGGCCGGGCGCGGGTCCGCCGATCCGCTCCGCCTCACGCTCGCCGGAGTCGCACTCGGAGCCGTGCTCTCGGGCATCACCACCGGCATCTCCCTCAGCGACCCCGATGCCTTCGACTCGATGCGCAGCTGGAACGCCGGATCGCTCCTCGGACGTGGCTTCGACGTGATCGTTCCGGTTCTCCCGTTCGTCGCTGCCGGGCTCGTGCTCGCGCTGCTGCTCGGTCCAGGTCTGAACGCCGTCGGCCTCGGCGAAGACGTCGCGCGGGCACAGGGCGCGAACGTCGCCGGCATCCGCATCGGGGTGATCATCGCCGTCACGCTGCTCGCTGGTGCAGCCACCGCCCTCGCCGGGCCGATCGCGTTCATCGGATTGATGGTGCCGCACGTGATCCGCTGGACGTTCGGCGTCGATCAGCGGGTGATCCTGCCGCTCTCCGCGGTGCTGGCACCCGTGATCCTGCTTCTCGCCGACGTCCTCGGTCGGGTCATCATCGCCCCGGCGGAGGTGCCGGTCGGAATCGTCGCGGCGTTCATCGGCGCGCCGGTGCTGATCGTGCTGGCGCGGCAGCGCAGAGCGAGCGCACTGTGAGCGCATCGACCACCTCGGCACCCGTCGACGCCGCCGGCGCGAAGATGATCCTCCACCTGGGGCCGCTGCGGATGCCGGTGCGCCGGCGCAGCCTCCTCATCGGTCTCCTGGCCTCGGCCGCTCTGGGTGTCCTGGGAATCCTGGCGCTGGGAATGGGAAGCTATCCGCTCACCCCGCAGCAGGTCGTGGAGACTCTCCTCGGCGGGGGCGACGCCATGCACCGCACGGTCGTGATCGACTGGCGACTTCCTCGGGCACTCGCGGGGATCACGATCGGCGCCCTCCTCGGCATCGCCGGTGCGCTGTTCCAGACCGTCACGAGGAATCCGCTGGCGAGTCCCGACATCCTGGGCCTGTCCAATGGCGCCTTCACGGGCATGCTCATCGCACTGGTGCTCGTCTCGAGCAGCTGGCCGGTGCTCACCGCCGGATCTCTCATCGGCGGATTCGCGACGGCTCTGGTGATCTGGCTGCTCTCCGCACGAGGCGGCGTGCAGGGCTTCCGCCTCATCGTCGTGGGCATCGGCGTCTCGGCGGTCCTCGCGTCGCTGAACACCTGGATGCTCCTGCAGATCGAGCTGGAGACCGCGATGTTCGCCTCGGCCTGGGGCACCGGGTCGCTGAACGGCGTCAGCGCGGGTCCGCTCGCGGGAGCGCTGCTGTGCGCGCTGCCGTTCGCCGTCGCAGCCCTCGTGCTCGTGCCGCGCCTGCGTCAGCTCGAGCTGGGCGACGACATGGCCGCAGCCACAGGGGCTCGGCCGGGCCGGATCCGGGCCGTCGCGCTGCTCATCGGCGTGGCGCTCGTGGCCGCCGCGACGACCGTCGCCGGCCCCGTGGCGTTCGTCGCTCTCGCCGCGCCGCAGATCGCGCGCCTCGTGGCCCGCACGCCGCACCTCTCGCTGATGCTGTCGGCACTGTTCGGAGGAGTCCTCCTGCTCGGCGCCGACCTCATCGCACAGCACCTGCTGCCCACCGCCCTGCCCGTCGGCGTCGTAACCGTGTCGGTCGGCGGCGCCTACCTCGTCCTGATGATCGTCCTGGAGATCCGCCGCCGTGCCTGAGAACCCGTCCTCGCCCGATCCCACCGCCACCTCGCGCCTGAGAGCAGAGCGGATCACGCTCACATACGACCGCACCGAGATCCTCCGCGACCTCTCTGTCACCGTGCCGGCTGGAGGCTTCACGGTGATCATCGGGCCGAACGCCTGCGGCAAGTCCACGCTGCTGCGCGGCCTGTCGCGCCTGCTGCCGCCCTCGAGCGGGCGCGTCGTGCTCGACGGCAAGTCGATCAGCGAGTACCCGGCGAAGGAGGTTGCCCGCCGGCTGGGGCTGCTGCCGCAGAGCGCGACAGCCCCGGACGGCATCACCGTGGCCGACCTCGTCGCCCGCGGCCGCTACCCGCATCAGAACCTGATGCGCCAATGGTCCGATGCCGACGAGAGGGCCGTGCAGCACGCTCTCGACGCGACCGGCACCGCGGACCTCGCCTCCCGCCCGGTGGACGCACTCTCGGGGGGCCAGCGTCAGCGCGTCTGGGTCGCCCTGGTCCTCGCGCAGGAGACCGACCTGCTGCTGCTCGACGAGCCGACCACATTCCTCGACGTCGCCCACCAGGTGGATCTCATGGAACTGCTCGCGCATCTCAACGCCCAGGGCCGCACCCTCGTCGCCGTGCTGCACGACCTCAATCACGCCGCGCGGTATGCGAGCCACATCATCGCGATGCGCGAGGGGCGCATCGTCGCCGAGGGCCCGCCGAGTGAGGTGATCACGAGCGAACGGGTGCAGCAGGTGTTCGGCCTCGCGAACGTCGTGATCGACGACCCTGTCACCGGAGGACCGCTGGTCGTGCCGTTGCGCGGGTCGACTCCCGCCGGAGTGCGATCGTGACCGCCGAGCGCCCCTGGGCCTACAGCGCCTTCCCGGTCGAGGTGCGAGCGCGGGTGATGCTCAGTCCGCACTTCGTCAGGTTGACTCTGGGCGGAGAGAGTCTGCGGAACTTCGCCGGCTGGGGCACGGATCAGCGGATCAAAGTCGTGCTGCCTCTGGCAGACGGCAGCATCGCCGACTTCGGACTGCTCGACGAGCCGACACCGCATCCCTCCGACTGGTATGCACGGTGGCGCGCGCTGCCCGAGGACGAGCGCAATGTGCTCCGCACGTACACGCCGTCCGCGATCCGGTCGGAGGTCGGCGAGATCGACATCGACTTCTTCCTCCACGAACCAGCCGGCCCCGCGTCGGCATGGGCGGCCGCGGCGGCCCCGGGTGACCGCCTCGTCGTCAACGGGCCGGACGCGCGGATGGGGTGGACCGGGTACGGGCTGCACTGGCATCCGGGCGACGCGCAGCGGTTCCTGATCGTCGCCGACGAGACGGCGTTCCCGGCAGTGCGCGGCATCCTCGATTCCCTCGCGCCGGACGCCCGCGCCGAGGTCTTCCTGGAATGCGGTGACGCCGCCGATGATCTCGTCTCGCCGGCGGCCCCCGACACGGCGCGCGTGCACCGTGTGCTCCGCGATGCCGGAGACTCGGAGGCGATCGAACGGGCCGTGCACGCGTGGGGCGCCGTCCACGGTGCGTCCGCCCGCGACGACACCGCCTTCTACGCGTGGATAGCGGGTGAGTCGAGCACGACCACGGGCATTCGCCGGTACCTGACCTCCCGCCTCGGCATCGCGAAGGACCGCGTCTCCTTCCTCGGCTACTGGCGGAGAGGCGGCCCACTCGTCGGGTGATCCCGGAAGACGGCAATCGCAGAAGCCGATGCGGCCGATGCGAGGCGGGTGTAGGTTGCGGAGATGGAGCCGATCCGAGTGGGCCTCGTGGCCGACCCGGCTTCGCCCACTACCGTCGCGCGTCGGATGACCGACCTCACGCCACCGCTCGCCGCTGCGGCCGACAGCTGGATCGTCGAACTCGTCAGCGAGCCGTTCACCCTCGGGTCTGAAGACGTCGACGTCGCCCTCGAGCGGCTACGTGCGCATGCCGAGCAGAACGGGTGGGATCTCGTCATCGGCGTCACCGAGCTTCCGCTTCGCGACGATGACGGCCGCTACCTGCTGGCGGCGATCGATCCTCGTCGCCAGTCCGCGGTGCTGTCGCTGCCCGCCCTGGGCGGGTTCCGGGTGCAGAGCCGCGCCCGCCACGCGGTGCGGGGACTCGTCGACGGGATGGCCGAGCCCGCCTCGCCGGAGGAGCAGCGCCTGCCGCTGCCCGGACTCAGTGCCCGCGGGCGCGTGCTTCTGGGGATGGTGCTGGCCAACCGTCCGTGGCTGCTCGCCGCTGGGCTCAAGTCCGCGCTGGTCGCAGCGCTGGCGACCGGCGCGGTGGCGACGATCGAACCGACCGTGTGGTCGCTCGCCAGCTCACTCTCGGGCTGGCGTCTGGTGGCGGCGACTGTGGCCTCCATCACGATCATCATCGCGTGGATCGTGATCGACGGCAGGCTCTGGGACCGTCCAGACGACGACTCACTCCAGGCCCGTGAGAGATCCCGTCTCTACAACACCTCGACGCTGCTGACCCTGACCATCGGCATCGTCATCTGCTATCTGGCGCTGTACGTCGTGAATCTGGCCTGGGCGCTCTTCGTGCTCGACACGTCGGTGATGAGCGAGTCCCTCGGCCGAACCGTCGACGTCGGCGATCTGTTCGTGCTCACCTGGTTCGTCGCGTCGGCGGCGACACTCGGCGGGGCATTGGGAACGGGCCTGGAGTCCGACGATGCCATCCGCGCCGCCACCTACTCGAAGCGGGAAGAGGAGCGCCGAGCCCGCCTGTCCGACGAGCGCGCCTGAGGCGGCGACGACATGACGAAGGGGCGGATGCCGCAGCATCCGCCCATTCATCATGTTCAACGTGTGACTCAGAAGTCCCAGTCGTCGTCTTCCGTGGCCTCGGCCTTGCCGATGACGTAGGAGGAGCCGGACCCCGAGAAGAAGTCGTGGTTCTCGTCGGCGTTCGGCGAGAGCGCCGACAGGATCGCCGGGTTCACGTTCGTGACGGTCGAGGGGAACATCGCTTCGTAGCCGAGGTTCATCAGCGCCTTGTTGGCGTTGTAGTGCAGGAACTTCTTGACGTCCTCTGTCAGACCGACGCCGTCGTAGAGGTCCTGCGTGTACTGCACCTCGTTGTCGTAGAGCTCGAACAGCAGGTTGAAGGTGTAGTCCTTCAGCTCCTGGCGGCGCTCTTCGGTCTCGTTCTCGAGACCCTTCTGGAACTTGTAGCCGATGTAGTACCCGTGCACGGCCTCGTCACGGATGATGAGGCGGATCAGATCGGCCGTGTTCGTCAGCTTCGCCTTGGACGACCAGTAGATCGGCAGGTAGAAGCCCGAGTAGAACAGGAACGACTCGAGCAGGGTCGAGGCGACCTTGCGCTTGAGCGGGTCGTCACCCTGGTAGTAATCCATGATGATCTGAGCCTTCTTCTGAAGGTTCGGGTTCTCCGTGGACCAGCGGAAGGCCTCGTCGATCTCCTTCGTCGACGCGAGCGTCGAGAAGATCGAGGAGTAGCTCTTCGCGTGCACCGACTCCATGAACGCGATGTTCGTGTACACCGCCTCTTCGTGAGGGGTGATCGCGTCGGGGATCAGCGAGACGGCGCCGACCGTGCCCTGGATCGTGTCGAGCAGAGTCAGACCGGTGAAGACGCGCATGGTGAGCAGCTGCTCGTCGGGCGTCAGCGTGTTCCACGACTGGACGTCGTTCGACAGCGGCACCTTCTCGGGCAGCCAGAAGTTGTTCACCAGACGGTTCCAGACCTCGAGGTCCTTGTCGTCCTGGATGCGGTTCCAGTTGATCGCCTGAACGCTGTCGACAAGCTTGAGCGGGGGGTGAGGAGTCATTGTTCTTCGTCGTTTCCTGTGGTCAGAGCCGGATCAGAGCATGCACGAGACGCACTCGGTCATGTCGGTGCCCTCGAGCGCCATCTGACGCAGACGGATGTAGTAGATCGTCTTGATACCCTTGCGCCATGCGTAGATCTGAGCCTTGTTGATGTCACGCGTCGTGGCGGTGTCCTTGAAGAACAGCGTCAGCGACAGGCCCTGGTCGACGTGCTGGGTGGCGGCGGCGTAGGTGTCGATGACCTTCTCGTAGCCGATCTCGTATGCGTCCTGGTAGTACTCCAGGTTGTCGTTCGTCATGAACGGCGCCGGGTAGTAGACGCGGCCGAGCTTGCCTTCCTTGCGGATCTCGATCTTCGAGGCGATCGGGTGGATCGACGACGTCGAGTTGTTGATGTACGAGATCGAACCGGTCGGGGGCACCGCCTGCAGGTTCTGGTTGTAGATGCCGTGCTCCTGGATCGACGACTTCAGCGCCACCCAGTCAGCCTGCGTCGGGATGTGCTTGCCCGCGAAGAGCTCCTTGACCTTCTCGGTCTCGGGCACCCAGGCGCGCTCGATGTACTTGTCGAAGAACTCCCCCGACGCGTACGTCGAGTCCTCGAAGCCGTCGAAGGCCTGCTTGCGCTCGATCGCGATGTTGTTCGAGGCGCGCAGCGCGTGGAACAGCACCGTGTAGAAGTAGATGTTCGTGAAGTCGATGCCCTCTTCGGAGCCGTAGTGGACGTGCTCGCGAGCGAGGAAGCCGTGCAGGTTCATCTGACCGAGGCCGATCGCGTGCGAACGGTCGTTGCCGTCTTCGATCGAGCGGACCGAGCGGATGTGGCTCTGGTCGCTCACCGCGCTCAGCGCGCGGATCGCCGTCTCGACCGTCTGGCCCAGGTCATCGGCATCCATCGACAGCGCGATGTTCATCGAGCCGAGGTTGCAGGAGATGTCCTTGCCGATCTGGTCGTACGACAGGTCGTCGTTGTACGTGGTCGGCGTGTTCACCTGCAGGATCTCGCTGCAGAGGTTCGACATGTTGATGCGGCCCTTGATCGGGTTGGCCTTGTTCACCGTGTCCTCGAACATGATGTACGGGTAGCCCGACTCGAACTGGATCTCGGCGATCGTCTGGAAGAACTCGCGCGCGTTGATCTTGGTCTTCTTGATGCGCGGGTTGTCGACCATCTCGCGGTACTTCTCGGTGACCGAGATGTCGCCGAAGGGAACTCCGTAGACCTTCTCGACGTCGTACGGCGAGAAGAGGTACATGTCCTCGCCGTTCTTGGCGAGCTCGAACGTGATGTCGGGAACCACGACGCCGAGCGACAGCGTCTTGATGCGGATCTTCTCGTCGGCGTTCTCACGCTTGGTGTCGAGGAAGCGCATGATGTCGGGGTGGTGCGCGTTGAGGTACACCGCTCCGGCACCCTGACGGGCGCCGAGCTGGTTGGCGTAGCTGAAGCTGTCTTCGAGGAGCTTCATCACGGGGATGATGCCCGAGGACTGGTTCTCGATCTGCTTGATCGGAGCGCCGGCCTCACGGATGTTCGAGAGCAGCAGAGCGACGCCGCCGCCGCGCTTGGAGAGCTGGAGAGCGGAGTTGATGCCGCGGGCGATCGACTCCATGTTGTCTTCGATGCGCAGCAGGAAGCAGCTGACGAGCTCGCCGCGCTGGGCCTTGCCCGAGTTGAGGAAGGTCGGCGTCGCGGGCTGGAAACGGCCGGAGATGATCTCCTCGACCAGGGCGACCGCGAGGTTCTCGTCGCCGCCGGCGAGGCCGAGGGCTGTCATCACGACGCGGTCTTCGAAGCGCTCGAGGTAGCGCTTGCCGTCGAACGTCTTGAGCGTGTAGCTCGTGTAGTACTTGAAGGCGCCGAGGAACGTCTCGAACCGGAACTTCTTGCTGTAGGCGAGGTCGTTGAGCTTCTGGATGAACTCGAGCGAGTACTGCTCGATCACGGCGGGCTCGTAGTACTCCTTCTCGACCAGGTAGTCGAGACGCTCCTTGAGCGAGTGGAAGAACACCGTGTTCTGGTTGACGTGCTGCAGGAAGTACTCGCGTGCCGCCCGCTTGTCGGCGTCGAACTGGATCTTCCCGTTCGCGTCGTACAGGTTCAGCATCGCGTTGAGGGCGTGATAGTCCAGGCCCTCGTAGGTCGGGTTCATCTTGAACGCCACCGTGTCCGTCACTGAGTCGGTTCCTGCCTGCTCGTCAACTGCGGTACCCACCGTCGCTCCAATCCGTCGCTCACGCGATCTACATCGTCTTGTGTGCCGAAGATCTCGAGCCGATACAAGTGAGGCACGTTGCACTTGCGGCTGATGATGTCACCGGCGAGACAGAAGGAGTCGCCGAAGTTGGTGTTGCCCGCGGAGATGACTCCGCGGATGTGATTCCGGTTGCGCTCGTCGTTGAGGAACCGGATGACCTGCTTGGGCACCGCGCCTCGTTCGACGCCGCGCCCCTCACCCCCGCCGTAGGTGGGGGTGACCAGCACGAAGGGCTCGTCGACGACGAGATCTTCCTGCTGTCGGAGAAGGGGAATGCGTCGGGCCGGGAGCCCGAGCTTCTCGACGAAGCGCGCGGTGTTACCCGAGGCGCTCGAGAAGTAGACCAGGAGCGGCGCGGCGGTCGCGACGGCGCTCATGGCGGATCACGCCAGACGCGAGGCGAGCTCGTCGATCTTGTCGGGACGGAAGCCCGACCAGTGGCCCTCGTCGGTGACGACGACCGGCGCCTGCATGTAGCCCAGCGCCTTGACCTGCTCGAGTGCGGTCGCGTCTTCCGACAGGTCGAGGATTTCGTACTCGATGCCCTTGGCGTCGAGCGCGCGGTAGGTGGCGTTGCACTGAACGCAGGACGGCTTCGTGTAGACCGTGATCGACATCTTTTCGCTTCCCCTCAAATCTCTGGCCTGCATCTGTATCAGGCTGTTTTCCGGTAGACCCTCACCGGGATCTCAATACTACATATAGGTACGGACATTCAGGGTGACCACTAGGGGTAGTAGTTACATACGTGTAGTTTTCCACCGCTCTCCACTGTTACAACACAGGTTCTCCACCGTTTCTTCCACAGGCTCGGGCACCTCGGGAGCAGCTCCGAACCGCGAGAAATCGCGGCTGGGAACGACCTGTGAGAGATCCATCCACAGGTCGGACCATACGCCTCACCTCTGACATCGGATTTTCTGTGGAAACTCGGTTTGGGCGTGTCGCGGCGTGTCGCGGAGGAGCCGCTTCGACCGGCGTCCGCACCTCCCGGTAGCGTTGACCCGTGGCGGGATATCGGGACCTTCTTCGCACGCCCGGAGTGGCGCGCATGATCGCTGCACAGCTGACCGCTCGCTTCCCCAACGGGATGACCTCGCTCGCGATCCTGCTGCACGTCGAACAGCAGACCGGCTCATACGGCTCGGCGGGCCTGGTGCTCGCCGCGACCAGCGTCGGGCAGGCCGTCGCCGGCCCGATCACGAGTCGATGGATGGGCGCCTGGGGCATGCGCCGCGTGCTCGCCCTCACGCTCAGCGTGTGCGTGGTCGCCGTGCTGGGCTTGGCGCTGCTCCCCCTGAACGTCCCCGGATACATGGCGCTCGGCATGATCGCCGGCCTCTCGACCCCGCCGGTGCAGGCCGCCGTGCGCACCATCTATCCGAAGCTCGTGAACTCGACACAGCTCACCCCGCTCTTCTCTCTCGACGCCTCGCTGCAGGAGATCATCTGGGTGCTCGCCCCCGTCGTGATCACGCTCGTGTCGACGCAGATCGGCACGGCCGTGGGGCTGCTGCTCGTGGCGGTCGTGCTGGTCGGCGGCGGAGCGTGGTTCATCCTCTCTCCCGAGGTCGGCCGCGTGCGCATCCCGCGAAGTCGCAGCGCCCTCGGCAAGGTCGTGCTCAAACCGCCGGTGCTGCTCGCCACCATCATCGGATTCCTGCTCATCGGCGCGTGCTCCGCGGTCGAGGTCGGTGTCGTCGCGACGTTCGAGCACGGCAGCCTGGCGGCCGGCCTCGTGCTCGCGGTGTTCGCCGTCGGCAGCCTCGCCGGAGGCCTCTCGTTCGGACACATCCCCATCGGGCCCTGGGCGATGGCCCGCCGCCTCACCATCGTCACGGTCGGCCTCGCACTCACCATGTTCTCCCTCAACGAGTTCTGGCTCGGCGGCACCCTGATCGTCGCCGGCATCGGCGTCGCGCCGGCTCTCGCCGTGCTGTTCGCCATCACGACCGCGAGCGTCAAGTTCAGCGAGACCGCCGAGGCCTTCGGCTGGGCCGGCACCGGTCAGCTGATCGGCGCCGCGGCCGGCTCTGCCGTCGCGGGCTTCCTCGTCGATGCGACGGATCCGCGCGGCGCCTACCTCGCGGCAACCCTCTTCGCCGCAGCCGGACTCGTCGTCTCGATCGTCTTCGTCCGCTCCTTCCCCGATCTGCGTCATCGCGATGCGAGTCCCCACCCCGATACCGAACCCCTGGCGGTCACCCCTTCATGAGCTCTGCGTCCTCCCCCGCATCCATCGCCCCCGAGGTGGTCTGCATCGGCGAGTCCATGGGACTCGTCACCGCTCTGGGCGCACCGCTCGCCGAGACCGAGACGGCGGCACTGGGGCTCGCCGGGGCAGAGGGCAACGTCGCCGTCGGACTCGTCTCGGCAGGGCATCGGGCCGCCTGGGCCTCGCGCCTGGGCGACGACCCGATCGGCGTGCGCATCTCGACCGAGCTCGCGCGCCGCGGCGTCGACCTCTGGGTGACGACGGATGCGGATGCGCCCACCGGCGTCATGTTCAAGGATCCGGGCACCGAGTCGTCGTCCGTCTACTACTACCGACGCGGATCGGCGGCGTCGCTGATGGCGCCCGGGTTCCTCGACGCCCCGCAGCTCGCCGGTGTCCGCATCGTGCACACGACCGGCATCACCCCGGCGCTCTCCCCCTCCTGCCGCGCGATGGTCGATCAGCTGTTCGTCGACGCGCGCACAGCCGGGGCGCTGGTCTCGTTCGACGTGAACGATCGCAGGGCGCTGTGGACGATGCAGGATGCGGCCGAGACGCTGACCCGGCTCGCGGATGCCGCGGACATCGCCTTCGTCGGTCGAGATGAGGCCGAGCGCGTCTGGGGCACCGCCACCGCCGTCGAGATCCGTGCGCACCTTCCGAACTGCGGGCTGCTCATCGTGAAGGACGGCGACGTCGGCGCGACCGCGTTCCTCGGCGACGACGAGCCGGTGTTCGTGCCCGCGCCGCGGGTCGAAGTCGTCGAGCCGGTCGGCGCCGGCGATGCCTTCGCGGCCGGGTTCCTCGCCGCGACGCTCGACGGCGCAGAGCTCGCCGAGCGACTCTCTGCCGGACACACCGCAGCCGCGCGGGTGCTGACCACGCACGGCGACCTGCCACCGCTGCCCTGAACTCCGCACGCCTCCCCCGTACGACCCGGTCGTAGGCTTGCTGCATGCCCGCACCGCTCACGCTGCCCCGCATCTCCTGGGGTGATCCGGCCTCCGATCGCCGAGTGCTCCTCGTGCACGGCCTCGGCTCCTCCGCTGCTCTCATGTGGCGGGTGGGCACCGCCCTCGCCGACGCCGGATGGCATGCGACCGCCGTCGACCTGCGCGGTCACGGCGACGCCCCGAGGGCCCTCGACTACTCGGTCGCCGCCTATGCGGCAGATCTCGTCGCGACCGAGCCCGACGGCGGTGGGGCGTGGGATGCCGTGGTCGGCCACTCTCTCGGCGGCGCCGCCGGCACGGCGGCCGCAGCATCCGCTCCGGAGTGGACCCGCCGCCTGGTGCTGCTCGACCCGGCGATCCTCGTCGACGGCCGCGATGCCGCGATCGTGCGTCGCAGCCAGGAGCGTGCCTTCGCCGACAACAGGGTGGAGCTGGTGCAGCAGGAGCATCCGCACTGGCATCCGCAGGACTGGGAGCTCAAGGTCGATGCCGTGCACCGAGCGAGTGCGTGGGCGGTCGAGCAGACGAGTGCGCAGAACACCCCGTGGGATGTCACGGCTGATGCCGCGCGGTTGACCGTCCCCACCCATGTGATCGCCTCTGATCCGGCGGTCTACAGCATCTTCACCGGCGATGTCGCAGCCTCCGTTCTCGCCTCGAACCCTCTCGTCACGATGTCGGTCGTCGAGGGATCCGGGCATTCGCTGCACCGCGACAAGCCCGAAGAGACCGTCCGACAGCTGAGAGAGGCCCTCGCGTGAGCACGTTCGACCCGACCGCGTATCTTCCCGAAGACCTGCTCGAGCGCATCCGCGAGCGGGCTCCCATCCACGACCGCGAGAACACGTTCCCCGAACAGGACCTCGCCGAGCTGCGGGACGCCGGCTACCTGTCGATCCTCGTCCCCGCCGACCGCGGAGGCGCGGGTCTCGGACTCGCCGAGGCCGCGATCCTCCAGCAGCGCCTCGCGACCGCCGCCCCGGCCACGGCGCTCGCGATCAACATGCACATCGTCTGGACGGGGGTCGCCAAGGTCTTCTCCGACCGCGGCGTGCCCGGCCTCGAGTTCGTGCAGGACGGCGCGGTGGCCGGCGAGGTCTTCGCCTTCGGCATCAGCGAGGGCGGCAACGACCTGGTGCTGTTCGGCAGCGACACCGAGGCCGCGCCCACCGCCGACGGCGGCTACGCGTTCACCGGCACCAAGATCTTCACCTCGCTCGCGCCCGTTTGGACGAAGCTCGGGCTGCACGGCCTCGACACGACGAGCGCCGACGCCCCGAAGCTCGTCTTCGCATTCGTCGACCGCACCGATGCGGTCGTGACGGGCGACGACTGGGACACTCTCGGCATGCGGGGCACGCAGAGCCGCACGACCCGACTCGACGGAGCCACTGCGGATGCGGCGCACGTGGTGCGCCGCATCGATCCTGGTCCGAACCCCGACCCGATCGTCTTCGGGATCTTCTCGGTCTTCGAGATCCTGCTCGCCTCGGTCTACACGGGCATCGCGCGCCGTGCGCTCGACCTGGCCGTGCTCACCGCGCAGAAGCGCCGCTCGAAGAAGACAGGTGCCGCGTACAGCCAGGATCCCGACATCCGCTGGCGCATCGCCGACATGGGCCTCGCGTACGACGCCCTTCCGCCGCAGATCGCCGTCCTCGCGCGCGATGTCGACGAGAAGGTCGACAACGGCGCCCGGTGGTTCACGCTGCTCTCGGGGGTCAAGCACCGGGCGATCACGATGTCGAAGCACGTCGTCGACCAGGCGATGCTGGTCGCCGGCGGCGGCTCGTACTTCTCGTCGAACGAGCTGTCGCGGCTCTATCGTGACGTCCTGGCGGGGGCATTCCACCCCTCCGACCCCGAGTCTGCGCATTCCACCGCGGCGAGCGCCTGGCTGGGCCCGCTCGAGTCCTGACCGCGATATTCTGCGGTTTACCCGCTGCAGCTCCGCCGATTCTGCGGAATCGGTTGAAGACAGCCCGCTGCGGTGCGAGGATCGCATCATGATGTCCTCGAAGAAGCATCCGCCACTGGACGGTGTGGCCAAGACGATCATCGAGCTGCTGCAGGAGGACGGCCGGCGCTCGTACTCCGACATCGGGCGTGAGGTCGGCCTGAGCGAGGCCGCCGTGCGCCAGCGCGTGCAGCGTCTCACCGAGTCCGGCGTGATGCAGATCGTCGCCGTGACCGATCCGATGCAGCTGGGCTTCCCTCGACAGGCGATGATCGGCATCCGCGTCTCGGGCGACACTCGCGTCGTCGCAGAGGCCATCGCCGAGATCGCCGCGATCGACTACGTGGTGATCACGGTCGGATCCTTCGACATCCTCGCCGAGGTCGTCTGCGAGGACGACGAAGACCTCCTCGCGCTGATCAACGACCACATCCGCCCGATCGACGGGGTGCTGTCGACCGAGACCTTCATCTACGCCAAGCTGCAGAAGCAGCTCTACAACTGGGGGACCAGATGAGCACGCAACGCACGACTCCGTCCGAGGCCGAACTCCAGGCCATGGCCAAAGACCACCTGTGGATGCACTTCACACGGCAGTCGACCATGGACAAGAGCGGCGTGCCGATCATCGTCAAGGGCGACGGCCACCGCATCTGGGACTCGACGGGCAAGGACTACTTCGACGGCCTCTCGGGTCTCTTCGTCGTCAACGCCGGGCACGGACGCCGCCGCCTCGCCGAGGCCGCGGCGAAGCAGGCATCCGAACTGTCGTTCTTCCCGCTGTGGTCGTATGCGCACCCGGCGGCCATCGAGCTCGCCGATCGCCTGGCCGATGAGGCACCCGGCGATCTCAACCGCGTGTTCTTCTCGACCGGAGGCGGCGAGGCGGTCGAGACGGCCTTCAAGCTCGCGAAGCACTACTGGAAGCTGATGGGCAAGCCCACCAAGCACAAGGTCATCTCGCGCTCGGTCGCCTACCACGGCACCCCGCAGGGCGCCCTCGCGATCACCGGCATCCCGGCGATGAAGTCGATGTTCGAACCCGTCACGCCCGGTGGCTTCCGGGTGCCGAACACCAACTTCTACCGAGCGGCCGAGATGGGCGGCCCGAGCGACGACCTCGAGGCCTTCGGACGCTGGGCCGCCGACCGCATCGAGGAGATGATCCTGTTCGAGGGCGCAGACACCGTCGCAGCCGTCTTCCTCGAGCCGGTGCAGAACTCGGGCGGATGCTTCCCGCCCCCTCCCGGCTACTTCGCCAGGGTGCGCGAGATCTGCGACCGCCACGACGTGCTGCTCGTCTCGGATGAGGTCATCTGCGCGTTCGGCCGCCTCGGACACACCTTCGCCTGCACCGGCCTCGGCTACGTGCCCGACATGATCACGTGCGCCAAGGGCATGACGAGCGGCTACTCGCCGATCGGCGCCACGATCGTGAGCGACCGGATCTACGAGCCGTTCTCGAAGGGCGACGTGTCGTTCCCGCACGGCTACACGTTCGGCGGCCACCCCGTCTCGGCAGCCGTGGCGCTCGAGAACCTCGCGATCTTCGACGAGGAGGGGCTCAACGAGCGGGTGCGCGAGAACTCGCCCCTGTTCCGCGCCGAGCTCGAGAAGCTCCTCGACCTGCCCATCGTCGGCGACGTGCGCGGCGACGGCTACTTCTTCGGCATCGAGCTCGTGAAGGACAAGGGCACGCGCGAGACGTTCGACGACGACGAGTCCGAGCGGCTGCTGCGCGGCTTCCTGTCGCCCGCGCTGTTCGAGGCCGGGCTCTACTGCCGCGCCGATGACCGCGGCGACCCCGTGATCCAGCTCGCGCCGCCGCTCACGGTCGGCCCGGCGGAGTTCCGTGAGATCGAGCAGATCCTGCGGAGCGTGCTCACCGACGCGCAGTCGGTTCTCTGACGCTCGCTTCAGGGGCTCCGGAGACGGCTCAGGCGGATGCCGCGGTGCGCCGCCTCGCGAGAAGTGCGAGGTGGAGCGCCGCGATCGTCTCGCCGTCGTCGAGGTCGGCGCCCAGAAGGTCGCCGATCAGCGTGATCCGCTGATAGAACACCGATCGCGACAGGTGGCTCGCCGCCGCGGCCGCCGAGCGGTTTCCCGGGTGCGCGACGAGAGCGGCGAGCACGTCGAGCAGATCGCCTCTGCGCTCCTGATCGTGACGGATGAGCGGCGCCAGCATCCGCTCGCTGTGCTCGTGCAGCCGGTGGTCGTCACGCAGAGTGGCGACGAGCCGCTCGAGCGGTCGGTCATCGACGCGGCGCACCCTCGCCCCGGCCTCAGCCCTGTCGCTGTCGGCGAGGTCGCGCGCGGCGCGCAGAGAGCCGAGCAGACCGAGCACGTCGTCGGCGACCGGCCCCACGAAGACGGCGCGGTCGGGACCGGCGATGCGCAGCAGCACCTCGTCGGACAGCACCGCGGATGCCGGCAGCGAGAGCAGCGCGACATCGTCGTCGTCGACGCGGGCGGCCACGACCGCGAAGCCTGACTGCCGCGCCCGATAGGCGAGCTCGCTGATGGACGCCGAGCCGCGGGCGACGATCCCGTGACACTGGCGTTCGGCGAGCGCGAAGCCCCCTGCGCGCAGCCGAGCATCGATGTCGTCCGCCCTGGCGAACCGCGCACCGAGGAGGTCATCGATGACGGCGCGCTGCGCCAGCAGCGACCATTCCGCGTCACCGCCGTCGGCGATGCAGCCGAACGCGAGCGCCGTCGCACCCTGTTCGAGCACGGTGACGCGGCCGGCGGGGTGTGCCGGGCCGGGCAGCGCGAGAAGCGTGCCCCAGCGCACTCCTCTCGCCTGCACCGGCACCTGCTCGGCACCCCCTCGACCGTGGAGCACCTCGGCGATCGGCATCCCGAGCCCTTCGGCCGCGATCACCTCGCGTGCGAGGTTCTCGAGCACCACCGGGGCGCCGAGGGCGCGGGCGGTCTCGGCCACCACGACGTCGGCCGGCGCCCCCTGCAGGCTCAGCGCGGTGAAGAGCTCGTGCAGATGCTGCCGCTCACGCAGCGCGTGCGTCTGCGCGGCGATCAGGGCGTGGTGCACGGCCTCGGTCACGGCGACGAACTTCACCTCGCTGGTGAGGGCGACGAGCGCGAGGCCCACCGTCGCGCAGACATCCACGACCGGCTGCGGCACGGCATGGCGAGCTGTCCCGAGCTCGAAGACGATTCCGGCGATGCCCGCTCGATGCAGCCTCGATGCGAAGGCGCGCAGCTCTCCGTCGTCGAACGGCCACCCTGCACCCGTCGTCAGAAGCAGCTCTCCTCCGTCGAGCAGACGCGCGACGCCGACGCTGTCGGAGACATGCACCCACCGCACCGCAGCATCCAACGCCGCACCCCCGACGAGCACGTCAGGCTCGCCCGCCTGCACGGCGGGGTCGGCCAGCACGTCGGCGACCGTGAGGTACACGCTGTGCGCCGGACGGTCTGTCCGGATAACCCTGATGTCGCTACGTTCTGACGCCAAGATTGCCCTCCGTGCTCTGTGATCATGGGAGTAAGCCAGCGTATCGGACCCCGGTCAGAGTGTTCGATGCGGATCACGCACTGCGAGGGAGCCCCGTGGACATCGTCCGTCACATCATCAATGGAGCAGAGACCGCCGAGGCGGCGCGCACGGGTCAGGTCTTCGATCCCGCCACCGGACAGGTCTCGAAGCAGGTCGCCTTCGCCTCGACCGCGGAGGTCGACCGGGCGATCGCCGCCGCGGCATCCGCTCTTCCGGCGTGGCGCGAGACGAGCCTCATCAAGCGCGCCGACGTGTTCTTCCGGCTGCGCCAGCTGCTCAAGGAGCGCACGCCCGAGCTCGCCGCGATCGTCACGTCGGAGCACGGCAAAGTGCTCTCGGATGCCGCGGGCGAGGTCTCGCGCGGCATCGAGAACGTCGAGTTCGCCGCCGGACTCGTGCACCTGCTCAAGGGCGAGCGCAGCGAACAGGTCTCGCGTGGTGTCGACGTGCACTCGGTCAAGCAGCCCGTCGGCGTCGTCGCCGCGATCACGCCGTTCAACTTCCCGGTGATGGTGCCGCTGTGGATGGTGGCCTCGGCGATCGCGTGCGGCAACACGGTCGTGCTCAAGCCCAGCGAGAAGGACCCTTCCGCGTCGGTCTGGCTCGCCAAGCTCTTCCAGGAGGCGGGTCTTCCGGATGGAGTGCTCAATGTCGTGCACGGCGACAAGGAGGCGGTCGACGCGCTGCTCGAGTCGCCACGCGTGAACGCGATCAGCTTCGTCGGTTCGACGCCGATCGCGCGCTCGATCTACCAGCGCGCCTCGGCTGCGGGCAAGCGCGTCCAGGCGCTGGGCGGCGCGAAGAACCACATGGTCGTGATGCCGGATGCCGACATCGACGCCGCAGCCGATGCCGCCGTCTCGGCCGCCTACGGCTCGGCCGGCGAGCGCTGCATGGCCGTCTCGGTGCTGGTCGCGGTCGGCGACATCGCCGATGACCTGGTCTCCGCGATCGCCTCGCGCATCGAGGGCCTCACGATCGGTGCGGGCACGGATGCCGCGAGCGAGATGGGTCCGCTCATCACCCGCGAGCACCGCGACCGCGTCGCCTCCTACGTGACCGGAGCCGCTGCAGAAGGAGCGACCGTCGTGGTCGACGGCACCACGAAGGAGTTCGACTCGGAGGGCTTCTTCATCGGGGTCAGCCTGATCGACCAGGTCGCTCCCGGCATGAAGGTCTACGACGACGAGATCTTCGGCCCGGTGCTCTCGGTGGTGCGCGTCGAGACCTACGCCGAGGCCGTCGAGCTCGTCAACGCGAACGCCTACGGCAACGGCACGGCGATCTTCACGCGCGACGGCGGCACCGCCCGTCAGTACGAGTTCGACATCGAGGTCGGCATGGTCGGCGTGAACGTGCCGATCCCCGTGCCGATCGGCGCCTACTCGTTCGGCGGTTGGAAGGACTCGCTGTTCGGCGACTCGCACATCTACGGCCCCGAGTCGGTGCACTTCTACACTCGGTCGAAGGTGGTCACCACCCGCTGGCCCGACCACACGCCCTCGCAGATCGACCTGGGCTTCCCGAGCAACCACTGAGCTCCGAGCAGACAGAGAACTGAGACACGAGACATGACGAACTTCACCGACCGCCATGGTGCATCCCACCCGCTGCCTGACCCCGAGGCCGAGGCGCAGGTGCGCGCGGATGACCGCGGCCACGTGTTCCACTCGTGGAGCGCGCAGGGCCTGATCGACCCGCTCCCCGTCGCTGCGGGTGAGGGCTCGACGTTCTGGGACTACGCCGGCAACGCCTACCTCGACTTCTCGAGCCAGCTGGTGAACCTGAACCTCGGGCACCAGCATCCCGACCTCGTCGCGGCGATCCAGCAGCAGGCGGGGCGTCTTTCGACGATCCAGCCGGCGATGGCCAACGACGTGCGGGGCGAGCTCGCCCGGCTCATCGTCGAGGTCGCACCCGAGGGCTTCGAGAAGGTGTTCTTCACGAACGGCGGCGCCGAGGCCAACGAGTACGCGGTGCGCATGGCTCGTCAGTCGACCGGTCGCCACAAGGTCCTCTCGATGTACCGCAGCTATCACGGCTCCACGTCGACCGCGATCTCGCTGACCGGCGACCCTCGCCGGTGGGCGAACGGCACTCCCGACTCCGGCGCCGTGCGCTTCTTCGGGCCCTACCTCTATCGCTCGCCGTTCCACGCCGAGACTCCGGAGCAGGAGTCCGAGCGCGCGCTCGCCCACCTCCAGCAGACGATCCAGCTCGAGGGACCCGCGACGATCGCTGCGATCATCATCGAGACCGTCGTCGGAACCAACGGCGTGCTCGTGCCACCGCCCGGCTATCTGCAGGGCGTGCGCGAGCTGTGCGATCGCTACGGCATCGTCTACATCGCCGATGAGGTCATGGTCGGCTTCGGACGGCTCGGCGAGTGGTTCGGCATCGACGCGTACGACGGCCGCCCCGACCTGATCACCTTCGCCAAGGGTGTGAACTCGGGCTACGTGCCGCTCGGTGGCGTCGTCATCTCCGAGCGCATCGCGCGCGCCTTCGACACCACGCCCTTCGCCGGCGGGCTCACCTACTCGGGCCACCCGCTCGCCTGTGCCGCGGGCGTCGCGACGTTCGAGGTGTTCCGTCGCGACGGCATCCTCGAGCGCGTGCGCGACCTCGGCGAGCGCATCGTCGAGCCGACCCTGCGCCGCTGGGTCGACACCCACCCGAGCGTCGGGGAGGTGCGCGGCCGCGGCCTGTTCTGGGCCGTCGAGCTCGTGCGCGACAAGCAGACGCGCGAGCCACTCGTGCCGTTCAACGCCAGCGGAGCGGATGCTGCGCCGGTCGCCGCCTTCGCCGCCGCCGCCAAGAAGGCCGGCGTCTGGCCGTTCACGCACTTCAACCGCATGCACGTGGCCCCGCCGCTCGTGATCAGCGAAGACGACCTGGTGCGCGGTCTCACCGTGCTCGACGAGGCTCTCGCCGTCGCCGACGAGGCAGCCACGAGCTGACAGCGCCGTGAGCTGACAGCGCCGTGAGGTGCAGCCGCTGCTGCGCGGGTTCAGATCAGGAAGCCGCGCAGCAGTGCCTCGGAACCCGCGAGGTGATCGCGCATCGCGGCCTCGGCGACGTCCGGACGTCCGGCCAGGATCGCGGTGACGATGCGTTCGTGCTGCTCGCCCGAGTGCTGGATGTTGCGCGGCATCAGCGGGAACGTGTCCAGCCATGCGTTGACATCGGCCCTGTTCTCGGCGAGCAGAGCGACGAGCGAGGGGATGCCGGCGGCCTCGGCGATCGCGAGGTGCAGCAGGGTGTCGAGCCGTCGATACTCCTCGGGCCCGGCGGGGAGAGCCGCCTCGTGCCGCGCCCACAGGTCGGCGCGCGTCGCGGCATCCAGCGAACGACTCGCGGCCGCGCGCACCGCCCCGGTCTCGAGCACCCGCCGCAGACCCAGCACGTCGTCGAGCTCGGCAGCGGTCACGGCCCCGGCATCCGACGGCTGGGGCAGCGGATCCGCGACGAACGTGCCGCCGTATCGACCGCGCTTCGGCACGAGATACCCCGTGTCCGCGAGTTCGCGGATCGCGTCGCGCACGGTGTCGCGGCTCACTCCGAAGGATGCCGCGAGCTCGCGCTCAGGCGGCAGTGACTCCCCCGGCGCGACCACGCCGAGACGGATGGTCTGCACGAGGCGAGCGACCGCATCCTCGAGAGCGTTGCCTCGGCGCAGCGGCCGGTAGACCGCCCGGCGCACCTCGACGAGATCGCCGTCGGAGGGGTGCTCGCTCATGCTTCTCAGCCTGTCACAGCGACATGATCGCGCTTCACAGCGGGGTGACGTAGGCGTTGGTGATGCCGCCGTCGACGACGAAGGCGCTCGCGGTGATGAACGACGAGTCGTCCGAGGCGAGGAAGGCCACGGCCGCCGCCAGCTCCGACGGTTCTGCGAAGCGCCCCATCGGCACATGCACGAGTCGGCGCTGCGCGCGTTCGGGGTCTTTTGCGAAGAGCTCCTGCAGCAGCGGGGTGTTCACCGGTCCGGGGCACAGCGCGTTGACACGCACACCCTGCCGGGCGAACTGCACGCCGAGCTCGCGCGACATCGCGAGCACGCCGCCCTTCGATGCGGTGTAGCTGATCTGCGAGGTGGCCGATCCCAGCAGCGCCACGAAGGAGGCCGTGTTGATGATCGAGCCTCGACCTGCCGGAACCATGTGGCGAAGCGCCGCGCGGCTGCACAGGTACACGCTCTTGAGGTTCACGTCCTGCACACGATCCCAGGCCGGCAGCTCGGTCGTCTCGATCGAGTCGTCGTCGGCGGGCGAGATGCCGGCGTTGTTGAACGCGATGTCGATGCGCCCGAACTCGGCGGCGACCCCGTCGAAGAGCGTGTTGACCATGGCCTCGTCGGCCACGTCGACGATGCGGAACGCTCCACCCACCTCGGCCGCTGCCGCTTCGCCCGTGGCGGGGTCGACGTCGGCGATGACGACGAACGCGCCCTCGGCGGCGAAGCGCTGGGCTGTGGCGAAGCCGATTCCGCTCGCGCCACCCGTGATGATGGCGACGCGGTCCTTGAGGCGCTGGGTCAGATCGATGCTCATGTGTGTTCTCCGTTGCAGTGAAAGGTCGGGCCGGGTGTCGCTGTCAGGATTCGTCGGTCGCGAAGAAGACGTTCTTGGTCTCGGTGAAGTGCTCGGCGGCGTCGGGCCCGAGCTCACGCCCGAGACCCGAGGCCTTCATGCCGCCGAACGGCGTCGCGTACCGCACCGACGAGTGCGAGTTGACCGACAGCACGCCGCTCTGCACACCCCGCGAGACGCGCACGGCGCGGCCGAGGTTCTCGGTCCAGATCGAGCCGGCGAGTCCGTAGGCGGTGTCGTTCGCGAGCCGGATCGCATCGGCTTCGTCATCGAACGGCATGACCGCGACGACCGGGCCGAACACCTCCTGCTGCGCGATCCTGTCGGACGGATCGGCGAGCACCACGGCCGGGGCGAACCAGAAGCCGTCGCCCTCGGGTGCGCTGCCGCGGAAGGCGATGTTCGCGTCGTCGAGGAATCCCGAGACCGTGTCGCGATGTGCGGCCGAGATGAGCGGTCCCATGTCGGTGTCGGTGCTCGACGGGTCTCCCACTCGCCACGCAGCGACAGCCGGCTCGAGCAGTTCGAGGAATCGGTCGTACACCGATCGCTGCACCAGCAGCCGGCTGCGGGCGCAGCAATCCTGACCCGCGTTGTCGAACACGGAGCCAGGAACCGCCGCGACGGCCTTCTCGAGGTCCGCGTCGGCGAAGACGATGTTGGCGCTCTTGCCGCCGAGCTCCAGCGTGACGGGCTTGAGCGCTCGGGCGCATCCGGCCGCGACCTCGATGCCGACCTCGGTCGACCCGGTGAACACGACCTTGCGGACATCCGGATGCTCGACGAGCCGCTGTCCGACGACCGAACCCGACCCGGTGACGACCTCGAACAGCCCTTCGGGAAGACCCGCTTCGAGAGCGAGCTCGCCGAGGCGGATGGCCGTGAGAGGGGTGAGCTCGGCGGGCTTCAGCACCACGGCGTTCCCTGCGGCGAGCGCCGGCGCGAATGCCCAGGCGGCGATCGTCATCGGGAAGTTCCACGGCACGATGACACCGACCACGCCGTAGGGGTCGTGGAAGGTGACATCGAGTCCGCCTGCCACCGGGATCTGCCGGCCGGACAGTCGCTCAGGGTCGGCGGAGTAGTAGTTGAGGACCTGCGCGACGTGACCCGCCTCCCATCGGGCGGAACCGATCGGATGCCCGGAGTTCAGCACCTCGAGCTGGGCGAGCTCTTCGGCCGCGGCCTCGACCGTGCGAGCGAACGCGCGGAGGGCATCGGCCCGAGCGACCGGGGCCAGCGCGGCCCATCGGCGCTGCGCCACGACGGCGCGCGCGATCGCGTCATCCGTCTCTCCGATGTCGGCGCGAACGATCTCGCGGATCGCCGCTCCGGTCGACGGGTTGATGACTGTGAACGCGCTCATCGGGCGTCCTCCTTCCGCCGCGCGGCGAACGCGCGGGCCTGTGCGACGAGATCGGTGAAGAGCCGCCGATCCTCGGCGTTCTCCTCGGGGTGCCATTGGACGCCGACGATGTGGCCGGCCGAGGTGTCGACGAAGGCCTGAACGAGTCCGTCGTCGGAGTGCGCCGCCGCCACGAGACCGTCGCCGAGGCGGCCGACGCCCTGGTGGTGGTAGCTGTGCACGCGCATCTCGGTCTCGCCGATGATCTCGGCGAGCGGAGTGTCGGTCGACACCTCGACGTCGTTCTCGGCGAAGACGCCGCCGCCGATGCGGTACTTCTCGGTGCCGAGCGATTCGGGCAGATGCTGCTGCAGGGTGCCGCCGCGGGCGACGTTCACGAGCTGCAGACCGCGGCAGATCGCGAGCACCGGGATGCCACGGCGCTCCGCCGCCCGGAACAGGGCGAGCTCCCATGCATCACGGTCGACGCGGGCGGGGTCGGTGAGCGGATGCCGGTCCTCGCCGTACAGCTCGGGTGCCACATCAGCACCGCCCGAGAGCACGAGGCCGTCCATGCCCGAGATGGCCGCATCCGCGGCATCCGGATCCTGCGGAGGCAGGAGCAGCGCGATGCCGCCGACGGAGGTCACGCTCGTGAGGTACTGCTCAGGCAGGAACGCCGCCCGCACATCCCACACCCCCTGCTGCGCGCGCTCCAGGTACGTCGTGACGCCGATAATCGGCCTGGGGTCAGAGGCGCTCGAAGCCACGGATGCGCTCCCAGTCGGTGACGGCCGCGTCATAGGCTTCCACCTCGATGCGGGCCTGGTTCAGGTAGTGCTCGACCACGTCGTCGCCGAACGCCGCGCGCGCGATGGTCGACTCGCTGAACAGCTTCGCGGCCTCGCGCAGGGTCGTCGGCAGATGATCGACCCCGGCCTCATAGGCGTTGCCGGTGAACCGCTCGGGCAACGGCAGCTCGTTCTCGATGCCGTGCAGCCCGCCAGCGATGATCGCCGAGATCGCGAGGTACGGGTTCACGTCTCCCCCGGGCACCCGGTTCTCCACCCGGAGCCCCGAGCCTGAGCCGACCACGCGCAGGGCACACGTGCGGTTGTCGATTCCCCACGCGACTCCCGTCGGCGCGAAGCTGCCCTTCGCGAAGCGCTTGTACGAGTTGATGTTCGGCGCGAGCAGCAGGGTGAACTCGCGGAGCGTGGCGAGGATGCCGGCGATCCAGTGCTCCATCACGGGGCTGAAGCCGTGCTCGCCGTCGCCCGCCATGACCGGAGCGCCCGACTCGTCGCGCAGCGACAGGTGGATGTGGCAACTGTTGCCCTCGCGCTCGTTGAACTTGGCCATGAACGTGAGCGCCTGCCCGTGCTGCTCGGCGATCTCCTTCGCACCGTTCTTGTAGATCGCGTGCTGGTCGGCGGTCTCTCGCACCTCCGCATAGCGGAACGCGATCTCCTGCTGACCGAAGTTGCACTCGCCCTTCACGCCCTCGCAGTAGAGACCGGCGCCGTCCATGCTGTTGCGGATGTCGCGCAGCAGCGGCTCCATACGGGTCGAGGCGAGCAGGTTGTAGTCGACGTTGTAATCGGTCGCGGGCGTCAGACCTTCGTACTTGCGCGCCCACGCATCGCGATACGTGTTGTCGAAGACGATGAACTCGAGCTCCGTTCCGGAGTACGCGGTCCATCCCCGCTCGGCGAGGCGGTCGCGCTGCCGGTCGAGGATGGCCCGGGGCGAGGGCCCGACCGGCTCGCCGTTCTGCCAGACGAGGTCGGCCATGACGAGAGCAGTGCCGTCGAGCCAGGGGATGTTGCGCAGCGTCTCGACGTCGGGCTTGAGCACCATGTCGCCGTAGCCGCGATCCCAGCCCGACATCGCGTAGCCGTCGACGGTGTTCATGTCGACGTCGACCGAGAGCAGATAGTCGCACGCCTCGGCACCGTGGGCCAGGATGTCCTCCTGGAACAGCCGCGCCGACACACGTTTGCCGACCAGCCGGCCCTGCGCGTCGGCGAAGGCCACGATCACCGTGTCGATCTCGCCGGCGGCGATGCCGGCATCCAGCTGTTCGATGCTCAGGTTGCCCGCCATCTGACGCTCCGTTCTCGTGCTGTGAAGCGATCGGCCGACCGGCTTCGCCCTCAGAGTAGATCACCTTGCCGTTTAAAGGTAGACGAAACCACCATTGACTGTCACAATCGTCCGCAAGGTGCACCCGGCGCCTGCACGCATGCGAACGGAGAGCGGATGTCCCAGCAGAGCAATGAATCCCGCAAGGTCGCCGGAGCGACCTATACACGCGCCGGGAGTGAGTATTTCGAGAAACGCACACTGAAGAGGTCCGCCGGAGTCTGGGGCCTGTGGGGCCTCGCGGTCGCCGCCGTGATCTCGGGCGACTTCTCCGGGTGGAACTTCGGCATCGACTTCGCGGGCTTCGGCGGGATGCTCATCGCCTTCGCGATCCTCGTCGCGATGTACTACGGCATGATCTTCGCCATCGGAGAGATGGCGGCCGCGATGCCGCACACCGGCGGGGCCTACTCGTTCGCCCGTTCGGCCATGGGCCCGTGGGGCGGCCTCGTCACCGGCGCGGCCGAGACCATAGAGTACGTCGCGACCACGGCGGTGATCGTCTACTTCTCGGCGTCGTATGCGAACGGCATCACGAGTGAGCTGCTGGGCCTCGAGCTGCCCGGATGGGTCTGGTACCTCATCCTCTACATCGTCTTCATCGCCCTGAACTCCGCGGGAGCGGCGATCTCGTTCCGCTTCGCGATCATCGTGTCGGTGATCTCGATCGGGATCATCCTGGTCTTCTCCGCCATGGCGCTCTTCTCGGGCGCGTTCTCGTGGGATGCCCTGTGGGACATCGTGCCCGACGAGGGCCAGACGGCGTTCCTCCCCCACGGCGTCCTGCCGATCCTGTTCGCACTGCCGTTCGCGATGTGGTTCTTCCTCGGCATCGAGGAGCTGCCGCTCGCGGCGGAGGAATCGCACAACCCGACGCGCGACATCCCCAAGGCGGGGTTCTGGGCTCGCGGCACCCTCATCATCACGGGCCTCCTGGTGCTGTTCCTCAACACCGGCGTGCTCGGTGCCGAAGCGACAGGCACCGCCGGCGAACCGCTGCTCGACGGCTTCCGCGCGATCGTGGGCGACCAGCTCGCCGCCGTGCTCGCACTGTTCGCACTCATCGGCCTGCTCGCCTCGCTGCAGGGCATCATGTTCGCCTACGGACGCAACATGTACTCGCTGTCGCGCGCCGGGTACTACCCTCGCTTCCTCTCCCTCACCGGAAAGCGCCAGACGCCGTGGGTCGCCCTCACGGTGGGTGCAGCCATCGGCTTCGTCGCGCTGATCGTGCTCGACGTGCTCACCGCGGTCGACTCCGAGGGTGCGGGCACCGTCGCCGGTGCGATCGTCCTGAACATCGCCGTCTGGGGAGCCGTCGTCGCCTACGGACTGCAGCTCGTGTCGTTCATCATCCTGCGCAAGAAGTTCCCGAACGTCGACCGCCCGTACGTGAGCCCGTGGGGAATCCCGGGTGCGGTCATCGCCCTCGTGATCGCCGCCCTGATCTTCGTGGGCTTCCTGCTGAACCCCACGTTCGGCCCGGCGATCATCGCGATCGCGATCGTCTATGTGATCATCCTGCTCGGCTTCGGCCTGTTCTTCCGGCACCGCCTCGTGCTCTCCCCCGAAGAGGAGTACGCACTGTCGGGCGGTTCGCACGGAGATCCGCAAGCCGAGGGCTACGACGCCATGGAGGGCGAGGTGTTCGGCGGCGGACGCTGATCGAGAGGAGGAGCGCGGCTCTACTTGCGGTCGAAGTCGAACGCCTTGAGCAGCTCGTCGACGGCCTTGTCGCGCTCCTCCCCGCCCTCGTCGAACATATGCGTCACGTGCGTGCGCAGGTGGTTCTCGAGCAGCAGACGGTTGAGAGACTCCAGAGAGCGCTGGATCGCGCGGGACTGCGTGATGATGTCCATGCAGTACTCCTCGTTCTCGATCATCCGCGCGACTCCGCGCATCTGACCTTCGAGGATGCTGGTGCGGTGCAGTGCACGCTTCTTGATGTCTTCGATCACGTTTCGAGGGTACTCGGCCTCTGCCGCTGTCAGTCCTCGAACGGGTTCAGCACCGACAGGCCGGGGATCTCGAAGTCCTTCGTGTTGCGCGTCACGAGAGTCAGGCCGTGATGCAACGCTGTGGCCGCGATCAGCGCGTCAGCCCACGGACGACGATCCGGCACGTTGAGAGCGGCGCACGTCCGCGCGATCTGCGGAGAGACGGGGAGGATGCGGGAGCCGAGCCCGAGTCGGAGCGCGTCCAGCCAGCGTCGGAGTGCTCTCGCCTGACGCGGGTCGCGCCGCTGGAGTCCGAGGACACCGAGTTCCAGCTCGTAGTCGGTGATGGCGCTCATGTGAAGAGCCTCGGGCTCCCCGCTCTCCATCCAGGTGCGAGCGGCGATGCCGGCTCCGAATCCGCGCCTCGCGTCGGAGAACGTGTTCGTGTCGAGCAGATACATCGGTCAGAACTCGATCGGAGGACGACCGAAGTCCGTCTTCCGGTCGGCGACGATCTCGTCGATGATGCGATCGAACTCGCCGTCGTCGTCCACGAGGTCCTCCTCCGGCATCGCGAGGAACTCGAGAATCGACCCGGGCCGGGCCGGGGCTAGCCGTTCGTACTCGTCGATGCTCAAGAGCACGTACGCGGGCTCGCCGCGCTTCGTGATCATCACGGGCTGGTCGTCGGCGACGCGCTGAGCGCGCGCGACGGACTGGTTGAATTCTCGAGCGGTCATGGTGAACACGATGTACCTCGATTCCGAATGTAGTGATGGTACTACACAGCCCAGATCTCTCGACGGACGACAGGACTCGATGCGGTACGCCGTACTCGGCTCGAACTCCCCGTGAAAGGATGACGTCATGCCGCGAACCCCGATGGCGCTCCTGTCGCCCGCAGACCAGGCGCGACTTCGCGCTCTCCGACGAATGAAGGCCGTGGCGCTCGGCGCGCTGATCTTCATGGCCGTCGTCTTCGTCTTCGCGTTCGCGTTCCAGGAACGGCAGCCGTGGCTGGGCTACGTCCGGGCAGCCGCAGAGGGCGGGATGGTCGGCGCCCTGGCCGACTGGTTCGCCGTGACCGCGCTGTTCCGTCGTCCACTCGGCCTGCCGATCCCGCACACCGCGATCATCCCGAACCGCAAGGACGAGATCGGCCGCACGCTCGGCGAGTTCGTCGAGACGAACTTCCTCGAGGCGAGCGTCGTGCGCACCAAGCTGGCCAGCACCGCGACCGCCAAGCGCGCCGGCGAATGGCTGAGCGAACCCGCCCACGCCGAGCGCGTGGGCGCCGAGGGAGCGACGATCGCGACCGCCGTGCTCAACGCCCTCAGCGACGACGACGTGCGAGACCTCATCACGGACCTGGCCCGTGAGCACCTCGTCTCCCCCGAGTGGGGCCCGCCCGCCGGCGCCTGGCTCGAGAAGATCGTCGAGGCCGGCGCGCATCACGGCGCCGTCGACCTCGCGGCCGACAGCATCGGCCGCTGGCTGGACGCGAACGCCGAGTCGTTCTCGGGCCTCATCTCACGCAGGCTGCCCGGATGGGTGCCGAAGCTCGCGCACCGGTTCGTCGACGACACGGCCTACAACGAGGCCGTGAAGTTCGTCCGCGCCGTGCAGGCCGATCCGCAGCATCCGGCCCGTCTCGCGGTCGACGGGTACCTCGCCCGCCTCGCCGACAGCCTGCAGAACGACCCGGAGACGCGCGCCAAGCTCGAGAACGCCAAGTCGTCGCTCTTCGACAGCCCCCGCGTGGGCGCCCTCGCCGCCGAGGCGTGGAACACGGCGAAGAACGGACTGCTCGCCGCCCTCGCCGACCCCGAGAGCGGGCTGCGCGTCCGCGCGGCTCAGGCCCTGCGAGAAGTCGGCGAAAGGCTCACGACGGATGCCGCACTGCAGCACCGCGTCGACACGTGGGTGTCGGATGCCGCGGTGTTCCTCGTCGACCGCTACCGCCACGACATCGCGTCGATCATCACCGACACCGTCGAGCGCTGGGACCCGGTCGAGACCACCGAGAAGATCGAGCTCATGGTCGGCCGCGACCTGCAGTACATCCGCCTGAACGGCACATTCGTCGGCGCGCTCGCGGGCCTCGCGATCTTCACGATCGCGCACCTGGTCATCCCCGGAGTCTGAGGCGTGCGGATCGTCGTGTCGGGCACGCACGCGAGCGGCAAGAGCACCCTGATCTCAGACTTCCGCGCGGCACATCCCGAGTACACGGTGCTCGGCGATCCGTTCGACGACGTCGAGTCGGGGGCGCCGACTGGCGCGGCCAGCTTCGTGGCGCAGCTCCGCGTGACGGTCTCTCGGCTGCGAGAGTCGGCGCGCGAGAGTTCCGTCATCTCGGAACGTGGTCCCGTCGACTTCCTCGCCTACCTCACCGCGCTGGAGATGCTGGGACGCGGCGACGGCGCCCTGCTCTCTCGAGCCCAGGAGCTGGTCGAGACCTCCATGGCCCACATCGATTTGATCGCCGTCGTGCCGCTGGACCTGCGGCACCCGATCGATGTTCCCGACGACGAGGATCCGGCCCTCCGAGAGGCGATGGAGAGCGCTCTTCTGGATGCGCTCGACGACCTCGAATGCGCCGGTGATGCGCCGCCGATCGTGACGCTCACCGGGAACCCGCAGGAGAGGCTCGCGCAGCTGGAGATGGCTGCCGGCCTCTGAGGTCCGGCACGCCGCCCGCGCGAACGAGCATCATCGACGCTGCGCGGAGAGAACTCGCAGTCATCGGGTGGCGAGGGCGGCGAGCATCTCGAGCACGCACAGCGCGGCGAGTCGCACCGTGCGCATGTCATCGGCGTCGGCCGTCGCGTCGACCTCGGCGATGTCCGCACTGACGACCCGCGGATCCGCGACGATCGAGCGGACGAGCGCGCGCAGCTCCCACGCGGCGAAGCCGCCGGGGACGGATGCCGGGCAACCGGGCGCTGCGGCGCGGTCGGCGGCGTCGACGTCGACATCGAGGTGGATGCGGGCACCGGCGCCCGCTCCCGCGATGCGCGTGGCTTCGGCGATGACCTCGGCGATGCCCCTTCGGCGCACCTCGTCGAGGGTGATCACGCGGATGCCCCAGTCGGCGGCGCGCGCGGCGTACGCAGCGGAGTTCGCGAAGTCCGCGATGCCGATCTGGACGATCCGCGTCGGATCGATCCGCTCGCCCTCCGGCGCATCCTCGACGAGCCGCCGCACGGGTGAGCCGTTCGAGATCCCGTCGCGCAGGTCGAAGTGCGCGTCGATCGTGATCAGTCCGGTGGCCCGAGCGCCCCGAGCGACCGGGTAGGTCAGCGCGTTGTCGCCGCCGAGCGCGATGACGAGGCGCGTGGCATCGGCGAGCTCGCGCACCCGCGCGACCGTCGCAGCGATGCCGTCCTCTCCGTCTGGTTCGACCACGTCGCCCGCGTCGAGCACGCGCAGCGTGTCGGTGAGGTCGACGACCGGCGGACCCATCAGGGTGGCGCTGTAGCGGGTGAGCGCCTCCCGGATCGCGGCGGGTGTCGCGTGCGCGCCGGTCGGCGACAGCGAGGTGCGCCACGTAGGAACACCGAGCAGCACGGCATCCGCATCATCCCCTGCGGCGAACGCGGGCCACGACCCGGCACGCGGCCAGAGGTCATCGTGCGACAGGGCCATGATCCTCCGTTCCGCGAGCGTCGAAGACCGCGACACCGTCTTTCCAGACCTGCTCGACGAGCGGCACCCCCGGGCGGTAGGCCAGGTGGATGCGGGTGGGAGCCTTCAGCAGCACGAGGTCGGCCCGCGCCCCAGGTGCGATGACGCCGACGTCGTCGCGCCGCAGTGCCAGCGCTCCCCCGGCGGTCGCCGCCCACACGGCCTCGGCGGGTGTCATCCCCATGTCGCGCACGGCGATCGCGATGCAGAACGGCATGGAGGAGGTGAAGCTCGACCCCGGGTTCGTGTCGCAGGCGATCGCCACGGTGACTCCCGCGTCGATGAGTCGGCGGGCGTCGGGGTACGGCTGCCTCGTCGAGAACTCCACCCCGGGCAACAGGGTGAGCACGGTGTCGGATCCGGTGAGCGCTGCGATGTCGGCGTCCGTCAGGTAGGTGCCGTGGTCGACGGATGCCGCGCCGAGCTCGACTGCGAGACGGACTCCGTCACCCGGGCCGAGCTGGCTCGCGTGCACGCGCGGCATCAGTCCCTTCGCGATGCCGGCGTCGAGCACCCGCCGCGACTGCTCGACCGAGAACGCCCCGGTCTCGCAGAACACGTCGATCCACTTCGAATGCGGTGCACAGGCGTCGAGCATCGGCCCGGTCACCAGGTCGACGTACTCGTCGGCACGGCCGGCGTAGTCCGCGGGAACCACATGGGCACCGAGGAACGTCACCTCCGGCGTGACCTCGGCAGCGAGGCGCACGAGACGTTCCTCGTCCGCGACACTCAGCCCGTAGCCGCTCTTGATCTCGATCGTCGTCGTGCCCTGAGCGAGCAGTTCGTCGACGAATCCCCGCAGCCGCGCGCGCAGCTGATCGTCGCTCGACGCTCGGGTCTCCGCGACGGTCGAGCGGATGCCGCCGGCCGCGTACTTCTGCCCGGCCATCCGCGCCTCGAACTCGGCGGCACGATCGCCCCCGAAAACCAGGTGGCTGTGGCTGTCAACGAACCCGGGGATGACGGCACGTCCGCCCGCGTCCACGATCTCGTCGGCATCCGGTGCGTCGTCGGCAGAGCCGACCCAGGCGATCCGCTCGCCGTCGAGGAGAACGGCCGCATCGACGAGGGTGCCGAAGCGGTCGCCGTCGGATGAGCCGACGTTGGTCGTCAGCTCAGCGATGTTCGTGATCAACGAGGTGCTCACAGCATCGGCACCTTCAGGCCGCGCTCGCGGGCGATGTCGCGAGCGTGCTCGTACCCCGCGTCGACGTGTCGCATGACGCCCGTGCCGGGGTCGTTGGTGAGCACGCGCTCGAGCTTCTCGGCGGCGAGCGCCGAGCCGTCGGCCACGGTGACCTGGCCGGCGTGGATCGAGCGGCCGATCCCGACGCCGCCGCCATGGTGCAGCGACACCCACGATGCGCCGGATGCCGTGTTGAGCAGCGCGTTCAGCAGCGGCCAGTCGGCGATGGCATCCGACCCGTCCTTCATGGCTTCGGTCTCGCGATAGGGCGAGGCGACCGAACCCGAGTCGAGGTGGTCGCGGCCGATCACGATCGGGGCGGCGAGCTCGCCGGAGGCCACCATCTCGTTGAACTTGAGGCCCGCCAGGTGACGCTCCTTGTAGCCGAGCCAGCAGATGCGGGCAGGCAGGCCTTCGAAGTGCACCTTCTCACCGGCCTTCTCGAGCCAGCGGTGCAGAGCCTTGTCTTCGGGGAACAGCTCGGCGATCGCACGATCGGTCTTGTAGATGTCCTCGGGATCTCCCGAGAGAGCGGCCCAGCGGAAGGGCCCACGGCCCTCTTCGAACTGCGGGCGGATGTACGCCGGCACGAAACCGGGGAACTCGAAGGCGCGGTCGAAGCCACCGAGCTGCGCCTCGGCCCGGATCGAGTTGCCGTAGTCGAAGACCGCGGCCCCCGCATCCTGGAAGGCCACCATCGCGGCGACGTGCTGCGCCATCGATTCGCGCGAGCGGCGGGTGAACTCCTCGGCGTCCCGCTCGGCCTCTGCCTTCCACTCGGCGACTGCGATGCCGACGGGCAGGTAGGCGAGCGGGTCGTGCGCACTGGTCTGGTCGGTGACGATGTCGATCGGCACACCGCGGCGCAGCAGCTCTGGGAAGACCTCCGCCGCGTTGCCGACGACACCGACCGACAGGGCCTCGCCGGCGTCCTTCGCCGCGACGACCCGGGCGATCGCCGCGTCGAGGTCGGTCGTGTACTCGTCGAGGTAGCCGTGCTCGACACGACGTGCGAGGCGCGATTCGTCGACGTCGACGATGAGCACGGCACCGTCGTTGAGGGTGACCGCCAGCGGCTGCGCGCCACCCATTCCGCCGGCACCGCCGGTCAGAGTCAGCGTGCCCTTCAGCGAGTCTCTGCCGAGCGACCGGGCGACGGCCGAGAACGTCTCGTAGGTCCCCTGCAGAATGCCCTGGGTTCCGATGTAGATCCACGACCCCGCGGTCATCTGCCCGTACATGATCAGACCCAGCTCTTCGAGCCGGCGGAACTCGGGCCAGTTCGCCCAGTCGCCCACGAGGTTCGAGTTCGCGATCAGCACTCGCGGCGCCCACTCGTGCGTGCGGAAGACGCCGACCGGCTTGCCCGACTGCACGAGCAGCGTCTCGTCGGGTTCGAGCTCGTCGAGGGTGCGGATGATCGCGTCGTACGCCTCCCAGCTGCGCGCCGCCTTGCCGGTGCCGCCGTAGACGACGAGGTCTTCGGGATGCTCGGCCACCTCGGCGTCGAGGTTGTTCATCAGCATGCGCTTGGCGGCTTCGGCGCCCCAGCTCTTGGCCGTGCGCTGGTTGCCGCGGGCGGCGCGAACCACGCGCGGTCCTGTCGCGGTCGTCGTCGTCGTTGTCGAGTCGGGGGCCGTGGTGTCAGTCATGCGCGTGCTCCTTTGCGATGCGGGCGATTGCGCCGGACTGCACGAGTGCGGTCACGGCTTCCATGTCTGGGGAGAGGAATCGGTCGGGTCCTGGTCCTGCGGCGACGGTGCGCACCAGATCGCGCACGGCACCGGTCGCAGGGCCTACCTGCAGCGGGGCGCGCAGGTCGAGCGCGCGGGCGCCGGTGAGGATCTCGATGGCGATGACACGGCCGAGGCCGTCGATCGCCCGACGGAGCTTGCGGGCTGCGGCCCAGCCCATCGACACGTGATCCTCCTGCATCGCCGACGAAGGGATCGAATCGACGGATGCCGGCACGGCGAGGCGCTTGAGCTCCGAGACGATGCCCGCGGAGGCGTACTGAGCGATCATCAGTCCCGAGTCGACGCCGACCTCGTCGGCCAGGAACGGGGGCAGGCCGTGGTTCCTGGCCGGATCGAGCGCCCGGTCTGTACGGCGCTCCGAGATCGACGCGACGTCAGCCACGGAGATCGCCAGGAAGTCCAGGACGGCTGCGACGGGTGCGCCGTGGAAGTTGCCGTTCGACTCGATGCGGCCGTCGACAGTGATGACCGGGTTGTCGATCACGCTGGCGAGCTCTCGCTCGGCGATCATCGAGGCATAGCCCATCGTGTCGCGCGCGGTTCCGTGCACCTGGGGCGAGCAGCGCAGCGAGTACGCGTCCTGCACGCGGCCGTCCTCCGGCCCCTTGTGGCTGTGCACGATCGGCGAGTCCCGCAGGAACGACCGCAGGTTCGAGGCCGATTCCGCCTGCCCCGACTGCGGACGAAGAGCCATGAGGTCGGCCGCGAACACGGCATCCGTGCCCATCTGCGATTCGACCGACATCGCCGCAGCCATGTCGGCGGTGAGCAGCAGGGTCTCGAAGTCGTGCAGCGCCAGCACGAGCATCCCGAGCATGCCGTCGGTGCCGTTGATGAGCGCGAGCCCCTCCTTCTCGACGAGGGTGAGCGGCTCGATGCCCGCAGCCGAGAGCGCCGCGGATGCCGCGACGAGTTCGCCATCCGCCGCGCGGACATCGCCCTCGCCCATCGCAGCGAGGGCGATGTGCGCGAGGGGAGCAAGGTCGCCCGAGCAGCCGAGTGAGCCGTACTCGCGAACGACGGGTGTGATGCCCGCGTTCAACAGTCCCGCGTAGGTCTCGACGACGACCGGGCGCACGCCCGTCCGCCCAGAGGTCAAGGTCTGCAGGCGCAGCAGTTGCAGACCGCGCACGACCTCGCGCTCGACCTCCGCGCCGGTGCCGGCCGCGTGCGAGCGGATCAGACTGGCCTGCAGCTGCAGCCGGCGATCCGGAGCGATGAACGTCGTAGCGAGCGCGCCGAATCCGGTGGAGACGCCGTAGTGCGGGTTCGGATCGGCGGCCAGTCCGTCGATCACCCGGCGTGTGTCCGCCACTCGGGCGAGGGCTGCGGGGCTGATCGCCACCGGCGCACCGTGGCGGGCGACCGCGACGACATCGGCATGGCTCAGTGGGGCATCGCCGACGAGGACGGAGGACAGTTCGGTCATGTCTCGATTCCACACCCGCAGGGTCGCGGGCGACAGCGGTTCGTGGCATCCTTTGTCTGTGATCCCAGACAGAGCGGATGCCGCAGCACAGGTCCCGGCGGCCGACAACACGCTGCGGATCCTGCGATACCTCGCCGGGCGGCCGGCCCCGGTCGCCGCATCAGCCATCGCTCGCGAGCTCGAGCTGCCGCGCTCGACCGTCTATCACCTGCTGGCCACCCTCGCCGAGCACGGATTCGTCCTTCACCTGCGCGAGGACCGACGATGGGGTCTCGGCACCTCTGCGTTCGAGCTCGCCGGCGGGTATGCGCGACAGCAGCCGCTCGCGCGTCTGGGGCGCCCAGTCGTCGCCGCCCTCTCCGACCGCCTCGGGGAGAGTGCGCACCTCGCGGTGATGAGCGGCGGCGACGTGCTCTACATCGTCGAGGAGCGGGCCCCACGACGCCAGGCCCTCATCACGGATGTGGGAGTGAGGCTTCCTGCCCACTTGACCGCGTCGGGGCGCGCGATGCTGGCAGCGCTTCCCCGAGAGCAGGTACGAGCTCTCTACCCGAGTGCATCAGCGTTTCCCGACCGCACGGGACTCGGGCCTCGGAAGCCGAGCGAACTGCGCGAGCTGCTGCGCACGGTGCGTGCACGAGGTTATGCCACCGAAGACAGCGAGGTGGCAGAGGGCCTGCGCAGCGTTGGCGCGGTCGTCTGCGATCACGCGGGCTGGCCCGTAGCCGCTGTCGCGGTGACCTGGGCCGGGACGGATCTCGACGAGACCGTGCTCGCAGCCGCTGTCCGCGAGACAGCATCCGTGCTCGAGTCACGGCTCAAGCGATAGCGGATCTCGCAGCGATGCGAGTGCCGCGCCAGTCGAGGCACTGGCATCGCGAACGCACGTTAACGCAGAAAAGCCACCCAACATTGGGTGGCTTTTCTGTATAAAAGAAGTCCGGCGGTGTCCTACTCTCCCACAGGGTCCCCCCTGCAGTACCATCGGCGCTGTGAGGCTTAGCTTCCGGGTTCGGAATGTAACCGGGCGTTTCCCTCACGCTATGGCCGCCGAAAC
>NZ_JBFPNL010000006.1:0-598712 GCF_040815625.1 Microbacterium sp. LMI13-1-1.1 | reverse complement strand
CACCCAGCCGAAGCTAGACGAGGATAATTTGGCATTTGACAAGTGCACGCTGTTGAGTTCTCAAGGATCGGATGCTCCCACGACCCAGTCATCACAACCAGGCCCGAAGGGCAACTTCTCTATCTTAGCCATCCCGTCCCGCTTGTCAAATCAGCGCGCCGTGCGGATCTTGGATCCGATGCGCAGCCGGTGACAGCCGCAGAGGGGGTGGATCTCCCATCCTAGGCGCAAGCGCCTGTTCTCACAAGTGAGTGGATCGGGAGGTGGTTCTCCACTTGAGGGGGGTGAGGCTCTCGGCCTCTCCGCTTCCCTGTGGGGCGAACAAGTAATAAGTTACGTGGGTTCCGGGGTTCTGGCAAATCGGGCCACCACCCCCGGGCGTGTCGCCGCATCGTTCGATGGATCTTTTCCCAGTCCAGCGCCGGTATTCGTCTCACATCGCCGCCACGAGTACGATCGCAGCGTGAACGAGCCGACGAATCTCGACCCCGCTTTCGGGCTGTTGGACCGGTTGTGGGCAGAGCTCGGCATCGAGCCGCACCCCGCCGCCAGCGCTGCGCCGCCCCCTCATGCCGTGCCCCTCCCGTCGCGCCTGGCAACGGGTGATCTGGCATGGGCGAGCGTGCGCGCCGTCTGTCTGGCGTCCGGCATAGGCCCTTCTCCCGACCCCGATCGCATCGCCGCCGCGTATCGGAGCGATCGGGCTCTGACGATCGATGGTCTCTCCCCCGATGTCTGGTCGCCGTACTCGGGGTTCTTCCGAGCATCCGACGGGTGGATCCGCACGCACGGAAACTATCCGCACCACGCGATGCGCCTGCAGGCCGGGCTCGGACTGACCGCCGACGCCGACGCCGACGATGTGCGCACTGCCATCCTGCCGCTGAGTGTCACCGAGGCGGTCGAGCGGATCACGCTCGCACGCGGGCTGGCAGTGCCTGTGCTGCAGGAGAACCCAGAGCGCGACGCGAGACTGCGCGCCACTCCCCTGCTCCAGGTCGAGCGGATCGATCTCGCACCTCGCCCCGGGCGACACGGGACCGATGGACGGCACAGTCTCGCGCCTCTCACCGGCGTGCGAGTGCTCGACCTGACACGAGTGATCGCCGGCCCCGTCTGCACCCGCACTCTCGCACTTCTGGGCGCCGACGTGCTTCGCGTCGACCCACCGGACCTGGTCGAACCCGAATGGCAGCACCTCGATACCGGCCACGGCAAGAGGTCGACATTGCTCGAGGCCCGCACAGATCGGTTCGAGGAGCTGCTCGCTGCGGCCGACGTCGTCGTCCTGGGGTATCGGCCGGAATCCCTCGACCGCCTCGGTCTCTCTGCATCTGCACTCCTCGAACGGCATCCTGCGCTGGTGGTCGCCCAGCTCAGCGCGTGGGGAATCGACGAGCCATCGAGAGCCGGGTTCGACAGCCTGGTGCAGGCGGAGTCCGGGATATCCATGATCGAGAGCCCCGACGGTGATCGCCCCGGGGTCCTGCCCGCGCAGGCCCTCGACCACAGCACGGGGTATCTTCTCGCGGCCGCGGTCGTCTCGCTGCTCGAACGACGGCGGCGTGAGGGCGGCGGCTGGGTGGTGCGGACCTCACTGCGTCGCGTCGCAGCCGAGCTTCTCGGCATGCCGCGGTGCTCCCAGCCGGAAGCGGGGCAGGAGCTGGACCTCACCGCCCACACCTCCGTGTTCGATGTCGCCGGGCAGACGGTCACCACCGCCGCGTCAGTGCTCCCCGGCCTCGAGTTCGCGGCTCCCCACCGCTGGGGGTCGGATCAGCCGCGCTGGTGAAGACGGCGGAACAACGGCAGTGAGAGGCACAATGCGAGTGTCAGGACACCCCACAGCGCACACGCCGGCGGCAGCATCCGATAGGCCAGATGCTGATACGTGAACCCCGCGGTGAAGGGTCCGTATGCCGCGTATCCCAGGATCCACGCGGTGACCAGCACTGCGGGAAGCGACAGCCACCAGGCGAGCCGGACGGCTGCCGGCATCGCGCGCTCGACGTCGTCGCGAGGGTCGGCGTTCTGCAGCCGTCGGATCGCCCAGATGCCGATGATGAGCAACCCGATCACGCTCGATCCGTGCTGCAGCCATTTGTACCCGGTGAGCGGCCCCCACATGTCGTCCAGCGCGGGAAGCGCATCCACTCCCCATCGCCCCTCGTGCGTGAACAGATCCCAGACGATGTGCGTCAGGACGCCCAGCACCAGCGACGCCGCGAGCATGAGCGGATACAGCCGACTCTGCGCCCCGACGCCGACGGCCGCTCGTGCCGCCTCGATACCGGACTGCGACCACCCGGCGGGCAGTCGCCGAGCCAGCCAGAGGGGCGACAGCTCGCCGACCGCCGGGCGCAGCACCACGCGCCAGAGCAGGAACAGGACGAACGCGACCAGCGCTGTCCAGAGCACGTTGCCGAACGTGTGGGTGAACGAATACGGGAGGCCGACCCCCCTGAGGAACAGGGGAAGGTCCGGCGTCATGGCTCCGATCGCGATCGCGGCGGGCACGAGCGGGGTGCGGATGAAGGGCAGGGCGACCAGCGCGTGACTCGGCGTGAACGGCATCGGCTCTCCTGTCGAGCTGGGTGGGGGGAAGCGTGACGGCGGTCGCCCGAGAAATCCTCAGACGACCGCCGTCACACGATCAGCAACAGATCTTCAGCCGAGGAAGACTCCCGCGAGAGTCTTCTTGCCGCGGCGCAGCACGGAGACCCCGCCCGGAAGAGTCCCCTGGACTGTGGCCGAGTCGTCCTCGACGCGTGCGCCGTCGAGCGACACCCCGCCCTGACTGATCGCGCGGCGCGCTTCGGACAGGCTGGATACCAGCCCCGTGGCGACGAGCGCATCCACGACCGGTGAGCCGGCGTCGACTGTCGCGTGCGGGAGCTCCTCGAGGGCGGTGCGCAGCGTCGACGCGTCGAGAGCGGTCAGGTCGCCCTGACCGAACAGCGCTTCGGATGCCGCGATCACGGCGGCCGTCGCATCGATCCCGTGGACGGTCGCCACGACCTCGAGCGCGAGGCGCTTCTGCGCTGCACGCCGGAACGGCTCGGACTCGACGAGAGCCTCGTACTCCTCGATCTCGGCACGGTTCAGGAACGTGAACACCTTGAGCCGCTCGATCACGTCGGCATCCGCCGTGCTGAGCCAGAACTGGTACATCCGGTACGGGCTGCACATCTCGGCATCGAGCCAGATCGCATTGCCCTCGCTCTTGCCGAACTTGGTTCCGTCGCTGTTGGTGATCAGCGGCGTGCCGATGGCGTGCGCGGAAGCCCCCTCGGCGCGACGGATCAGGTCGGTGCCGCTGGTCAGGTTGCCCCACTGGTCGGAGCCGCCCGTCTGCAGAACGCAGTCGTACTGCCGGTAGAGCTCCAGGAAGTCCATCCCCTGCAGGATCTGGTAGCTGAACTCGGTGTAGCTGATGCCCTCGTCCGAGTTCAGACGCGCGGCGACAGCATCCTTCTTGAGCATCGTGCCGACACGGTAGTACTTGCCGATCTCGCGCAGGAAATCGATCGCCGACAGCGGCGCGGTCCAGTCGAGGTTGTTGACGATTCGCGCCGCGTTCTGGCCCTCGAAGCTCAGGTAGCGCTCGACCTGCGTCCGCAGGCGCCCCACCCACTCCTCGACCGTCTCACGGGTGTTGAGTGTGCGCTCCGCCGTCGGCCGAGGGTCGCCGATCAGACCGGTGGAGCCGCCGACGAGGCCGAGCGGTTTGTGGCCGGCGAGCTGAATGCGACGCAGTGTCAGCAGCTGCACCAGGTTTCCGAGGTGCAGGCTGGGAGCTGTGGGGTCGAAACCGCAGTAATACGTGATCGGGTCCCCGGCGAGAAGGGCGCGCAGCGCCTCCTGGTCAGTGGACACGTGGACGAGGCCGCGCCACAGCAGTTCGTCCCACACGTTCTCGAACGTGGGGTCGATCGCCGGCGGGGCGGTCGTCAGAGCGGAATTCGACACGCGCCCCAGGCTATCAGCGGTCGGGGCAGGCGAATCGCCGTGACCGCCTCCGATCAGCTGTGCGCCGCCCACCACACCAGGAATGCGGCACCCAACCCGATGACCCAGCTCACGAGGCTGCCGACGAGGAAGTACTCTGCGCGGGCTCCGGTCTCCCCGTCTCGAGAGATCTCAGGGAAGCGGACGATTCCCTTGGCTGCCAGCATCGCGGCGAGAATCGGATACGCGGCGGCCAGGGTGAGAAGCATCACGAGGATGCGTTCGAGCGGGCCGATCAGTCGCCCGCCCTTGAAACCCGCCCGGGGATCGCGTGCGGGCACGGCGTCGGCTTCGCCCGCCGGCTCGGACTGCGCTGCGGCCACCGTGTCTGCCGCACCCACGCCGGCCTCACCGATGACTCCGATCACGCCGTCGTCAGCCTGGGCGCCAGGGACCACCGGATGCGCGACCGGGGTGTCGGACGCAGTCGGCTGCTCGTCTGGAGAGTCGAGCACCGCGGCTCGCCTCAACTCGGCAGGCCGCCACGTGTGCTCGCCGTCGAGCGCTGCCCGGACCACGAGATTCGCGGACTCCAACAGGAACACCCCTGTGCCCACGGTGAGGAGCGCGAGATCGAACGGGATCTCTCCGAACGGGGAGCGCACACTCCACACAGACCCGATCAGACCGGCATCCGTGCGAGCACCCAGCCACACGACCGATCCGATGCTCAGCACACCGAGCAGCACGGCGGGCCAGAAGCCGAGTGGCGCGCGCCTCTCCGCCGGCATGCACCACACCCAGAGCGCGCCGACCACGAGCCCGAGGACCATGGGCAGCAGCGCGTCGCTCACGCTGCCGAGCAGAAGGAGCATCACTGCGACAGTGAGGTAGCCGACCCATCGGCGTGGGGCGAACTGGCGCACGAGATCGGCTGAGCCCACGGCCAGCAGGATGAATCCGGCGACGATCATGCGCTCGACCCCCTCAGCGCGGCCACCCCTTCGATGAGGGCGGCGCTGCCGGCGCTGCGCAGCGACTTCGAGACGCTGGGCTGCGAGATGCCCTCCTCAGCGGCGAGGTCGTGCTGCGATCTGCCGACCAGGCGCCCATAGGTCAGACGCCGTTCACGCTCGTTCATCGCCCCGACCAGCTCGTCGCGGACGAGGAGGTAGGCGTTCGACGCGGCGATGGTGCTCTCCATGACCTCATCCTGCCCCGGGGCTCCGACAATCCACGTCCGCGTGCGCGGCACGGCGCGGTTCTCCCTCGCATGCACGGTCTCGATCGCGGCGCGTGCCGCGTACCACCCCGGCCCATCGGCGAGTTCGCCGTGCACGGAGTCGACCGAACGCACATCGCCGACGCCGATCCCGAATCGGAAGGCGATGCCGTCGGGAAGCGCGAGCTGGATCATCAGCAGCGACACCAGCGCGTCCTCGAGTTCGAGGTACACGCCCTGCTGCTCATCCCCCACCGTGGGCGTCAGCGCGTGGTGCGCGAGGGGCAGATGCTCCTCGACGCGAGCGATCGCGTCATCGAGGATGCGCTGCGCTGCCGAACGATCGTCGAGCTTGCGAGAGCCCACGATGTCGGCGAGTACGGCGATGACCATGTGATAACCGTATCACGAATAACTTCCATTTATGCCTTATTTGGCTATAGTCTGAGAACATGCCTGAATCAGACATCATCCCCTGGTCCGAAGGGTCGTGGACCCACGCTCCCGCTCATCTCGCCTCCGACGGCGACCACCTGGACGCGACCGCCGTAGAAGGCAGCGACGCCTGGCGGCACACCGCCTACGGGTTCGTGCACGACACCGAGCACGCGCTGCTCGCACCCCTGGAAGTGGGCGAGGCGATGGATGTGTCGTTCCGCGCCCCCTGGGACGGCCAGTTCGACCAGGCCGGAGTCTTCGTGCGCACCGACGACGAGCACTGGATCAAAGCGGGAGTCGAGTACGCCGACGGCCATCTCGGTCTCGGCGCCGTCGTCACCGACATCCGCTCGGACTGGTCGGTCGGCTATGTCGACGACTGGCACGGCAGCGAGATCACGGTTCGTGTGAGCCGCTGGCCGGATGCCGTGATCGTGCGTGCACGCGCCGACGACGGCGAATGGCGCCTGGTGCGCGTGGCGCCGTTCGACGGTGAGGCCACGGCATCCGCCGGCCCGTTCCTCGCGGGCCCCACGCGCTCCGGACTCGTCGTCCGCTTCACCCGCTGGACGCGCTCGACGGCAGACATCGCACTGCACTGACCCCACGCGCGAACGCCCACGGAACGCTCTGCGGAGCGCCGAACGGCCCGCGGAGCTCTCGCCGAGAGTTCCGCGGGCCGTCTGCGGTCGTGCAGGTCGCTGCGCTCCACCTGTTCGTCGGCTAGAGCCCCAGAGCGTGTGCAGCCGCCTGTGCTCTGGCGACCAGCTCGGCACGCTGCTCGGCTACCCGGACGGGAGCCGTTCCGCCGACGCCCGTGCGGGAAGCCACGGAACCCTCGATCGTGAGCACCTCTCGCACCTCGGGCACGAGGTGGGGCGACACCGAGATCAGCAGCTCGTCGGATGCGTCTTCGAGACCGATCCCCCGCTCTTCGCAGGCACGCACCAGCGCGCCGGAGATCTCGTGCGCATCGCGGAACGGCACACGGCGCTTCACGAGCCACTCGGCGACGTCGGTCGCGAGCGAGAACCCCTGAGGCGCGAGGGCGGCCATTCGCTCGGTGTCGAAGCGCAGCGTCGCGATCATCCCGGCGAAGGCCGGCAGCACGACCTCGAGGGTCTGCACCGAGTCGAAGACCGGCTCCTTGTCTTCCTGAAGGTCGCGGTTGTAGGCGAGCGGAAGCCCCTTGAGCGTGGCCATCAGCCCAGACAGGTTGCCGATCAGGCGCCCCGACTTGCCGCGAGCGAGCTCGGCGATGTCGGGGTTCTTCTTCTGCGGCATGATGCTCGAGCCGGTCGAATACCCGTCGTGCAGAGTGACGAAGCCGAACTCGCGAGTGTTCCAGAGGATGATCTCCTCGCTCAGACGCGAGATGTCGACCCCGGTCATGGCCGTGATGAAGGCGAACTCCGCGACGACATCACGCGCAGCGGTTCCGTCGAGCGAGTTCTCGGCCGGGCGGTCGAGTCCGAGTTCGGATGCGACCAGCGCGGGGTCGAGTCCGAGTGTTGAGCCCGCGAGGGCTCCGCCGCCGTACGGCGAGACACCGGCACGGCGACGCCAGTCGACCAGACGCTCGAGTTCGCGCACGAGCGGCCACCCGTGGGCCTGCAGGTGGTGCGCGAGGAGCACCGGCTGTGCGTGCTGCAGATGCGTCCGTCCGGGGAGGATCGCGTCAGGATGAGCCTCCGCCTGTGCGACGAGGGCGTCGATGACCCGCAGGAGGTCTCGCGCGATCACGCGGGCGTGGTCGATCAGGTACATGCGCACCAGGGTGGCGATCTGGTCGTTGCGGCTGCGTCCCGCACGAAGACGTCCACCCAGCTCCGGGCCGAGCTCGGCGATCAGGGCCTGCTCGAGAGCCCCGTGCACGTCTTCATCCGAGGGGACGGGCCGCAGGGTGCCGTCGGCGACCTTGCGCGCCACGGCATCGAGCCCCTCGTGCATCTTGGCTGCCTCGTCGGGTTCGAGGTAACCGGCAGCCGCGAGAGCCGTCGCGTGCGCGTGCGACCCGGCGATGTCATACGGTGCGAGGATCCAGTCGAAATGCGTCGACCGGCTGAGCTCGACGAGTTCGGGCGACGGTCCGCTCGCGAAGCGGGCTCCCCACAGCGCGCCTTCGTTCGTGCCCTCGTTCTTCGCGTCGACCATCATGCGTCCTTCTTGTCGAGCAGCCAGACGAGCAGGGCCTTCTGGGCGTGGAGGCGGTTCTCGGCCTCGTCCCAGACGACGCTCTGCGGTCCGTCGATGACCTCGGAGTCGACCTCGTAGCCTCGGTCGGCGGGAAGGCAGTGGATGAAGATGGCCTCCGAGTCGGCGATCTCCATCGTCTCCGGCGTCACCTTGTAGCCGCCGAGATCGCGGATGCGCGCGAGCTTCTCCTCCTCCTTGCCCATCGACACCCAGGTGTCGGTGACCACGACATCGGCACCGGCCGCAGCCTCGACCGCATCGGTGAACAGGGTGATCGAGCCGCCGGTCTCCGCCGCACGGCGGTCGGCCGCCTCGACGATGTCCGCGCGCGGCGCGTAGTCGGCGGGCGAGGCGATGCGCACGTGCATGCCCGCGGTGACCCCGGCCAGCGCGTAGGAATGCGCCATGTTGCTCTGCCCGTCGCCGAAGAACGTCAGGGTCAGCCCTTTCAGGTCGCCCTTGTGCTCGCGGATCGTGAGCAGGTCGGCGAGCAGCTGACACGGGTGGAAGTCGTCCGAGAGTGCGTTGACGACGGGCACCGTTGTGCCTGCGGCCATCTCTTCGAGCCCTGCCTGCGCGTACGTGCGCCAGACGATCGCCGCGACCTGACGCTCGAGCACCCGGGCGGTGTCCGACGGAGTCTCCTTGCCGCCCAGCTGACTGCTCGCGGTCGAGATGATCAACGGCGACCCGCCGAGGTCGGCGATGCCGACGGCGAACGAGACACGGGTGCGGGTGGAGGACTTGTCGAAGATCACCGCGACCGTCTGGGGGCCTTCGAGGGCCTTGTTCGCCCAGCGGTCCTTCTTCAGCTCGATGGCGAGATCGAGGATCTCCGCCTGCTCAGCGGGGGTCAGATCGTCGTCACGCAGCAGGTGGCGGGTCATGCGAGGGCCTTTCCGGATTCGGCGAGGGAGGTCTGGACGTCGGAGAGCGACGCGGCGAACAGCTCGCGGAACTCGGCGAGTTCGGCGTCTCCGATCGTGAGGGCCGGCGCGATGCGCACGGTCTCGGGGTTGGCGGCGTTCACGATGAGGCCGCGCTCCTGAGCGGCGGCGACCACCTCATTCGCGACGGGGGCGCCCAGAGCCACCCCGATCAGGAGCCCGCGGCCACGCACTCCCGTGACCAGAGGCGAGTCGATATCGGCGATGATCTGGAGGATCTCTTCCCCACGACGCGCGGCGTTGTCGACGAGGCCTGCGCGCTCGATCTCTGTGAGCACCGCGTCTGCGACGGCCGTCGCGAGCGGGTTTCCGCCGAACGTGGAGCCGTGCGAACCGGGAGTGAAGAGCGAGCTCGCCGCACCGTAGGTCACGAGAGCACCGATCGGGAAGCCACCGCCGATGCCCTTCGCGAGCGTGATGGCGTCAGGCGTGATGCCTTCGTGGCTGAAGCCGAACCAGGCGCCCGTGCGCCCTGCCCCGGTCTGGATCTCGTCGACGATGAGCAGGGCCCCGTGCTTCAGAGTGAGCGAGCGAGCGGCCTGCAGGTATCCCTCAGGAAGCTCGACGACGCCTGCCTCACCCTGGATCGGCTCGACGATCACGGCCGCGACGCGGTCGTCGATCGCCGCCTCGAGTGCCTCGATGGTCGCCGGGATGTGCTCGACTCCCCCGGGCATCGGCTCGAAGGGCGCGCGCATGGCCGCCTTCGCCGTGAGCGCGAGGGATCCCATGGTCCGGCCGTGGAATCCGTTCTCGAGCGCGAGGATGCGGGGCTTCTCCGTCCCGCCATGCAGGCGGGCGAGCTTGAACGCGGCCTCGTTCGCCTCGGCGCCGGAGTTCGAGAAGAACACGCGCCCATCGATCCCGGCACCGGCGAGACGCTTCAACCGTGCGGCGAGCGCGAGCTGCGACGGTGTCGCGAAGTAGTTCGACACATGCGCGAGGGTCGCGGCCTGCGTCGACACGGCCTCGACGAACACCGGATGCGCGTGACCGAGCGAGGTCACCGCGATGCCGGCGAGGAAGTCGAGGTGGCGCTTGCCCTCGGAGTCCCAGAGGTACGATCCCTCGCCGCGAGTCAGCATCGCCAACCGGGGACCTGCGTTGAGGACCAGATCGCTCGCTGCGTCATCCTGCCAGTTGCTCATGCCTTCACTCCTGCGCTTCCCATGACCACTTCTGTTCCGATTCCCTTGCTGGTGAAGAGTTCGACGAGCACCGAGTGCGGCACGCGTCCGTCGATGATCGCGGCGGCGTCGACGCCGCCCTCGATCGCGTCCAGGCACGCCTTCATCTTCGGGATCATGCCTGATTCGAGGGTCGGCAGCATCTCGATGAGAGCCTCCGAGGTGAGGTGCGACACGAGAGAGTCGCGGTTGGGCCAGTCGGCGTACAGCCCGGGGACATCCGTGAGAATGACGAGCTTGCGCGCCTTGAGAGCCACGGCGAGCGCGGCGGCCGCGGCATCCGCGTTCACGTTCAGCGACTGGCCCGGGTGATCGAGGTCGGGGGCGATGCTCGAGACCACGGGAACGCGTCCGGCCGCGAGGTGGTCGAGCACAGGCGTCGGGTCCACCTCGACGACGTCGCCCACACGACCGAGATCGATCTCCTCGCCGTCGATCACGACGCCGCGGCGACGCCCGCCGAACAGCCCGGCATCTTCGCCGCTGAGCCCGGTGGCGATCGGACCATGAGAGTTGATCTTCGAGACGAGCTGCGGGTTCACCTGGCCGGTGAGCACCATGCGCACCACGCTGATCGCCTCGGTGTTGGTGACCCGGTAGCCGCCCTTGAACTCGCTCGGGATCTCGAGGCGCTGCAGCATGTCGGAGATCTGGGGCCCACCGCCGTGCACGACCACCGGCAGCACGCCGACGTACCTCAGATACGCGATGTCCTGCGCGAACGCCTCCTGCAGCTCGTCCGAGACCATCGCATTGCCGCCGTACTTCACGACGACGATCTGGTCGCGGAACTTCTTCAGCCACGGGAGCGACTCGATGAGCGTCGCGGCCTTGACGGCGGCGACGTCAGGCGTGGTGTCCTGGATGTCGGTCATGAGGCGTAGGCGCTGTTCTCGTGCACGTAGTCGTGGGTCAGGTCGTTGGTGAGGATCGTCGCAGTGGCCTCGCCGACTTTGAGGTCGATCACGAGGTGCGTGGCGCGAGGGGTGAGGTCGACCTCTTCGCGCGGACGGTCGGGGCCGCCCTCGCTGCACACGCGGACGCCGTTCATCCAGACGTCGACGTCGTACGGGTCGAACTGCGCGTTGGTCGTGCCGATCGCGGCGAGCACCCGACCCCAGTTGGGGTCGTTTCCGAAGATCGCGGCCTTGAAGAGGTTGTTGCGGGCGACCGAGCGGCCTACCTCGACGGCCTCCCCCTCGCTGGCGGCGTGCCGCACCTCGATGGTGATGTCATGACTCGCGCCCTCGGCATCACCCTGCAGCTTGACCGCGAGTTCCAGGCAGAGCTCGGCGAGGGCAGCAGAGAAGTGCTTGAGGTCGGGGGCCACCCCGGAGGCGCCGTTGGCGAGCAGCGTGACCTGGTCGTTGGTCGACATGCAGCCGTCGGAGTCGAGGCGGTCGAACGTCGTGCCGGTCGCGAATCGCAGCGCCGCGTCGGCCTCGAGAGGTTCGAGCACGGCATCCGTCGTGATGACCACGAGCATCGTCGCGAGGCCCGGGGCGAGCATGCCCGCGCCCTTCGCCATGCCGCCGATCGTCCAGCCGTCCCGGCTCACGACAGCGGTCTTCGAGACGCTGTCGGTGGTCATGATGGCCTCGGCCGCGACGTCGCCGCCGTCGGCCGACAGCTCGGCGATCGCCTGTTCGGTGCCCGCGAGCACCTTGCCGCGGAAGACCTCGTCTCCGACCCCGATGAGACCCGTCGAGCAGACGAGGACGTCGCCGGCGCTGACGCCGAGCAGCTCTGCCGCCTTCTCGGCGGTCTGGTGCGTCGTCTGGAAGCCGAAGCTGCCGGTGAAGCAGTTCGCTCCGCCGGAGTTGAGCACGACGGCCTCGACCACGCGATCGGCGACGGCCTGCTGAGACCAGATGATCGGGTTGGCCTTGGCGCGGTTGCTCGTGAACACGGCGGCACCGACCTTGCGCGGGCCGCGGTTGACGACCACGGCGACATCGGGCTTGCCGGTCGACTTGAGGCCGGCGGCGACTCCGGCCGCCTCGAATCCTGCGGGGGCGGTGACGCTCACGGTGCGACTCCGTTCACTGAGAGGGCGCGGGACTCGGGAAGTCCCAACGCGAGGTTCATGGACTGGATGGCAGCGCCTGCGGTGCCCTTGACGAGGTTGTCGACCGCGGTGACCACCGTCACGCGGTTCGCCGCACGGTCGATCGCGAGGCCGATGAGTGCGGTGTTCGCGCCGAGGACATCGGCCGTGCGCGGGAACTGCCCCTCGGGCAGCAGCTGCACGAATGTCTCGTCACCGTAGGCGTCCTCCCAGGCGGCGCGGATCTCCGCGTCACTGACGTCACCGGCGATCGGCGCGGTCGAGGTGGCGAGGATTCCCCGCGACATCGGAACGAGCACAGGGGTGAAGGAGATGCGGATGCCGTCGGCGGCAGCACCGGATGCCACGGCGAGTGCCTGGCGGATCTCGGGGATGTGCCGGTGGGTGCCGCCGACCGCATAGGGATTGGCGCTGCCGAGGATCTCACTGGCGAGCAGATTGGTCTTGAGGCTCTTCCCCGCACCCGAGGGGCCGACGGCGAGCACCGAGACGATGTCTCCCGCGTCGATCACTCCCGCTGCGACGCCGGGAGCGAGACTCAGACTCACCGTGGATGCATTGCATCCGGGGGCGGCGATCCGCTTCGCATCGCGCAGCGTCTCGCGCTGCTTGATGCCGTCGACGAGCAGCTCGGGGACCCCGTAGGCCCAGGGTTCGTGGAAGTCGCCGCCGTAGAACGCATCCCAGGACGCCTGCGAGGTGAGGCGATGGTCGGCCCCGGCGTCGATCACCAGCGGGGTGTCGCCGAGCGCATCCGTGTACTGACCCGACTGACCGTGCGGCAGAGCGAGGAACACGATGTCGTGACCGGCGAGCGTCTCGGGTGTGGTGTCCTGCAGAGTGAGGTGAGCGAGAGACCGCAGGTGCGGCTGATGCTGCACGAGCGGCTGACCGGCGTTCGAGTGAGCCGTCACGGTGCGGATCTCGATGTCGGGATGAGACGCGAGGAGGCGCAGGATCTCGCCGCCCGCGTAGCCGGATGCGCCGGAGACGGCGACGGAGTACGTCATGCTTCTACCTTAACGGTCGGACCCCTCGGCGAACGCGGGGTGCAGTGTCGGGAACCGGGGCGGCGACACCGGCACTCGACCGCCGTGCGTACGCAGGCAGAAGCGCAGGGTCGCCTAGAGTCGGCGGCCGCTGCGGCGTCGGCGCACGGCGATGGCGCTCGGAGCGAGCGTCAGAGTTGCGGTGGCGGCCGAAGGCATGCCGCGACGATAGCGCGCTCGTCGCGGCATGCGCAAATCCGGTCCGTCATCCGGCAGGCACGGGGAGCGCCGGCGCCGCGAAGAACGCGAGCTCGTGGGCGCTCGAGACCTCGAACGCTCGGAGCATCCGTCGACGCCTCGGGGCATCCGACTGCGCCGCCGCGTCCATCACGTAGCCGACCGCCTGCTCTGTCGCCGCCTCGAAGGCCGGATCGGCGTAGGTCGCGAGCCACGATGCATACGGATGCTGCGGATCGCGGGCGTACTCGCCGAACGCCCCCGCGTGCAGACGCGTCCCGAGATCGGTGTAGAGCCAGAAGCACGGCAGCACGGCGGCGATGAGCTCGGCATAGTCTGCGCCGAAGGCGACGGATCGCAGATGGTCCAGGTACGCGACGGTCGCGGGGGCCGGATCAGCGGCGAAAGTCTCCGCCTCCACGCCCGCACCGGGGGTCAGCCACGACGCGTGGAGTTCGAGCTCTCCGGCGATCGCCCCGTGCGCGGACTCCGCCCAGAACGCCTGCTCGTGCGGTGTCGGTGCGAGCCGAGAGGCCTCGGCGAGGACCCTCGCGTACTCCCGGAGGTACAGCGCATCCTGGCGAAGGTAGAACAGGAACCACTCGCGGTCGAGTGTCCCGTCGGCGAGAGCGCCGACGAAGGGCAGCTCGTCGATATCCGCCCGCAGGTGCGCGATCCGCTCCCACCACTGATCGCGGATGTGCGCCCGGCCGGGGGTTGTCTCGAGTCCGCCACGTCGCCAGAGGCCGCCGAAGTGGTTGATCGGCCCGTGTCCTCGTCCGACGTGGAGCGCATCGCTCTCCGTCAGAGACTCACGCAGCCACGAACGGGCCGAGGCGACCGCGTCGGTGAGGGACTCGCCCCTGGCGAGGCGGGTGGCGAGGGCGGACGAGAGGGAGCACCCGGTGCCATGCGTGTTGCGGGTCGCGATGCGCGCGCCCGGATACCCCCGACTCACTCCGTCGGCAGCGTCGATCACCGCGTCGGGCACGTCGTCGCCGTCGAGATGCCCTCCCTTCACGAGCACCGCCGCGCCCACACGGTCGGAGAGCGCAGCTGCCGCCGCGAGCGCGTCATCCCACCCGTCGATCGGATGGTCGGCCAGCGCGGCGAGCTCGGCGAGGTTGGGCGTCACGACATGCGCGCGCTCGAGGAGTCCGCGCAGCGCGACCTCGGCCTCCCGGTCGAGAAGCCGGTCGCCACTGGTCGCGACCATCACCGGGTCGAGCACGACGATCGGCGGCCGCACGGCATCGAGCCAGTCGGAGACCGCACGGATCACGTCGGCATTCGCCAGCATCCCGATCTTCACCGCATCGATGACGATGTCGTCTGAGATCGCATCGAGCTGCTCCCGCAGGAACTCCGCGGGCGGCACATGCACCGCCCGCACGCCCACGGTGTTCTGAGCGGTGAGTGCGGTCAGAGCCGCCATGCCGTACCCGCCGTTCGCGGCGATGGACTTGAGGTCGGCTTGGATCCCCGCACCGCCCGATGGATCGCTGCCGGCGATGCTGAGCACCCGCGGCGTGCCTGACGCCCGCCACCGCCGGAGGAAGCTCTGCGCCGTCTGCTTCGGATCGACCGCGGCGCAGATGGCCGAGACCACCGCGAGGCCGGCCGCGCCCGCGTCGCGGAGTCGCTCTGTGTCATCGATGTCCACGCCGCCGATGGCCACGCAGGGCACGGCGCACGTCTCGATGAGCGACCGGAAGCCGTCGATGCCCAGAACCGGCGGATGGTCGGGCTTGGTGTCGGTGGGGCGGATCACACCGACGCCGAGGTAGTCGACCACGCCCGCAGGCAGAGCCGCCACCGCGTCGAAGTGGTCGGGTGTGTTCGCCGTCAACCCGATGATCGCCTCGGCACCCAGTCGCTCGCGCGCCCGCAGTACCGACGCATCGCCCTGACCGAGATGCACGCCGTCGACGCGAGCTCCCCGAGCGCGAGCGGCGAGCGCCGCATCGACCCGGTCGTTCACCAGGAGGATCGCACGGCCGTCGATCACGCGCGACAGCTCGACCAGCTGATCGGCGGTCTCGGCATCCGTCGCGATCTTGTCGCGCAGCTGCACGATGCGCACTCCCCCGTCGACAGCGAGGCGCACGGTCTCGACGACACCCCGCTCACCGCAGAGGCCCGGATCCGTGACGAGGTAGAGCGAGAGGTCGGCGATCACAGCGCGCTCTCCTGAACGCGCGCGGAGGCCACCAGGTCAGCCGGCTGCACGGCGGCGAGCGCGTCGAGCAGAGCAACAGCGAAGGTGCCGGGGCCCGAGGCGTGCACCGCGGCCCTCTCGGCGGCGATCGTGTAGACGAGGCTCGCCGACGCCACCGCCGTGAGCGGATCGGCAGAGGTCGAGCGCGCCGCGCCGAGGAACGCGGCCATGACCGCGCCCAGCGCGCACCCGCCGCCGGTGACCCGGGTGAGCAGCTCGTGACCGTTCGCGATGCGCAGCAGACGGACGCCATCGGTCACCAGGTCGACCGGTCCAGACACCGCGACCACAGAGCCATGACGCGCGGCGAGTGAGAGCGCTGCCTCTGCCGCATCGTCTGTCGTGTCTGTCGCGTCCACACCCCGGCCGCCTGCGCTGAGTCCGGCGAGCGCGAGGATCTCGGATGCGTTCCCCCTGATCGCCGTGGGGCGCGAGGCGACCAGCTCGTGGGCGAGGGCCGTGCGCACCGGGAGTGCGCCGATCGCGACGGGATCCAGCACCCACGGAGTGCCCGCGGCGACGGCACCGGACGCGGCTTCGAGGCTCGCCGCCCGCTGCTCGGGGGTCGGCGTTCCGAGGTTGATCAGGACGCCGGACGCCACCCCGGCGAACATTCCTGCTTCGTCGACGATGTCGACCATCGCCGGTGCCGCGCCGAGGGCGAGCAGCACGTTGGCGGTGAACCCCGTGACGACGCTGTTGGTGATGCAGTGGGTCAGAGGTGGACTCTCGCGCAGCTCGGACAGGAGCTGTCCGGCCGTGGCAGCCAGGGTCGATTCGGATTCAGGACGCAGACGATCGCTCATTGCGACATCCCTTCGCTAGTACGAACTAGATCAGGTTCGACGGGTCTGTTCTCAGCCGCGGATGCGGCACCCCGTGTCACTGCTCGCAGTCTAGCGACGCGCGCCGTCAGCGCAGAAGCTGGATCAGCGCGAGTTCGTCCGTCCGGGTCAGACCTGCGCGCCGCTCGCGATCGACACCGCGTTCCCGCTCGTCCTCGATCACCACCGCGATGGTCTCATCGAGCGGACGCAGCTCTCCCCCGGCCGCACGGTAGCGCGCGTTCGACCTCGTCATGAATCCGGTCATGTCGCTCGGGAGCCACAGCGGCAGCGATCGCTTGCCCGCCCAGTACTCCACCTCATTCGCCACGAGCCAGTCGTCGGTGGCCGTGACGGTGTCTCCTCGGTGACCCGCATGCCTGCGCACCGCCTCGATGACCTCGGCCATCGGGTGCCGGTCGCCGGTCGTGTTGATCACTCCGGTCGCAGTCGTCGTGCTGATGAACTCCGACAGGTCATCGACGTCGATCACCTGCACGTCTCGCCCGTCTGCACGCGGCAGCAGCACGGGTTCGTCGTGAGCGCGCAGGAACGCCGCAGCCCAGTATCCGAAGCGGTCGCTCGGGTCGCCCTTCCCGACGATCAGCCCCGGGCGCACGATCAGCGATCGGTCGCCGAGCGTGCGAACCGCGTTCTCGGCGGCGACCTTCTGCGCGCCGTACTCGTACTCATCCCCGGCGCCGGCCGGCTGATGCAACGGCGCGGATTCGTCCGCCCCGGCCGTCTCGTCATCGGAGTATGCCGACACCGACGAGACGTACGTCCAGCGGGCGGCTCGATCCCCGAGCGCCTCGACCGCCGCCGCCACGTGCGCCGCATTCGAGGAGACGTCGATCACGTGGTCCCAATCGCGACCGCGGACGGCGTCATAGGCGTCGGCGTCGTCACGATCGGCCAGAACCAGGCTCGCACCCTCCGGGGACGGTCGACCTCCTCGCGCGAGGCACATCACCGCCGCCCCGTTCACCAGCAGGCGTCCGGCGATCCGACCGGACAGCCAGCCGGTCCCGCCGAGGATCAGAACGTCAGTCATGGACCCATGCCACCATCTCCGCCGTGCGAGGGGAAGTGTCTTCCGCTCACGGCGGATGCCGGGTTCACCGCGCGCGGAGGTCTGACAGCCCCGTGAGCTCCGGGACGGTCCAGGAGGGATCCGGCCGCCAATCTCGCCATTCCGCGGCGAACGGCCAGTCACCGTCGCGGTACGACGCGATCGCCGCGTCGGCGTGCCGCTCGATCTGCGCCGCCTGCTCGGATGTGAGACGGCCCTGCTCGACGGCCGCGATCAGCTCGTCCTCATCCTTCAGATGCACCCGGCCGTCCGGCTCGATCTCGACGTCGAGGATGTGGTCCGACGAGTAGGTGTCGCGGTCGGTGCGCAGGTGCGCGTTCTCGAGGTTCACGTACCAGCCGGCGAACTGCCACTCCGCCCCGCTCACATCGCTCCAGAAGAGCCACACCGACCACGCGGCGCCTGCGGGGGCGATCCGCAGGATGCCGTTGCCCCACCACTCCTCCACGATCCGCGTCCGCGGGTCCAGCCATCGCCGCTCGAGCGGAACCGTTCGGATGCGCTCGCCTGCCGGAGTTCCCTGCCCCTCCTGCAGCGTGCCCGGAGCGAGCCAGGCGACGAGGCCCCGCTCGTCGTCGCGGACGACTCGCATGGGTGTGATCGTCGACGCATCTCCGGGCTGCCACCCCGGCTTCCGGTAGTGCCAGGAGATCTGATCGCCCGGGTCGAGGAAGGGCGCCTCGCCCATCGGTCGGACGCCATCGGGAACCGCCGCAGGCGTGCTGTGGGGAAGGATGCTCATCACGACACGCTACCTCGCGGGAAAGCCAGGTTCAGGTCGGCTCGGCGGTGGCGATCACTTCCACATCCGACGCCTCGATCGCTGCGTGGCGGACTGCATCCCGCACCGGAATGCAGTCCGCGCAGCGCTGAGTCAGTCGCGCAGCGTCGCGCCGAAGCGCTCGGCCGTGACAGCGACGCCCGCGAGCTTCGCCTCCGTCGCCTCGGCCGCGGTGAGCGTGCGATCGTCCGCGCGGAACCGCAGAGCGAAGGTGAGACTCTTCTGCCCTTCCGCGACGCCGTCTCCGCGGTAGTCGTCGACGAGTCGGATCGCCTCGAGGAGCTCTCCCGCGCCTTCGGCCAGCGCAACCTTGACGTCGCCGGCGGGGACGTCAGCCCCGAGCACGAGCGACACGTCCTGCGTGGCGGCAGGGAACGTCGACAGCGAGGCGGCGACCGCACGGGCGGTCGCCAGCGTGAGGATTCCGTCGAGATCGAGCTCGAGCACGGTCGCGCGACCCGGCAGGTCTGCTCCCGCTGCGACGTCGGGGTGGAGTTCTCCGACATAGCCGACCTCGACGCCGCCGACCGACAGCACGCCGGTGCGTCCGGGGTGCAGCGCCGCGCGCTCGCCCTGGGCCACCTCGATGTCCACGCCGGCAGCTGCGGCGATGACGCGAGCCGCGTCCAGCGCTTCCGACAGACCGGCCGCTTCAGCCGCACGGCCGGGCTGGCGTGCCACGACATTGCCCGTGAACAGCGCCGCGACGTGGCGGTGCTGCGGCGGGATCGAGGCGTTCAGCGCGGCGAGGGTCTCGTCCGACGGACGCACGCCGAGCGGCGGAACATCATCGGTGCCGTACTCGACACCGGGCTCGGGCAGGAACACGACGCCGGTCTCGAACAGCGCGAGATCCGTGAGGCCGCGCGAGATGTTGCGATGCGCGGTCTGCAGCAGTCCCGGGATGAGCGAGCGACGCAGGAACGGAGCAGAGCCGTCGAGCGGGTTCGCGAGCCGGATGCTGGGCAGGTGCTCTCCCGACGCCGAACCGTGCAGGTCGTTCTCGGCGTCGGTGGTGAAGGGGAAGGAGGGCGTCTCGACGAGACCGGCTGCTGCGAGCGCGTCAGCCACGCGACGTCGCCCCTGCTGGTGCGGCGTCAGGCCACGGCCGGACGGAGGCGTCGGCAGCACCGAGGGGATGCGGTCGAGACCGTGGATGCGCGCGACCTCTTCAGCAAGAGACCACTTGTCGGTGAGGTCCGGGCGCCAGGTCGGCGGGATGACGACCCAGCCGGCATCCGTCTCGGTGACCTCGCCACCGATCGTCGTGAGCGCGCCCACGATCTCGTCGTCGGAGTAGTCGACCCCGATGAGTCCCTGTACGAATCCTCGCGGCAGCTCGATCTCGGCGACGAAGACCTCGGCGAACAGCGCGCCACCCTCTTCGGTGAGCGTGCCGCCGGCGAACTCGACCATCAGGTCGGCGGCTCGACGAGCCGCGACGAACGGCACCAGAGGGTCGACGCCGCGCTCGAAGCGCTTGGAGGCCTCGCTCGGCAGCTTGTGCCGACGGGCGGTGCGCGCGATCGTCACCGGGTCGAACGTCGCTGCTTCGATGAGGACGTTGCGCGTCGTGTCGCTCATCTCGGTCGTGCCACCACCCATGACACCGGCCAGGCCGATGGGCCCGGATCCATCGGTGATCAGAAGATCCTCGACGTGGAGCTTCCGCTCCTGGCCGTCGAGAGTCGTCATCTTCTCACCGGGGGTCGCACGGCGCACCGTGATGCCGCCCGAAAGCTTGTCGAGGTCGTATCCGTGCAGCGGCTGCCCCAGCTCGAGCATCACGTAGTTGGTGATGTCGATCAGGATGCCGAGTGAGCGCATGCCGGCGAGCGACAGGCGAGCGATCATCCACGGCGGGGTCGGGCGCGACGGGTCGACGTCGCGGACGACACGGGTGACGAACTCGCTCGCCCCGACGCGGCCGCGCACGGGGGCGGCGTCGTCGACGATCGCCGTATGACCGGTTCCGGGCTGGAGTTCGACGAAGTCGCGTTCGGCCGGGTCGCGGAACGTCGCTCCGGTGGCGTGCGAGTACTCGCGTGCGACACCTCGGAGCGAGAACGCGTACCCGCGGTCGGGCGTCACGTTGATCTCGACCGCGACATCGTCGAGCCCGAGGAGGCTGATGGCGTCGGTGCCGACGGGAGCGTCGATGCCGAGGTCGGCCAGCACGAGGATGCCGTTGTGCTCGTCGCCGAGACCCAGCTCGCGCGCAGACGCGATCATGCCGTCGGACACATGACCGTAGGTCTTGCGGGCGGCGATCGGGAACGGCCCAGGCAGCACGGCGCCCGGCAGGGTCACCACGACCTTGTCGCCGGCGACGAAGTTGTGCGCACCGCAGACGATCCCGCGGATGCCGCCGTTCGCCTCGCCGACGTCGACCTGGCACCAGTTGATCGTCTTGCCGTTGGACTGCGGCTCCCCCTCGAGGGAGACGACCTGTCCGACCACGACGGGACCCGAGATCTCGAAGCGGTGGATATCCTCCTCCTCGAAGCCGACGGTGACCATCGCCGCCAGAACGTCTTCGGGCGTCGCATCCGCTGCCAGATCGACGTACTCACGCAGCCACGAAAGCGGGACGCGCATCACACCACCATCCCGTACTGCTCGCTGAAACGGACATCGCCCTCTGCCATGTCCCGCATGTCCTGCACATCGCTGCGGAACATGAGTCCGCGTTCGACGCCCATACCGAAGGCGAAGCCGCTGTAGACGTCGGGGTCGATCCCCGCCGCACGCAGCACGTTCGGGTTGATCATGCCGCAGCCGCCCCACTCGATCCAGCGGGCGCCGCCCTTGAAGGTCGGGTGCCACAGGTCGAGCTCGGCCGACGGCTCGGTGAAGGGGAAGAAGTTCGTGCGGAAGCGCGTCTTCGCCTCCGGTCCGAAGAGCTGACGCGCGACGTGGTCGAGCGTGCCCTTGAGGTGGGCCATCGAGATGCCCTTGTCGACGACCAGCCCCTCGAACTGCGTGAAGACGGGGAGGTGCGTCGCATCGAACTCGTCGGTGCGGTAGACGCGGCCGGGGCACAGCACGTAGATCGGCACGTCGCGGTCGAGCATCGAGCGCACCTGCACGGGACTCGTGTGCGTGCGCATCACGAGGTGGCGCGAGGGCGGGTCGACGTAGAAGGTGTCCTGCTCCTGGCGAGCGGGGTGGTCGACGTCGAAGTTCAGCGCGTCGAAGTTGAACCACTCGTGCTCGAGCTCGGGCCCTTCCGCGATCTCCCAGCCCATGCCGACGAAGATGTCGGAGATCTGCTCACTCAGCAGAGTGAGCGGATGCCGCGCACCGACGCGGGTCCGGGAAGGAACGGCGGTGATGTCGATGCGCTCGGATTCGAGACGGGCGGCGACCTCGGCGGCTGCCAGCTCCTCCTCCTTGGCGGCGAGGGCCTTCGTGACCTGACCGCGCCCCTGCCCGACGAGCTTGCCGAAGGCCGCCTTGTTCTCGGGAGCCACCTGCCGCATCGAGGCGTTCAGGACGGCGAGAGGCGAGCCGTCTGCGACATGAGCGGCTCTCGCCGCCTTCAGCTCGGTGGTATCAGCGGCCGCAGTGATCGCTTCGAGTGCGGCCGCGACGGCGGCTTCGACCGCTTCCGGGGTGATTTCGGGAGACTCAGACACGAGACAGGAGTCTACCGGGACGGCGGACTGCTCCTTCCCGAGGCCGGGCTCAGAGCGGGCCGAACATCGGCACTGCGACCAGGGGCACCCACGTGACCCGATCGCGCTCGAGCGCGGCCACGAGTCGCTGGTCCCGCGCCGCTTCGCGACGCAGCGTCTGACGCCCCCTGCCGATGACCGCGGCCGGGATCACGAACACCGAGACGAGCAGGAGTGCGAATCCTGCGTCGAGGACGAGGAGCGGCACCGGATCGACCGAGGAGACGATTCCGGAGATCAGGAAGACGTTGAGCGCCCCGAAGATGCTGGCTGCGGCGATGAGGCCGCCTCCGAGCGAGCCGGCACCCCGGGTCCTGTACGACGTGCCGGGTTTCGGGATCCAGCCTCTCACCCGTGCGAGGAACACGCCGGAGACGACGGCGACGATGCCACCGACGATCATCGACGGCACGTATGCCGAAGGCGGCATACCGACCGCCAGCAGGACGAGCCCGACGACGACGGACGACGAGCCGAGCGCGAGGAACGAGGCCCACATCCCACGGCGCATCGCGCGGGCATCGGCGACCTCACGCAGCCGAGACCGGGAGTCCGTGCCATGCAGCGCGGCCAGGTCAACATCCATCCACTCCGCGAGCGTGCGGCTCGTCGCAGGCGGATAGGCGGAGACCGGCTCGACGCGCATCACGACGGACGCTCAGACCGGGCCGGGGCCGTCCCCGCCCGCGACACCGCCCAGGCCACTGCCCCCGCGCTGCAGGGTGATGAGCTCGGTGTTGGTGCCGTCGCCGTGCTGGCGCGGGTCACCGGCTGCCTGGATCGCCTTGACCTTCGGCGAACGACGGGTGCTGATCTCCACCCACTTCGCGATGCCGGAGAGAATGAGGCACATGACGATGTAGATGCCGCCGATGACGAACGCCGACTGCAGGATCGGACGACCCTGCTGCGACGTCAGCTGCTTCGCGTAGTACAGCAGCTCCGGGTAGGTGATGATGAACCCGAGAGCGGTGTCCTTCATGGTCACGACCAGCTGGGCGACGATCACCGGGAGCATCGCCCGGATCGCCTGCGGCAGCAGGATGAGACGCATGACACCGCTCTTGCGGAGTCCGATCGCGTAGCCGGCCTCTTTCTGCCCGCGGGGCAGGGACTCGATACCGGCCCGGAGCACCTCTGCGAGCACGGAGCCGTTGTACGCCATCAGCGCGATGACGACCGCCCAGTACGGGTCCATCTTGATGCCGACCACGGGCAGTCCGTAGTACAGCAGCATCATGAAGACCAGCACCGGGACCGCGCGGAAGAGCTCGGTGATCGCGGTCACCGGGATCCGCACCCAGGCGTGGTCGGAGAGCCGACCGATCGCGAGCACAAATCCCAGCACGATGCTGAGCACCGCGGCGAGCGCGAACGCGGCGAGGGTGTTGCCGAGCGCCTTGAAGATGCCCATCCACACGTTGGAGAACGTGAAGACGAACCACTTCTCCGCCGAGAACTGGCCCGTCTCCACCATCCGCAGGACGATGAAGCCGAGAGCGGCGAGGACGAGGATGACGGTGGCGACCGCGATGACGCGGTTGCGGGCGATCGCCCGGGGCCCCGGGACGTCGTACAGTACAGAGCTCATCGCGCGATCCTCCATCGGTTCTCGAGATATCGCTGCAGCCAGCTCAACAGCAGCACCAGGGCGACGAACACCACCGCGACCCAGAGGAGGACCTCCATCGGGTTGCCGGGGCGATCGGCCGAGTCGTTGATGGTCGAACGCAGTGCCGCCAGTTCGGCGACCGAGAATCCGGCCGCCACGGTCGTGTTCTTGAGCAGGGCGATGAAGACGCTCATCATCGGAGGCACCACCGAGCGGAAAGCCTGCGGGAGGATCACGAGGCCCATCACCTGGCCGAAGGGAAGCCCGATCGCGCGCGCCGCCTCAGCCTGGCCGACCGGGACCGTGTTGATTCCGGCCCGCAGCACCTCGGCGACATAGGTCGCCGTGTAGATGCCGATGGCGAGGATGCCGAGCACGAGGTTCGACAGATCGGGAAGCCCGAGCTGCGGGTACCCGAAGATGAAGAAGAAGAAGACGAGGGTGAGTGGGGTGTTGCGCACGGTGTTCACGTACACGGTGCCGACGCCTCGCGCGATGGGCACCGGAGACACGCGCATCGCCCCGACGATGAGGCCGAGGATCAGCGCGATGATCCCGCCGGCGAAGAACACGATCAGCGTGTTGCTGATCGCCTGTCCCCACAGGTCGAGGTTGCCGAAGATGACGTCCACGCCACCCTCCCTTCTTCAGAATGAGTGGGCGGCCTCCCTGAGGAGGCCGCCCATGTCGATCAGTACGCGTCGACCTCGGGCTGCTCGACCTCGATGCCGCTGGAACCGAGGTTCGCGTCGAAGATCGCCTGCCAGATGTCGCCGTTGTCGGTGAAGAGCTCGTTGATGTGCGTGCGCAGCGCGTCATCGCCCTTCGTGAGGCCGACACCGTAGCGCTCCTCGGTGAAGAGGCCGCCGGTGACCTTCACGTCGTCCGGGTACTGCGCTGCGTAGCCGATCAGGATCGCCTGGTCGGTGGTCACAGCGTCGACCTTGCCGTCGATGAGATCCTGCACGCAGGCGGAGTACAGGTCGTACTCCTGCGTCTTGATCTCGGGGAAGTTCGCCTTGATGTTCTGGATCGGCGTCGAGCCGGTCGCAGAGCAGACGGTCTTGCCGTTGAAGTCCTCGAGCGCCTCGGCGTCGTCAGCATCAGCGGCGACCAGGAGTCCCTGGCCGGTGATGAAGTACGGGCCGGCGAAGTCGATGAGCTCCTTGCGCTTGTCGTTGATCGAGTAGGTGCCGACGTAGTAATCGATGTCACCGTTCGTGATCGCCTGCTCGCGGTTCGCCGAGGCGATCGGCTTGAACTCGATCTTGTCCTCGTCGTAGCCGAGCGATGCGGCGATCCACCGAGCGATGTCGACGTCGAAGCCGGTGCGCTCCCCCGTCGTCACGTCGAGGTAGCCGAGTCCTGGCTGGTCCTCCTTGACGCCGACGACGACCTTGTCGCGCTCCTGGATGGCGTCGAACGTCGGGCTGCCCTCGAGCTTCACGTCCTCGGCGACCTCGAACCAGGTGGAGTCCTCGCCCTCGTCGCCGCCTGTTCCGGCGCCGGGGTCGGACGGGCTGCCGCTGTTGCAGGCGGTCAGCGCGAACAGTGCCACCGTCGCGATCCCGATCCCTGCCAGTGTGCGTGTGCGTCGCATGTGCGTCTCCTTCGTGTGCTGTGTGTGCAAAGGTCTGTGAAGCTCGTCAGTGCGTGAGGAGCTTGGAGAGGAAGTCCTTGGCGCGGTCGCTCTTCGGGTTGGTGAAGAACTCCTCGGGTGTCGCCTCTTCGACGATCTTCCCGTCCGCCATGAACACGACGCGGTTGGCAGCCTTGCGCGCGAACCCCATCTCGTGGGTGACGACGATCATCGTCATGCCGTCACGGGCGAGTTCGACCATGACGTCGAGGACCTCGTTGATCATCTCGGGATCGAGCGCACTGGTCGGCTCGTCGAAGAGCATGACCTTGGGCTGCATGGCGAGGGCACGGGCGATCGCGACGCGCTGCTGCTGTCCGCCCGAGAGCTGGGCGGGGAGCTTCGACGCCTGCTGGGCGACGCCGACGCGCTCGAGCAGCATCATCGCCTCCTTGTCGGCATCGGCCTTCTTCATGCCGCGGACCTTGATCGGGCCCAGCGTGACGTTCTCGAGGATCGTGAGGTGCGCGAAGAGGTTGAACGACTGGAACACCATGCCGACGTCGGCTCGCAGGTTCGCGAGTCCCTTGCCCTCGGCCGGCAGCGCCTTGCCGTCGATGCTGATCGTGCCGCTCGTGATCGTCTCGAGTCGGTTGATGGTGCGACACAGGGTCGACTTGCCCGAGCCGGAGGGGCCGATCACCACGACCACCTCGCCGGCGTTCACGGTGAGGTCGATATCCGTGAGCGCCTGGAAGTCGCCATAGTGCTTCTGGACGTTGTCGACCACGACGAGAGGCTTACCAGAGGTCATCATTTCTCCAAACTAGCCAGGTCGATCACGTGGCTCCACATTGATGCGTCGACATTTACACGTTCGTAACCACGCGAAGAGGCGAATCCCGTCCGGATGCCGGAGTGCCCCACGGTCCGCCCCCGCGAACCGTGGGGGCGTCCCTGCTGCGCGGTTCCTCCCCCGAGTAGAACGTTGCAGCAAGCCTCCGACCGGATCCGCTCGCACGACGATCCCCGGGAACGACCGAGAGCGCGCCCGAGTGAAGGGCGTGGGCTCTGTGGCATCTGAATTCTCCGTCGAATCGAGCGCGATCGACCACCACATTGGCAGAGCAGCATGCCGGCATGAGACTTCTTGAGGATTTCTTGAGGCCTCAGTCCCGCTCGTCTCGGTAGTACTCGATCGCACCGGGGTGGAGGTCGACCGGCCCTGTGAAGATCGCCTGTCTCCGGTCGAGCAGAGAAGCGACCGGGACCCGCTGCGCGATATCCGTGCGGCCGTCGAAGAGGCTCGTCAGAACGTCTCGCACGATGCCGTCGGGGGTGTCGGACGAGGTGACCAGATAGTTCGGGACCGCCATCGTCGGCACCGACTCGTCGAGCCCGTAGAGGCCCACGGGGAAGTCCGACGGACGGTATGCGTCGGAGTAGCGCGTGTTGATCGCGGTGACCCAGGTCTGCTCCACCGGCACCAGCCGCACGGGGGTGGTCTTCGCCAGTTCCGCGATGCCGGGAGTCGGGATGCCACCCACCCAGAAGAACCCGTCGATGCCCGACCCCTCGAGTGCGCTGATCGACGCGCTGAGGTCGAGCTGCGGATCCGCGATCGACGCGATGTCGACTTCTGCGGCATCCAGGGCTCGTGCGGCGATGACGTTGACGCCCGAGTTCTCCGCGCCGAGCGACACGGTCTTTCCCGCGAGGTCGCCGAGGTCGACGATGTCCGAGTCGGCGCGCACGACCACGTGGAGGTACTCGTCGTACAGGCGGGCGACGGCCCGCACCGGCAGCGCCTCGTCGAATGCCCCGGCACCCGCGACCGCGTCCGCCGCGGCATCCCCCTGTGCGAAGCCGAGGAGAGCCTCCCCCGAACTCACCCGAAGAAGATTGTCGACCGACCCGGCGGTCTCTGCCACCTCCACGCGGACGCCCAGCGAGCCGGACAGCTCGCGAGCGACCTCCGCACCGTAGGCGTAGTACACCCCGTTCGATCCCCCTCCGGCGATCGCGTACTGAGAGTCACCCCATTCGTCCGACCGGGTGCTGCAGGCACTGCTCGCGCCCGCGATCGCCAGCACGGCCGCCGCAGCCGCGATCCTGCGCCAGCGGGCGTGGCGGTTGCCGCGCCGGCTCATTCCGCAGCTCCGTCCGGCAGCAGCAGCGAGACCAGCAGTCCGCCGTCCTCCGGCGTGTCCACCCTCAGCTCGCCACCGATCGTCGCCAGGAGGTCGGTGGCGATCGCGAGGCCGAGCCCTGAGCCAGGCACCCCGCCGCTGTCGTCGCTCCGCCAGAACCGGTCGGCGGCGTTCTCGGCTTGCTCGCGGGTCAGACCCGGGCCGTGATCGCGGACGGTCAGCACGCAGAGTCCCTCGCTGCGGTGCGATCCGATCTCGACGACGGTGTCGGATGGAGAGAACTTCACCGCGTTGTCGATGACCGCGTCGAGCGCGCTCTCGACGATCGTGCGATCGGTGACGCTCATCACCGGGGCGTCCCCCGACGAGAGTGTGCGGATCCCCCGGTGAGAGGCCACCTCGCTCCAGGCCTCGGCGCGCCTGGCCGCGAGGGTCGTCAGATCGACGGCCGAGATCGTGGTGTCAGAGCGTCCGCCCCGCGCGAGCCCGAGGAGCGTCTCGAGGATGCGAGCCATGCGGCGTCCCTCCTCCCTCGTCTCCTCGACGTCGTCCTTCCAGTCGTCATCGAGGCCGGTCGAGAGGTGCTCGACGCGCAGAAGCAGAGCGTTGAGGGGGTTGCGGAGCTCGTGCGAGGCGTTCAGCGCGAACTCCTGCTGGCGCGTCATGACGCGCTCGATCTCATCCGCCATGCCGTTGAAGACGCGGGTCATCCGGCGCAGCTCGGGTGGCCCGGTGTCTTCCGCAACCCTGGCGTCCATCTCCCCCCGCTCGATCGCGATCATCGCCTCGTCGAGACGACGCACCGGAGAGAGCACCCACCTGGCGAGCTGGAACACGAGCAAGACGCCCAGTCCGATCGACACCACCGACACCGCCGACAGCACGAGGATCTGCCGCAGGATCTCCGTCCTCGGCGCCTCGACGTCGGCGGAGAGCATGACGGCGCCGATGACGTCGCCGTCATCGAACACCGGCTCGACGAGCGAGGACTCGGCCGCGATCCAGGGGAACACCGGCTCAGGAGCTTCGGCCCGCCGCCCCGAGAGCGCGAGGCCGACGCGTGCGGCATCGTCGTCGGGCAGCACCTCGGCCGCGTCCACTCCCGAAGCCCACACGCCGCCGGCGAGATCGAACACGACGACGTCGATCCCGTACACCTCGTGGAATCGCTCGACCTCGGCGTCGATCACGGTCGCGCTCCCCGACCGCAGCGCCTGTCGTGCACTCGTCACGAAGTACCCCAGGTCGCCGAGCTGCTCGGTGTAGAACGCCTGCTGGATGCTGCGGGTCGCGCTCCAGGCCGTCGCGCCGCCCAGCGACAGGAGGATCGCGACGAGCGGCACGAGGAACACGACGACCAGACGTCTGCGCATCGACGGCTACCCGGCCAGCCGGTAGCCGACACCGCGCACGGTCTCGATCAGACGACGCTGGCCCGTCTTCTTGCGGATGGCGCCGACATGCACCTCGAGAGAGTGGCCGAACCCGCGCCAGTCGGTGTTCCAGACCTCGCGGATGAGTCTCTCCTTCGGCACGGCCACGCCGGGGTACCGGGCGAGCACCGACACGATGTCGAACTCCTTGCGAGTGAGCTCGATCGGTGCCCGGTCGATGAGCACCTGACGAGCGACGAGGTCGATCTCCACCTCGCCATCCTGCAGGAGCACACGCGCCTCGGACTCTGGCCGCACCGGTCTCGAACGTCGGGTGACGGCCTCGATGCGAGCCAGGAGCTCGTGCACGTCGTAGGGCTTGACGACGAAGTCGTCGGCTCCGGCCCGCAACCCTCTGATGCGCTCGGTGACCTGGTTGCGCGCTGTCACGATGACGATCGGAACCTCGGAGCGACCGCGGATCCGGCGGCAGAGATCGATGCCGTCGACGTCGGGCAGACCGAGATCGAGGAGCACGACCTCGGTGTCGGCACCCAGCAGCTGCAGGGCGGACGCACCGTCTGCCGCTCGTACGGACGCATAACCCGAGCGGGCGAGGAATGCCTCGAGTGCGGCGGCGACGCGCTCGTCGTCCTCCACGATCAGAATCTGCATCGACCCTGGGTCCCCTTCTCCGCTCGAGCAGGGACAAACCTACCAGCAGAGCGAGAGAGCGCCTCGCCGCCTGCGATCAGGCGGAGGATGCCGCCCGCTGCGCGAAAGCGCTCTCATAGAGGCAGACGCTCGCGGCCGTGGCCAGATTCAACGACTCGGCCCGACCGAAGATCGGCAGCTTCAGCACCTGATCGGCCTGGTCGAGCGCGTCGTCCTCGAGACCCCGCGCCTCGTTGCCGAACAGCCAGGCCGTCGGCTCGGCGAGGACTCCGTCCGCGCGTGCCCGAAGCAGATCGTCGCCCTTCACATCCGCCGCGAGGATCTGAAGACCGGCGGCGTGCGCCTTCTCGACCACATCGGCGAGCTCGGCTCCCACCGCCACGGGCAGGTGGAACAGCGACCCCGTCGTGGCACGGACGACCTTCGGGTTGTACGGGTCGACCGTACGTCCGGTGAGCACGACGGCATCCGCCCCCGCCGCGTCGGCGGCCCTGATGATCGTGCCGAGGTTTCCCGGGTCCCTGATCTCCTCGCAGATCGCGACGAGACGCGGGGAGTCCGCGAAGATGTCGCGGACGGAGGTCGGTGCCTGCCGGACGACCGCGACCAGTCCTTGCGGCGTGACCGTGTCCGCCATCGCGTTCAGCACGTACTCGGTGACGTGCTCGACGTCGATGCCGGCATCCGATGCCTTCGCGCGGATGTCCGGATGCTTCTCCCAGCCGGTCGGTGTCGCGAACAACTCGACGATCGCCTCGGGGCTGTAGGTCAGCGCCTCTCGAACCGCCTGAGGTCCTTCGAGGAGGTACAGACCTGTCTCAGCTCGCGCGCTGCGCTTGGTCAGCTTGGCGACGGCACGGACTCGGGGCGAACGGGGGTTCTCCAGCACGTTCACAGTCTAGAGAACGGCAGAGCTGTTCCTGCGCAAACGCCGGGGTAACGGCAGAGGACGCCCTCCCGAAGGAGAGCGTCCTCTGTGGTGAAGAGCTGCTTACGCAGCGGACTTCGGTGCGTTGACGTCAGAGGGCAGAGCCTTCTTCGCCGTCTCGACCAGCGTCGTGAAGGTCGCTGCGTCGTTGACCGCGAGGTCGGCGAGCATACGACGGTCGACAGTGACACCCGCAAGACCGAGGCCCTGGATGAAGCGGTTGTACGTGATGCCGTTCTGGCGTGCAGCAGCGTTGATGCGCTGGATCCAGAGACGACGGAAGTCGCCCTTGCGCTTGCGACGGTCACGGTACGAGTAGACCAGCGAGTGGATGACCTGCTCTTTGGCCTTGCGGTACAGGCGCGAACGCTGACCGCGGTAACCCTTTGCGCGCTCGAGGATGACCCGACGCTTCTTGTGGGCGTTTACCGCCCGCTTGACTCTTGCCATTTTCCTGTGTTCCTATTCGTGCGTCGGGCGCGTCAGCGGCCGAGAAGCTTCTTGGCCGTCTTGGTGTCAGCCTTCGAGAGCACCTGGTCCTGGTTCAGACGACGGGTGCGCCGGCTCGACTTGTGCTCGAGGTTGTGGCGCATACCGGCCTGCTGCTTCTTCAGCTTGCCGCTGCCGGTGATCTTGAAGCGCTTCTTAGCACCCGAGTGGGTCTTCTGCTTCGGCATCTTCTCTTCCTTCGTATGGCGCCTTCTCAGGCGACGGTGTCAACCCGCGGTGCGGGAGTCTGGGGGGCGGGAGTTACTCCGCTGCGGCCTCGGCCGGGGCATCGGTGTCGCTCTTGGCTTCGCGGGCGGCCTGCTTGTTCGCTGCGCGCTGGGCGTCGCGAACCGCGTTCTGCTCCTGCTTGGCCTCGGACTTGCTCTTGAGCGGAGCCACGATCATCACCATGTTGCGACCGTCGATGGTCGGGTTCGACTCGACGGTTCCGAGCTCGGCGACGTCCTCGGCGAACTTGCGGAGAAGACGGACACCCTGCTCGGGACGCGACTGCTCGCGGCCGCGGAACAGGATCATGGCCTTGACCTTGTCGCCGGCCTTCAGGAAGCCCTCGGCGCGCTTGAGCTTGGTCGTGTAGTCGTGCGCCTCGATCTTCAGTCGGAAGCGGACCTCCTTGAGAATGGTGTTCGCCTGGTTGCGGCGAGCTTCCTTCTCCTTCTGGGCGGCTTCGTACTTGAACTTGCCGTAGTCCATGATCTTGACCACGGGCGGCTTCGAGTTCGGTGCGACCTCGACGAGGTCGAGGTCGGCTTCCTGCGCAAGGCGCAGCGCCGCCTCGATGCGGACGACGCCGATCTGCTCACCCGCGGGGCCGACGAGGCGGACCTCGGGGACGCGGATGCGCTCATTGGTGCGGGGATCGCTGATGCGTAACTCCTTAGACGATGGGATTCAGCCACCAGGACGCAGTCAGCATCCCGGGCGAAATCAGAATCGTCCCCCACCCACCGGCAGTCAGATGCCGGCTATGCACCCTGCCTGCCGGATGAGTCTCACGACGCGATCCGGTGGAGTGCAAGACCCGGTAGCCTGGAACGGCAAGCGCGGGTGGGAAGTGAATCCTCTTTCGTACCGGAGCATGACGCTCCGGAGCCCGACACAGTCTAACAGAAGGCAAGGCGAAGTGACGAACCAGGCATCGGACGAGGCTGCACGCGAGCGCGAAGAGCGCTGGGCACGGCAGGAGGAGGCGGCATCTTCCGCCACCCGGGACATCGCAGACGTTCCGGCGGTGGAGGTCATCACCACCGCAGCCGTGCACCTGATGAGCGCGGCAGCCGTCAAGCTCGGCCTCGCCGACGACCCGCACGCGGCAGAGCAGCTCGATCTCGACGAAGCTCGCAAGCTCATCAACTCTCTGGCCGGTCTCATCACCGCCGGCGCGCCCGAGATCAGCGACATGCACGCACGCTCCCTGCGTGACGGGCTGCGCTCACTGCAGCTCGCGTTCCGCGAGGCATCGACGATCCCCGACCCGATCGGCAAGGGTCCGGGCGAGAAGTGGACCGGGCCGGTCAACTAGTCGGTCCGCGCCGCTTCGGCCGGCCGGCGCATCACCGCGTCGGTCAGGCCGAACGACGGAGCTTGACGGTCAGCGAGTCGGCGAGCACGGCGATACGGTCGTCCGCCGCCCAGCGTTGTGCGAGGCGGGCGAGCACGGCGTCGAGCACTTCGCGTTCGAGGCCGTCGACCAGCTCGAGGATGACGATGAGCTCTGGCCCGCGCAGGCGCGCATCCGGGTCGCCGGCAGCGACTGCGACATCGATCACCGCGAGTTCGTGCGCGACGCTCGCCTGCAGGGCGCCGAACACCTCGGGAGACAGGAAGCTCGGCTCCCAGCCGTGCCCCTGCGCGATCGCCCACACCGCCGGGCGACGGATGACGAACTCGGTGTCGGAGGTCGGATCGAGCACGATGAGGTCGGTGTCGTCCGCGGACGCCGCGAGTGCGGCGCGCGTCGCGTCGACCGGAATCGGTCGCGCCGTGGCGTCCCAGCGCTGCATCGCCTCGACCGAGGAGAACACCGGCTGCACCCGGCGACCGTCCGGCGCAGCCACCGTCACGATGGAGAGCTCTTGCGTCTTGTCGACCGCGAGACCGCTGGGGGCGACGCCCTCTTCGCCCTTCTCGGCGACCAGAGGTATCAGCACCCGTGCCGTGCGGAACGCGTCGACGACCTCGCTCTGAGCGCCCTCACCTGCACGGAATCGCAGGAGGGCGTCGAGAAGCGCCGGGTCCGCGGAGCCGTCGTCCCCCGCATGCGGATTCGACTCGAAGCTGCGCCCCTCCCAGGGCACACCTGCGGAGTCTCCCTGCGTCGGCGAGGCATGATCCTGTGAGCCGTGGCCCTGTGAGCCGTGGCTGCAGGCGTCGTCAGTCCCCTGCGACATCCAGAGCCTCAGCCAACGTGAAGGCGCCGGCGTAGAGCGCCTTGCCGACGATCGCACCTTCGACACCCAGTGGCACCAGCTCGCGAAGCGCGGCGATGTCGTCGAGGCTCGAGATGCCCCCGGAGGCCACGACAGGCTTCGGCGTGCGGGCGGTGACCTCGCGGAGCAGCTCGAGGTTCGGGCCCTTGAGCGTTCCGTCCTTCGTGACGTCTGTCACGACGTAGCGGCTGCAACCGGCATCCTCGAGGCGCTCGAGCACCTCCCAGAGGTCGCCGCCTTCCTTCGTCCAGCCGCGTGCGGCCAGCGTCGTGCCCCGGACGTCGAGTCCCACGGCGATCGCCTCGCCGAAGCGACCGATCACGTCGGCAGCCCACTCCGGGTTCTCGAGCGCGGCCGTGCCGAGGTTGATCCGTGTCGCGCCGCTCTCGAGAGCCGCTTCGAGCGTCGCATCGTCACGGATGCCGCCGGACAGCTCGACGTTGACGTTCTTGAACTGCTTGATGACCTTGCGGAGGATCGGGGCGTTGCTGCCGCGACCGAAGGCGGCATCGAGGTCGACGAGGTGGATCCACTGCGCGCCCTGCGCGACCCACTCCCCCGCGGCGTCGAGCGGGTCGCCGTAACTGGTCTCGGTGCCGGCTTCACCCTGGGTGAGACGGACTGCCTTGCCGCCGGCGACATCGACGGCGGGGAGCAGAGTGAGAGAGGGAGACTGCGCGAAGTCGTTCATGACGTCCTCAGGTGAGATGGAGAGCCGATTCACCGGCACGAGAATCGACACTAGCCCGCGCATCCGCCCGCTCCAAAACGATGACGGCTGAGAACATCGTGTGCCACGCGGTAGCCTCGATGACGCCCCTGTTCGGTCGGTGAGGAGATGTTGCATGGTGCGCGATGCGGAACCGCGAGGAGGCGGACCCCTGCGGCGCGGGAATGCGCTGCCTCCCGAGACTCCGGATGACGGCGCGCAGCGGCCGGTCGCACCGGAAGGGAATCCCGACCATGCACGCCAGCGACCGCTGAACGGCGACGCGCCGTCGAGCCCGCCCCTGCCCGGGACGCGCGCAGCCGCGGCGGCGGCGTGGGCGGCAGCATCTGCCGAGACTCCGCCGGCCGGCACTCCCCGAGCGGTCAGCCCCTCCGACCCGATCTCCCGACCGCCTGCAGCCCCCTCGGTTCCCGGACCGCCTCCCGCCGCGTGGGCGGGGCCGCAGAGCCCCGTCGCTCCCGGTGCTGACGCCCGTTCCGCGGCGACCCCTGCGGGGCCGATCCCTGCCCCTGCCGCTGCCCCTGCCCCGAACATCCCGCCGACGTCGACGCCGACCCCGGCGAATGGCGTGCCGCAGCACCAGACCCCCGGCGTCCCGCCCACCCCGCCGCTGCCGGTGCCGACCACCGCGACCCCGCCGGCACCGAACGCCGCCGCGGCCGAGTCGGCGTCTTCGGCGTCATCGCGCCGTCAGCAGCGTGAGCAGGGTGTGGGACGACGCTCGTTCCTGCAGGAGGAGCGCCGTGAGGAACCCGCGCGCCAGGGCGGGCGCGGGCTGCTCAATCGCGTCGGATTCTCCCTCGGACCCAACGCCCGCGAGCGAGCCGTGCGCGACGACGAGCACGCTGTGAGCCGTCACTGGCCCGGACCCCGCACCGTCGCGGTCGTCAACGGAAAGGGCGGGGCGGGAAAGACACCGGCCACCGTGCTGCTGTCAGCGGTCTTCGCCCAGTACGGCGGAGCCGGCGTACTCGCATGGGACAACAACCAGACCCGCGGCACGCTCGGCTGGCGCACCGAGACCGGGGCTCACGACCGCACACTGCTTGAACTGCTTCCGCAGACGCAGCGTCTGCTCGGAGCCCAGGGACAGTCTGCGGACCTCGCGCACTTCGTGCACCACCAGCCTCAGGAGAAATACGATGTCCTGCGGTCGAAGCCGATCCGACTCGCGCACGAGAACCGGCTCCGGCCCACCGACGTCGACTCCATCCACGCGATCGCGGCCAAGTTCTATCGCCTGATCATCATCGACTCGGGCAACGACGAATCCGATCCCATGTGGCTGCGGATGATCGACCTCGCCGACCAGATCGTCGTCGCGACGACGACACGCGATGACCATGCCGAAGCCGGGGCCCTGCTGCTCGAGGCGCTCGAGGACCGCGACGAGCGCTCGGCGCGGCTCGCGCGGGAATCGGTGGTCATCGTCAGCCAGGCCGATCCGAAGGCGTCACCGGCCGAGGTGACGGACGTGATCGCGGGTTACCAGCCTCTCGCGCGCGAAGTCGTCGGCATTCCCTTCGACCGCGAGATGGTCGACGGCCACCTGCGCCTTCGGGCACTCGCGGCACCGACGCAGCGATCCTGGCTCTCGGCCGCAGCCGCGGTCGCGCGCGGTTTCTGAGCAGCCCCGCGGGCGGTCACCGACGCGCAGCTGTGCGACGGGCTCTCGATCCGGGGCGCCCGGTATCGCTCGTCAGGACCGGAGGCTGTCGACCCAGTTGCGGAGCAGCTGGATTCCTGCCTCTCCCGACTTCTCCGGGTGGAACTGCGTCGCCGAGAGCGGTCCGTTCTCGACGGCGGCGAGGAACGGGTCTCCGTAGGTCGACCAGGTGAGCACGGGCTGTGGGAACGGCGGGATGACATCGAGCTCCCACGACTGCGCGGCGTACGAGTGCACGAAGTAGAAGCGCTCGTTCTCGATGCCTTTGAACAGCACGGAGTCGGCGCCCGGCTCGACGGTGTTCCACCCCATGTGCGGAAGCACGGGCGCGTTGAGTTCGGTGACCGCTCCGGGCCACTCGCCGAGGCCCTCGGCATCATGCCCGCGTTCGACGCCGTGTGCGAAGAGAACCTGCATCCCGACGCAGATGCCGAGGACGGGGCGTCCGCCTGCGAGGCGACGGTCGATGATCTCGTCGCCGCCGTGCGCGTAGAGCGCGTCTCGGACGGCTTGGAACGCGCCGACGCCGGGCACCACGAGACCGTCGGCCCCGAGCGCCTCTTTGCGATCGCGCGTCAGCACGGCGTCCGCACCCGCCGCGACGAGAGCCTTCACCGCCGAGTGGACGTTGCCCGATTCGTAGTCGAAGACGGCGACCCTGGGTGCCGAGCTCACAGCGCACCCTTCGTCGACGGGATGCCGTCGACCAGGGGGTCGAGCGCTTTGGCCTGGCGGAATGCTCGAGCGAACGCCTTGAACTCGGCCTCAGCGATGTGGTGGGGGTCACGGCCACCGAGGACGCGCACGTGCACCGTCAGCCCGGCGTTGAACGTGATCGCCTCGAAGGAGTGGCGCACCAGCGACCCGGTGAAGTGGCCCCCGATGAGGTGGTGCTCGAAACCGGCGGGCTCTCCCGTGTGAACGAGGTACGGGCGCCCCGAGATGTCGACGACGGCCTGGGCGAGCGCCTCGTCGAGCGGGACCAGCGCGTCGCCGTAGCGCGAGATCCCGGACTTGTCGCCCAGCGCCTCGCGGATCGCCTGACCGAGCACGATGGAGATGTCTTCGACGGTGTGGTGGGCGTCGATCTGCGTGTCTCCGGATGCGCGCACGGTGAGGTCGGTGAGAGAGTGCTTCGCGAACGCCGTCAGCATGTGGTCGAAGAACGGCACCGACGTGTCGATGCGGCTCGCACCGGTGCCGTCGAGGTTCAGCTCGAGCTCGACGGTGGACTCCGACGTGCTGCGCACACGCGTGGCGGTGCGGGAGGTCTGGGCGGGGGTGCTCATGAAGCCGATCCTATCGAGGCGAGGGCATCGAGGAACGCGGTGGTCTCCGCCTCGGTGCCGGCGGTGACGCGGAGGTGTCCGGGGATCCCGACGTCGCGGATCAGCACTCCCCGGTCGTACAGCTGCTGCCAGACCTTCTGAGGCTCTGCCACGCCCCCGAAGAGGACGAAGTTCGACCACGACTCGTGCGGCGTGTAGCCGAGGGCCTCGAGCGTCGCCGAGATGCGATCCCGCTGCTCGACGATCTCCTCGACCATGCCCAGCATCACGTCGGAGTTGCGCAGTGCGGCCACCGCCGCCGCCTGAGTGAGAGCGCTGAGGTGGTACGGCAGACGCACGAGCCTCAGGGCGTCGATGAAGGCGGGATCGGCGGCGAGGTAGCCCACGCGAGCACCCGCGAACGCGAAGGCCTTGCTCATGGTGCGAGACACGGCGAGCCGAGGGCGCCCGTCGAGCAGTGTCAGGGCGGAGGCCGCCTCGCGCGGCGCGAACTCCTGGTAGGCCTCGTCGACGACCACGATCCCCGTCGATGCCTCGTAGACCGCTTCGACCACGTCAAGACCGAGCGGTGTGCCCGTCGGGTTGTTCGGGGAGCACAGGAGGATGACATCGGGGTCGACCTCCCTGACCTGGGCCGCCGCCTCATCGGGCGTGATCGTATAGTCGGGCTGCCTGGCGCCGGCGACCCACCGCGCCCCGGTCCCCTTCGAGATCAGCGGGTACATCGAGTAGGTCGGGCTGAAGCTGAACGCCGTACGACCCGGCCCCCCGAATGCCTGCAGGATGTGCTGAAGGACCTCATTCGACCCGTTGCCCGCCCAGATCTGATCCGCCTCGAGACCGTGGCCGAGGTACTCGGCGAACCCCTCGCGCAGCGTGGTGAACTCACGATCCGGGTAGCGGTTGACGTCTCGGAGCGCGACCGCGATGTCATCGAGGATATCGCTGGCCACGGCGTCCGGAACCGGATGCGTGTTCTCGTTGACGTTCAGTGCGATCGGGAGAGGCGCTTGAGGCGCTCCGTACGGCGTGAGCCCCCGGAGGTCGTCGCGAAGTGGCAGGTCGTCGAGTGATGCAGTCACCCTTCCCATGGTAGGCCGCGTTCGCCCCATGAATGCCCGTGGAGACCGAGTATGAAGGGGAACTCCCCCGCCTCGTTCCACGAATCGGGCGAAATCGGGCTCACTCCGAGTACTGCGCCGGAATCGCCAGCTCCTGACCGATCTGCAGCTCCCCGCCGCGCAGCAGGTTCAGCCGTGTGATGTCGCCGATCACGTCGCGCGGATCGGCCTCGGGCGCGATGCCCTCTGCGATCGACCAGAGGGTGTCGCCCGGCATCACGGTCACGGTCGCGAACGTCGCCGTCGCCGTCTGCTCGCCCGAGGCCATCGCGCTGCCGCCGCTGATCGCCGCGAAGGCGATTCCGACGGCGAGGGGCACCGCGGCGACGGCGAGCACGACGCGTCGACCACGCGCCGTCAGCCGGAGCCGCGTCGCCGGACGAGCCGGAAGGACTGCTGCACTGCTGAAGGTGATGGTGCTCATGTCGTGCTCCTCTGCATCTACCGCGTGGGCGGTGAAGTTGGCGTAGCGTTCGCATCCGCGCCTCGGCCGGGAGCCGGGGATGCGAAGCTACGTACCGAAGTTATCTTCGAATTCGAACATCTGTCAAGCGTTCTTCGAAACAGAAGTGCGAGAATCGGCCGACACGCTCGAACAGATCTTCCACATCGTCACGTTTCTCGGATACGGTTTCGATAGGAACACCCCATCACGGGCCTCCGACATTCGAACTGAGACGCCGGATCGCACACCTGAGGAGCACCATGAGCGACAACTCCGCCCCCGAGGCCGACGCCCCGCGCACTCGTCGCCGGAAGAGCCTGAGCCCGAAGCAGATGGCGATCCTCGAGGTCATCCAGACGTCGATCAGTCACTACGGCTACCCGCCGAGCATGCGCGAGATCGGCGACGCCGTCGGACTCAAGTCACTGTCCAGCGTGACTCATCAGCTGGGTCAGCTCGAGCTCAGCGGATATCTGCGCCGCGATCCGGGAAAGACCCGCGCGATGGAGGTGCTCATCGACCTCCCCGGCACGAGCGGTGAGAACCCTGCCGATGTGGCGACGCCCGTCGGAGACGCCGCACTGGTTCCCCTCGTCGGGCGCATCGCCGCCGGCGTTCCGATCACCGCCGACCAGCAGGTCGAGGAGATCTTCCCGCTCCCCCGTCAGCTCGTCGGCAAGGGCGACCTGTTCATGCTCAAGGTGTCGGGCGAGTCGATGATCGACGCCGCGATCTGCGATGGCGACTGGGTCGTCGTCCGTTCGCAGAACAGCGCAGAGAACGGTGAGATCGTGGCCGCCATGCTCGACGGCGAGGCCACCGTCAAGGTACTCCGGCGACGAGACGGCCACACGTGGCTGCTGCCTCGGAACTCCGCTTTCGAGCCGATCCTCGGCGACGAGGCCGTCGTGCTCGGCAAGATCGTCGCGGTGCTCCGCTCCGTCTGACCCTCTCCGCACACGAGCCTCCGGGATCGTGCATTCTCGGAGACCTCGTCGCCTGGCCCGAAACCCACCCTGTGTGACGCCGTGAGCCGGTGCACCATAGGCTCGAACCATGTCGTCGCCGTTCGGTACCTGGCCCTCTCCGTTCACTCCCGACCGGATCGCCGCGTCGTCTCCGAGGATCGACGGCGCCGCCTTCGTCGGCGATGACATCTGGTGGGGCGAGTCGGTGCCTGCCGAGGGCGGTCGCCTGACCGTACGAAGTTCGAGCGGCGCCGAGATCCTCCCCGCGCCCTGGAGTGCACGGTCGCGCGTGCACGAGTACGGCGGAGGGGCGTGGACGGCGGATGCCGACGGGACACTGTTCTTCGTCGAGGCCAAGGATCAGCGTGTGCATCGGATGCCCCGCGGTGGCGCCCCGATGCCCCTGACTCCCGCGGGGCCGGCACATGGCGGCCTGCGCCTGCAGAACGGGCGACTGTTCGCGGTGCGGGAGGACCTCTCGGTCGACCCGCACCAGCGCGGCATCGTCGAGATCCCGACAGACGGGTCCGCCTCCGACGATCCGACGCTGCTGAAGGTGCTCGTGGAGGGAGAGTCGTTCTACGCGCATCCTGCACTGTCTCCAGACGGGACTCGCGCCGCGTGGGTCGAATGGTCGGGCGAACGGATGCCGTGGCAGCACGCGTCGCTGGTGCTCTCCGACGGCACCGGCCGGACGGAGCTGCCCACGCGAGCCGCCCTCCAGCCGGAGTGGACGGACGACGGCGAGATCCTGTACTCGGATGACCCTTCCGGTCGCTGGGCGCTGCACCGACAGCACGTCGACGGCCGCGAAGCGGTCGGTCCCGCAGAGCGGATCGCCGACACGGACGCCGACACGGGGTACGGACTCTGGGTGCTCGGCAATCGCTGGTATCGACCGCTCGCCGACGGTCGCATCGTGGCGGTGCGCACGAACGGACGCGACGAGGTGGACGTCATCGAGCGGGACGGCGGTGCCCACCGCATCCCCGTTCCCGCCGACGGCCATGTCAGCATCGATGATGTCGCAGGCACCCGAGTGCTCCTCTCCGGCAACAGCTCGACGACCGCGCCAGGTGTCTGGTGCGTCGACGTCGACTCCGGCGACATAGAGGTGGTCGCGGGAGCGACGCCGGCCGACCCGACGTGGATGCCCGCAGCATCAGAGATCCTGGTCGATGGCGCTCACGGCCCTGTCCATGCTTTCGTCTACGAGCCCGTGAATCCGTCGGCTTCAGCCGCGGACGACGAGCTCCCGCCCTACCTCGTGCTCGTGCACGGCGGCCCGACCGCCCATGTGACGGGCGCCTCGTCCGCGGCCATCGCGTTCTGGACCAGCCGCGGCATCGGCGTGCTCGACGTCAACTACGGCGGATCGACGGGATACGGGCGCGCCTACCGAGAACGACTCGACGGCGGATGGGGCGTGGTCGACGTCGACGATGTGATCGCCGCAGCGCGCGGCCTCGCCGACGCCGGGCTCGCCGACCCCGACCGCATCGCGATCCGCGGGGGCTCGGCCGGCGGCTGGACGGTGCTCTCGTCGCTGGTGCGGGGCGGCACGTTCGCCGCGGGCATCAGCCGATACGGAGTGGCCGATCTGCGGATGCTGACCGAGCACTCGCACGACTTCGAGGCGCACTACGTCGAGGGCCTGGTGGGACCGCTGCCCGAGGCCGAGGCGCTCTACGTCGATCGTTCTCCCCTGACGCATGCCGATCGGATCGGCGTGCCCGTGCTGCTCATGCAGGGAGCGGAGGACCGTGTCGTGCCGCCGTCGCAGTCCGAAGCGATCCGCGACGCGCTGGCGCAGCGAGGCGTCGAGCACGAGTATGTGCTCTACCCGGGTGAGGGCCACGGCTTCCGTGCGAGCGAGACCATCATCGACGCACTCGAGAGGGAGCTCGGCTTTCTCGGACGCGTGTTCGGCTTCACGCCCGCGCGCTGATCACTCCCCGACGCGGTTGCGCAGGCGCATGGCGCGGTCGGCCTCGCGGGTGTCCTGACGCTCACGCAGCGTCTGACGCTTGTCGTATTCCTTCTTGCCCTTGGCGAGGGCGATCTCGACCTTGGCCCGACCGTCCGAGAAGTACAGCTTCAGCGGGATCAGCGTGTAGCCGCCGGCGGACACCGCATGCTGCAGCTTCGCGATCTCCTCGCGGTGCAGCAGCAGCTTGCGGACGCGCTTGGCGGAGTGGTTGGTCCAGTGCCCCTGCGAGTACTCCGGAATGTGCACGGAATCGAGGAAGACCTCGTTCCCCTTGACGAACGCATACCCGTCGCTGAGGTTCGCGCGTCCCTGACGCAACGACTTGACCTCGGTGCCGGTGAGCACCATCCCCGCCTCGTACGACTTCTCGATGTTGTAGTCGTGACGTGCGCGACGATTGGTCGCGATGACCTTCTCCCCGCGTTCCCTGGGCATGATTCTCTCCTGATCCGTGTCGCGCAGTGTTCCAGAGCCCGAGTCGGGCGCACGACAGCCTGTCAGTCTATACCGGCGAGCCGCTCATGTGCGAAGCCAGCGCCGGATCGCGAAGCCCGCCGAGAGCGCGGCCAGCACGACACCGATCCCGATCAGCACGGGGACGACGACGACGGCATCCTGCATCGACACCCACGTCGTGATGAACGGCACGCGTCCTCGAAGGTAGCCGTCGACACCGAAATGCACCCCGGCGACGACCGCAGCGCTCGCGAGGGCCGAGCCGAGGAACGCGGCGAACACGCCCTCCAGCACGAACGGCGTCTGGATGAAGCGGTTGGATGCACCCACCAGACGCATGATCCCGATCTCCTTGCGCCTGGCGTAGGCGGAGAGTCTGATGGTCGTGCCGATCAGCAGGATGGCGGCGATCAGCATCAGCGTGGCGATCCCCACCGCGATGTATGTCGCGACCGTCAACGCGGAGAAGAGCGGCTCGAGGTACTGCAACTGGTCCTGCACCTGCTCGACGCCGGCGACGCCGTTGAACGCCTCGGAGATCACCTGAGACTGGCCGGGGTCCTTCATGGTGACGAAGAAGACCTCGAACGCCTGCTCCGGGGTGATGACGCTCGCCTGGTCCTCGCCGAGCTGCTCGACGAGCTTGGCGTAGGTGTCCTCCTTGGAGTCGAAGGTGACCTCGCTGATGAGGGGGGCGAGCGCCTCGCCCTCGAGCTGGGCCCGCACGGCGTTCACCTGCTCCTCTGAGGCACCACCGTCGACACAGGTGTCCTGCTCGGAGATGTCGGAGCACATGTACACGGCGACCTGGGCCCGCTCGGTCCAGTACCCGCGCATGGTGCCGATCTGCGCCTGCATGAGGATCGCAGCGCCGACGAATGTCAGCGACACGAACGTGACGAGAACGACGGAGATGACCATCGAGATGTTCCGTCGGAGGCCGCCGAGGGCCTCGGTGAGGATGAGTCCGATTCTCATGACGTCGGCCCCACTTCTTCGGAACCGTCATCAGACAGGCCGAGGCGATCGGCCACGCCGAGCTCGGCGACGTCGACCTGCGGCATCACGATGGGATGCGTCCGAGGCGCGACAGAGGCCTGGACGGCCACGGGCTGCTCCTCGACGACGGGCGGCTCGATCGGTGCGGCCTGCGCCTCCGGCGTCTCGGATGCGGTCGGTACGGCATCCGCGGATGCTCCCTCGGCCCTGCGCTGAGCGGTGAGCTCCTCAGCGAGCGCAGCGCGGACGAGCGAGAGGTCGGCGGTCTGGCGCTGCACCTCCTGCACCGCGGTGAGGGCGGCCGCCGCTGCCGCACCGCGCACCTCCTCCGGGACGAGGCGCGGGATGTTGGATGTGTCGCCATACCCGCCGTGCACTTCGTCTCGCACCATCTCGCCGTCGCGGAGCTCGATCACTCTGCGCTGCATCTGGTCGACGAAGCCCGCCTCGTGCGTCGCCATGAGCACGGTCGTACCGCCCGCGTTGATCCTCGCGAGAAGCTGCATGATGTCGACCGACGTCGCCGGGTCGAGGTTTCCGGTCGGCTCGTCCGCGAGCAGCACCTGGGGGCGGTTGACGAGCGCTCGAGCGATCGCGACGCGCTGCTGTTCTCCACCGGAGAGCTCGTGCGGCATTCTCTTCTGCTTGCCGTCGAGCCCGACCAGCGCGAGCGCCTCGGGGACGGCCTGCTGGATGAAACCGCGCGACGAGCCTGTCACCTGCAGGGTGAAGGCGACGTTCTGATAGACGGTCTTCGACGGAAGCAGTCGGAAGTCCTGAAACACGGATCCGATGTGGCGGCGGAAGTACGGCACCTTGCGGTTCGCCAGCGAACGCAGGTCGCGTCCGAGCACGGCGACGCGACCGGTGGTCGGCACGTCCTCTCGGAGGATCAGCCGCAGACAGGACGACTTGCCCGACCCTGAAGCGCCCACGAGGAAGACGAACTCGCCTCGCTGCACTTCGAAGTCGACATCGGACAGAGCGGGCCGTGAGGTCCCGCGGTAGCGTTTCGTGACGTTCTCGAACCGAATCATGGCGGTTCGAGCCTAAGCGCGCCCGTTCATCTGTTCGCGAGCGACACCCCGCGGGAGCCCCCTGCGTGTCACACCGCACTGCTATACATGGAGGTGCCGATCCACGCCATCAGGGTGGACGATACTCCGAGGGGGAACCATGACGACGCCTGCAGGCTGGTATGACGACGGATCCGGGCGCCAGCGCTGGTGGGACGGCACCCAGTGGACCGAGCACTTCGCTCCGATCGTCGACTCCACGGAGCCCGCAGCGGATGCGTCGACCGCCGGTTCGACCGACGACGAGGCGACGAACTCCGGTTCCGCCCAGAGCGCGCATGACGCCTCGTCCGCAAGCTCTCCGGAGTCCGCGGCCGACGCGGAGACCGCCGCGTCGATCGAATCCGTCGCTGCGGTCGAGACCCAGTCGTGGAATACCCCTGCACCCTCCGACTCCGATGCCGGTGCGCAGGCGCCTGCGGACGAGGTCGCAGCTCCCGAGCCCGAGTCCTCCTGGTCCGCCTCCGAGACTCCCGTTGAAGAACCCGGCAGCGCGCAGGCTCCCGACTTCACCGCTCCGGGCGCCGCTGCGCCGGCCGACGCCACCGTGCAGCCGTATGGCGGGGGCGCGCCCTCGTACCCCGGTGCCGCTGCTCCCGCGCAGCCCCAGGAGTACCCCGTCACCGCCGGCTACCCGGGGGCCGCAGCGCCGAGCTACCCGGGCGCCGCACCCTATGCGTCCGCAGGACAGCAGTACGGTGCTCCCACGGGCTACCCGCCCGCGTACGGAGCGACGGCCCCGGCAGCTCCGTCGGGGCCCTCGATCCTCGGCCTCGTCGGGCTCGGGCTCGCAGCTCTCGGCACCATCCTGTCGTGCATTCCCGTGATCTTCTGGCTCGGATGGCTTCTGCTGGGCGTGGGATTCATCGTCTCGCTGATCTCGCTGTTCCTCAAGGGCAAGAAGTGGCCGGGCATCTCCGGCCTCATCCTGTCGGTGATCGGTGCGATCATCGCGGTCGTCATGTTCTTCGTCATCGTCTTCGCGACGGTGTCCGAGGCCGTCCGCGACCTGCCGACGGCCCCGCCGTCGAGCGATTCGGACACGGGCACCGGAACGGAACAGGATCCCGGGACCGACGAAGAGGGCACGGGAGCTCCCGAGGTCGTCGAGGGCGAGATGGGCTCCCCCGTGCCGATCAACCAGATGGCCGCCACGAGCGAGGTCACGATCCACTCGGCCACGTGGGCGACGAGCGACGGATCGAGCATTCCCTCGACCAACGGCGGTTACGTGATCCTCGATGTCACCTTCACCGGTGTCTCGGGCACGAGCTACCTGAGCGCGTTCAACTTCGGCATCGAGACCGCTGAAGGCGTCGAAGGGACCTACGACTACTACGTCGACGGGATCGTGGCTGAAGAACTCGAGCCCGGCGACACGGTCGACGGCAAGATCACCTTCGACGTCGCGCAGAGCGAGTCCTACGACGTGATCTTCACCGACGAGGTCCTGCAGGAGGTCACGCGCATCACCGTCACCCCGTCAGCCGGCTAGAACACAGCGCAAGGCGAACCCATCCGGCGGTCACCGGCGGTTCGCGTCGCAGGTGGGCCCGTGCACGATGCTTCGGCATCCAGCACGGGCCCACTTCCGTTCCGGCCCACTTCTGCACGGGCCCATCTCGGCTCCGGTCCGCTTCGGCTCCGGCCCGCTTCTGCTCCGGCCATGTCCGCCCGTCGCCACGCGCACTCGTCGGGGTTCGGCCTCCGACACGGACACGGACCGCGAGGGGGGACGAGAAAAGCGGGCCGCCTCGAAGAGGCCGCCCGCTGAGAGTGAGCCTTCGCTCAGTCCTCGTCTTTGCGCTTGCGCCAGCGGATGCCGGCCGAGATGAACCCATCGAGATCGCCGTCGAACACGGCAGCCGGGTTGCCCGACTCGTGTCCGGTGCGGAGGTCCTTCACGAGCTGCTGGCCGTAGAGGAAGTAGGAGCGCATCTGATCGCCCCAGCTCGCCGTGATGTTGCCGGCGAGTTCCTTCTTCTTCGCGGCCTCCTCCTCCTTCTGCAGGAGCAGGAGTCGGGTCTGCAGCACTCGCATGGCCGCGGCGCGGTTCTGGATCTGCGACTTCTCGTTCTGCATCGACACCACGATGCCGGTCGGCAGGTGGGTCAGGCGCACGGCGGAGTCGGTGGTGTTGACCGACTGTCCGCCAGGGCCCGATGAACGGAAGACGTCGACACGGATGTCGTTCTCGGGGATGTCGACCTCGGTCGCCTCCTCCATGAGAGGGATGACCTCGACAGCGGCGAACGACGTCTGACGCTTGTCGGCAGAGCCGAACGGGCTGATGCGCGCGAGGCGGTGCGTTCCGGCCTCGACGGACACCGTGCCGAACGCATAGGGCGCGTCGATCTCGAACGTCGCCGACTTGATGCCGGCACCTTCGGCGTACGAGGTGTCGAGCACCTTGACGGGGTACTTGTGACGCTCGGCCCAGCGCAGGTACATGCGCATCAGCATCTCGGCGAAGTCGGTGGCATCGTCGCCGCCGGCACCCGAGCGGATCGTGACGATGGCGGAACGCTCGTCGTACTCGCCGTCCATCAGCGTCTGGACCTCGAGCTGGTTGATGATCTCGGTGAGCGCGGTGAGCTCGGCGCGAGCCTCGACGGCGGATTCCTCATCGCCCATCTCGTTCGCGAGCCCGACCAGCACTTCGAGGTCGTCGAGTCGACGACCGATGCCCTCGACCCTGGCGAGCGCCGACTGCCGGTGGCTCAGCGCGCTGGTCACCTTCTGGGCGCGTTCGGGGTCGTCCCAGAGGTCCGGCACGCCGGCTTCCTCGCTGAGGCGCGCGATATCGGAGCGGAGGGTCTCGACATCGATGACCTCGCGGATGTCACCGTAGGTGAGTCGCAGGGCCTGGATGTCGGCGGAGAGATCGAGTTCGAGCATGTCGCGTCCAGCCTAACGTGCCGCCTGCGCGGGCGGGGACGGCGTTCGAACGGGAGTAGCGTGAAACGGGTGAGCAGCGCATCCACGGTCCTGAGGCGGTTCGGGCCGATGGTGTACCTCCCGACCGTCCTCTTCTCGCTCGGCGAAGGCGCGGTGATCCCGCTCATCCCGGTGATCGCGGCGCGGATGGGCGCCGACATCGCGTTCGCCGCGCTCGTGGCCTCCGCTCTCGTGGTCGGCCAGCTCTGCGGAAACCTCCCCGCCGGCTGGGCAGTGGGCCGCATCGGCGAACGCTTCACGATGGTGATCGCGGGCGTGATCGCGATCAGTGCCGGCGTGGGCATGGTCTTCGCCCCCACGCTCGCCGTGCTCGCGGCATCCGTCTTCCTCCTGGGCTTCTGCGCGGCCGCCTTCGGTCTGGCTCGTCATGCCTTCATGACGACGAGGGTGCCGATCGCCTTCCGCGCGCGGGCCCTCTCGCTGCTCGGCGGCAGCTTCCGCCTCGGGATCTTCATCGGACCGTTCGTCGCTGCGGGTCTGCTGCAGCTGTTCGGTTCGGAGACGGCAGCGATCTGGTTCTTCCTGGGCTGCCTCGTCGTGATGGTGCTGCTCGTGCTGTTCGGCCCGGATCCTGAGAAGACGATCGCGCCGACGACTGCGGTGCGCACCGCTGCGCTTGCGGATGATTCGGGCGAGCCTGTCACGGGTTCGATTCCCACGGCGGCGCGCGCGGGTATCTTCCGCACCATGTGGCAGCAGCGCAGCGTACTCGGCCGACTGGGACTCGCCGCCGCGTCGCTGTCGGCCGTGCGGTCTGCACGGCAGGTCGTGCTGCCGCTGTGGGGGTTGTCGCTCGGCCTCGACGCCTCGACGATCGCGCTGGTCGTGGGAATCTCGGGCGCGATCGACTTCGCGCTGTTCTATGCGAGCGGCCAGGTGATGGACCGTTTCGGACGGCTCTGGGCGGCGATGCCGGCGATGGTGCTGATGGGAGCGGGATTCCTTGCGCTCTCCTTCACACATGATCTGGATGCGGCCGTGCTGTGGTTCGGCATGTTCGCCGCCGTGCTCGGGGTCGGCAACGGCCTCTCGAGCGGCATTCTGCTGACGCTGGGCGCCGACGTCGCCCCGAAGAGCGAGCCTGCCGCGTTCCTCGGCTCATGGCGCACGCTGACGGATGCCGGAGGAGCCGTCGCTCCCCTGCTGGTCTCGGCGATCGTCGCGATCGCGTCCCTGCCGATCGCGGCGGCGGCCATGGGCGTGATCGGTCTGGTCGGCGCGGGCGGGTTCATCCGCTGGATCCCCCGGTTCGTGCCCCGCACGAAAGAGGAGCCTTCATGACCGCTGGCCTCGGCGCCGATGTGCGTCTCCTGGTTCTGGGCGCCGCGGTGTCCTCCGAGCGCGAGCGCGCTGCCCAGGTCGACTTCGCGAGCTTCTTTCCCGACGACCACGGCCCCGTCTCCCGCGACGACGGCCCGCGCCACGCCACGGCATCCGCGCTCGTGTTCGATCGGACACTCACTCGAACCCTGCTCGTGTTCCACGCCAAGGGGCAGTTCTGGGTGCAACCTGGAGGACACCTCGAGGCGGGCGACCTCTCGATTGCGGATGCCGCGCTCCGTGAGCTGCGTGAAGAGACCGGAGTGGTCGTCTCGGGCCTCGCCGAGCCTCTCGTGTACGACCTCGACCACCACGCGCTTTCCTCGGCCTTCGGACGCTGCGCCTCGCACCTCGACATCGGGGTCGCCGTCGTCGTCTCAGATGACACGGCACTGATCGTGAGCGACGAGTCGGAGGACGTGCGCTGGTGGCCGATCGACGCGCTGCCCGTGCAGGTGCCGGATGGATTCCCACGGCGGGTGCGTCGACTGCGGGATCGTCTGATGAACTGACGACCTCGCGAAGGAGCGGTGTCGTGAAGGAGCGGTGTCGCGACGGGCCGGTCCGTCCGATCAACGCAGAGCCGTGCGGCTCGTCGCCGTCGCCTCCAGTCGCACTCCGTCCGGAACGAACAGCGACGCGAGCGGCGGACTCCACATGGTGGCGACGGTCACCCGCGAGGAGCGGCCGTCGGGGCTCGACGCCGATTCCAGAGTCACCGCCGCCGGAAGTGCTGCGAGCAGCGCCTCGACCTGATCTACGACGCCCTGATCGGTGAGATCCGCGTGTGCAGCCTCGCCGTCGAGCGCCAGGGTGAATCCGTCCGCGCCGGCGACCGCTGCCGCGTCGGCGATCGCATCGAGCCTCTTCTGCGAGATGTACAGGTCTGTCGCGCACACGCTCACGAAGATGAGGGCGACTGCGAGCAGTGCATAGCCGAGGGTCAGGAGCAGCACGCTTCCGTCGTCGCCCGCCTGCTTCACCCGTCACCCCACAGACGGGACATCTTCTGCACCGCCGCCCCCTCGACGTCGATCGACGCAGCCTCGTCCACTCCGAAGATCGTCGGCACGAGGGGCAGGGACACCGACGTCGCGACCGTCACGGTCACGGTCGCGCCCGCCGACGGACATGCCACCTCGATGGGTGCGCAGGTCACAGACACCTCGATGGATTCCGCATCGAGGCCGTACTGATCGGAGATGCTCGCGATCACCTGCTCGCTCCGCATGGCTGCCGTCCCGGCATCAGGCGCGAGGGCGATCGCCCGTGCCGTGTGCCGTGCGGCGGCCTCGACACCCAGCGTCTGCTCCTGGACAGCCCCCAGCGCGATGATCAGATACACGAGCGGCACGAGCAGAATGACGCCGACGGCGATGAACTCGAGGGCGGCCGAGCCGTCGTCATCCGTCATCGAACGACTCCTCCGGTGCATGCGCCTGCACCTCCAGTGCGAGCGGCACACCGAGGAGACCGATCACGGGAAGTGTGGTGCGGATGCGAACCTCGATCGTCGGCTGAGCGAGTGACATCGAACGGACGACAGTCACATCTTCGGCGTAGGTTTCGCCGACCGCGCGGGTGATGACCTCCCGTGCACGCTCGGCTCCCTGCTCTGTGCTCGTGTCCGCCAGAGCGGCGTGATAGGCCCCGTCGACCGCCGCGTCGTGCACGACGTTGCGGACGTAGACGGCGAGCGCGAGTTGCATCACGGCAAGGGTGAGAAGGGTGAGCAGCGTCCCCGCGAGCACGAACTCGACCGGGCTCGATCCGCGGTCGTCCGTGAAAGAGGGCCGTGATGATGTGACCGGCATCGAGATAGCCCCTCAGAGCCCCGACACACGCTGGATGGCCTGCTCGAACAGCGCACTGAGCGCAGGTCCGGCCACCGCCCAGATCAGCACCACGAGGCCGGCGGTCATCAACGTCACCAGCACCCATCCAGGCACGTCTCCGGATTCGTCGTCGAGGAGATTCTTGGCGGGAGCCTGAGAGAGGCAGGTCGCGAAGCGCTCCCTGTGAGGTCGAGGAGTGTTCATGTCGTCCTTTCGTGATCGCTCAGCCGATGCCGAGACGCAGGATGAAGAGGCCCGGATAGATGGCAAAGAGAACGGAGAGCGGGAGGATCAGGAACACGAGCGGGAGGAGCATGAGGATCTCCTTGCGTCCGGTCTGTTCGATGAGGACACGCTTGGCATCCACGCGCGCGTCGCCGGCCTGCGCGTGCAGGACGGCCGAGAGCGGGGCACCGTGCTCGAGAGCGGCGATGACCTGGTCGATGGCGCGTGAGAGCCCTGGAAGCTGCAGCCGCACGGCCATCTCGGTGAGGGCGTCGGCGAGCGGTGAACCTGTGCCCACGGCGATCACCACACGGCGGAACTCGGCGGTGAGCTCGCCGGATCCGACCGCGGCCACCCGGCGCAGGGAGTCGAGGAACCCCTCCCCTGCCGACAGGCACAGAGCGAGGAACTCGAGGGTCGTCGGCAGCTCGTCGGTCAGTCGAGCTCGACGAGACGAGACTCGTGCCGTGAGCTGCATGTCGTACCCGAATCCCCCGGCGGCTCCCAGAATACCGGGCAGCAGCGCGATCGGCGGACTCATGCGGCCCGCGAGGGCGAGGCCGATGACGGCGATCGCACCGGTCACGACGCCTGCCAGCACCCAGCCGAGCTGACGCCCGCGGAAGGCGCCCTGTTCCAGGGGGAGCCCGGCCTGCTCGATCCTGCGACGCAGAGTTTCTCCACCGCCGAGAAGGCGCTCGAAGATCGCCCGCGATCGCAGCCACACCGTCCGGTCGCCCGCCGAGAGCACTCCGACTCGCGGGAGTGCGCCGTCAGGCAGGTCGTCATCGGAGACAACGTCTCGCACGTACGAGGCGATCCGCTGCGAGAGGGGCGATGCTGACCAGTGCGGCATGGCGGCGAGGAGGCAGAGCACGCCCGACCCGAGCGCGACGCCGCCGAGAATCGCGATCGCGACCGCGGAGACCGGGTTCACCCGAACCACCTCCCCGGCTCGGGCAGACGACCGATGTGGATCATGATGCGGTACGCGATCACCGACACGGCAGCACCGAGGGAGATCACCAGCATCCCCTCCGCGGTGCCGTAGGCGGCAGCGCCCTCGGGGCGCAACACCAGCAGACAGAGGATCACCCAGGGCGCCACGGCGCCGAGCACGGCCGCGCCGCGGATCCATGACTGCCGGGCCTCGACCTCGCCGCGCAGCACAGCGTCTGCGCGAACCGACGACGACAGCGCGCGCAGCACGCCGGTGAGCTCGGTTCCCCCGACCTGTCTTGCCATGCGCAGCGTCTCGATGATCCGGTCGGCGATGGGATCGCCCAGCGCGGACTTCAGTCGATCGAGGCTCGTCTCGAATCGACCGGTGGCGCGCAGATCCCTGGCGAACACGATGAAGGCGGGCCGGATCATCGACGGCGACGACTCGGCCAGGCTCGCGACGGCATCAGGCAGCGACAGTCCCACGCGGATGGAGGCGATCAGGAGATCGCAGACGTCGGGCCAGAGTTGTCGCCGCTGTTTGCGCAGCCGCATCCGCCGCGATCGTACGAAAACGATCGGTGCCACCGCTGCAGCCGCGCCTGCCAACCCGGCCAGGAGGGGAATCGCCGTGAGGAGCCAGACGAGGGACGCTGCGGCGAGCGCGACCGTCGCCATCACCGACAGAAGTGTGCGCGGGCTGACGGCGGCGAGACCACCCTCTTCGAGCAACCGAGAAAGATGGCCGCGGCGTCTGACCTTCTCTTCCTCCGGACGTGGAGGCCACAGCCATGGCGACGTGCACAACAGCACGCCGGCGGCGAGCATCGCTCCGAGCAGCACCGTCATGGGGTGCCTCCGACCCTCATCAGCTCGCCGCGTCGCCATGCCGTCCCGGCAGCGACGGCGGACCCGCCACGGGTGTAGACCTCTCTCGCGACGATCCGACCGTCGATCACCTCGCCGGTGGGCGCGATGACCTCCTCCACCCGTCGGACCCCGTCGTCGCCGCGTACGCAGTGCACGACCAGATCGACGGCTCCCGCGAGTGCAGGCACGATGAACGATCGGTCGATGTTCCGTCCGGCGAGGAGCGGCAGCAGTGTGAGCTTGTCGAGCGCCTCGGCGGCGGAGTTCGCGTGCACGGTCGCTGCTCCCGGCACACCGGTGTTCAGTGCGAGGACGAGGTCGAGCGCCTCCGCGTCTCTGACCTCACCCACCACGAGGCGATCGGGCCGCATCCTCAGCGCCTCTTTCACAAGCCTGCGCAGCGTGATCTCGCCCGTTCCCTCGAGGCTCGCCTGACGGCCCTGCAAGGAGACGACATCGGGCCCCTGCACGGCGAGTTCGAATGTCTCCTCGACGGAGATTATCCGCTGATGGTCAGAGCACGAGGCGAGCAGCGCACCAAGAACGTGGTCTTCGCTGCAATCCCCCTACATTTTCGTTCGCATAAGCGACTCTTGACCGGGAATTTTGTGCGGCCGAGCGCCATGAGCCGCGACGCTCGGAAGTGGGGCTGTCAGATGTGACGCCAGCAGGTATTTTCCGCTTCTCGGGGCGCTCAAGCTGAATGTCTTCGGCAGGTTGCGATACTTGCAAGATGACGGCAAGACCTGACTCTGACTGCGGTTGCAGCCGTGCTGTCAGCGGCGAAGGTGGAGTGCAAGTCACCTTGGTCCACAAGTTGCCCGCAGCGTTGACCCACTTCTATCCTTTACCGGCGCTGGGCAGCGGAGTGATACCGCTGTATCGCGGCCAGTTCGATGGCGACGGGAAGCGATATCGCGGGACAGTGTCTCTCGCCCTTGATCCGCGGCCGGCGATCAAAGCCACGGGAGTCAAGAACGTCACCCTCGACGATCTGCTGGCGCTGGATGGGAGCCGCGGGTCAGCAAAGTGGGTTGTGCGGCCGACTGTCGAGGTTCAGTCGAGCGCGGTTCCGGCGCCGCCGAAGTCTGCACGTATCTATTCACGCGGAAGGCCAGGGACACAGCGAGTGTCTCTAGACCCCAGTCCGATCGAGGTCGGGACCCCGACCGTTGTTGACGAGATCACCTTTTTCGTCATCAACGGCTGGCGTGCCTCTGACGGCCTGAACACCTGTTACGGCGGGACGGATCGGCCCGGCAGGCTCGAAGTTCAGCTCGATGACTGGGAGCTTCGGGTCGAACCCCGCGGGGACGTGTCACCCCTGGCGATACGCGATCATATGCGGGCGACGGGGCAGTCCACCGTCACCCACGTCGGGCGCCTGCGCCGAACGGATCTGACGGACTTCAGTCCGTCAGATGCTCTCCAGGCGATCGAGACTGTGGAATCGCTGGTGTCCTTCGCGCTCGGCCGTGTTACGAGCATCCTGCTACCCGTCGGCTGGCACGAGGGGGTCGCCGTTTGGGCACAGTGGTCAGCACTACGCGCCGTCGATCGCCCGCTCGGCGCAGCGCCATGGCTGGACGGGAACGCCACGACAGCCCAGCTGGCGGAGCTGATCAGACGAGGTCATTCCGCCAGGCAAGACCCACTTCGGTGGGAGGTTTTCGAACGAGCACTCGGCTACTACTTCTCGTCCAGCTTCGAGGCAACTGTCACGACGAAAGTGATGTTGCCCATCTCCGCCTTGCAGATGCTGTCCTTCGCGCACTTCGTCGAAGTATTGCCCGCCACAGATGCAAATCATCTTTCGAAGAAGGCATGGGAGGCCCTGCCGACAGAGGAAGTCGTCAGACGTCTTCTCAACGAACTAAACGCGGACTTCTCCGTTCCCAGTCACCTCAGCCACCTCGGCAGCGTCCAGGCGACGATCGCCGCCACGGCGCAAGCGACACCCGATGGACTCCGATGCATCGTCAAGATGAGGAATGACGTCGCCCATCCCGAACGAACACGACTGGCACGCTGGAGCACCTACCAGTGGGCAGAAGCGGGATTCCTGGCGATGGAACTGTTCGATCTCGCCCTCCTCTGGTGGCTCGGCTACGAGGGTCGATACATGCCTCGAACGGCTCAACATCGCTCTCACGATGACTCAATAGCGGTTCCGTGGCTGCCCACTTCGCCGTAGCCGCGGTAAGGGGCCTCGCAGACCGAGCACGGCACCGAATCCGTGTGCCTGCTTGACCTTCGGCCGCTGGGGCATTGACCAGCACGTCGAAAAGGTGAGCGGTGTCGTTGAGCAGGATGGTGTCGTATCGTTGGTCCACGTTGCCTTGTCGCAACCGATGTACCCATTACTTTTCAGTGATAACAACGTCGCAGTAGACCGCCGCAACAGGCAGGGCGAGGACGTCGATGAAGTCGTTAGGCTCCCATTTCTGCTCACCCTGTCGCTGCTTGGCGGACCGCATGACGTTGGTGACGTACCTCGTGGGTAGATCGTCCATGAAGTCCATCAGGTCGGTAACGGTGGAGCCGGCGATGAATCCCTCCCAGGTGAGGCCGATGCGCTTGAGCGCTGCAGCGAGGGCCAGCCGGATGTCGCCGAAATCAGCAGCCCGAACGGCTTGATCGACGCGCTCGCCCGTCAGTCCATGCTGCGCGATGGACGCCGCGACTCTGTTTTCGAAGTCGACGAATCGCCGTCCATGGTCGGAGGCTGCGTCGCGGAGACCGCGGGATTTCCCCAAGAACGAGCAGTCGCTGAAGCGGACTGACCCGTCACGGGATGTCCGTCGAAAGCCAGTCGTTTCCATAACTCTGCCTGACCAGGGAAACTTGGGGTATGACGAACGGTGGCGGCAAGCACGGACACGCTGGCGCCGACGATGACGGCGAGGTTCCGGTTGTGAGTCCGTACGCCGGTGGGGGTGGGGGCAGCACTTTCGGTCATCGAGTCGCGACCAGCTACCTCGCTGACATGCTTCGCGGAGCCGGTCGACCGGAGACGGATGAGCTGCCGGTGGTCAGGCTCGCTTTCCAGACCAACCCGAAGGAACCCGTTGACGACCTGCGCGTAGAGGCGGAAAGCGGTAAAGATCGGGTTGTTGTCCACGTCGCCGCTCGACGGGCCCCGCAGTTCGTCAAGAGCCATCCGAAGACCGCGGAGCTCGTTGGAACCCTGCTGGACCAGATCGATACCTTCAGCGATGACGAGCGTGCATATGTCGCGGTAGCCGTCGCAGGCATGACAGCTGCCCAGAGAGAGGTCCAGCTTCTTGCTTCCCTCGCACGGGACAACGCGACCGAGGCCGACTTCCATGCTCAGGTGCACGAGCCGAAGCGTCACGCTGGCTACGCCAACCGATACACCCACCTGACCGGGCTGGTGAAGCGGGCGCGCCCGATGGCATCCCAGGACGAACTCAGGCGCCTTGTCTGGTCCCTTCTCAACCGACTCTGGATCCTTAACTTCCGCGTCGAGTCCGACGACGAGACGGATTGGGTCGAGATCGGCAACCGGCTGAGCCCCCTCGCGCGGGCAGAGAAGAGCGGCGCTGATGTCCGCAACGACCTCCACTCTACCCGGGCGACCCAGTTCGACCAGAAAGGCACGGTGGTCGATCTTCCCTTGCTTCGACGCAAGATCCATTCCGTCTTGTCATCCGATGCCGGGAGGTCAAGAACCGCATGGGCGCAGCTGGATGTCGAGCAGAACTCTGCGATGGTCGCCGTCCGCCACGAGTTGGCTGGCCGGGTCGACCTGCCGCGCGCGACGCTGCGGACAGCTGTCCAGGCTGAGCTCGTCGTCGCCGGTACGACCCGCGGAGCCGTCCTAGTCACCGGCGAGTCGGGCACAGGCAAGAGCGCTCTGACGTTGTCGGCGGCCGCTGCACTCGCCGCCGCCGACAACGACTTTCAGTGCGTAGTGCTGAACTTGCGAAGGACCCGCGACAGCGTGGCGGCCTTGTCTTCGGATCTCGGAATGGCACTCTCCGACGCGTTGAGCGAGATGTCGGCGCCATCCCGCGTGCTCGTCGTCGATGCAGCAGATGCAGCAGCCGAAGGACGTGCCCCGCTGCTGCGCGAGCTCGCGGCAGCCGCGCATGCGGCCGAAGTCGGTCTCGCCCTGGTCGTTGCGGACACCGCATTCAGGGACGCCGCGGACACCGTCGTCGGCATCTACCCGACCCCGCGGGAGTTCGCGGTTCCCGGGCTCGACGACGACGAGCTGCGAATCGTACGAGGACGGGTGCCGGCGATCGCCGGCACCCTCCGGAACTTGCCTACCAGGTCGCTGTATCGAAGATTGTCAATCGTCGACCTTCTGGCCAGGACCGGCACCACGGTAACCACGCCGCTCGACGACTGGGGTTGCCTTGAATTGGTCTGGAGAGACCTCATCGGCCGCGCAACAGGCGGGAGTTCAGCGGCCGCACGAACCGCAACACTCCTGGCCATGAGTGAGGCGGCGCTCGAACTGCCTCCGCCAGAGAAGGTCTACCCCCGCCCCGAGCATGCCGCTCTCGACGCGCTTAGAGCCGACCTCTTGGTCTCGCCAGAGAACCTGCGCAAGACCGAGCCCCAGTTCGCGCACGAAGAAGTCCGTCGCTTCGCGACGGCCGTGCGCCTAGCACGAGCCGATTCCGTCACCGAGACCTTGAAAGCGTCCGGGCCGAAGCGATGGGCCATGTCTGCCGCCAAGCTCGCCTGCGAAGGCAAACTCACCGGCGCGGACGACCCTGATGCTGAGCTCGCGGCACTGTTGGCCCAATTCGACACTCTCGGCGACGTGTCCACGGCCCGCTGGAAGGACGTGCCGCTCGAAGCTGTGCTCGAGATGCCGAACGCTTACGACCTACTCCGGCACACGCTTGACGCGAACGCCGCCGACTCCGACGACATTCTTGCTACGTTCGTCAGAGTGGTTTCACTCCACCAACGACACGAGAACATGATCGACGTGCCGCGCGGTGAGCCGGTCGTGCGCCTCCTGGTCGAGGAGGTCGACAAGCTGTGGCGGCAGGACGACGAGAAATCCCGTTTGGTGTGCGATTGGCTCAACTCCGCCCTGCTGGTCGGGTTGCCGGAGGGCAACCCCACTCGGGTGGCTCTGCGAGAGCTCCTGCTCGGCCACTGGCGGACCCACCGCCCCCCGGCGACTCTCGACGACGCTCCCACAGAAGACGAGGTAGTGTTCAACATCTTCGACGGCCACACGAAGAAACAACGCCGAAGGACCCTGAACTGGGAGATCACCCAGGAGCGATACATCCAGCTGTTCGCACTACTCGGCCCCGACATCGACGATGATGTGCGCGCCTGCCTGACCGAGGTCGCGGCAGACTCGCCGTCCCGTCTCCAGCCGGCAGTCGACCTCGACTGGAGCGCATGGGGCCTTGGCTCGTACGACCCGAAGTTCCTTCTCCAGCTCACCGAGGCCTACTACATCGACACCCAGAATGGTAACGACCGGAGACGCTGGAACGGCATTCGCGACCACCAACCACGCGGCTTCCGCGCCCTCACCAGCCATACCCATGGGCCGTTCTGGGTTCTGACCAGGATGTGCCAGCCCAACGACTGGGTTCCCGTCGTGAACCGAATTCTGAACCACGCCGCGAACATCCGGTGCCTTGAAAGGAGCGGCTCAGGACCTGTCGCGGCCGGGTCGAAGTTCGCGCTCGCGCTCGATAGTGCCGAGCGAATCTATGTCGGAGATGGCAATGTGTGGGGCTGGTACCGCGGCAACACCAATGGTCCGTATCCATGCATGAGCGCGCTCCAGGCCGTCGAACGGTGGGTCGACCGGATGGTGGCCGCCGGAGCAGCGATGGAAGATGTGGCGGCGACTCTCTTGAAGGGGTGCGAGAACCTAGCCATGCCTGCGCTCGTGGTCGGTGCCACCATCCGTCACCTTGGTGACGACCCGAAGGTGCTCGACCGGTACCTCGTCGAGCCGCTCGTCTGGCAGTTCGAGCACTTCCGCGTCACCCATGAGGTCATCGGCTTCATGCGCGCTGCCGATGACGACATCACAAACCCCGAACGCCGTAAATGGTACCTGCGCGACATCGTCGGGCTCCTCGTCCTGAATGCTGACACGCAGCGCCGGGCAGAGCTCAAGGATCTCGGCACGCAACTCATCGCGAACACTGCCCGTTTCGACGCCGGCGAGTCCACCGTCCGGCGCTGGGCAGCCACACTGGACGCGGACAACATGACAACCGAGCGCGTGGAGGGCGGAGTGCTCGTCTCGGTCAAGGAGCCCGAGGACATTGAAGAAGAGCTCGCTCCGATGCGAGCGGATATGGACCGCGGCAACCTCCTTCTAGGGCTCCAGAACAAGTATTGGATTCCGGCGCGTCAGCAGCAGCAAGGATGGACGCCACCAACCCCGGTCGAGATCGCGGAAGACCTCGCACGGGTGAAAGACCTGCACGACAACCCACCCGAGTTCGCGGCGTCCGACCCGTATCTCGCGCTCGCCTATGTCGCAGCGGCCTCAATCCGAAGCGCTGCCGCAGGACACCCCGAAGCATTCGGTAACAACGCCTCATTCGCGATCACCTCGATACTCGAGATCCTCCAACAGGCCGCGGACGCCGCCGCAAACAACGACGACGCACTCCGGTACGAGCAAGACATCGGAACGCGCGGAGCCGCCGCCGAAGCCCTTCCGCGCCTGCTTCTTCCTGAATTGACCGAACAACTCGCGGCGGCCGGCGCAACCCCCGACGACATCGCCGCGGCCGCCGCCGCTCTCGGGCCGCTCGCGGCGACAGCCACGTGCCTGAAGTTCGCGCGTGGGTGTGACGACATTTGGGCTCATCCGTGCTCAGGCTACCCATGCATCCATCTGATCGCTTACCAGTGGGCGCTCGACCTCGCGCGACTCTGCGAAATCGGCGAGTTCGACGACGACCTGCAGCAAGCCCCCGAGGTCGTCCTCACCAGCGACGTCATGGCCCGGATTCCGGAAATCCGGCCGGATCGTCTGGACACATCTCGCCTCAGCGCGACCATCCGGGCGCTCGGGCGCGTCGCCTCGTCGAACGCCTGTGTCGCGCAGCTCGCCCGACGCGACCTGGAGACGCTTCTCCGTGTACAGGCTCACGCCATGGTCACTCAGGAGCAGTCCGAGAACATCTACTTCATTGATGACGACGGCGCCGAGACCATTAGCGCTGCACGCGCACTGCTGCAGACCCGGTCTCGCGTGAGCACAGACGAGGGCCCGCTGCTTGAATACATCACAGCCCTCGCTCCCTCGAGCCATGTGTTCAGCGCATTCCTCCGCGACCTTGCAGCCGTTGGGTCAGAGACTGAGGAGCTCGCTCACGCGGCGAGAGAAGTCTGGCCGACCGTGTTCGCACACGTCCTGGATCAGGTGGAGGCGAACAAGGCCGTCTATGACCGGTCAGACAGCTTCAACGGCTACGCGCTGGGCCACCTGCTCCCGAACCATCCTGAGACTACCCAGTCGCTGCACGACGAGTTCGGTCGCACCACCTTCAAGTGGGTGCATCCCGACGAACTTGTAGAGTTCCTTCCGCGGTGGCTCCCATACGCAGCCGGTAGATCCTCATGTCTTCTCGAACTTATCCGGTTCCTGCGCCAGCTACCCCTCGAGACACAAGTGACCGAAGGCCTGGGCTGGCTCGACACGCTGTGCCTTTCGCGAACCGACCGTCAGCTCGTCTCCTATGCGCCCATGGACGAGTGGCTGGTCGAGATCAAACCCGAGGCCGACGCACGCGGAGCCGGAGGCAACTGGCTCGACCTCGTCGACCGTCTGGTGTACGCAGGCAACAAGACTCTCGCAGCATACTCACGCTGACTGGAGGATAACGCGGACTAACAGCGCGAAACGAATCTTCCCTTCCCTTGCTGGGCACGGACGGGTGAGTTCCTCCGGAGTCCAGGTGCCTGGTTACACGGCCCGCGGTGGCGTCATAGATTCCATGTGGTATACGCTGCACTATCCCCTATGTTTCCAGCCGACAAAAACCCCAAGAGTCGCCGGGTGATGTATCGGGATGTCACCGAGCTGGGCTCGCCGATCTGTCGGAGATTCTTCGACGGGTAGAGCAGGAAGAAGCACGTGACGCCGAGACGATTACGCGCACGCGCAGCTTCGAAGGGCGGTGTCGCGCCGTATCTGGTGGTCGCCATATCTATGCGATGTGGCGAACGTTGAGTCTGTGTTCGCATGCCACGTCCAGCGTGGCCGACGTCTACCTGGAAACCGTGCGCGAGTCCGAAGACGCCCCGCTAGGCGTGGCGATGCTGCTGAACGCAGACTGGGATCAAGGCGCAACGTGGATGCGGGTACAAGCCCTCATGTTGCTTCTGGCGCAGATCGCTGCCGACGACGCACAGGCCAAACCGACGCACCGAACACAACTCGCGTGGGCTCGGCGCCGTCTCGGCGTTACCTGGGAGATTCGTCATACCCAGTCCGCTCCGCAGTGAGGGAAGCTGGTGCGAACCGCGGCGCCGGTGTTGCCTGGGTACCAGCTGACGGAATCCCATTGGCTCCCGGCATAACGATGATCGGTGGCTATCGAGCAAAGAGACTCTCGACCTCAGCGCGTCCAATGAAGGCAAGTCCCCTGGCAGTTAGAAGTTCCGTAGTCCAGTCCCCTGCGGGCAGCCTCGGCTCGACGAGCGACCGCGCCTCACCGCGTTCCGTCGCTGACCCTGAGCCCGACGCCGACTGATACTGCACGAACCGTTGTGCCATCTCATCCCAAAGCGACAGCGCCGCGGGCACGGTGAACAAGACGATCTTGTCTTGCGCCGCACGCCCTGCGTCGTCCTCAATATCGTCAAGCGCCGTGTACAGGCAGCCCACAACGCGGGAGCGCGGATGTGCCTGTTCCTCCACTTGGACCTGACCAAGCAGCTGATTAATGTCGTCGCGCGGCACGCGCTCGCTGCCGCCCGTTTTCACCTCCCATATTCGCCGCTGTCCCTTCCGGGGCGCCGTCCAAACCCATCGTGCATCGGTCGCACTCGGGCCGGAGGGGCGATCGCCGGTTGCTCCACAGAGACGGGCGAGCATCTCCAGGGCTTCGCAGCGCTGATCATGCGTTCCCTCTAGTAGCGGCCGGGTTCGCGCTAGCCGCGCCTGAATCCGGCCTCCGCCTTCGCGAATCCACTCGTCCCAACTCAAGAACAGCGCGTCGTGAAAAGTACCCCGGACCGCATTCCCGCTCAAAGCATCGATTGTTCGCCGAAGTCGCACGAACCATGCCGTCTCTGGCGCAGCGTCAACCGCCACCTCAAGCGCGGCCCGCGCGGCTGCAAGGTCCGCAGGTCGACCTGCACCGAAGAGAGCATGCGCCTCGACGTACTTCCAGAACGCAGCGTGTTCGACCTCGCCGGCCGTTTGAAGAGTCTCAGCTGCATCGTTCGCGCTCACCGCCGCTCGTGGTCCGTCGGCGAACCACAGACGTGTCGCGGCATTGACCTCGCTCGGAGCGCTCTCTCCCCGTGCACCTATCGCCGTCGACCGGCCGGGTCGTTGTCTACCTGGAGCCGCCGCGATGGGTTCCTCGAGCACGACCGGAGCGGGCGCGCGGTGCGTTCTCCAGAAGTCGTCAGCAACGTTCTTCACGACGTCCCATGTGTCACCGTGCGTCTCTAGCGCCCGGTTGACAGCAGCACGTACGTCACGGCCCAGCGCCTGCTGGACCGACGCGTCGGCAAGCGCAGGGCCGAATGCAGGATCCAGGCCGACGTACAGTGCTGAGTCAGTAGGCGTCCGGTTGGCGCGACCTAGAGCTTGCGTCACACGTTGGCCAATGCGGTACCGCATGAAGGAAGCGTCACCGAGGTATGCGACGACGAAGCGCTCGAACTCTGTCGAAGCAGCGGGAACGCTTGGAATGATGACCAACCGGCAGACTTCGTCGGGGAAGTCCAGCCCGTCGAACCGGCCCGCTGTGACTAGCTGGGCCTCTGGCACGTTGCGCCAGCGATCGACGGCAGCGTCGTCACCCGAAGTCAACCGATAAACCGTGTAGCCCTCGCTCTCCAACTTTGTCTGGACTTGGTCTGCTTCCGTGTTACTGGCGCACAACCATGCGGCACGACCGCCTCTGTCTGCACGAGCCGCTTCGACCTGAGAGAGCACGAAGCTCCAGGCCGCTTCGGAGTCAGCAGCATCCTGCGTGGGGTTGATGACAAAGGTCCGTCGGCCGAGCTCGGTCAGCGCGGCGTCAGCATCGGTAACTGCAGTCACGACGGGACGGACGCCAAGCCTCCGCTGGATATCGCCGGTCTGGCCGAGCGTCGCCGACAGATAGACGCGCAGTCTCGACTGCGCGTAGCCGGGCACAGCTTGCGCGGGCACGTGATAAGGACGGATCTCTATCGCGTTAGGACCGACCAGGACACCGCACCGACGCAGATTGGGCCTGACCGCCCGCCACGGATAGCTGATGTCACTTTGCGCGTAGTACTCAGATTCCTCGACGACCTCGATGACGCTGGACGCCACGGCGTCCCAGTCAACGAACGATACGAGCTCAGGCGGGGTGCTCCAAGGCGCGGTGCCGTCTCGCAACGCTTGAAGCGAGGGGTATGAGTCACGTCCCTGCTGGAGAACGAGATCCGCGATCGCTTGATACAACGCCGACCCTCCGCCCGGGCCCCGCGGGATCTGGATCGTGAACAGCCCAGAGAGCGCTTGCTCAGCGAGATGCGCGTCGTCGAAAACAATCACGTCCGCGGGGTTCACCCTGGGTCGGGTGTTGAAGTAAGTCCAGTAGTTCATGATGCCGACCGCTGCGGCTTCATTGTATGCACGCAGCTGGGCGGCCGGGTAGTTACGACCCGAGAAGTGAGCAACGTCCAGCCCGGGAAGGAGCGCCGCCTGCGCGACGGCCTGCTCCGCTAGTTGCTTTGTGCCGGTTAGGTATGCAACAGATCGCCCCTCTTCGAGCGCCTGGTCAGCGATAAGCAGAGCGATCAGGGTCTTGCCGGCCCCGGTAGGAAGCTCGACACCGATGTCTGCATGGTCCGTCCGCAGACGGTCATACTCGCCCAGTGCCCGAACTTGAGCGGGCCGCAGCGTCGTGATCGCCGACGACCCGAACGACTCAAGACGCTCCTGAAATGTCACGCAATGCCTCCACAAATCCGCACCCACACTAACGAGCAGCCACAAGCGCTACCAGGTTCCTTGGCCCCTCGTCTAACGCGCCCGGAGCATTCCGTCCGAACGCGTTCGAGTTGGCCACAGGATCATTCAACAGCAGCCAGCGGCGAAGGCGGGACACACGAGCCAGTCGACAGTAATCAAAATTGCTCAGAGCTGGGTGATCGCTGCGCCACCTTGTCGGTCAGGATCCAGTTCACATCTCGCGCCGGGATCCACCACCGATCTCGAGTTCACGAACACCCTCGTGGAGCGTAACGCCCTCGAGGTCCGGCCGGCACCATCTGCATGACCATGCGTGCGGGCTTGGGGTCTGATTCTCGCAGCTCTACTCTCGTCTCCTCAAGTAGCGTCGTTTGGCACTCGAAGAGGCCTTCTTAGGCCGAGGAGCGTCTTCGAGCGCCGGGAGTTGATGGCTCCACTCGGGCGACAAGCTGCGTTCGTATAGCGACCATGGAAAGGGTGCCCTGCGGGCAGTCTCGCGTGCCAAGAAGTTCATGAGCTGGTAGAACCAAAGACCCAGGACCTGCTGCTCAGCAGAGAAGGTCGCGACTCTTCCTGCTGAGGGCAGCACAATGCCGCGCGACAGGACCACCACCCTATCTACCCATTGCGTAGGAGCCTGGAGGCCAGCACACTCCTCGCGAACACGCTTGATCTCCCCTGCCCGCCAATTCTCGGCAACGATCGTGGTCGAATAGGCGAAAACGGTGGCGAAGAAGGTGGGCAATCCATCGTCGGCATGCTTACCGCCCTGACGTGCTAACCCCCACGGAGAGGCGTAAGGACGGAGCTTGCGCAAGTTCACCAGTCCCCGGACCGAGCGGCGAATCTCCTCAGCAGTCAGGTTGCTCTTGACTTCGACGGTAGCGAGCAGGGCCTCAGCCGGCAGCAATACGAGGCCGTCGTCCCGAGTTAACAGTGGCGTTACCGAACTTCCGTCATAGATCAAGATGTCTGTCTGTCCACTTTGCAGTCCGGATGCGTCGATTACTTCGCCGCGAGCGACCTTGTATCGCGAAGGCAGCCTTTCCGACAGAAAACGAGCAAGCGCTCGCTCCCGCGCCTCTCCGATATCGCCGGTGTTATCGAACGCCCCCGCGTCACTGAACTCTGTCCACATCCGACTTTCGGCGCGGGCGAGTATCCCAGAGAGCGAACTAAGGCCGTTACCCCTCATGATCCCCTTTCTTGGCAAGGTCCAGCCGAACGGGCAGCTAAGAACCCGCCAGGATCCCAAAAACCCGAAAGCGGCCGAAATCGGCCGCCGTCACTAGACCCCCCGGCGATGTCGGAGGAACGGGAATCGCGTGCCTTGAACACTCGAGCGTCAAGGCGGCAGCCATAGCATGCTGCCCGCACATCCTAACGTGAACCCGCCAAGGATTGCGACGTTCTGCGGCACGCTAGCAACGGCGATCGTGGCGGAGCCGCGAAGACCCCGTGCTCGTGAACTCTTCGACATAAGCCCAGCGAGGCAAGCTGCTTGGGCTTGCGGAATCCGGAGTGCTGACGGGGCGGTCTGAGGCGCTTCATACGCGTAGCGCGGGCTTCAAGAGACGTTCTGCCAGCCGTCGGTTTCGGTGTTGCAGTTGACGCCCGCTCACCGGGCATTTCATCGGGCGTCGACACTTACGGGCATACCCGATTCGCGGAGTCCCACAGCCAACGATCGGGCAGCTGTGTCGCGCGCAGGGCGACCGGAGCCGGGCTCCTTTTGCGAGTCGGCAGGTCGCAAGCGGTGGACTTCGTTCGCGTCGCCAAGATGCTGGCCACGCCATGATGGGGGAATGCTCGCTGTCATCTTCGACACCACCCTCTTCGAGACCGCCCTGCGCTCCGTGAATGGACCTGGGCAGCGCCCGGGAATGGCGGTCCGCTGAGTGGCTGGCTTCGATGCGACCTTCAGGGCATCTCAACGCGACATGCCGATCGTTCGGGCGTGCTTCGTCGCCATCCGGCTTCGCGCTCGAAAGCTTGGCGCGCGCGTCAAGACTGAGGTGTACGAAGACGGCGCATACATCTGTTTCAACGCCAACACGTACGTTTTGGACATCCTCCTTGAGCGGTTGCGCCGGGACCTGCCGACGATCGCGGAGGCGACACCGAGCGAGCGCTCCCCCGCAGCGCGGCGCCGCACAGCCAACGGTCTGGTCGAGATCCTCAACCGATACCGCGGCATGATGTACGACCGGTACGACGATGACTGGGTCCCTACATTGCGCGGGCGGACGATGCCTGTCACGGGCGTCATTCATGACTTCTTCCCTCGTGACGCTCCGCATCTGATGGATCGTCTGCTCGTGACGATGGATTTGCTGGCGTCTTGGCACTTCGGCGAGGTCGCGCCCGAAGTGCTGCTGGAGGAGATGCACACTGCCGCGGAGCTGATGCTGAAGTCCTTTGGGATCCCCAGGGCGAAGCGCATGAGCTTCGCAGAGCTCGTCGATGCCGCTCACGAAGAAGGTCGGGTTCGCAGCGACCATCGCGATACCCTCCTGTCGATGAAGACGACGAGAGCGCGAGTCAAGCACCGCGGTTCGACGGACGCTCGTCAGTGGCTCGACGCGCACTTCTGGGACGGGGCACGAGCGCTGGAGGCTCTGTCCGCTGAGGTTCGAGCGCAGGAGGGGGCATGACAGCTGATGCCTCGCCGGAAGCGGCATCGTCGAGTACTCGTCGCGAAGTCGGGTCGCCTCAATGGTGCGCGCGTCTGTTGCGGACGACGATGGATGACTCGCTGCAGTGCATTACCGATGTGGTCACGGTCGCTGGCGACAGACGACCGGGCGCGCCGCGCACAGTGCTGAACGAGTACGTGCACGGTAAAGAGCACGCGGAGTTCCTGGGCTCGGTCGTGCTTCAGAGCAAGATCGACATGGAACGCTCTATCCGGGCCGTTGCTGACCTCGTGAACGGAATCATCACGATCTTCGAGTCCACTGCGTCGGCGCCGATGAGTGCGATGGTCCTCGCCAGATCGGCAGGCGAGATCGTGATGCGGTTCTGCTACATCTATGACCCTGAGGTCCCGCCGGCGCGAACACTCTTGCGGATGGCGGCGTTCCAGATCGAATCTGTCGAGGACAACCTCCGGACGGCGGAGGCGTTCGGCGTCCACGGTGAGGGCGACGCTAATGATGCACGCGAACAGATCCCCACGATGCATGAGTTCTTCACGAGCCACGGCGTCGAGCGCACGCCGGACTCGCGACGCCCCGAGTTCACGGTGAACATGCGCCTCGACGGAGCGACCGAGAACGTGAAGTTCAACGCCACCGACGCATACAGACGCTACCTGCGGGTCGGCTTCTGGGACTGGGCGCTGGGCTCGGGTGCAACCCACGGGCGAGGGTGGTTCCTGCCGAACGTCATCGGCACGTTCGACGAAGCGCCTTTCATGGACCGGAACGAGATAGCCGTGACCGTCACCCTTCAGATTCTTGAGCTCGCGACGGCATTCGCTGTCGCAGCAGGCGGTCACACGGGCGCTGACACGGAGGAGTATCTTCGCAAGGTTCATCTGCGGCGCCTTGGCGTGACTGAAGCCGATCGTGGGAACGACGGAAACGCTGTGAGTCACCGAGAGTACGGCGACCGGGTCTTGGCACCGAGCTTCCCGATGGGGACCGGGGGAGCCAGTTTCGCTGGTCCTCGCGACTGACTCGCAGGGATGTCACAGCGGCGCCCTATCCCTGGAATGGGGTTCCGCGGAACAGAGTGGCTGCGGCTCCGAAACCGATACCGCCGAAGGTCGCTGCCGGAGCTGACGTCGTTATCCGTCAGTCGGCAGCGCACCGTCATCGACGCCTTCGTGTCCAACCTGGTCGTGCAGGCTCGGCGCTCTTACCGCGGTTTCTGTTCACAGATTCAGATTGGCTCCCCTGACGATTGCGCGTTGGAGCATTCGGCTGCGCAGTCAGCGGCGAGTGACTCTTCATAAGTCGAGACCTTCGAGGTGTCGCTTGACTTCTTCGTCGTTGCGACGGCCTTCGTCTCGGTAGCCGTTTGCGACGTCACGCAGCACGGACGCCGTGCGTGGATGTGTCGCCTGCACCCCAGCTGCCCAGGAGTCGTATCGATCCGCCAAAGCGTATTCTTGGTCTCCTCCCTCCGTCATTCCACGCGACGTCACGCCCCTCTTGTTGTAAAGACCGATGCTGAATCCGCGCTCCAGCCGATCGTTGGGAGCCGCTTCGAGTGCGTCCCGGACAGGCAGAGTCGGGAACGTACCGTCAGGGTCTACAGGAGCGTGGGCGAGGACTTCTCCGATCTGAAGCTCTCCGATCTCAATCTGGCCGGCCTGAACCAGAAGCCTGCGAGCTTCGTCGAGCCACTCGTTGAATGCGCTTCCGTCCACGGTGCCATCGGGGGTGGCCCCAGGGACAACTTTCCATGCGCGGAGGAGTCGGTACGCGTTAGAAGCAACGGTGGGACTGGCTTTTCGCGGCTGACTATCGGGGTCCTCATCCGCCCGTCGGAAGATGAGTTCTATGAGCTGCACGAAGGTCTGAGGACTACGGGCAAGGAGATTTTCGAGGGACAACGTAAGGGCGTCGTCATGAAGGAGCGGGAGGTATCTCCATTCCAGGCTCGCAACAGTCTCTTCGCTAACGCCCTTCTGCTTCAGGTACTGGATCAAGCCAGAGATGTCGTAACTGGATACACGTGCCGACTCTGCGTCTTCGGCGTCTCCGAAGGTGCTCAGCGCGCGAATGACCAGGTCTGTGTCGAGGTCGGACTGACGTGTGGCGTACATACTCAGCGCATCCAGTGCCACCGCTACTCGCCCGTGCTCGATCAACTGGCGCACAGACTCATTGACGAATGGGAAGTCTGAGCCGCGTCCGTACGGCATGAACTCGGCCCAGTACGCGCGTTCGACCTCTGCGCCGTACTCTCCCAGCAGCCCCCATGCATCCCGAACATCTGCGCTCAACAAAAGCAGCCGCGCCTGCACGGAGGGATGCCCATTGAACCGATCGACCCACTCTCGGATGGGGGTGAAGTCGGAGCTGAAGCGCCCCCGAGCGTATCCGTCCGCGAACTGGAGGTGTGCTTGATTCGAACTCTCAAGAAGCGCCAACACAGCCGCATCATCGTCGTCACTCGCACGAGCGAGCGAGAAGCCGACAGTCGCGGGGAGCTTTACGCGTTCCGCGAGAGAAACAACTGCATCGCGACCTTCGCGCTGCAGAATCTCCGAGATCGCCCGCTCGCGAACCTCGCCGAGCGCGCGATCGTAGGCTTGAAGGTCGTCCTCGAAGCTCACTCCGATGTTCGGATGCCAATCGTCGAACAACCACCGATGCGTTTCGCTCGGATATGCGGGACGCAACCGGTCGCGAACGACGGCAAGACCGGTAAGAGAATCGGCGTCCATCGACCATTCAGCGTCACGGCGTTCCTGCTCCTCTTGGTGGCGCACGAGGCGATCGATGGCCTCCCAGAGCAGCAGCCCTTCCTCTCGACTGAGATCCTGCGGATCAACGGTTCCGAGGGCGCGTAGGGCATCCTGTCGTGACTCTCGTGGCATGTAGGCCAGCTTCGGAAGAACGGAAACCCACCGGCTCGGCTCCTTCGATGCGAGCGACACAAGTCGGTCAACGGTCGCCTTCACCATCTCGACAAGTTCACTTCGTGGGACGCTCGGCTCGCTGGGTCCTCCCCAGGCTCGAAATTCGGGGCGATGGCTTTGGACACCAAGCGCCGACGGTTCGGGTATCAGATCGATGAGCAGCTTCCAGACAACATTCGGGTGACGCCGGAGCAACGCATCCAGAGTCTGTAGGCGAGTAGCGACAGGTGCGGAGGTTTGCGGATACCACGGCCTGAAGATCGTTTCGAGACTGGCAGCTGGGCGATTGCTCAGTCGGCCGCCCGGATCGAGTTCTGCCAGCTGTGCCAGCACCTCAGCCGCATAGCCCAGGTACTGCTCCGACCACGCCAGTCCCTCCAAGGCCCAAAGGAATCCGGTGTGTGGACTGCCTGCGTTCCAGTGCTGATCGCCGATGTCCTGGAAGAGCCGTACAGCTGGTGGGTTCGTCCCGTTAGCGCTCTTGGCCAGCGCTCGAAGGAATGGATCGGGAGCGGCTTCCGCAAGCAACGGCACAACGTCTTCCATCGACGCCCACAGTTGAGCTGTCTCGTCCTCGGTCGCCCGCTCGAACAGATTCCAAGCCACCCGCTCTGCCCACTGACGAGCAGTCCGGCCCCCGGACAACCGGAGTTCATCTCCGTGAGCTCCAAGAAGCGCGAGCGATCGACCTAGCCCCTTACGCAGATCGCTGGAGTGGATCCGGTTTTTACCGTGAATGGATGCCATCCAGCGTTCTTCGGCGGGGAGTTCGAGCCGAGGATCGATCGCGCCCAAGACGGTCTGGATCGCATGCTCGAGCGCATCAAGATCCTTCTCGGAGATTACGTTCCGCGCCGCCCTCCACGAATCTTCCGGAGCGGTTACGGCCCACGTATTACCGACCTTTGTGAATAGCGGGTCTGGCTGCCGAACGGCCGACGTCAGCCGTTCCTCAAGGACATCAACCCCGGCTCCAACAAGCGTCTCCAAGGCTTCAACATCGCCACTGCGGGTACGGGTCCATGCACCTGCAAGCCAAGAACGGCGAAGCGATCGATCTTCGAGATCGATGCGCCATGCGTCGGGATCCCGCAACTGGGTGGATACACGCCGTAGGGCCAGAAGACTCTTATTGCCCGCCCGCATATACCGATCAAGGTTGACGTCCGGCACTCCAGCCTCGCGGAGGGCCGTCCGAAGCGCGAGGTAGTCGAGGGGCGGGAGGTCGACGTCGACATCCCCATCGAGATCAGTCGTCACGAAGACAACATGGTGGTTGCTGATCAGATGCGCGTCCCTCTGCAAGTGCTCTTCGTACGGCAGAAGGATGAGGAGGCGCGAAGTCTGCTCTAGTCGCCTCAGCGTGGCCCCATCATGCACAAGAAGGGACTTAGCCAACATGGGTTCTGAGTTTTCAGGCTCCATCATCATCATCGAGCAGACAGCGAAAGCGAGCCCATCGTCGACACTGGCCGCTCGGATGAAGGTGCGACCTACCTCACCAGTGAGACGACGCGTGAGCGCCGACGCCTGATCTTCCCTTCCGGCCAGCACAACCGCACTGGTTAGGACGGGACTGAAACCACGCGAGAACCGAGTCCACCAATCTTCAATCGACGTAGCTCCGAAGGGATCCATTCCGAGCATTTCAGATAGCCAGACCTGCACGGCGGGGCACAGCTCAAGCGCCTGCTCGATGTCATCCCCATCAAGTACCCGGACATCACGCCAGATCTTCTCGGCACGACGCCGCCGCTCCCAATCCTTCTTCTTCTCCCACCGTCGCGGCGTGACGAAGACAAAGGTGGTCTCGGACCGCTCGACCCCGCCGGCGTCCTTGAGTCGATTTCGGTAGTCATCCTGCGCCTTCTTCTCAGGATCACCACCGACACCCATCTCCCAGACGCTCAGCCCTTCAGGTACGAACGATGTCGCTCGCGACGCTTCAACAAAGCCGTCGTACCCGGTCAATCCGACTCCCTCTCCGCCTCGCATCTCCACGCGCTGGACTTGGTCGTTTTCAGCGCGGACGAGGCGACGCACCAGGACGGGGAGCTCATCCTGAGCAGCTCGAGTATCGGCCCACCGCTCGAGCTCGGTAGCACCTGCCAGGTGAGGCAAGCCACGCCCAAGTGCCATGTCGCGCTCCTCCCTGCTCCTGTTGCTAACAATAGCCAGCGGGGTGAGCATCCATATCGACTGCCGGGACTAGCCCGTCTCCCATAGACGCACGAAATCGGTGCGATTAGCGCGTCAGAAGCTACAGGTGGTATTGCCCGCATGGGTGGCGCCCGACACGACGACACTCTTGCCCGCACGCATCGCCGCGCGCAGCAGGTCGCCGAGCTCTGCGGTCAGAGCCTCGTTCTCGACCAGCGCGTCGAGGGTGCGAAAGCGCGCAGGAACTTGCGGATGTTGACCGACCACGATCCGCGGACGACATCTGCGATCGCGACATGCAGACGGGATCCGTCGGGAAGAGACGCATCCACGAACGGCTGGCTGATGTCGACGCGGCGCCCGGTCGACTGCAGCATCCGTTCGACGAGATCGCGCAGGGCCGCGTCGGTGAGACGCAGCTCGATGCGTTCGGCGATTCCGCCGCGGGCGATGTGGATGCTCTCGGGACCGTTGAGCCAGATCTCCTCGGTAACCCCGTCGATGCCCCGGGCAGAGGGTCGCCCCTAGGCGCACTCCTCCTCGACTAGATCGAAAGGGGCCATCATGACTACTACCATCGCTACCCCCACGGACCTCGTGGACCTCTACATCCGACTCAGCGTCGATGCCGAGGGCAAGGACTCCATGGAGCGCCAGGAGGCCGACCTCCGCGAGTGGGCCACGCGCGCTGGCCTCACCGTGCGCGAGGTCTGGCGCGACCGGGGTAAGTCCGGCTACAAACGCGGCGTAAAGCGCCCGGATTTCGACGCCGCTGTGGCCGCTGTCACCTCCGGGGAGGTCGCTACCCTCGCCATCTGGAAGCTGGACAGACTGAGCCGCCGAGGCGCGGGCCAGGTCGCCACGATCCTTGACGATGTCGATGCTGTCGGGGGCCGACTCCTTTTCCTCAAGGACAACCTGGACTCTTCGGTACAGAACTCCCGCATGCTCATCGTCCTGGTCTCCGAGCAGGCCCGCGCAGAGAGCGCGAACACCTCCCTACGTGTCCGCGCCAAGAAAGTCTCTCAGCGTAAACAGGGCCTCTATCTGGGCGGGCGACGCCCTTGGGGATACCTCATCGGTGACGACCGCAAGCTACGCCCTCACCCGGAGGAGGCCCCGCTTGTTCGGGAGGCCTACGACCGTCTCATGCGCGGCGAGACGATGCTGGCGGTCTGCCGCGACTTCAACGCGCGCGGCATCCCTACCCGCTTCGGCGGCACCCACTGGCGCTCGTCGGCGCTCTCCACCACCTTCCGCTCCCCGACGCTCGCGGGTCTGACCCCCGATCACCGCGAGCAGCGCGCGACGGGCTACGAGGGGGCGGATATCCACCCTTGGCGGGACCCCGACACGGGCGAAACCGTCTCGCTCATGGCTGAGGGTGTCGCCCCCATCGTCAGCGAGGGCGAGCGCCGTGCTCTCCTGACAGTCCTCGACTCACGCCTACGCCAGTACGGACGCGGGATGCGGGCCAAGAAGCAGCCCGAGACCCTTCTTGGCGGTGGTCTCGTCCTGTGCGCCGAGTGTCGCCGGACGTGCAACTCTTTCGGCGACGCCTACCGCTGCCGCAAACGAGATTACGTCGGCGAGGAGTGCAAGCACCCTCTCAACGTCACCATCAAGACCCTGGAGGACGCCGTCAAGCGTGACTGGGCCTTCTACCTCGCCCGCCTGGAGCCGGACGACGACCGCCTGGCCGAGGTCGCCGAGCGCTGGCTCGCCCGGAATGACCCCGGCACCACGCGCGAGCGCGCCGACCTGGCCGACCGCCTAAGCACGCTAGAGGCCAAGCTCGCCGACGCGGACCATGACCGCTACGTGCGCGGAGTCCTGCCCGAGGCCCGCTACTCGCTCATTGCCGCCGCACTAGGAGAGCAGATCAACCGCACCCGCGCCGAGCTGTCCACCCTGCCGCAGCCAACGGCTAACCTGGGCGCGCTCCTGGACCCCGAGATATCGCTGCCCGCCATCATGGGCGCGCCAGTGCTGGAGGCGCGAGCGCTCCTCCGTCTCACCATCGACAAGGTCATTGTCACCGCAGCGCCCAAGCCTGGCGCGCGGTTCCGCTCTCACGAGCGAGTCCGCATCGTCTGGGCGGGCGAGGACGTAGACCCCGCGACTCTCGACGTGAGCCACCTCAAGCAAGACGGCAAAGCCCGCGAGCGGCGCAAAGCCGCCTGATCGGTGACGGCCTGGCTCTCATCGTCGCGCCGGAGGAGGTGGCGGTGGCCCGTGCACAGGAAGACGAAACACTCCAGGCTTATAAGTTCCTTCTTCTAGCTCTCTCTCCCTCTCTAGTGAAGATGACGTAGAAGAAGGGCGTTACGTCTTCCTGTGCACGGCCAACCAATCCCGCCCTCCACCGCCAGCCTCACCCTGAGCGTCTCCTGTGAAACTCGGCCTCACCGCCACCTCGACATCCAACATCCGCGGAAACATGCGGGTCGCCGTGGGCAGCCAGGCCCACTTATCTGTAGAGGGGAAAACACCTTCCCCTCCCTCTACTCTTCAACGCCCTCTGGACTCGGCCCCAGGGGGCGTCCCTTTTGCCATCTCTACGTACGTACGAAGGACCCAGCATGCAGACCTCCACCTGTGAAACTTGTGGGGCATCCTCCACCTCCCGCTTCTGCACTGACGCATGCCGCCTCAAGGAGTGGCGGCAGCGTCAAGCTCGCCACCGCAAACTGACCGATCAGCTCCTCGCCCAGCGCGCCCGCCTCGCTGCCCAGGCTGACGCAGCGCTAGCTGACGGCAGCATCGACAAGCTGACTGCCGTCGCCAGACGCGCCGCCGCGCTCCTGGCCGCCTAGCGCCGCGCATCTTGCCTGGCGCTCCCCGTCTTGGGCAGTTCCCCAGCTACAGGCGCACTCCTCTGCGTCAACATGCGCCGCCTTGCGCGGCACCTCATCGTGGTCACTTTCGGAACCCTGGCGGGTTAGACCCCGACGATGGCCCTCCTCGGTTTGCTCCCGGGCGAGGGCCATCGTCATTTCCGCCACCCCTGACCACTCCACCGGCGTCCGCCAGCGCCTCCACCGAAAGCCCCAATGACCCCCATCGACTTCAAGACCTCAGCCGCCAGCTACGCCGCGCACAGCCTCGGAGTCCGGCGTGCCTACGACACCGCCGACGCCTACGTGGTCGGCAGGTTCGCCTTCTCCGATGAGCTGGACGCCTACCCATGGGGCCGCCGCATCCCTGCCGTTGCCCACGTCTGGGAGTACCTGATCCTCCCGACCCTGGACCCCGAGGCCCCGATCAACGAGGCCGCCATCCGCGCGAGCCTCGACGCTCTCCCGCGCCGCTACGACGGCGGTCAGGGCCGCCGCGCTCCTCTTCCTGGCCGCGAGCACATGGACGATGCCCGTGACGCCACACGAAAGCTCACGCCGTACTACGCGGGCCTGTATGCCGCTTTGCACATGCTTCCTCTCCCCGGCACTGACTTTGACCGTGAAGCGTTCCTCACCGACCTTTTCGCATACGGCCATGCATACCGCTCCCGCATCCTCGCCCCGGCGGCGACGAGTACCGAAAGAGTCCGGGCCTACCGCTCCCGCAAGGCCGACAGCGAGAGTCGCGCCATCCTCGATGCCTTTGACGCCGCTATTGACGCCGGAGACATCGTCCTCGGCGAACCCATCACCCGCGCAGCTCTCGCCGAAAGCATCGGCCTGGAGCTGGCCATCAACCTCAGCGACCGCCGCATCTTCGAGGTGCTCCGCTCCGCCGACGACCTCGGCGTGAACGCGCCAATCTCCGTCACCGAGCGCCAGACCGTCGTCTATGTGGACGGGGTCCGTACCCGCACGCGCGTCTTCATCTTCACCGAGGACGACGCCACCCAGACCACCGCAGACACCACTCAGGAGACCACCATGAACGCCACGACGGAAGTCATCCTCGACCGCATCGTCGCCGAACTCAAGGACGAGGTCCGCGCTGACCTGGCTGCCTACCTCGCGCAGCGGGAGACACACACGACCGCCCCCGCGCCCGTCACTGACTTGGACACCTACCGCGCCCGACGGGCAGCCTGACCGCTCCAGGCGGTCTCCTCTTCGACCCCGCTGCCACGCGCAGCACGCACCGGCCCGCCCACGGGCCACCAACCGCTAAGGAGAACCATGGCATTTGCCCCCGCCAATCCCACCGCTGCCGACTACGCCAAGCCGTTCCCAGACTTCCTGATCCGGGCCACCAACGCTACCGAGGTGGAGAAGGCCGTCCAGAACGCTCGAAAATCCCTGCATGAGGCCCGCGTCAAGGAGGGCACCGCGAGCCGCAAGTTTGCCGACATCACCGTCAATGGCAAACCGAAAGTCAATGTCAAGCGGTCCGCTTGGGAGCGTGCCGACGACGACCGGCGCGCCACCGCTCATGCCGCTGAGGCCGCCGCCCTCGCCCTCTCCCGCGCTGAGCGCGCCAGATACGAGTTCATGTACGGAACCGGCGACGAGCTAGGTGCGCTGGACCAGGAGGCCTTCGTCGCCCAGGTCGAACCATTGTTCAGCTCAGCGTCGCGCCGCGCCAAGGAGCATCTGGACGCCCTCCAGGCTGCCCTCACCGAGCGCGCCGAGTTCGCAGAGATGCTGGGCCGCGTGATCGACGTTGAGGGTGGCAACTGGGGCCTTCGTGACGCTCTGGCCAAGGCCACGGCTCACGTGGACGCCGGTCTGGTAGATGAGTCCAGCCGTGAGGTGGACCGCGCCGTGGCACTCATCAACAAGGTCCTCGGCGAGAACATCCTTACTCTGGATCGCAAGCTGGATATTCAGCAGCGTGCCAGCAAGGCCCTTCAAGAGTCCAACCCCGTAGCCGCTGTCCAGGCCATGCTCAGCTATGCAGGCCTGATCCGGTGACCAGGCCCTTCGACCTCACCCCGGAGCAGCGCGCCGAGTTGGACACTCTCCTCCGCCGCATGACGTCCGAAGCCGCCGAGGCGATCCTCCGCCACCGCATCCGCCGACGCGAGGCCGCAGACGCCCTCGGTTAGGCCCGTCCCTGCCCGCTCTCGCCGCACCGCCCAGTGAGAGCGGGCACCCCACCCAAATAATCGCGCGTCCTAGAACCCCATCGTCCAGCGGACCTCGGACATCTCTGGGCCGTCGTCCATCGTGGTCCAGTCTCCGATCTCAGCAACAGGGCCGCTCCGCGAAACGTCATTGATACCGACGGCGTCAACGAACGCCTCGCCCCACGCCGTTCTGCGAACTATCCCCTTCGACACGGACAGCCCGCCAGTGACTTCCGTCAATAGATACTCCGGTCGGCGCACGATCCACGAGTACGCTCCCGGCCTAGCAAGCGCGGACAAGTAGTTGATTTCGACCAGCCCTAGCCGCGACCAGTTGCGGAGGTACGCGCGCGCTTGCGGGGTTGCGGTAGGGACCCCCTCCACCAGCCAATCCATCAGGTCAGTCACCACGAGATTGTGCGTACCCTCGCTTGCCCCCGGCTGGACAAGCTCCACGATCGGCCAGGACGGATCATCACCCGCAATCACAGCGCGAAGAAACCCAACCTCGGTGGTGTCGATCTGCTTCAAGACTTCCACGAAAGCCGGGTGCGCGACCTCGGGAGACCGTCCATCCATTGCTCTGGCAAGCAGTGAGAGATAGAGCTGCCGCAGCTCGTCATCCTCATGCGCGTACACGAGGGCGTCCATGATCGGACCCGCCACGACGGCGCGCGGCGCGATCAGGTGCTCCTCTGGGATCGCACTCACATGTTTGGCCAGCTCCGGCTGGAACTTCGTACTCATGTAGTTACGAAACTTCTCGACACCCCAGTTGGCTGCCGCAAGCGGGAGAAGAAGATTGTTCGCGAACTTTGCCACCGTGTGCAGCGCCTTAGCTAGCTCGCCACCAGCGGCGCGCGCGTCCGGCGACTCCTTCACCACGGCCAGTATCTCGGCGGTAGCCGACGCATACTTTTGGACCTGATCCGCTGGGTCGAGGCTACTCATGCCCCGAGCATAGCCGTCGCCGCCGCCACCCTGGGGAGGGACTCCCCCGCCCCCGTGAGCTTCCCGCCCGGGGAGGCATAGCGTCTGCCTGTGCGCGCAAGTTCCAGGGTTTACACGCCCCCAGATCGCTGTGAATGACCCCCTAGTGGCCCGCTAGCAACCAACCCCGTTTACCCGCCACGTCACGAAAGACCCCACAATGCCCCCCTCAAAGGCCCCCGAGACACTCGCCATTACCTTCCGCGGCCAAGGCGCAACAATCTCCCGCACGCAAGTGCTCCAGGCCGCTCACGCCTCCTCTCTCCTGTCCTTAGTCCTCGGCGTTCTGCCCTCCCGCGCAGAGCGTCACCGCCTAGGCATCGAAAGCCAAGCCGATGCCCTTGAGTTCATGCACGCCCTCCGGGCGAGCATCGACGCGCAGCCTGACGCTGCCGATCTCCAGGCCGCCCTCCGCGACGGCCTCGGTGGCCCGCTGGCAGCCGCGGGGATGCTGGCTCTCCGCCGGCCCCACCGCCTTCCAACGCAGCCCTCACGCCGCCGACGCCGCCCCCGCACCAGCCGCTAAGACCCCACCGCACTAGCCCCGCCCTCGCGCCATCTCGGCGTCGAGCTGGCGGGGCTTTTGCGTACCCGCGCACTACCCCGCCAGACCCCGACCACCCCCGAAAGGAGGTCGCCATGTCCGCATCCGTCGGCTACGCGACCTTGAACATCATCCCCAGCGCCAAGGGCTTCGGCGCAGCCCTCCGGGGCGAAATTGACCCCGCCCTCGGCCCCGTCGGCAACGACGCGGGCAGGAAGACCGGCTCCGGCATCATCGGCGGCCTCAAGTCGATGATCGGCCCCGCCATGCTCGCGACAGGGGCGCTCGCCATGGGCCAGTTCCTGAGTGGCGCAATTTCAAGCGCATCGAACCTCCAGCAGGCGACCGGCGCGATAGACGCCATCTTCAAGTCGTCCGCCCCCGTCATGGCCGAGTTCGGCGCTTCGGCGGCGAAGCACTTCGGTCTTGCCAAGACCGAGGTGGCCGAACTCTCAGCCGTCCTCGGCGCGCAGCTCAAGAACGCGGGCGTGAGCATGGACCAGCTCGCCCCTCAGACTCAGAACCTCGTAGGCCTCGGCGCTGACCTCGCTGCCATGTTCGGAGGCACCACACGCGAGGCCGTGGAAGCCATCTCCAGCGCCCTCAAGGGCGAGCGCGACCCCATCGAAAAGTACGGCGTCAGCCTGAGCCAGGCGCGCATTGACGCCGAGGCAGCCGCCCTCGGCTTCGACAAGGTTGGCGGCTCGCTCTCCTCCGAGGCAAACGCTGCCGCGACCATGTCCCTCCTCATGAAGCAGACAGCAGACGCTCACGGCGCAGCAGCTCGCGAGTCCGATACCTTCGCCGCTCGCCAGCAGCAGCTCGCCGCGGGCTGGGAGAACATGAAGGCGGCCATCGGCACGGCTTTTCTCCCCGCCGCTGCCGGGGCTGTCGGCATCCTCGCCGACCTGGTAAACGGCGCTGGCCCGCTCATCCAGTCGATCGGCCCTGGGCTGTCGGCGACCTTCGCCGCTGTCGGCCCCGCGTTCTCGCAGCTAGGCACAGCCCTCGCGCAGCTCATCCCAAACCTGTCGCCCCTGGGTCTGGCGTTCCAGACTCTCGCCCCTGTACTGCCTCAGATCGGCCAGCTTCTCGCGCAGGTCGCGACCGTCCTCGCCGAGACGCTCACCGTCGCAGCGCAGGCGCTCCAGCCAGTCCTGGAGGCGCTGACCACGCACCTCTCCGGTGTACTGGCCACCGTCCTGCCCGTCATCGCGAACCTCCTCGGCCAGCTCGCCCCGGTCATCGGCCAGGCGGTCGCTGCCGTCGGCGGCCTGGTCGCCGCGCTCGCTCCGCTGATCGGTGCCATCCTTGGCGCGCTCATCCCCGTCATCCAGAGCCTCCTCCCGATCATCGAGAGCGTCTTCGGCGTCATCGTCACCGTGGTCACCGTTGCCCTTGACTTCGTTTCCGGGATCATCTCAGCCGTCACTCTCGCCATCTCCGGCGACTGGGGGGCGGCGTGGAGTGCGATCAGCTCCGCCTTCGAGGGCGTCTGGAACGCCATCACGGCCTTCCTCGCGCCGGTCATCGAGGGCGTCGCCACCTCCATCGGCAACACGGTCGATGGCATTAGCCAGGCGTGGAACGCGGCCTGGACCGCCGTCTCAGGCTTCTTCTCGGATGTCTGGGACGGCATCGTGAGCGCCCTCAAGCCAGTTGTGACGTTCATCTCAAGCCTCATCCAGACCCACATCGACATCTGGACCGGCATCTTCCTGATCTTCGCCGCCGTCCTCAAGGTCATCTGGGACGGCATCGTGTCGGTGGTCAAGACGGTCTGGAACGCCATCGTGGCCTTCCTGACACCCACGATCAACGCCATCTCGAGCTTCATCAAGGACACGTTCGAGAAGGTCCGGCGCGGCTGGGAAGTGGTGTGGACCGCGGTCTCCACCGTCTTCACGAACATCTGGAACGGCATCGTTTCCTTCCTCTCCCCCATCGTCAACCGGGTCTCCTCGACCATCACCGCCGCCGTAAACCTCATCTCCAGCATCTGGAACGCCGGGTGGAGCGCCATCAGCTCTTTCTTCTCCGGCATCTGGAACGGCATCGTGTCAGGCGTCACTGGGGCGGTCGGCAACGTGATGAACGTCATCGGCGGCATCCGCGACAAGGTCATGGGTGCAATCGCTGGCATTGGCGACTGGCTCCTGTCCGCGGGTGGTGACCTCATCCGCGGCCTGTGGAACGGCATCTCCAACGTCGGCAACTGGCTCAAGAGCAAGATCACCGGCTTCTTCGACGGGGCCGTGGGCTGGGCCAAGGACATCCTGGGCATCCACTCCCCGTCCCGCCGCTTCGCCGAGCTGGGCGTCTTCGTCGGCCAGGGCTTCGGCAATGGCATCGACTCGATGGCCTCCAGCGTGGCCGCGTCCGCTCGCGGGCTGGGCCAGGCAGCCATCGACGCCGTGGACGGTATGCCCGATCTCGCCATTGGCGCGCACCTGAACGGTACCAGTCGCGTCTCCCACGCCATCGAGACCGGCGACGGCGGCGCAGTTGCTCGCCGACTGGCCGCACTCGGCACGGGCAACACCCCGGCCAACCTCACCTACCACCAGCACGGCGGCGCAGGCCTCACTTCCGAGCAGGAGCTTGTGAAGGCATCCCGCCGCCTGGCTCACGCCGCCTAACCCACCGAGGGGCCGCCCTCCTGCTATCGCGCGGCAGGGCGGCCCACCCACGAAAGGACACCATGACCGATCCCACCCTTACCTTCGACCATCGCCCCGGGCGCATCGCCGCAAACCTCGGCGGCTCCCGCGCCACCGCCCGCGCACTCCTCGACATCCCGTATGAAACGCGCGTGGCACTCCTCGCCGAGGTCGCCCGCGTCGGCGCGAAGCGCGTTCTGGCCTTCACAAAAACGCAACCGACACCTGGGATTAAGCGCTGATTTCGGACTTAGCCTTGGAGATATGACCGACCTCATCCCCGCCGAAGTCATCGCCCAACTCCTTGCGCAGCGAGCCGCACGCCAACCCAAACGGCCATCCGCTGGCGCATCCCGCGCCAGCGGGCACGGGGCTGCCCCTCAACCGTTTAGCGCCCGGGTAACTAGGCTCCGCCCCGTTGAGTCACCCATCACGTGCCCCATTGACGATGAGCACGTCATGGGGATCGGCGAGGTATGCGGCTACTGCGGGTTCCATGACCTAGCCTCGGCAGCATAGCCACAACGTCCAACGCCTCGCCTACCGACTTCTAGGATGACCGCATGGGCCTTCTTGACTCGATCCGCGCGTTACTCGGCGGCGCTCCTCCGCAGCCGACCCGCCGCATCGCACCGACCTCGCCCATCCCGCCAACGCCCAAGTCGCGCGTCACCTTCCGTGCAGAGGTAGTCAGCGAGCCACATGAGAGGTCGTATCTGGGGCTGGAGGACCTCGGGCGGCCCTGGCGTTCTGCGCTCTAGGCCCCCGAGGACACCACTGTAGGTCCAGGGCGATAGCCTGCTTGCCATGGATGTCGATTGGGCGATTGAGCAGCTTCGCCGCTACTTGCACCTCACTGAGCGCGTCGCGCTGCCACCCGCGGAACAGGCGTCCAACCGGAAGACGCGTAAACGGGGCGAGCCATCAGAAATTGCTGCCGCCGCGCACGTTGTGGAGGCCATCTCCCTCGCGGTCTACGGAGAGGGTCGGCGTTGGATCGGCCGCGAGCACGCTGAGAAGCTCCTCTGGGAACTCACCGACGGGGCGACGGTGCGGCAGAAGCTCGGGTTGTCTGACCCCGGTCCCTCCATCGAAGCTGACCGCCTGCACCCCTGGGTGTGGGAGGCCGCAGAAGCCCACTGGCGGAGCGGCAACCACAGAGCCGCGGTTTGGGCCGCGTCCGTCAACGTCAACTCCCGCACGCAAGGGAAGGTCAATAACTCCAGGCTGAGCGAGAGCAAGCTTCTTCAAGAGGTCTTCGGCCTTGACGACCCTGCACCCGGTCGTCCGCGACTGAGGCTCACCGGCGGAGCCAACCCAGAACTCTTCAAGGATGTGCACCTCGGCGCAAGTGCGCTTGGACGCGGACTTTACGCCGCGGTCCGCAATCCGATCAACCACGTCACAGAAGAAGCTCATGGCCTAAGCGAGACGGAAGCGCTCGAAGCGCTCGCGGGTTTCAGCCTGCTGAGTCGATGGATCGACCGCGCCGAAGTCGTCTCTGTCGATGAAGTTGCGCACGCCGATACGGTCGAAAGCCGCACCCCGCTGCTTGACCCTCAGTAGCTCCACTTCGGGGCCTCCTTGCGTCCCGCTGCCTCGGCGTCCTCGGGATCACTCGGCGTCCTCGGTCTCGATGGCCGGAGCTGCGCCCAGGACCTCGATTTCCGTGGACGTGTAGCTCACGGTCTTGCCCTTGCGCGGTCCGTTCTTGGCGATGAAGGAGACCGGCACGAGATTGAGGCGGAGGAGCGCGGGTCCGCCGACGGCGTCGATCTGGCCCTCGATGTCCTCGGCGGCCAGGAAGTGCGCCAGGCCCCACGAGTTGGACTTGAGGACGAAGATGCCCAGGTTGGGGTCGTCGGCCAGGCGGAAGGTCAGCTCGGCGGACGGAACACAAGCCCACTCGCCGTTGGGACCCCGAAGCACCATCCGCTGGCGGATGGCCCTCGAATCAGTTACGACGACATCGATGGCGGCGACCCTGCCCGGGTACAACTCGCGCAAGCGGGCAGCCAAACACGCGTCTCCGGTCGTAACCGCCCACTCCAGACCGCCTGACTGGAGTTCCCCGACGCCGGTTTCCGAGAAGCCCACGTCCAGAGCGTCGGCCTGGATTTCGCTCGCGAAGATGCGCATACCCATCCCTACGCAGCCAGCAGCTCGCCGCCGAGTTCGACCTCTACCGCCGCCATCAGCTCGGCGAGGTGATCGGCTCCGATGCCTCCCAGCGCCGGACCCGCAAGCAACAGCGCTCCAAGCCCGTCGATCCCGTCGCGGCCAAGCGCCAGCTCCACAGTCCGGCCATCGGCCAGCGTCGCCGCCCAGCCCCACGCCACACCCTCCACCGCGCGCCAGCCGTGTGCCGCCACGAGTGCCTCAAGCTTGTCCATCATCATCCCTTCTCGGCCAGCAATGTGCCCGCCCGATGACGACAGTAACAGCGTTTAAACTCCCTGATCACCACGTAAATATCTTTGCGCGAGACGCCTCCCGGGCAGCCGACACTTGGCCCAGTTCGTGTTAATCTGAAACCCCGGTGCAACGGACGCATCTCCTCGATCTCCGGATCGTCGAGAAAGGGCTGCAGCGCTCCGAACCCGCTCACCGACGCGAGCACGTCGCGCACGCACGCGGCTTCGTCGTCGATCATCGCCGCGCCCCGTGCGAGCGCCAGATCGTTGAACCTGCGGACCTCCGCCAGCGCGATGGCGCGCGCCGCCGCGGGATCGGATGTCGGATCCGTGCCCTCAGAGCGGGGTCGCTGCCGCACGCGCTCGGCGACGAGGACGGGAGGCGGGATCACCCGAGCATCCTCGCAAGGATCGAGCGCCGCCCGTCGGAGTTATCCACAGCGACAGCGCTCGGGCTGCGGGCGGATCCCCAGCATCGACGGATCCCCCGATCAGTAGACTTATCTCACCGCGCGGGAGTGGTGGAATTGGCAGACACGCAGGATTTAGGTTCCTGTGCCCTAGGGCGTGTGGGTTCAAGTCCCACCTTCCGCACCGATCTGTCGTGTTCCCCGCGACAGGTGTCTGTACCGCCGCACACATCACTACGACGGGAAATCCATGCATCACGCCGCTCTCATCCCCTGGCTCGACCCCGCCACCATCATCGGATCGGCCGGGCCGTGGGCGCTTCTCGTGGTGTGCTTCATCGTCTTCGCCGAGACGGGCCTGCTGGTCGGGTTCCTGCTTCCGGGCGACACGCTGCTCGTGATCTCGGGCCTGCTGTCGCACCCGCTCGCGGGTTCGGAGCACGGAGTCTTCGGCATCAACGTGTGGATCGTCGCGCTGCTCATCGGCCTGTCGGCGTTCGTCGGCGGCGAGGTCGGCTACCTGATCGGCCACAAGGGCGGGCCGGCAGTCTTCGAACGCAAGGAATCAGGGCTCTTCAGCAAGAAGAACGTCGAGCGGACGAACGCCTTCTTCGAGCGCTTCGGCGGCATCACGGTCATCCTCGCCCGTTTCGTGCCGATCGTGCGCACCTTCGCCCCGGTCGCCGCCGGTGTGGGCCACATGCCGTGGCGCCGCTACACGCTGTACAACCTGATCGGCGCCATCCTCTGGGGCTTCGGTCTGACGATGTTCGGCTACGCCATCGGGTTCATCCCGCCGGTCGCGCACTTCGTCGAGAGCTACATCGACCTGATCCTGCTCGCCGCCGTCGGTGGCACCGCACTGATCACCGTCTGGCACTACTTCTCGGAGCGCCACAAGGCCAAGAAGGAGGCTGCGGCCGGCGAGGGTGAGACCGACGCCGCCGAGGCCGAAGAGCTCGCGCTCGACCCCGAGGTCTTCGACCGCGCTCCCGACTTCGACGGCGACGGCAAGCACTGATCTCGAACGACTGAGAGAGGGGGGCTGAGGACTCAGCCCGCCTTCTTCTTGCTCGGGCTCTTCTTGGTGCTCTCCTTCTTATCTGACGACTCCGAGCGCGCGGCCTTCGTGCGAGCGACGCTGGCACGCAGCGCCTCCATCAGGTCGATGACCTCGCCGCTCTTCGAGTCGTCCTCGGCCTCGCCGAAGGTCTCCGAGACGTCGAACGTGTCGCCCGCCTCGATCTTCGCGTCGATCAGAGTGCGCAGCTCCTTCTGGTACTCGTCGACGAAAGACTCGGGGTCGAAATCGGCCGAGTAGCTGTCGACGAGTGAAGCCGAGAGCTCGAGTTCCTTCTTCGAGATCCGCACATCCTCATCCAGAGCCGGGAACGCCGCCTCGCGCACCTCATCGGCCCACAGCAGCGTCTGCAGCACCAGCACCTTGCCCCGCACGCGGAGCGCAGCGAGGCGGGTCTTCTGACGGAGCGTGAACCGCACGATCGCGGTGCGGTCGGTCTGCTCGAGCGTCCTGCGCAGCAGCACGTATGCCTTGGGCGACTTCGAGTCGGGCTCGAGGTAATACGGCTTGTCGAGGGTGAGCAGGTCGACCTGGTCGGAGGGCACGAACTCGACGACATCGATCTCTCGGCTCTTCTCGGCCGGGAGCGCCGCGAGATCCTCCTTGGTGAGAACCACCGTCTGCCCCTCGTCGACGTAGGCGCGATCGATGTCGGCGTAGGCCACGGTCTCGCCGCACACCTCGCACGTGCGCTGATACCGGATGCGTCCGCCGTCCTTCTCGTGCACCTGATGCAGCGGCACGTCGTGGTCTTCAGTCGCGGAATACACCTTGACCGGCACGTTCACGAGGCCGAAGGTCAGCGCGCCCTTCCAGATCGTTCTCATGCCCCCAGTGAACACCAGCCGCCCCTTTGGGGGCCAGTACCTTGACTACGCTGGCGCTATGGCTCCGGAGGCGCAGAACGTGCAGATCGACGGGCGTCGGCTGCGCATCACGAACCTCGACAAGGTCGTCTACCCCGAGACCGGCACCACGAAGGGCGAGATCATCGCCTACTACACGGCGATCGCGCCCCACATCCTGCCGCTGCTCGACGGACGCCCGGTCACCCGCAAGCGCTGGGTCGAGGGAGTCGGAACAGCGGGTGCTCCCGCCGACGCGTTCTTCACGAAGCAGCTCGAACCGGGCGCTCCGAGCTGGATACCCCGACAGGAGATCCAGCACTCCGACGGACCCAAGGCCTATCCCCTCGTCGAGGACGTGCCGACCCTGGTCTGGCTCGCTCAGGTCGCGGCGATCGAGCTCCATGTTCCCCAATGGCGCTTCGGCTCGGATGGCCTGCCCGGCACACCCGATCGTCTCGTGCTCGACCTCGACCCTGGCCCCGGCGTCGGGCTCGCGCAGTGCGCCGAGGTCGCCCGCATCGCCCGCGCCCTGCTGACCGATATCGGTCTCGTGCCGGTGCCCGTCACGAGCGGCAGCAAGGGCATCCACCTGTACGCGGCGCTGCCGGGTCAGCAGACCAGCGACGAGATCTCGTCGGTCGTCAAGGAGATCGCCCGGCTCATCGAGACCGAGCATCCGGATCTCGCCACGAGCACCATGGCCAAGGCCGCACGCGGGGGCAAAGTCTTCCTCGACTGGAGCCAGAACAACGGCAAGAAGACCACGATCTCGCCATACTCCCTGCGAGGACGAGCGCAGCCGTGGGTGGCCGCCCCGCGCACCTGGGAGGAGCTCGACGATCCCGATCTGGCGCAGCTCGACTTCGCGAGCGTGCTCGAGCGGGCGGAATCGGGGCTGGATCCACTCGCACCTCTTCGCACCGAGCATCCCCCCGAGCGACCGCGCCGGGTCGAGGCGAAGTCAGAGCAGACGCCCGCAGATACGACAGCCACACGACCGGCTTCCCCACGCCACCGACCGCGCATCACCGGGGCAGCGAGCGCGTCCGCACCAGGGTCCCCCGCATCCGTCTCCCCCATGCTTGCCGAGAACGGCACCCCGGCCATCGCGCGCGGCCTCAGCTCGCCCTCGTGGGTCGAGGTCAAATGGGACGGCATCCGCGCGATCGGCACCTGGGCCGACGGACGGATGCTGCTGCACGCCCGCAGCGGCACAGACATCACAGCCCGGTACCCCGAGCTCACCGCCGACGGCGCGCCCTTCCTGCCGGTGGCCGACGCGATCATCGACGGCGAGATCGTGGCGTTCGACGCGCACGGCAGGCCGAGCTTCTCGATGCTGCAGAACCGCATGCACCTGACTCGGCCGCGCGAGATCGAGCGCGAGGTCGTGCGCACCCCGATCGTCTACATGGTCTTCGATCTGCTGCACCTCGACGGCCACGACCTCAGCTCGATGCCGCTCTCGCAGCGACGCACCCTGCTCGAGGACGTCATCTCCGACCTCGACGCGCCCGTGCAGGTGCCGCCCGTGTTCGACGACCTCGATGCGGCTCTCGCTGCGAGCGACGAGTTCGGCCTCGAAGGTGTCGTCGTCAAGGATCCGGCGTCGCGCTATCGTCCTGGTCAGCGCTCGCCCTCGTGGCTCAAGCTCAAGCACACGCGGATGCAGGAGGTCGTGATCGTCGGCATCCGTCCGGGCAAGGGCGACCGCGAGGGGACGTTCGGCTCACTGCTGCTCGCGGTACCCGACGAAGGTCGGCTGAGGTACGTCGGTCGCGTGGGCACGGGCTTCACCGACCGGATGCTGCGCGACCTGCTCGCTCGCCTCGCGACACTGCGCGTCGAATCGGCGCCGCTCGACGGCGTCCCGGCTCTCGATGCCTCGGACGCTCTGTGGGTCGAGCCGGAGCTCGTGGGCGAAGTCGAGTTCGCGAACTGGACGCCCGACGGAGTGCTCCGGCATTCGCGTTGGCGAGGGCTACGCCCCGACAAGACACCCGCAGAGGTCGTCGTCGAGGCCTGACGCCTCAGGCGTGATGCGGCTCGCAATCCGACTGCTCGGCCGGCTCGATCTGGAACGTCGAATGCGCGACATCGAAGTGGTGCGCCAGGCACGACTGCAGATCATTGAGCAGCTTCGTCGAGCGTCCGTCGGCCAGCAGAGCAGGGTCCACGCTGACATGTGCGCTGAACACGGGCGCCCCGCGCGTGAGCTGCCAGACATGCACGTCGTGCACTCCGATCACGCCGTCGTAGTCGAGCAGATGCTGGCGGATCTCGCTGACCGCGGTGCCCTTCGGCGCCGATTCGGAGAGCACCGAGAACACCTCGCGAAGAAGCGAGATCGCGCGGGGGATGATCAGCACCGCGATCATCAGTGAGGCGATCGCATCCGCGGGCATCCATCCGGTGGTCACGATCACGATCGCGGCGATGATCACCATCGCCGACCCGATCAGGTCGCCCATCACCTCGAGGTAGGCTCCGCGGACGTTGATGCTGGTGCGCTGTGCTCGGCTGAGCAGCCACATCGAGATCGCGTTCGCGACGAGGCCCACGACCGCGACGACCAGCATCAGCCCGCCCACGACCTCGGTCTCGCCCGGGTTCAGCAGCCGTCCCACCGCTTCGAATGCGACCCAGCCTGCAAGCAGGATCAGGATGATCGCGTTGATCAGCGCTCCGAACACCTCGGCTCGCTGATATCCGAAAGTGCGTCGGTCATCCGCCGGACGCGCGGCGACGGCGGCGGCGATGAGCGCGATCACGAGAGCCGACGCATCCGTGAACATGTGGGCGGCGTCGGCCAGCAGCGCGAGCGAACCGGTGAAGATCGCACCCACGACCTGCACGACCATGATGGTCGCGGTCAGGGTCAGCGAGATCGCCAGCAGGCGGCGATGGCTGGCCGAGCGGATGCCGCCGGCGGCGGGCGCATGATCGTGCATGTCTCCAGGCTAGACCGGCTCTCACGCGCGTCGGCGGGGATCCACCCAGTCGGGAATGGTGATGATTCTCAGTAGCCGCGCGCCTCAGCGGGACCGGGAGTACTCGAGCACGACGCAGCCGTTGTCGAACGAGCGCACCTGATCGAGTGCGAACCGCGTTGGGGAGAACGGGTGGCGCGCCATCGGGATGCCGGTGCCGGCGATCACCGGGTACTTCTTGACGATCAGCCGATCGATCTCGTCGAGGAGAACCCCCGCGAGCGACGCTCCGCCCGCGAGATAGATGCCGAGCCCGTCCTCCGCCTTGAGCTGCCGAACCCGCGCGACGGGGTCGGTGCCCACGACCTCGACGTTGGCTTCGCCCGGATCGTCGAGCGAGCGGCTGAACACGACCGTGCGCAGGTGCGCATAGGGATCGGTGATGCCGACCTCCAGAGCGGGCTCGTAGGTGCGTCGTCCCATGACGACCGTGTCGAACCGGGTCAGCGGTTCGTCTTCGTCTCCGCCCGCGGCGCGGACGTGGGCCGGTTGGATGTCGGCGAACTCCGTGCCCAGGACTTCGGCGAAGGCAGGGGTCACCGGGTAGAAATCGACCTCATCGTCGGGGCCTGCGATGAACCCGTCGAGGGTCACTCCGATGTAGTAGGTGAGATCTCTCATGCCGACCACCATAACCACTACGCGTGAAGTACGTCAAGCGTAGTGGTTACGGTTCGGCTCAGAGATCAGCGAGCAGAGGCAGCAGCTCGACGAAAGCGCGGGCGCGGTGCGACTGCGCCTGCTTCTCCTCCGCGCTGAGATCCCCGACCGTGCGCTCAGCCCCCGCGGCCTGGCCGTCGGGGATGAAGATCGGGTCGTATCCGAAGCCGCCCCCGCCCGATGCCTCGGTCGCGAGACGACCCGGCCAGTTGCCCACGACCACGTGCTCGCGCCCATCCGGCGTGACGAGTGCGATCGTCGAGTTGAAGTGAGCGACGCGATGCGGGTCGGCGATGTCATGCAGCTGGTCGAGCAGCAGTTCGAGGTTGGCCGCGGCGTCCTTCTTCTGCCCCGCCCAATAGGCCGAGAACACCCCGGGCGACCCACCGAGCACATCGACGCAGATGCCCGAGTCGTCCGCGAGGGCCGCGAGACCCGTGTGCCTCGCAGCGGCTCGTGCCTTGATGAGCGCGTTCTCGGCGAACGTGACGCCGTCCTCGACCGGCTCCGGGCCGTCATACGCGATGATCTCGAGATCAGGGCGCGCAGACGCGACGATCTGCTGGAACTCCGCGACCTTGTGCGGATTGTGAGTGGCCAGGACGACCCTCATCAGCCCGCGAGAGCCTTCAGCTGGTGGTCCTTCAGGTCGGCGCAGCCCGCGACGCCCAGATCGAGCAGGGCGTCGAGCTCGCGCTTGTCGAACGGTGCGCCCTCTGCCGTGCCCTGCACCTCGACGAAGAGCCCACGACCGGTGACGACGATGTTCATGTCGGTCTCGGCGCGGACGTCCTCGACGTATGCGAGATCGAGCATGGGCTCGCCGTCGATGATGCCGACCGAGATCGCCGCCACCGAATCGAGCAGCGGCGTCGCGTTCTTGCCGATGAACTTCTTCTCCCGGCCCCACTCGATCGCGTCTGCCAGCGCGACGTACGCTCCGGTGATCGCGGCCGTGCGCGTCCCTCCGTCAGCCTGCAGCACGTCGCAGTCGATGACGATCGTGTTCTCGCCGAGAGCCTTGGTGTCGACAACGGCGCGAAGCGCGCGACCGATCAGTCGGGAGATCTCGTGCGTGCGTCCGCCGATGCGACCCTTGACGCTCTCACGGTCGTTGCGGCTGTTCGTCGCGCGAGGAAGCATCGAGTACTCGGCCGTGACCCACCCCTTGCCCTTGCCGGTGAGCCAGCGAGGGACGCCGTTCGTGAACGACGCCGTGCACAGCACCTTGGTTCCGCCGAAGCTGATCAGGGCCGATCCCTCGGCGTGGCTGCTCCATCCGCGCTCGATCGTGATCTCGCGGAGCTGGTCGGTGGAACGGCCGTCGGCGCGGACGATGCTGGTCATGGGTTTCCTTCGGGTGGAGGTGGATGAAGCGGGTGCTGCGGGGAGAGCTACGACCCGGAGGCCGTCGCGGGGAGGGTGATGACGCCGGTCTGCACGAGCTGGACGTCGCGCACCTCCCGGCCCATCAGACGGTTGGCGAGGGCGGTGAACTCGGTCGTCGAGTCGCCGGTCGCCTCGTAGACGTACGACGCCGTGGCGTCGGGAGAGGCGAGAAGGTCGCCCCGCACGAGCTGACGGTACACATCACCGGCGGTCTCGTCGTCACTGGACACGAGCGTGACCCCCTCCCCCATCACGTAGCTGATCGCACCGCGGAGGAACGGGTAGTGCGTGCACCCGAGCACCAGCGTGTCGACGTCGGCATCCCGAAGCGGTGCGAGGTACTCCTCGGCGGTCGCGAGCACCTCCGGCGTTCCGGTGATGCCCCCTTCGACGAACTCCACGAAACGAGGGCACGCGGCGGTGAACACCTCGAGGCGCTCGTTCACCTCGAGCATGTCCTGGTAGGCACGCGACCCGATCGTGCCGACAGTGCCGATGACACCGACGCGGCCGTTGCGCGTCGTCGAGACGGCTCGGCGCACCGCCGGACCGATCACCTCGACGACAGGGATGTCATACCGCTCCCTGGCATCGCGGAGCATGGCTGAGGACGCGGTGTTGCACGCGATCACGAGCATCTTGACGCCCTGCTCGACCAGTGTGTCGAGGACTTCGAGGCCGTACCGCCGCACGTCCGCGATGGGCTTCGGACCGTACGGGGAGTGTGCCGTGTCGCCGATGTAGACGAACGATTCCCGGGGCAGCTGGGCTCGGATGGCACGTGCCACCGTGAGTCCGCCGACACCGGAGTCGAAGATTCCGATCGGGGCGTCGTTCATGACTACCCAGCCTACCTGCGCGCGAGCGCGTCATGCTCAGCAACCCGTGCGGGTGTCGTCACTAAGCTGAGCGGATGACGACGTCCACGGCGCTTCTGACCGATCGTTACGAACTCACCATGCTCGCCGCCGCGCTTCGCGACGGCACGGCATCACGACCCAGTGTGTTCGAACTGTTCTCCCGGCGATTGTCCGGAGGCCGCCGCTTCGGCGTCGTGGCCGGCACCGGCCGCCTGCTCACGCTGCTGCGCGAGTTCCGCTTCGGAGACGACGAGCTGCGCTTCCTGCGCGACAACGACGTCGTGGATGCCGAGTCGCTCACCTATCTCGAGAACTACCGCTTCACCGGCTCGATCCGGGGCTACCGCGAGGGCGAGCTGTACTTCCCGGGTTCTCCGATCCTGACGGTCGAAGGCAGCTTCGCCGACGCCGTCGTGCTCGAGACGCTGGCTCTCAGCGTCCTCAACCACGATTCGGCCGTCGCCACTGCAGCATCACGCATGAGCATCGCCGCCGGCGAGCGACCGCTCGCCGAGATGGGATCACGCCGCGCGGCAGAGCAGTCGGCGGTCGCGGCGGCCCGCGCCGCATACATCGCCGGCTTCCGCGCGACGAGCAACCTCGAGGCCGGACGTCGCTGGGGAATCCCGACGATGGGCACCGCCGCGCACTCGTGGACCCTGCTGCACGAGACCGAGGAAGAGGCCTTCCGCTCGCAGATCGACAGCCTCGGCACCGATACGACCCTGCTCGTCGACACCTACGACATCCGCACGGGCGTCGAGACGGCCATCCGCGTGGCCGGCACCGGCCTCGGCGGTGTGCGGATCGACTCGGGCGACCTGCCGATCGTCGCCGCAGAGGTACGGGCGCAGCTCGACGAGCTCGGTGCGACGAGCACACGCATCACGGTCACGAGCGATCTCGACGAGTATGCGATCGCCGCGCTGGCGGCGTCACCGGTCGACGCGTACGGTGTGGGCACCTCAGTGGTCACGGGCTCCGGATACCCCACGGCGAGCATGGTCTACAAGCTCGTGGCTCGCCAGGATCCGAGCGGAGCGTGGATCGGAGTGGCCAAGGCCTCGACCGACAAGGCATCCCACGGCGGGCGCAAGGCCGCATTCCGCACACTCGTCGACGGCGTCGCCGAGGCTGAGACGGTCGTCGTCTCAGACGGCTTCGAAGAGCTCGACACGCCGGCGGAGCACGCGGACGGGCGGGCGCTGCAGACGACCTTCGTCGAGGGCGGAGAGATCGACACGGCGTTCGAAGGTGCCGAAGGCACCGCTTCCGCGCGGGCACATCACCTTCGAGTGCGGGAGGAACTTCCTGTGCGGGCGCTCGCGCTCAGCAAGTCCGACCCGGCGATCTCCACCGTCTTCGTCGACGCGAGCTGACTGCCGGCGAGTCGGCGCAGACTCAGCCGACCATCGTCTCGTAGATCTCCTTGCACGTGGGGCAGATCGGGAACTTCTCGGGGTCGCGACCCGGCGTCCACTTCTTGCCGCACAGTGCGCGCACCGGCTTGCCGGTGATCGCCGATTCGAGGATCTTGTCCTTCTTGACGTAGTGCGAGAAGCGCTCGTGATCGCCCGGCTCGAGGTTCTCCTCGCGGAGGAGTTCTTCCAGTTCGCGATCAAGCGTTGCCACGCCGCCCTGATCGGGGCTGTCCAGCGGAGTACTCATGCCGAGAGTCTAGCCGCGCACGCGCCCCGTGGGGCGGCTGTCACGCGGTCTCGACGAACTCCATCAGCCGCTCGCCCTCATGCTCGAAGATGCGCCCGCCCACACCGACGCCGATCGCGAAGACCGCGATGCCGGTCGCGAGTCCCGCCCAGAACGTCGCGGGAGCGAACTGCGACCCCTCGAGCATCGTGAGCACGAGCAGCCAGATGGTCGGCACACTCACGACGATCGCGCCGAGGAACGCCGCGGCGGGGCCGTATGCACCGCGCGACGTCGGCCGCTGCGGCTGCTGGAACGGGCTGTCGCCCGGACGCGACACGGCGTAGGGAGCGATCACCGAGACGATGCTCGAGAATCCGAGTGCCGACAGCAGGAGGCTGGCCCCGAGGCCGGTGAGCGGAAGGAGCAGACGCCAGTCGTCGATCCACAGCAGCGTGAGGGGAACGGCGATGGCGAGCACGGGAACGGCCACGAGCATGACCGGGACGAGTCGTCCGAGACGATCGGGGATGCCGCGGACGCCGCTGGCCACGTGCGTCCACAACGCCGTGGAATCGTAGGCGACGTCGTTGTGCGGGAGCCACCCGAAGAACAGGGCCATCACCGGGACCGGAACGAGCGCAGCGATCTCGAGCGGCACTCCGGCGACGAGGAGAGGCAGCACGGTGAGCACGCCCGCGACGGGGACGACGATGAGGTTCATGATGTACCTGCGGTCGCGCAGCCAGTAGACCAGGCTGCGCGAGGCGATCGCACCGAAGGCGTTCGACGGGAGCAGGCCGAACCAGCCGAGGCCCGAGCGCTCCCGCAGGGTCACGGGCCGCTCTGTGGTGGTGAGCAGTCTGCGCACCAGCCACGACCACGCCACGCAGAGCACCAGGATGGTGACGAGGGCCACGATGCCGCTGATCCAGTTTCCGGCGACATCGTTTGTCGCGAAGGAGAAGAGGAACCGCGACGACGCCGCCAACGGGGTGAATCCGATCGTCGCCGTCAGCGACGCGACCGCCGCAGGAACCTGCCCGTCCCACTTGAGCGAGGCGAGGAACACGGCGACGGGGAACGCGATCACGATCACGGCCAGTGCGAAGAGCGCGGTGAGCTCGCGCGACCGACGCTCCGGCAGCAGCAGCGCGTTGACCGCCATGCCGATGCGCGCCGAGAGGATCGTCGACAACAGGCTGACGACGCTCATCAGCACCGCGACGAACCAGGGTGCGCCGAGCCTGATCGCCACGATGCACATGCTGATGTTCACTGCGATCAGGGCGAGGCTCGGGACGCTGACGAACGAGGCGAGGGTGAGGATCCAGGGCATCTGCCGCTCGTCGACCCCGAACACCGCGAAACGCCGGGGATCGAGCTGGTCGACGGCACCCACGAGGATCGGCCCGACCAGGAACCCGAGGAGCAGAGCGGCGCTGCCGAGCACGATGACCGTGCGCGCGACAGCGACAGGGGCGTCGTCGAGGCTGAGGACCGCCGCGCAGACCACAGCCGTCAGAACCACCACGACAGCGAGCATGACCAGGGTGCGCACCCGACGTTCGCCGCGAAGCGATCCGATCAGGAGCGCCGCCCTCAGTCGGAGAACGTGTGCAGCCACTCGAGCCCCTCCACCTCTCCGATGCCACCGGAGAGTTCGACGAACCGCGCTTCGAGCGTCTGCCCTGCGCGGACCTCATCGATCGTGCCTTCGGCGAGCACCTCTCCCCCGACGATGATCGCCACGCGCGAGCAGACGCGCTCGACGAGGTCCATGCCGTGGCTCGAGAGGACCACCGTTCCACCGTGCGAGACATAGGCGCGCAGGATGTCCAGGATCACCGCGGAGGACACCGGGTCTACGGCCTCGAAGGGCTCGTCGAGCACCAGGACGCGCGGCGAGTGGATCATCGCGCCCGCGAGCATGATCTTCTTCGTCATGCCGGCCGAGTAGTCGGAGACGACGCGGTTCAGCGCCTCTCCGAGGTCGAAGGCTCGCGCGAGATCGGCGACGCGCTTCTCGATCACCGCCGATGCGAGCCCGCGCAGCAGCCCGTAGTAGTAGAGGAGTTGCCGCCCGGTGAGCCGGTCGAACGTGCGGAGGCGATCGGGCAGCACGCCCATCATGCGCTTCGCAGCGAGCGGCTTCGCCGACTGATCGATGCCGCAGATCGCGATGTCGCCCGCGTCGGCACGAAGAAGGCCCGCCACGATCGAGAGCGTCGTGGTCTTGCCCGCGCCGTTGGGACCGACGATGCCGTAGAACGACCCTGCGGGCACAGTGAGATCGATGCCGTTGACCGCGGTGTGGTCGCCGAAGCTCTTCACGAGGCCGCGGATGCGGATGGCTTCGGAGCCGGATGCCGCCTCGATTCCGCTGACGGCCTCATCCGTCTCATCCATATCGGACACGGCGTCGACGAACTCGGATGTCGCGTTCTCGTCGACGGTCGGCTCCTCAGCGGACTCGATGACCGGCTCGGCTTCCGCCGTGGCGCCTTCGACCGGTGACGTGTCGAGGGCAGGGTCGGCCGACGCTTCCTCTGCGGATCGCGTGCTCGGAGTCGACTCGACGGGCGCGGACGTCGCATCGTCTTCGCTCTCGACGGCGAGCGCGTCGGAGGATGCCGCCGCCTCGGTCGTCAGCGGCAGCGAGGGCGTCTCGATGTGCGTCTCGACAGCGGCATTCTCTTCGAGAGCCTCGCCCGTCATTTCTGACTCAGCGACGCCGAGCTCGCGGGCATCCGCGTCGGCCGTGGTCACATCAGCCCCCGTTGCGTCCACAGCGACGGCCTGGATCGCCGCAGTGTTCTCAGCCTCGGCTGCCGACTCCTTCGTCGCAGCCGCCTTGGCAGCGGCCGCCTTCGCTGCCGCCGCCTTCGCTGCCGCAGTCTTCGCCGCTGCTGTTCTCGCGGCAGAGGTGCGCGCCGCCGACTTCGCCGCAGCGCTCTTCTCTGAGGCCGCCTTGGCGGCGGCGGTCTTCGCGGCGGCGGTCTTCGCGGCCGACGTGTTCGACGTGCCTGAGGCAGCGGTCTTCGAGGCAGCCGTCTTCTCAGCGGGGGTCTTCGCAGCGGCGGCCTTGGCAGCGGCGGTCTTGGCTGCCGTCGCCGTGCTCGCTGCGGAACGTGCCGAAGCGGACTTCGCCGCAGCCGCACGAGCCGTCGTGTCGCGCGTCGAGTTCTTGGCTGCGGCCGCGCGCGCCGCAGCGGTCGTCGTCTTCTTCGATCCTGCGGATCGCGGACCGGAGCTTGCGGAGCTCCGGTCGATCTTCAGCGCCGGCTCGGCGACCACCTCGACGGTCGGCGCGGCCTTGTCGGCTGCTGCCTTCGACGGAGCACGTGTGCCGGTCGTCTTCTTCGCGGGGGCCTTGCGGGCGGGAGTCTTCTTCGGGGCGGCGGGCGCGGCGTCAGCCACCTGATCGGTGCGGTCGTCGGAGGAAGAAGCAGTCACCGTCCTACGGTATCAACGGGTGCCGACTTTCTTCGGGTCACCGCAACAAATCGCCCTTCGGATCGTCAGACCGACCTCTCGTCGCCCCGATCTGGACGAATCTGAGTGTTGGGTGTGTACTGGATCACGAATTGGCAACAGCGACCTCAACCCCCGGGGCTTCCCAGGCTTGATCGCTAGCATGACTCTCGGCACGACGAAGTGTCTGGTCGGTGAACCGACCGTGAACACATACTTCCTTTAGGAGCACTCGTGACTCTTCAGACAGTCATCCTCGCAGCAGGCATGGGCTCGCGCCTGGGCCGTGCGCTGCCGAAGCCGCTCACGGAGCTGAGCGACGGCCGCACGATCATGGGCCAGCAGCACGACAACATCCGCGCCGCCTTCGGATCGGACGCCCGCATCACCGCCGTCGTCGGATACCGCGCCGAGACCATCATCGAAGCATTCCCGAACGTCAACTACGTGCACAACGAGCGCTACGACGAGACCAACACCTCGAAGAGCCTGCTGCGCGCCCTCAGCGCCACGGGCAAGTCCGGCGTGCTCTGGATGAACGGCGACGTGGTCTTCGACCCGATGATCCTGGGTCGGGCGGCCGCCTACATCGAGCGCGACCAGTCGTTCGTCACCGTCAACACCTCCAAGGTCAGCGACGAAGAGGTGAAGTACACGGTCACCGCCGAGGGCTTCATCAACGAGCTCTCCAAGACCGTCAAGGGCGGCCTCGGCGAGGCTGTGGGCATCAACTACATCTCGTCCGCGAACAAGAAGGCGTTCATGCGTCAGCTGCAGCGGGTCGAGGATCAGGACTATTTCGAACGCGGCCTCGAGCTCTCGATCGCGGAGGACGGACTCCTTCTCGAGCCGATGGACGTCTCCGACCTGTACGCGGTCGAGGTCGACTTCGCCGAAGACCTCGAGCGGGCGAACCTGTTCGTCTGATCGCTTCCACGAAAGCCCGGCTCCGTCAAGGGGAGCCGGGCTTTCGGCGTTTTCGCGGTCTGGGTTCCTAGGATCGTTCCATGGCCCCCAAGGTGCACAAGATCCACTCCCTCCCCGACGACGCCGCGTGGGACAAGGGGGTGCCGCCGGTGGGCTCCGCGGAGCACCCGCTGATGGTCCGAGGACTCGATCGCGTTCTCGCCATCCAGCGCCCTCTCGTGCTCGCGCATATCCGCAGCATCCGCCTGAGGAACCCGCACGCGTCGCCCGAGCAGATCATCCGCATCCTCGAGCGTCGCTACCTCGCGGCTGTCACGACCGGCGGTGCCGCCGTCGGCGCGACCGCCGTCGTTCCCGGGATCGGCACAGGCATCACCCTCGCCCTCTCAGGGGTCGAGACCGTGGGGTTCGTCGAATCGACCGCACTGTTCGCGCAGTCGGTCGCCGAGGTCCATGGGATCGCGGTCTCCAACCCCGACAGGGCCAGGGCACTGGTCATGACCCTGATGCTCGGCAAAGAGGGCGTGGCGCTGGTCGGACAGCTGGCAGGACAGGCGACGGGTCGCGGCGGCACGCGATCGTCGTACTGGGGTGAGACGGTGACCAAGTCGCTTCCTCGGGCCGCTGTCGGACCGCTGGTCGACCAGCTCAAGACCCGGTTCGTGAAGCAGTTCGCCGCGAAGGGCGGAGCATCCTTCATCGGCAAGGCGCTGCCGTTCGGAGTCGGTGCCGCCGTGGGTGGCGCGGGCAACCACATCCTCGGACGCCGCGTCCTCACGACATCGCATCATGCCTTCGGCGCCGCCCCGATGGACCTGCCCCTCGAGCTCGAGCCGGTCGACGGGGCAGAGAAGCTCGAACTGCGGATGCTGCACGGCGCGCAGTTCGTCGGCGGCGCCGTCGCGGGTGCGGCCGGATCGGCGGCACGCGGTGTGGGCTGGGCAGGACGGAAGATCGCATCCGTCGGTCGTGGCCGCAAGAGCGGCGCCGACGAGATCGGCCCGTCGGGAACTCACGATCTTCCGGGCGAGCTCGGATCCGGCAGGTCGGACGTCGTCCAGGACTGACGCGATTCGGCATCCGCCGCAGCCTGCGCCGACTGCACGACAGCAGCCAAAGGATCCGGCGACCCGTTGTGGCGAGCATCCAACGGACGAGGCCGACCCGACGATAGGGTGGAATCCGTGACGGACAAGCCCGAACTCTCGACCACCGCCGGCAGGATCGCAGACCTCCGCGCTCGCTACAACGAAGCCGTTGTCGACGCTGAGAAGGTCGCGCAGGAGAAGCAGCACGCCAAGGGCAAGATGACCGCCCGCGAGCGCATCGAACTGCTCGTCGATCCAGGGAGCTTCGTCGAGTTCGACGAGTACGTCCGACACCGCACGACCTCGTTCGGCATGGATCGCAATCGCCCGTACGGCGACTCGGTCGTCACGGGCGTCGGCACGATCCACGGACGCACCGTGGCCGTGTACTCGCAGGACTTCACCACGTTCGGCGGCTCTCTGGGCGAGGTCTCGGGCGACAAGATCATCAAGATCATGGAGTTCGCGCTGTCCGGCGGCATGCCGATCATCGGCATCCTCGATTCGGGCGGAGCCCGCATCCAGGAGGGCGTGCTCGCGCTCAGCAAGTACGGTGAGATCTTCCGTCTGAACACCCGTTCGTCGGGCGTCATCCCGCAGATCTCACTCATCATGGGCCCCGCAGCCGGCGGCGCCGTGTACGGCCCGGCGCTGACGGACTTCGTGATCATGGTCGACAAGACCAGCCAGATGTTCGTCACCGGCCCCGACGTCATCAAGACGGTGACCGGCGAGGACGTCGGCATGGAAGAGCTCGGAGGAGCCCTCACGCACAACACCCGCTCGGGTGTCGCCCACTACCTCGCCGAAGACGAGGACGACGCGATCGACTACGCTCGCACGCTGCTCGGGTTCCTCCCCGACAACAACATGGCGGAGATCCCGGCTTACGAGAGCGGCTTCGAGTGGGAGACGACGGATGCCGATCGCTCGCTGAACACGATCATCCCCGACTCCGCCAACCAGCCGTACGACATCCACACCGTGATCGAGCACGTCGTCGACGCGGGCGACTTCATCGAGGTCCAGCCGCTCTTCGCACCGAACATCGTGATCGGCTTCGGACGCGTCGAGGGCCGCTCCGTCGGCATCATCGCCAACCAGCCGTCGCAGATGGCCGGAACCCTGAACATCGAGGCGGGCGAGAAGGCCAGCCGGTTCGTGCGATTCTGCGACGCGTTCTCGATCCCGATCGTCACGCTCGTCGACGTGCCCGGGTACCTGCCGGGCACCGACCAGGAGTGGACCGGCGTCATCCGCCGCGGCGCGAAGCTCATCTACGCGTACGCCGAGGCGACGGTTCCTCTGGTCACGGTCATCCTCCGCAAGGCCTACGGCGGGGCCTACATCGTGATGGGCTCGAAGCAGCTCGGTGCGGATGTCAACCTCGCCTGGCCCACGGCGGAGATCGCCGTGATGGGCGGTCAGGGTGCGGTCAACATCCTCTACCGCGGCGAGATCAAGCGTGCCGAGGAAGCCGGCGAGGACGTCGCCGCCGTGCGCACACGCCTCGCCAACGAGTACACCTACAGCGTGACCTCGCCCTTCCTCGCCGCGGAGCGCGGCGAGATCGACGGCATCATCGAGCCCGCGAACACCCGGGTCTCGATCGCCAAGGCGCTGCGCGCCCTCCGCGGGAAGCGCGCCGAGCTGCCGCCCAAGAAGCATGGGAACATTCCGCTGTGACCATCGGGGCAACGCGGGACGCGACGCCGGCGGAACACCAGCCGCCCACGATGCAGATCACTCGGGGCGCCGCCACCGAGGAGGAGCTCGCCGCTCTCATCGCGGTGGTGAGCGACGCCTACGCCCAGGAGGCTTCCGAGGCCGTGGCAGACGAGCCTCGCGTGTCGGCATGGGCCCGCACGCAGCGACCGCTGCGACGTCCGCTGCGACGCGACATCCCGTGGGGCCGCTTCACCGGCTGACCGCAACACGGGCACGGAGTGCCTGCGAGGCCCGGAGCCCCCCAGCTACCGGGCCACGCAGACGACCCTCCGATGATGCGGGGCCGTCGCCCCTGGCACCTTGTAACCCCAGATGGCGCATCTCTTCGATAGTACATCGAATGGAGTTATAGCCCTGGGGGTCTAACCGATATACCGGTATGTGAATCGCGAGGCGGCGTTCAGTCCTCCAGGTAGAGATCCGAGGCCCGGGGTGTGAGAACGGCGTCGAGCACGACACAGGCCGCGCCCACCGCACCGACGTCGTCTCCGACGACGGCACCGTCGACGGTCAGTGTGCGCACTGCGCGAGTCGCGCTCCTCCGGTGCAACGGCTCGGGGATCTCACGAAGGTAGACATCGGAGAGCGGCCCCCAGAACGGGCCCCCGAGGACGACGCGATCGACGTCGAGCACGTTCGTGAGCACCGAGATCAGCACCGCGAGATGACCGGCAGAACGACGCAGCACGCCGAGCGCCGGCAGCTCCCCTGCCGAGGCCCGCTCGCACAGGCGCAGGAACCGCTCGTCGACCTCGTTCGCGCCTCCGCCCTGAGGCTCATCGTCGAACACTCCCGCCGCCTCGGCCTGCTCGACGATCGCCTGCGGAGTGCACACCACCTCTACGCAGCCGCGCGAGCCGCACGCGCACGGCGGCCCCTCCGGGTCGACCATGATGTGGCCGATCTCACCGAAGTTGTGGGTGCTGCCGGCAACCACGCCGCCGTCGCGCGCGGCGGCTGCTCCCAGCCCCGTGCCGAGGTACACGAAGAGAAAAGACCCCTCAGACGTCGCATCTCCCGTCCACAGCTCCCCCACCGCGGCAGCGGTGGTGTCCTTCTCAAGCGTGACCTCGAAACCCGTCGCCTCCGCGAGCACCGAGCGCAGCGGAACACGGTGCCACCCGTCGAGCTTCGGAGGGTCGATCACGGTACCCTTCGCGGCGTCGAGCGGGCCGGGAGCGGCGACTCCGACTCCCGCGACCAGATCCCGATCGATGCCCGCTTCGTCGATCAGGATCTCGATCGTCTTCGCCATCGTCTCGACGATACGGCTCGGATCTCGGTCCTGAGTGCGCACGACCCTCCGACCGACCGCCTCGCCGGTCATGTTCAGCAGCACGAACGTGATCACAGCCGGATCGAGATGCACGCCGACCGAGAAGCGACTCTCCGCCACCAGGCGCAGCGTGACGCGCGGTTTGCCCGGCCCGTTGATGGTCCGCCCTGCTTCGGCGATGAGCCCCTCGTCGAGAAGACGCCGGGTGATGTTGGTGATCGTCTGCGCGGAGAGACCGGTCGCCTCGACGAGTTCGATCCGGCTGAGTCCTTCACCCGACCGGCGGATGGCCTCGAGGATGACCGACTGATTGAAGTCGCCCATACGGGGGAGGTTTGTTCCTCGACGCATTCCCATGCCCCATCTTCTCGCACCGGGGCCGCATCCGTGTCCCCCAAAATACCTACAGACAACGACTTGACTAACCGCGAAACTGATTAGGACGCTCAGCGTTCGGCTGGTCTCTCTGTCCCAGGGTAGATAGACGCAGACCGGCCACCAGCGGACGGTTTTCGGGTAACTTGTCCGCTTGGCGAGGGGCAGGCGGATTCGCCGCCCCTCGCCCACTCTGTCTGACCTCGACTCTGACCTCCCTCCCCCGGCCAGAGCCGAGGGCAGGGCCGTGTGTCAGCCCTCCGGCGCGTCTCGGGGTATCTCGTGCCACACGTCGACGGCATCGTCGTCGCTCTGTCCGCCTGCACCTGCCCGACCGACGATCGTCACGGCGGTGAGAGGATCCTGAGCCGCCCGGATGATCCACCGCTCCGCATCGGCATCGCGCAGCACTCGCGCGAGCTCGTCGCGGATCGCCGCGCGCCTCTTCTCGTCGACATCTGCCAGGCCGCCCTCATCGAAGACCGTGACCACGGCACCCCGGCGACGCGCGTCCTCGATCGCATCACGTACCGCGTCGTTGAGCAGATCCGCGCCGCGCAGCTCGTCGCGGAGCCGTCCCTCGGCCAGGCGCGCCTGCAGACGTTCCTCGTCGTTCAGCGCGCCGCGAGAGGCGACCGTGCGGCTGAGCACGGGCCCGGCGACCGCGAGCGCGAACTGCGTGCGCAGGCGACGTTCCTTCTGGCGCACCTGCTGGGTCGCGTGCCACGCAGACACCGCCTGCTGGATTCCCGCGAGACGCTCGGTGTCGCGGACGGCTCTGTCCCAGAAGATCACGAGCAGGTGAGCGATCACGACCCACATGAGCGAGCCGACGAGACCGAGCGACAGTGCGACGAAGAAGCCCAGATACGCCGACGAGGTGGCGACGAGGACGGCCACCACCAGCCAGCCGATGACGAAGCGACGCCGCACGATGCACACGACGCCCATCAGACCGAGGGCACCGATGTACCAGGTCGCGAACGGCGCCGTGCGTGTCAGCGGATCGAGAGACAGCGTCACGAGCACCGGGATCAGGATGCTCGAGACCAGGGTCGCCAGCGCCGCCCAGAGAGGCATGCGCACCGAGATCGCCGAGTCCCAGAGGATCGCGACGTTGACGACGACGAGATAGAGGGCGATCGCCGCGACCATCAGCAGCGGTGCGGAGGGCTGCTCGATCCACCAGACGCCTCTGGCGGCGAAGTACATCGCGAAGCCGACAGCGAGTGAGGTCGCGACGCTGCGCACCGTGCGGTTCATGGACGCTCCCAGCCGAGAGTGACAGTGGTGCCGCACTCGCTCGAGTCGATCTCTGCGGTGCCGGCCACTCCGGCCATGCGCGCGAAGATCGATGCTCTGATTCCGAGGCGGTCGGCACCGATCGCCCGAAGATCGAACCCCGGCCCCGTGTCCGAGATCGTCACGGTGATGCCCTCGTCACCTCGGCCCTCCACGAGGATGTGCAGGCCGCGCCCGCCCGCGTGGGTGACGGCGTTGCCGAGCGCCTGCCTGGCAGCGAGCACGAGCGCTCTCGCGGCGCGTCCGGGGATCAGGCCGATCCCGCCTCGTTCCTCGACGATCGCATCCGCCCCGAGCTCCGAGAGCGCTCTGCGGAGCTCGACGACGATCTGTGCCGCACCCACAGGTTCATCGCTCCCCTCCTGAGCGACTGCGGCCTCCGTGTTCGCCAGCCGGGTGAGAGCCTCGCGCGCCATACCCACGGCGAGGTCCTGCGCGCGCTCTCCCTCCGCTCGCTCGGCGGCGATCAGTGCCGCGAGAACGCTGTCATGCATGAGTGCCGACATGGCCGCGCGCTCCTCTTCTGCCGCGGCCGCGGCCGCTGCCCCCGCATACGACGCGACCGCCCGCGCGCGAGCCTCGTCGACGCCGGCGGCGACCGAACGGAACATCCACCCGAGCGCGATGATGACGAAACCGAGAATCAGCGTGAACGACACGTCGAAGGCCGTCGTCACCCAGAAGTCACGCGAGAAGTCGCCCTCGACGAGACGGACGTAGCCGTAGACGAACGGCAGACACAATGCCCAGGCGAACTGGAGCCAGAGCGGGAATGCGAGCATGGCGGCCACGACGCCCACGTTGACGAGGAAGAAGATCCATGGCTGGTCGGCCGCCTCTCCCACCGGGTCGACGAAACTCGGCCACGCACCGAGCGCGACCGTGTAGACGATCGCGAACGCCCCCGACGCCGTCCTGACACCACGGCCGATGACGCACGCGATGAGCATCACGATCAGCGGAATGAAGACCACGAGCAGGATCGTGATGCGCGCAGCATCCGCCCCCGATGTGGTGGTGATGCCCGCGATCAGCGCCTGCGCTCCGAGAACGCCCGATCCGATCGCGACGACAGTGGCGAGGATGCGCTCCATGCGCTTGCCGGTGAAGCGCTCGAACTCGGTCTCCACGCTGCCGGGAGAAGGGATCTTGCTCCAGGCCTCGCGGATGCTGAGCGGATCAGCGGCCACTCGGCGCCCCGTCTGCGGCGACGATCCCATCCTCCATCGCGCGGCGCAGAAGGTCGACCTTCGTCGGTGCCGGTCGGCCGACCTCCACGTACTTGACCCGGATGCGAGTGATGTTCTCCTTCGCGGTCGAGTAGGCCACGCCGAGTCGCTCGGCCACAGCCTTCAGCGGCAGGCCGGCCGCATAGAGCCGCAAGACCTCTCGCTCTCGGGTCGACAGCTGGGCATCGGCGAAGTCGCGATCCCCGTCGACGGCGCTCGCCCACTCGACGTTGTTGAGCGCCTCGCCCTGGGCGACGGTGCGGATGGCGTCCAGCACGTCGTCGAGCGCCGAGGACTTGCTCACGACGCCCGCCGCACCGGCGGCGAGCGCCTCGCGCACGGCCGCCGGTCGATCGGCGACGCTGTGGATCACGACGCTCGCGCCGTCTGCGACGAGCGAGCGGACGTTCTCCGTCACCGTGGTGCCGTCGCCGAGAGTCAGGTCGAGCACCACCACGTCGGCCGGCTGCGATGACGTCGCCGACCTCCACTCGAGATACGACACGACCGTGCTGCCGGAGAAGACGACGGTCTGCGCTCCGTCACGAGCGCACGCCGCCTCGAGACCGAGACGGACGGATTCGTGATCGTCGATGAGTGCGACCCTGCTCATCCGCCCAGCCTACTGAGTAGTCAGCGTCCGCAGATCACCGGTCACCGAGTGAGCAGCGCGACGACCTCGAAGTGGTGCGAGTGCGGGAACAGATCGAACCCTCGCAGAGTCCCCACGTTCCACCCATGCGCACGGAAGGTGCCGAGGTCACGGGCGAGCGCGACGGGGTCGCACGCGACGTAGGCGATGGCTTCGGGGGCGAGCGTGTCGAGAGCGTCGACCACGGCGCGGCCGGCGCCCGCACGCGGCGGATCGAGGACGACGGCTCCTGCGCGCGTACCCGCGGGGACACCGGCGAGATAGCGGTCGACTCTCGCCGTCACGGCATCCACTGCGAGGGGCGCGAGGTTCTGCTGCGCGTGAAGGGTCGCTCGTCGGCTCGACTCGACCGTGACGATGTCGGTGCCGCCGAGATCCGCGAGCGACGCGGCGAAGAGCCCGACTCCCCCGTAGAGATCGAAGTGCTTCTTCTCGGGGTCGACATGGCCGTCGAGGATTCCGTAGACGGCGCCGTCGAGCACCGAGGCGGCACGGGGGTGCACCTGCCAGAATCCACCGGCGTCGACCTGGAACCGACGGTCACCCACCTGCTCGTAGACGACCTCGGGGGCGGGGCGACGATGCTGGCCCCGCGCCGGGCGCTCGTCGAGGCGGTCTCGGCGGATGACCCGCACCTCGCCGTCGCCGGGTTCGACGAGGTCGACGCTTCCTGCGTCGCCGCCGGCGAGGCGCAGCGCCGCCTTCGCGACCGCCGGGCGGGCGAGCGGGTGGGAGCTGACCGGGATCACGCGGTGGCTGCGCGCGGCATAGGGCCCGACCCGGCCCTCGTCGTCGACGTGCAGGGTGACCCTCGTGCGCCACCCGGTGCCGTCGGTGGAGTCGACGGCTTCGATCTCGGGGGCCTCGAGTCCGGGACCGGCGAAGCGATCGAGCGCCTCGGTCAGCACCTGACGCTTCAGCACGCGCTGCTGCGCGAGGTCGATGTGCCCGAGGTCGGCACCACCCGGCCGATCCTCCGGGGCGCGAGAGACGTCGGCCTCCGCCCAGACGTGCGGTCGGCGGTGCGGCGAAGCCTCGAGGACCTCGACCGTCTCCGCGCGCCAGAAGCTCTTCGACTCTCCGGTCGAATCCTCAGTCAGGCGCGCGCGGACCCGCTCACCGGGGATGGCGTCGGAGACGAAGACGACGCGACCTTCGTGTCGGGCGATGAACGTGCCGCCGTGCGCGATGCCGGTGATGTCCAGATCGAGCAGGGCTGGGGAGGAAGTCATCCTTCGAGGATACGGTGGTGAACATGCGCGTCTGCCTCGCCTCCACCTCTCCCGCCCGTCTCATGCTGCTGCGACAGGCCGGCATCGAACCGCTGACCCAGTCGCCCGGCGTGGATGAGGATGCGGTCGCCGCCACTGCCGCTGCCGAACGCGGCGCCGAGCTCGCGCCGGCCGAGCTCGTGCTGCTGCTCGCCCGTGCGAAGGCCGCGGATGTCGCCCAGCGGCTCGCGGAGGACGGGTCGTTCGACGGCATCGTGATCGGCGGGGACTCGATGTTCGAGATCGGCGGTCGTGTCTACGGCAAGCCCTACACGGCGGAGGAGGCGACGAGGCGCTGGCAGGAGATGCGCGGCGCCACCGGGATCCTGCACTCGGGCCACTCGGTCTTCCGGGTCTCCCCCGGCTCCGCTCCGGTCGAGGCCACCGCGACGGCGGAGGCTTCGGTGACCTTCGCCGAGGACATCACGGATGCCGAGATCGCGGCCTACGTCGCCTCCGGCGAGCCTCTGCTCGTCGCCGGCGCATTCACGGTCGACAGCCTGGGCGGAGCCTTCATCACGCGCGTCGACGGAGACCCGTCGACGGTGGTCGGGATGTCGCTCTCGACCGTGCGCCGCCTCGCTGCGGATCTCGACGTGACGTGGACCGACCTCTGGTCGTAGAGTCTCGTCGACGTTTCTCCCTCTTTCTTGTGGAGAGTCGTCAAAGCGAACGCCACCCTTCTCGCTAGGCTGGCAAGCATGCCTGATATCGCCAAGGTGCTCATCGCCAACCGCGGCGAGATCGCCGTCCGCATCATCCGTGCCGCTCGCGACTCGGGGATCGCCTCGGTCGCCGTGTACGCCGACCAGGACCGGGACGCTCTGCACACCCGCCTCGCCGACGAGGCTTACGCCCTCGGCGGTGCCACGAGCGCCGAGACCTACCTGCAGATCGAGAAGATCCTCTCGATCGCCCGCCGTGCCGGCGCAGATGCCGTGCACCCCGGGTACGGCTTCCTCGCCGAGAACGCCGAGTTCGCCCGCGCCATCATCGGTGCAGGCATGACCTGGATCGGCCCCTCCCCCGAGGCCATCGAGGCGCTCGGCGACAAGGTCACCGCCCGTCATGTCGCCGAGAAGGTGGGCGCTCCCCTCGCCCCCGGCACGCCGGGCCCGGTCGCCGGAGCGGACGAGGTCATCGCGTTCGCCCAGGAGTTCGGTCTGCCGATCGCGATCAAGGCCGCGTACGGCGGTGGAGGCCGCGGCCTCAAGGTCGCCCGTGAGCTCGACGAGGTCGCCGAGCTGTTCGAGTCGGCCACCCGTGAGGCCGTCGCGGCGTTCGGTCGTGGAGAGTGCTTCGTCGAGAAGTACCTCGACAAGCCCCGCCACGTCGAGACCCAGTGCCTCGCTGACGCGGAGGGCAACGTCGTCGTGATCTCGACGCGTGACTGCTCGCTGCAGCGGCGCCACCAGAAGCTCGTCGAGGAGGCACCGGCTCCGTTCCTCACGGACGAGCAGAACGACCTGCTCTACTCGGCCTCCAAAGCCATTCTCAAGGAGGTCGGCTACGTCGGCGCAGGAACCTGCGAGTTCCTGATCGGCGCCGACGGCACCGTGTCGTTCCTCGAGGTCAACACCCGCCTGCAGGTCGAGCACCCCGTCTCCGAAGAGGTCACCGGCATCGACCTGGTGCGGGAGCAGTTCCGCATCGCCGCCGGCGGCACCATCGACTACGACGACCCGAAGCCGACCGGCCACTCAATCGAGTTCCGGATCAACGGCGAAGACCCCGGTCGCGGGTTCCTCCCCCAGCCGGGTCCGATCCACGTCTTCAAGACCTTCGGCGGCCCCGGCATCCGGCTCGACTCCGGCGTCACCGCGGGCGACTCGGTCTCGGGAGCATTCGACTCGCTGCTCGCGAAGATCATCGTCACGGGCAAGGACCGCGCCGAGGCTCTGGAGCGGTCGCGCCGGGCGCTCGACGAGTTCGAGGTCGCCGGCCTCCCGACCGTGATCCCGTTCCACCGCAAGGTCGTCCGCGACCCCGCCTTCACCGCGGAGAACGGCGAGTTCGGCATCTTCACACGCTGGATCGAGACCGAGTTCGAGAACGACATCCCGGCGTGGGACGGCGAGCTCGAGTCTCCCGCGTCCGCCGAGAACCGCCACACCGTGGTGGTCGAGGTCGCAGGCAAGCGCCTCGAGGTCAGCCTTCCGGACCGCGTCGCTGTAGCCGCAGGCACCGCCGGACGACCGGCCGCCGTGCCGCCGTCCCGTCGCAGCCACGCCACCTCCGTCAGCGCCGGTGCTTCCGGCGACGCCGTGAAGTCGCCCATGCAGGCCACCGTCGTCAAGATCGCCGTCGAGGAGGGGCAGCAGGTCGTCAAGGGCGACCTCGTCGTCGTGCTCGAGGCGATGAAGATGGAGCAGCCACTGCAGGCCCACAAGGACGGCACGATCGCGAACATCAGCGCGGTCGCCGGTGCGACGGTCTCGGCCGGGCACCAGCTCCTCACGATCAGCTGACCGCACGCATCATGACGAAGGCCCCCGCCTCGAGGCGGGGGCCTTCGTCGTTCCCTCAGTCCGCAGGGGCGGTCGCGCACCACTCGTCGAACAGCCCCTGCCCCGTCGGTGTGCCGAGGGCGGCGCGTGCCGCCGGCGAATCGTGGAACTCACGCAGCGCCGACCAGACGACCTGCGGATGCGTCTTCAGCATCGCCGGGGCCACGGTGACCGTGGCGGGAACACGCATCCCGTCGGACGCGGTCACGCGACCGGGGTCCACGCGGAGTCGGATCAGCGGGAGCTCATCCATTCCTCGACGGGGTTCGGTCGTGTCCGGCTCCACGCGCCGGATCGCGCTCCACGGCACGTACAGGGTCTCGGTGGCACGCATCAGGAGCACCCCGTCATGGCCGATGCCCATCCCCATCGGTCGACGGCCGAAGGAATCGGAGCGGTATTGCGTGATGGCCGCGCGCACCGCCGTGTAGACGAACAGCGCGGCGGTCGCCGCGAGCACCGCCACGCCGAGGAAGGCCTCCGGTCGGCCGGTCAGCCCGATCCCGACCGCCACGATCGTCGCGGCCGTGAGCACGATGGCCCACACGACGCACAGCATCAGCGTGACGACGCCCGGGCGCCGCTCCGGCACGAAGTGCACGCGTGCATCAGGGCTTCCTATCCGCCCTCGCGTCAGCGTCGCCGCGTCGACCAGACGCGCGCTCCCCGCGGCGAAAGGCCTGCGGGCAGCGACGGCGAGGGCCGTGAGACCGAACAGCGCGACGAACGCCCCCGACCACAGCGGCCCGGCGGCGCCGCCGGAGAATCCGACCATGGCGGCCGCGGCGGCGAAGAGGACCACGCCGAGCCAGAGCATGCCGGTGTTGCGTCGGGGGCGACGTTCGCCCCACTTCGCCGGCCATCCCTGCAACCGTGGCGATGCGAACGAATCCGTCACGGCTGCCCCTCCGCGACGAGGAGCGGCGGTTCGACGAGGGCAGTTCGCATGGCCACCATTATCGCAGCGCATTCGAAGTAGGCTGATCGCCGGACCACCACCGAGGAAGGATCGCATGTATCGGATCGACCCCGCGCGACTCACGGCGCACGCCGGCGCACTGACCGACGATTCCGGATCGACGGCCACAGCCACGACCTACGCCTCCGACCACATCACGCTCGAGTACCTCGACACTTCTTTCGTCTATTCGAAGGCTCTGTTCGCGGCCAATGAGACGGTGGAGGCGCTCAACAGCTACTTCGGCGCACTGAACACCGCGCTGACGGCATCCGCGACCGAGCTGCAGGGCACGGCGACCCGATCACTCGAACTCGACGACGCGATCGAAGCCGACCTCGACCGGAACTATCCCGGCGGGGGCGGCAGCGGTGCCACGACATCGGCGGACGATGCGTCGTCCGGTTCGCCCCACAACGCAGTGGACGAGCTGTCCCCTCCGGCCACGGAGACTCCGGAGGATCTGGTCTCCACCATCCTCACGACCGACTGGCTGAGCCCGTCGTCGGTGCTGGCCCAGGTGCTGGACTGGATCTTCGACTGGAACTACCTCGACGTCATCTCCAAGAACTTCAGCGGCGATTGGAACAAGCTGTACGAAGTCTCGGACTCGCTCCGGAAGCTCGGCGCCTACACCGGCACCCAGGGCGACAACGTGGCCTACGAGATGGCCGTGACCGCCGGATCCTGGACTGGGGAAGCGGCGACAGCCGCGAACGCGTTCTTCACCGACCTCGCGGAGCTCCTCCGCGAGGCGGGCACCAAGATCGCCGAGCTCGGACCGGAGTTCGAGATGGTGGCGCGGGGCATGATCAGCACGGCTGCACTGGTGAGCGGCATCTTCTCGAAGATCCTCGACGCCGCACTCGTGGCCGCCGTCTGCATCGCGGCGGGCACAGTGACGATCGAGACGGTCGTCGGTGGAATCCTCGGCTACCTCTGCGGTGGCATCGAGATCGGATACGCCCTGTGGCTCGCCAAGTCCGCCTACGACACCGTGCAGTCCGTGCTGACCTTCTTCGACGCGCTGAACGCCTCGGTGGGAGTGCTGAGCTCGCTGCTCGCGGGCGGCACCGACCTCCCCCTCCCCGTCGGATACGACAATGCGCAGGTGAACTGATGATGGACGACCCCTCGATCTCTCCCGAAGGAGAAGTCCCCGGCCAGCCCCGCGTGCTCGGCACCGCTCAGGCCGGAAGTCCCCTCGACCTCCGCGCCCGCGAACTGCTCGCACGCCTGAGCCGCGATCCGCAGATGGACGAATCGGTGCGCAATCGCGCTCAGGCGGCGCTCGCCGGACGCGCGACGCTCCGCGACGTCGCCCAGACCCCGGCATTCGCCGCACGGATGGAAGAGGCGGGCCGCCTGCTCAAGGCCGCCCTCGCCGATATGGACGACGAGCAGCGAGAAGCCGTGCGAACGGCCTTCCTGTACGGACCGGGCGACCGCTCCGACACGACCGGTTCGGGTGACGACCGTGCGCGGTGAGCGCGCGCTCGCGGTCGTCGGCACGGCACTCGCCGCGATCCTGCTCAGCAGCTGCTCGTCTTCCGCGGAATCCACGCTGACCGTGCAGTTCGAAGAGGGCGAAGGACAGACCGTCTCGGTTTCAGATCTGCAGTGCGTCACCTCAGGCGATCGATTCACCGCATCCAGCGCGCAGGACCGCGTCGGCGAGCTCTCGGCGTTCACCGCGTCCATCACCGGTGCCTCGGACGCGACCACCTGGATCAGCCTCGGAGACGACCGGTGGCTGCTGACGACGGACGCGTTCGAGCATGACGGCGGGGTGACGTTCGACAACGCCGAAGCCCGAATCGGCACGTCCGCCGAGGGGTATCCGGCCGAACTCGAGACGTCGGCGACACTCGACGGCACACTGACCTGCACATCGCAGAAGGACTTCTGAGGGGAGTGAGATGGACAGTCGAATCATCTCGATCGAGCACGACCAGCTGGACGCCGCGTGCACCGAGATCTCGGAGCATGTGAGGCAGATCGACGCCGAGCTCGATCGACTCGAGGCTGCGGCGGACGCGCTGTCCTGGCAGTGGTCAGGAGAGGCACAGGTCGCCTATCGTGTGGCGCAGCGCGAATGGCACCAGTCGATGCGCGAGATGACGGCGATCGCACATGCGCTGTCCGCGATCGCCCATCGGGGCAACATCAGCTTCCGTGCGCAGGATCGCCGCGACGCGGCCGTCTGGGCACGCTGAGGCGAGCCGCCGGACTCGCGCCGGTACCGTCTTCGCAGACGACGGTACCGGCCGTGGTCCGACCGTCTCGACGAGCTACGAGATCTTCGCGTTGACGAGGTGCATCGCCCGGCTCGCGTCGGTGATGCTGCTCGACAGCGACGGGTACGCCGCGAACACACGCGAGACCTGGTCGACCGTCAGACGGCGTTCGACCGCGACGGCGATCGGGTAGATCAGCTCGGATGCCTTCGGTCCGACGATCACGCCGCCGATCACGGTGCCGGAGCCCTTGCGGGCGATGAGCTTCACGAAGCCGTCCTTGATGCCCATCATCTTGGCCCGTGGGTTCGCGGCGAGAGGCAGCTTGTAGACGAGCCCGTCAGCCACGCCGTCCTCGACGTCCTTCTCGGAGTATCCGACCGTCGCGATCTCGGGCGCGGTGAAGATGTTCGACGTGATCTTGATCAGCTCGAGCGGGATCACGATGTCGCCCAGCGCGTGGAAGACGGCCGTGCGGCCCTGCATCGACGCGACGGATGCCAACGGGAAGAAGTTCGTGCAGTCGCCGACGGCGTAGACGTTGGGAACCGAGGTGCGAGCCACGCGGTTGACGCGGACGTGTCCGCTCTCGTCGAGTTCGACTCCCGCATCCTCGAGGCCGATGCCCGCGGTGTTGGGGATCGATCCGACGGCCATGAGGCAGTGGCTGCCGTCGACCGTGCGGCCGTCCGACAGCGTCGCCGTCACGCCGTCCTTCGTGACCTCGACCTTCTCGGCGCGAGCCTTCGAGAGCACCGTCATGCCACCGCGCTTGAAGACCTTCTCGAGCACGCGCGCGGCATCCTGATCCTCGCCCGGAAGCACCTGGTCGCGGCTGGACACCAGGGTGACCTTGGCGCCGAGGTTCATGTAGGCGGAGGCGAACTCGGCACCGGTCACACCGGATCCGACGACGATGAGGTGCTCGGGCAGAGCCTTCATGTCGTACAGCTGCGTCCAGGTGAGGATGCGCTTGCCGTCGGGCTTCGCCGAGTCCAGCTCGCGCGGCGACGCGCCGACGGCGACGATGATCGTGTCGGCCTCGATGCGGTCGAAGTCCGTGCCGCCGTGACCGGTCGAGACGATGATCGCGTTCGGGCCCTCGAGGCGCCCGTGTCCCGAGAGGATGCGCACTCCGGCCTCGAGCAGGGCGGAGCGCATGTCCTCGGACTGCTGCCCGGCGAGGGCGATGAGGCGCTTGTTGACGGCGGCGAGGTTGATGGCGATCTCGGGCTTCAGCGGCTTGCCGTGCTCGCCCTTCGCGTAGAACTGCACACCCAGGTCGGATGCCTCCGAGATCGCGATGGCCGCATCGGCCGTCGCGATCAGGCTCTTCGAGGGCACGACGTCGGTGAGGACCGCCGCACCGCCGACGCCCACGCGCTCGACCAGGGTCACCTCGGCTCCGAGCTGGGCGGCGGCGAGCGCCGCCTCGTAGCCGCCGGGACCGCCGCCGAGCACGGCGACGCGCTGAGTGCGCTCAAAAGGGGTGGAAGACATGATCTCCATTCTTCCGCAATCCTGGCCCCCGAGCCTGCACCTTCCTAGAGTGGATCCATGTCCGAAACACACAGCAACCCCCTCGACGACCCGAACGCGAACCCGTTCGAGGTCGCAGCCGACGCAGCCGCCGACATCGCGCGCCTGACCGGAGTCGAGAAGCACGACATCGCCCTGACCCTCGGCAGCGGCTGGGGCAAGGCCGCCGACATCATCGGCGAGACCACAGCGACCATCCCCGCCACCGAGGTGACCGGATTCTCGAAGCCCGCTCTCGAGGGCCATGTCGGGACCCTCCGCAGCATCCGCACCCCCGACGGCAAGAACGTCCTGGTCATCGGTGCCCGCACCCACTACTACGAGGGCCACGGCGTCCGCCGTGTCGTGCACTCGGTCCGCACCGCCGCGGCAACGGGGGCGAAGATCATGGTCCTCACCAACGGTGCAGGCGGCGTCCGCGAGACGTGGACGCCCGGCCAGCCGGTGCTGATCAGCGACCACATCAACCTCACCGCCGACTCGCCTCTCGAAGGGGCGACCTTCATCGACCTCACCGACCTCTACTCCCCGCGCCTGCGTGACATCGCCCGCAGTGTCGATCCCTCGCTCGACGAGGGCGTCTACACGCAGTTCCGCGGCCCGCACTACGAGACGCCGGCCGAGGTGCAGATGGCGAAGCACATCGGCGGCCACATCGTCGGCATGTCCACCGCCCTCGAAGCGATCGCCGCACGCGAGGCAGGCATGGAGATCCTCGGGTTCTCGCTCATCACGAACCTCGCAGCAGGCATCCAGAAGACGCCTCTCAGCCACGCGGAGGTCATCGAAGCCGGCCGCGAGGCCGAGCCCGTGATCTCGGCGCTGCTGGCCCGAGTGGTCGAGGCGCTGTGAACGACGAGCGCCTGGCGCAGGCGCGCGCCTGGATGAGACAGGACCCGGATCACGAGACCCGCGACGAGCTCGCCGCGGTCATCACCCGCGCGGCCTCCGGCGACGAGGCGGCGGCCGCCGACCTCGACGACCGCTTCGGCGCCAGACTCGCGTTCGGCACGGCAGGGCTCCGCGGGGCGCTCGGCGCCGGCAGCAACCGCATGAACCGCGTGCTCGTCGCACAGGCGGCCGCGGGTTTCGCCGCCTACCTGCGCGAGAAGTCGCACGGCCGCACGCCGACGGTCGTCGTCGGCTATGACGGCCGCCGCAACTCCCGGGTGTTCGCGACCGACTCCGCCGAGCTGTTCGCCGGGGCAGGTCTGCGAGCGATCCTCCTCCCGAGGCTGCTGCCGACACCCGTGCTCGCCTTCGCGGTGCGCCACCTGGGGGCGGACGCCGGCGTCATGGTGACGGCATCGCACAACCCGCCGAACGACAACGGCTACAAGGTCTATCTGGGCGGCGCCGACCAGGGTTCGCAGATCGTCGCACCGGCGGATGCCGAGATCGCCGCGCACATCCAGCGGGTCGCCGACGCGGATGACGTCTCGGCCCTGCCTCGCTCCACCGACTACGAGACGGCGGGTGAGGACGTCGTCGAGGCGTACGTGGCAGCGACAGCCGCGATCTCGCCTGCGCCTGCGGGCGCATCGGACCTCCGCTGGGTCTACACCGCGATGCACGGGGTCGGCTGGGAGACGCTGTCGAAGATCGTGTCGGCCGCCGGATATCCGCAGCCGATGGTCGTCGAGGAGCAGCTGACGCCCGACGCGACGTTCCGCACCGTGTCGTTCCCCAACCCCGAGGAGCCGGGGGCGATGGACCTGTCGTTCGCTCGGGCGCGCCGAGTGCAGGCGGACTTCATCATCGCGAACGATCCGGATGCCGACCGCCTCGCCGTGGCCATCCCCGATGCGTCCTCCGAGAGCGGATGGCGTCGCCTCACCGGCAACGAGGTCGGACTCCTGCTCGGCGCGCGCGCGGCTCGGGCGGCTGCGGGCACTCCCGGGGCCTCGCTGGCCTGCTCGCTCGTCTCCTCCCCCGGCCTCGGCGCCGTCGCCGCGCACCACGGCCTCGACTTCCACGAGACGCTCACGGGCTTCAAATGGATCTCCCGCGCCCCCGGCATCGTGTTCGGGTTCGAGGAGGCCCTCGGGTACCTCGTGAACCCCGAGACCGTGCGCGACAAGGACGGCATCTCGGCCGCCGTCGCGGTTCTCGGTCTCGCGGCCGAGGCTCATGAGCGCGGGAAGTCGCTCGCCGACCTGCTGTCGGAGCTGGGCGACACGTACGGCCACTTCGCCAGCGGACAGGTGTCGGTGCGCGTGCAGGATCTCTCGGTCATCGGCAGTGTGATGCTGTCCCTGCGCACGATTCCGCCGCGGCAGCTCGGTGGCCACGCCATCGCCTCTGCGGAGGATCTGCTGCACGCCGATGAGGGACAGCCGTCGGGAGATGTGCTGCGGTACAGGATCGCAGACGGCTCGCGCATCATCGTGCGTCCGAGCGGCACCGAGCCGAAGCTCAAGGTCTACATCGACGCCACCGCCGACTCTGCGGAGCGGGCGAGTGCGACGGTCGCGGAGCTCGAGGCCGCGGTGCGCGTGCTCCTGGAAGAACGCTCGTAGGCCGCATGCCGAGAAGACATGTCGTGATCAGCGCCCACAACGGGGTGCACGCGCGCCCCGTCGCCGAGCTCGTCAGGCTCGTGCAGGCGCACCCGCACGTCGTGACTCTGCGCACGTCGTCGGGCGCAGTCGTGGACCTCAGCAGCGTTCTCGCGCTGATGGACCTCGCACTCGCGCCCGGCGACGCGGTGGTGCTCGAGACGGCGGAGTCGGCGGATGCCGAATCGGTCCTCGACACCCTGGCCGGCGTGCTGGATCCTCGGGCCTGACGCGGTCGTCAGCCGTCGATGACGGCGACGAGCTCGTCGAGGAATGCCTCGAAGGTCGTGCCTCGGCGGAGGATCCGCTGCACGCTGTCTCGTTCGCTGAACACCTCGACGAGCTGCTCGAACACCGTCTGGAATGCGGCGCGGTCGCTCTCGCTGAAGGCGGCGAGGGCGACCACCTGCACGCGCCCCTCACCCCAGGCCGCCGATCCGTCGGCGACGCCGATCGCGATCGCGGTGCGCGTCGCGGTCATCTGCAGCGCGTGGGGCACCGCGAGGGCATCGGTGAACGCCGTCGATGACATCCGTTCGCGGAGGATCGTGTTGTCGACGTAGTCGTCGCCGATGAGACCGGCATCGACGAGCAATCCACCCAGCCGCCGGATGATCGCCTCCTCGCCCTCATCGGGCAGCGGGTAGACGAAAGCATCGGCGACGAAGTAGCGCGCGAGCTCGGCGCGGAGCCTCGTCAGGCGCCGCGCACGCCTGACGCGCGCTGCGGCCTGCTGGATCCGATCGACATCGGCATCAGTGAGGAACGGCTGGATGCGCACGAAACGATCTCCCGACGCCCCCGGTTCGATCGTGCTGAGCACCAGATCGGTGTCGAACGATGCCCAGTCCGGGTCGACCTTGGTGATGACGCTGGTCACCTCGATCGCCGAGCCCAGGGAGCGGTCGACACTCGAACGCAGCAGCTCGTGGAGCTCGTAATAGCCGGGACACACGATGGTCGCCGTGAGGATCGACTCCGCCTTGCGGCTGCGCTCGAGGCGGCCGCCGACGTGCATGGCGATGTACGCGATCTCGTCGTCGTGGATCGGCGTGCCGAGTCGGTCGTGCAGGCCGCTGGCTATCGAGACGGCCACCTCGAAGATCATCGGATACGAGGTCTTGAGCGAACGGGTCAGCGGATTGCGCGTCAGAGCGCTCTCCTCGGCTCGCCGCATCAGATTCTGCACGTGCAGGGCGAGGCGCAGCACGAACGTCTCGTCGACCAGATCGACCTGGAAGTCCTCCGCCGCTCTCGCGATCTCGGCTCGGACGGCGGCCTCGACCCGCGGGTCGACGCCGCTGCGGGCGACATCACCCGCAGCGTCCTCTCCCGGTGCCACGATGCGGGTGAGCACAAGGGACGCGAGATGGCCGCTGTCGCCGTCTCCGAGCGTGACAGAGAAGTGCTGCTGAGCGAGGCGGGCGATCACGGCGCCGACCCGCGGGATCTCCTCGCGTGCGCCGGCGGGCCCCGACTCGAGCGCATGCCCTGCGGCGACCCTTTCGGCGGCGATGGCGATGTGCAGCAGGACGTCGGAGATCGCGAGCTCGTTGACGTAGTAGCCCTGCTCGCCGAGCTCGCGCACCAGCTCGGATTTGAAGGGTGCGACGGCATCGGCGGCGATGACTCCTCCGGCGAGCGCTCGCCGGAACGTCTCGGGGTGGAACGACGCGGCGTCCATCTCGTCGTGCGCCAGCCGAGACAGCAGGCGCCGCTGTGCCGCCTCGTTGCCGCGCAGGCGCACGATCTCCCGGTCTCTCTCGAGGGTGAGATCGGTGCCGTCGATCAAAGCGCGCACGCGGGCGAGGTCGGCTTCGAGAGTGGCCTCACTCACGTGCAGCGCCTCGGCCGTGGTGAAGACGTCGACGCCGTCCGGCACATCCAGCAGCGTGCGCACGAGACCGTGCAGGCGGTCGCGCGGAGCGGACTCACCGCTCTGACGGGCGCGCAACGCGTTCCGCGCCCCTGACCCGGCGCGGTACCCGGCCGGGCCCGATTCGACGGCATCCGCCGCTCCGGTCCTCGCATTCAGGGCGGCGACGTACGAGCGGATGCTGCGCGGGGTGACGCCGAGCTGATCCGCGAGGTTCGCTGCCGTCACCCACTTCTCCTGTCGGAGCAGAGACGACAGGAGCTGGTCCTGGCGCTGTCGCGACATGATGCTCCCTCCTCCGTGCCGACTGCACTGTCCTGACGTGACTTCCATGATGTCAGGAAGGCGGGGGGCCCGCTCCGAAACCGATGTTCCGCAGGGGCGGAAAGGAACCTGTTGGCGACCGCACCCCGACTCTTCCCAGACTGTTCTCAGGAAAGGTGAGCATCGATGAAGATCCTCGTGGTGTGCGGCGCCGGTGCGTCGAGCACGTTCGTCGCGCAACGACTCCGCCGTGCGGCCTCGGAAGCGGGCCTCGACTGGGACGCCGCCGCCGGAATGGAGCAGTCCGTCGCCGGCAGCGACCACGACCTCATCCTCATCGGTCCTCATCTCGCCGATCGCCTCGAGGCGATCCGCCGGGCCGCACCCGCTCGGGTGGCAGTGCTCCCCGACGACGTCTTCGCCGACCGGGACGGCACCCGCACGCTCGCGCTGGCGCGGTCGATCGTCGCCGACGCCAGGAACACCCCGAAAGGAACATCATGACCGTCTCCCGCACCGTCCGCATCGGCTCATCCCATGGACTCCACGCCCGTCCGGCGAAGCTGTTCGCGCAGGCCGCCAAGGACTCGGGGATTCCCGTGACCATCGCGAAGGACTCGGGCAAGGCGGTCAACGCGGCCAGCATCCTCGGGGTGATCGCGCTCGCGATCGAGCACGGCGACTACGTCACGCTGACCGCCGAGGGCGACAGCGCCGAAGGCGTGCTCGACACGCTCACCGAGCTGCTCACGACCGACCATGACCAGGACGCCGGCGCGTGAGCGAGCTCAGAGGAGTCGGGATCGGTCTCGGGGTCGCCCAGGGCGTCGTCGTGCGGATGACCGAGGCGCTGCCCGCTCCCGAGAACACCCCCAGCACCCAGGGCATCGACGCTGAGCGCGCACGGGTGCGCGAGGCCGTCGCCGCAGTCGCCCAGGAGCTCACCGCACGCGGTGAGGCGGCCGGCGGCTCGGCGCAGGAGGTGCTCGAAGCGCAGGCGATGATCGCCGAGGACCCGACGCTGCAGGACGAGGTCGACACCCGCATCGACGACGGTGCGACCGCCGAATGGGCCGTGCACGACGCGTTCGCGGGCTTCCGCGCGACGCTCGAAGCCGTCGGGGGCTACCTCGGAGAGCGTGCAGCCGACCTCGATGACATCGCCCAGCGAGTGCTCGCCCGCCTTCGCGGCGTCGATGCGCCAGGGGTCCCCGACCCGGGGCATCCGTTCGTCCTGGTCGCCCGCGACCTCGCCCCGGCGGACACCGCGCTGCTGAACCTCGATCAGGTGCTGGCTCTGGTCACGTTCGACGGCGGACCCACCTCGCACACGGCGATCCTCGCCCGCGAGAAGGGCATCGTCGCGATCGTCGGCGCGGCATCAGCATCCGACCTCGTCACCGGCACCCGTGTCATCGTCGATGCCGCCGCGGGGATCGTGACCGTCGATCCTTCCGACGACGAGAAGACGCGCGCTGAACAGCGCGCAGCCGCCCGCCGCTCGGCGGACGCCGCACCGCTCACCCCCGGCGCCCTCGCCGACGGCACGCTGATCCCGCTGCTGGCGAATCTGGGGAAACCTGCAGACGCATCCGATGCCGTCGAACGCGGGGCCGAGGGCGTCGGGCTGTTCCGCACCGAGTTCCTGTTCCTCTCGTCGGCCCAGGCGCCGACCGTCGAGCAGCAGCGCGAGTCGTACCGCGAGCTGCTCGCGGCCTTCCCCGGCCAGAAGGTCGTCGTGCGGATGCTGGATGCCGGTGCCGACAAGCCGCTGGCCTTCCTCAACGATGCGCACGAGGAGAACCCCGCGCTCGGTCTGCGCGGACTGCGCGCACTCCGAGCGAGCGAGGACATCCTGCGCGAGCAGCTGACCGCTCTGGCAGAGGCGGATGCCGCCACCGAGGCCGACCTGTGGGTCATGGCGCCCATGGTCGCGACCGTCGAGGAGACCGAGTACTTCACCGCGCTCGCCCGCGAGTACGGCCTCAAGACCGCCGGCGTCATGGTCGAGATCCCGTCCAGCGCCCTGCTCGCCGACCGGATCCTCGCGCATGCGGACTTCGCATCGATCGGCACGAACGACCTCACGCAGTACACGATGGCCGCCGACCGCATGCTGGGTTCCGTCGCCGGATTCCAGGACCCGTGGCACCCCGCCGTGCTCAGGCTCGTGCGCGAGGTCGGCACAGCAGGAGCCCGCCTCGGCAAACCCGTCGGGATCTGCGGTGAAGCTGCCGCCGACCCGATGCTGGCCGTCGTGCTCGCGGGGCTCGGCGCCACGAGTCTCTCCATGGCGCCGTCAGCCCTCGCAGACGTGCGGCACACCCTGTCGCAGCACACTCTCGACGAAGCCCGCAACTTCGCCGAACTCGCACTGGCGGCCGACGACGCCGCCGGTGCTCGCCTCGCCGTGGCTGACGCCGCGGCATCCCTCCCCCCTCACCAGAAAGAGACGACATCATGACGACGACGTCACCGGCCGCCACGAAGGCAGGCGGCCTCCGAACGGGCGTGCAGCGCTTCGGCACGTTCCTGTCCGGAATGATCATGCCCAACATCGCCGCGTTCATCGCGTGGGGATTCATCACCATGCTGTTCATCCCGAAGGGCTTCTTCGGAGCGGAGAGCCCCTTCGGCTGGCACTGGGCCGGCGTCGCCGAGATCGTCGGAGGCGGTGGCGATTCCGCCGTCTTGGGCTGGCAGGGTGCGATGACCGCGGTCGCCGAGGGCGCCGACGGCAACGTTCTCGCGTATGTCGGCCTGGTAGGCCCCATGGTCACCTACCTGCTCCCGCTCCTCATCGCCAACACCGCAGGCCGCATGGTCTACGGCGAGCGCGGCGGTGTCGTGGCGACGATCGCCACCATGGGTGTCATCGTCGGCACGAACATCCCGATGTTCCTCGGCGCGATGATCATGGGACCGATCGCGGCCTGGATCACCAAGCGCATGGACAGGTTGTGGGACGGCAAGATCCGCCCCGGCTTCGAGATGCTGGTGAACAACTTCTCCGCCGGCATCCTGGGCATGGTCCTGGCGATCCTCGGCTTCTTCGCCTTCGGCCCGGTCATGCTCGGCATCAGTGCGGTGCTCGGCGGCGCCGTCGACTGGCTCGTCTCCCTGAACCTGCTCCCGCTGGTCTCGATCATCGTGGAGCCCGCCAAGGTGCTGTTCCTCAACAACGCCATCAACCACGGTGTGTTCACGCCGCTCGGCATCGAGCAGGCGGCTGAGACCGGAAAGTCGATCCTGTTCCTCATCGAGGCGAACCCCGGTCCCGGCCTCGGCCTGCTGCTCGCCTTCACGTTCTTCGGCGTCGGTGCGGCGAAGGCCTCTGCCCCGGGTGCAGCGATCATCCAGTTCTTCGGAGGCATCCACGAGATCTACTTCCCGTACGCGCTGAGCAAGCCGACCACCATCCTCGCGCTGATCGCAGGTGGCGCTGCCGGTGTCACGACGAACATGGTCCTGGGTGGCGGACTGGCCTTCCCGGCAGCACCCGGCAGCATCATCGCCGTCACGGCGGCGGCCGTCGGAGGCGGTGTCGGCAACCTGCTGGTCGTGTACCTGTCGGTGGTCATCGCCGCCGTCGTGACGTTCCTCATCACCGGCGTCATCCTGCGCGCATCGCGCAAGCGTGACCTCGAGGCCGAGGGAGACAGCTTCGGCGACGCGATCGCACAGACCGAGGCGAACAAGGGCAAGTCCTCCGCCGCGATGGACGCTCTCCGCGCGTCATCCGGCGCGGGTGCTGCCGCCGCAGCCGCCGGTGCGGGCGCAGGTGTCGCCACCGACCGCCGCATCGAGAACATCGTGTTCGCCTGCGACGCCGGCATGGGCTCGTCGGCCATGGGCGCGAGCGTGCTGCGCAACAAGTTCAAGAAGGCAGGGGTCGAGGGCGTCACCGTCACGAACCAGGCCATCGCGAACCTCGACGGCACCGCCGACCTGGTCATCACGCAGCAGCAGCTGACCGACCGGGCGCAGGCGCAGTCGCCGAACTCGATCCACGTGTCGGTCGACAACTTCATGAACTCTCCGAAGTACGAAGAGGTCGTCGAGATGGTGCGCGAGCAGCGCGACTCCGGCGCGTGACAGACCGGGCGGGGCGGGTGCCACGGCATCCGCCCCGCCCCCACATTCTCAGAAAGAAGGAATCACCATGAGCGTTCTCACCCTCGACCAGGTCCGCATCCACGCAGGCTCCAGCACTCAGCAGGAGGCGCTGCAGGAGGCGACCGACATCCTCGTATCCGTCGATGCCGTCACTCCCGCCTACGTCGACGCGATGCGTCAGCGCGAAGAGACCGTCTCGACCTACATGGGCAACGGTCTGGCGATTCCGCACGGCACGAACGACACCAAGGATGCGATCCTCGCCTCGGCTCTCTCGGTCGTGCGCTACGACGGCGGCGTCGACTGGGCCGGTGAGCCCGCGACCTTCGTGATCGGCATCGCCGGACGCGGCGAGGAGCACCTCGAGATCCTCTCGCAGATCGCGATCCTCTTCTCCGACGAGGACGACGTCGCCAAGCTGAATGCCGCGCAGACCCCGGACGAGCTGTACGCACTCCTCTCGGCGGTGAACGACTGATGAAGGCCGTCCACTTCGGAGCGGGCAACATCGGCCGAGGTTTCGTCGGCCTGCTGCTGCACGAGGGCGGCTACGAGGTCGTCTTCTCGGACGTCGCCGACGCCCTGGTCGATGCGATCAACGCTGTCGACTCGTACACCGTGCACGAAGCCGGTCCCGGCGGCACCGACCACGTGGTCACGGGCTTCCGCGCCGTGAACAGCAAGACCGACCCGGAGACGGTCGCCGACGAGGTCGCGACCGCCGATGTCGTCACGACGGCCGTCGGGCCGACGGTCCTCCGTTTCGTCGCTCCGACGATCGTGGCAGGGCTCGCCCGCCGCTCGGCCGGCGCCGCACCGCTGCAGGTGATGGCGTGCGAGAACGCGATCGGCGCGACCGACACCCTTCGCGCCGAGATCGAGAAGGCGGCGGGAGTGGATGCGGAAGAGCTGCTCTCCCGCGCGGTGTTCGCGAACACCGCAGTCGACCGCATCGTGCCAGGACAGCCCGCGGACGGCGGAGTGGACGTCACTGTAGAGCCGTACTTCGAGTGGGCGATCGAGTCGGAGGCCTTCGGCGGCGCGTTGCCGAAGATCCCCGGAGCGCATTTCGTCGAGAACCTCGCGCCCTACATCGAGCGCAAGCTCTTCACGGTGAACACCGGGCACGCCGCGACGGCGTACTTCGGCGCTCGTGCCGGCATCGAGCGCATCTCGGACGCGCTGGCGGATCCCGACATCGCCGCTCGCGTGTCGGCTGCGCTCGAAGAGACCTCCGCGGTCCTGGTCGCCGAGCACGGCCTCGACCCCGCCGAGCTCGCCCAGTACCGCGCGACGATCCTCGAGCGGTTCCGCAATCCCGCGCTCGTCGACACCGTGCAGCGCGTCGGACGACAGCCGCTGCGCAAGATCTCGCGGCACGAGCGGTTCATCGGCCCCGCGGCGATGGCCGCCGAGCGAGGACTCTCCACCATCGCACTGGTCGGCGCCGTCACCGCCGCGCTCGAGTTCGAATCGCCCGACGACGAACAGGCGGTCGAGATGCAGGAGGCCCTCCGCACCGAAGACGCTCTCGCCTTCACCTCGCGCACGACGGGACTGGATCCCGAGCATCCGCTGTTCCCTGCGGTTCGCGATGCCGTCGTCTCGCGTCAGACGGCTCTGAACGCCTCCTGAGCACCGCTGCACGCATCGCCTGCGCCCTCTGCCGATACGATCGGCGGAGGGCGCAGGTGCGCGCACAGCGAGGTGCGGGAGCAGCATGAACAGATACGCCGTCATCGGCGCGGGGCCGTCAGGACTCGCTGCCGCCCGCGCGCTCACGAGACGTGGGATCGGCGTCGACGGATACGAAGCCGCGGCAGGGGTCGGTGGACTCTGGGACATCGACAACCCGCGCAGCACCATGTACGAGTCGGCGCACCTGATCTCCTCACGTACCACCACCGAATTCACCGAGTTCCCCCTGCGATCGACGGTCGACTACCCGGGCCACCGCGTGCTGCGGCAGTACTTCCGCGACTATGCCGACCACTTCGGGCTCACCGACCGCTTCCGGTTCGAGACGAAGGTCACCCGTCTCGAACCGCAGGGCGGCGGCTGGGACCTCACCAGCGACGGCCCCGATGGCGAGCACACCAGGTGGTACGCCGGCGTCGTGCTCGCGAACGGCACTCTGGCCGAACCGAACATCCCCGCCTTCCCGGGCACCTTCACCGGTGAGCTGATGCACACCAGCGCCTACCGGTCCCCCGCCCAGCTCGCGGGCAGGCGCGTGCTCCTGATCGGCGCGGGCAACTCGGGCTGCGACATCGCGGTGGATGCCGTGCATCACGCCGCGTCCGTCGACATGAGTGTGCGTCGCGGCTACTACTTCGTCCCGCGGTATCTCTTCGGTCGCCCGAGCGACACCCTCAACCAGGGTCGTCCGCTGCCCGCACGCATCAAGCAGGCCGTCGACAGCCGCGTGCTGCGGGCATTCACCGGCGACCCGGTGCGCTTCGGCTTCCCGAAGCCCGACTATCGCATCTACGAATCGCATCCGATCGTCAACACCATGATCCTCAACCACCTCGGCCAGGGCGACCTGCGCATCCGCCCGGACATCGACCGGTTCGACGGCTCGACCGTGCGGTTCCGCGACGGCACGGCCGACGACTACGACCTCGTGCTCCTCGCGACCGGCTACACGCTCGACTATCCGTTCGTCGACCGCGCGCACCTGCACTGGCGCGGCGCGGCCCCTCGGCTGTTCCTGAACATCTTCCCCGCCTCGTTCAACGGCCTGTACGTCATGGGAATGATCGAGGCATCCGGCATCGGCTGGCAGGGACGATACGAGCAGGCCGACCTGCTGGCGGCCTATCTCGACGCCCTCGAGCACGACCCGGACACCGCGACCCGGTTCCGAGACCGGGTGACCTCGCAGCCGTGGCCCGATGTCACCGGTGGCTATCGCTACCTCGGACTCGACCGCATGGCCTACTACGTCAACAAGGACGCCTACCGCGGTGCCGTCCGCCGCGAGAAGCACGCGCTGGAAGACCAGACGGGGCGGCGGCCCTGATCCTCGCGGCAGAGGCCGTTCACATGCGCAGGCTCTAGCCTTGATCCGTGCAGAAGAAGCGTGGCCGTCGTGTCCTGAAAGTGATCGTCTGGGGACTCGTCGCCGTCCTCGTGCTCGGAATCGGCGGCATCGTCGCCTGGAGCCAGATCGGGGTGATGCCCGCCGAGAAGGCACCGCTGGCGAGCGTCCGGGAGAACCCGGCGATCCACGTCGAAGACGCCGAGCAGGGAATCGTCCTCACCCCCGCCGACGGCGAGTCCGAGACGGGTCTGGTGTTCATCCCCGGGGCGAAGGTGGACCCGTGGGCGTACGCCGCGATCCTGCAGAGCCTCGCCGAGGAGGGCGTGACGGTCGTGATCACCCGCCCGTGGCTGAACCTCGCGTTCTTCGACCTGCGCGGCCTGGATTCCTTCACGTCGGCGGCTCCCGACATCGACGAGTGGGCGGTCGGAGGTCACTCGCTGGGCGGCGTGCGCGCGTGCCAGCTCGCCGCAGACGCCGATGCGCTCGTGCTGTTCGGGTCGTACTGCTCGAACGATGTCTCCGACACCGACCTCGCAGTGCTGAGCATCTCGGGCAGCGAAGACGGGCTCTCGACGCCCGAGAAGATCGACGCGGCCCGCGACCTGCTCCCCGCCGACGCCGAGATGGTCGAGATCGAGGGCGCATCCCACGCGTCATTCGGCGACTACGGCCCTCAGGCCGGCGACGGGACGCCGACCATCGCGGACGACGAGATGCATGCCGAGGTCGCCGAGCTCCTGAACCCCTTCATGGCTGAGCTCTCCCAGGGCTGATCTGCTCTCGGCCCGCGTCCGAGGCCCCCGGTGTCAGACGATCACGGGATCGAGCAGCGGATGCAGGTGCCTGGTGCCGAGCACCCCCGACGCCGTCCGCGCGCCCGCGCGGAGAGCCGACGGCACGTCGGCGCCGGAGAGCCGGGCGTCGAGCACACCGGCGAGGAAGGCGTCGCCGGCGCCGTTCGTGTCGACGACGTCGACGGGCACGGCCGCGACGCGGTGCTCCACGCCGTCTGCATCGATCGCCACAGCGCCCTCCGCGCCGAGCGTGCACACTGCGAGCGACGCTCCCGCCGAGATGCGCGAACGGAGAAACGCCACCGGATCGGCGAGGCGGTCGGCGTTGCAGAACACGACGTCCGCCGCATCGAGGAACGGTGTGTGGAAGTCGGCCTCGCCGTCGTAGTCGTGCACGTCGACCCAGATCGGGCGCCCGGTGGCTCTGGCCACGGGAAGCAGCCTCAGGGGCTCCGCCGCGAGGTCGAGCACGATCGCATCGGCCTCTCGCATCGCAGAGACCAGAGCAGCGTCATCGGCACCGCCGGTCGCCGAGGGCGACGCGAGATAGAGCGACACGCGCTCGCCGCGACGGGTCATGAGGTTCAGATGGCGCTCCGTGACGTCTCCCTCACCCCACAGGGTGCGCACACCTACCCGATCGAGAGCACCCCGCACGCGCTGACCCGGCTCGTCCGCCGCACTCACCGCGTACAGCAGCGTGGGGCGTCCGAGCGCGGTGAGGCTGAGCGCCTTTCCGGCACTCGTGCCGCCTGTCGTCTCCCACGAGTCCTCGGCGAACTGCATGTGGGGCACGGGCTCCGGCAGGCGATCGAGCACGACGATCGAGTTCCACGAGACGGGGCCTGCGATGAAGACGGATGCGGTCATGGCTCCATCCTGCCCCGTGCGGCCGCCTGATCAGCCGATCCGCTTGATCAGCGAGTCCAGACCCATTCCGTAGTCGATGCGCACGACCGGCAGCGCGAGCTTGTCGGTCCCGATCTCGACGTACCCGGGTTCGATGGTGCGGGCCATCTCGAAGCCGGCCTGTGCGACACCCTGCTTCGCGGTGTCGTTGTAGTGCCCGAACGGATACGCGATCACCTCGCGCACCCCGAGCACATCCCCTGAGAGATTCAGGTCGGCCGCGATCTCGTCGGCCGTCCAGTTCGTCATCCGGCCCTTGCCGTTCTCGCCGGCCTGATGCATGTCGTGGGTGTGCGAACGGCGCAGCACGTAGATCGACGGCGGCGGATCCTGCCGGTAGGCCGTGATCATGAACGACGTCGACAGGAGCTTGTTCCGCTCGATCACCGGAACCGCCAGATCGAACCAGGTCTGGTCGGCGTCGTCGTCGGTGATGATCACCGAGCGGGCGGGCAGCGAGAGGCGCCCGTCGATGAACGCGCTGAGCTCGTCCCAGGTCGGAAGATAGAACCCCGTCGTCGCGATGTGAGTCATCTGCGCATCGAAGTCGCCGATGTACGCGTAGTTGCCGCGCAGCCACCCCGTCTCGCCGTCCGGGTTCGTCGTGAACTGGTGGTACATCAGGATCGGCACCTGCACATCGGCAGCGGCGTTCGCCTCGGGGGTCGTCCACCCGGCGAACAGTTCGGTCTGCTGATCGACGCAGGCGACGGGATCGGCGCCGTTCACCCGCGCGGCGACGGTGTATGCGGCGGCATCCGCATCGGTGGTGTACCACCCCGCGAACACCCGCCCATCCTGCACGGGGATCGGAAGCGCCGCGTAGAGGGCGTCCTGCCTCTGCAGCATGGGCTCGGCCGGGGCCCCATCGCCGAAGAAGCTCACCGCGCACGCCAGCGGATCGTCGGCATCGGCGAGCAGCTGCTGAGCGGGTGTCAGCGGACGCTCGATGACGTCCGCACCGGCGCGCGGAACGCTCTCCTCCGGCGCTCGCGTCGACCAGGCGTATGCCGCTGTCGCGCCTGCCGCGAGCACGACGACGGCGCTGATGATCAGTGCGACCCCGATGCGGCGTCGCTTCCCCCCGGAAGCCATGATCTAGATGTCGAATCCGTCGGCGATCATCTCCACGAGCTCTTCGCGCTCCTCGACCGGCAGGAAGGCTGCGGCCGCGGCGTTGAACTGGAAGGTCTCGAGATCGTCGAGGTCGTACTCGAACGTCTCGACGAGGTTGGCGAGCTCGCGCGTGAGAGACGTGGCGCTCATCGTGCGGTTGTCTACGTTCACCGTGACGGCGAAACCGAGCTGGTAGAGCAGGTCGAAGGGATGATCGGCGAGGGTGTCGCCCCACGCAGCGATCGCCCCGGTCTGCAGGTTCGATGACGGCGAGAGCTCGAGCGGGATCTCGCGGTCGCGCACCCAGCGGGCGAGGTCGCCGAACTGCACCTGCACCTCGTCGCCCTCCTGGGTGATCACCTGCAGGTCCTCGGCGATGCGCACGCCGTGGCCGAGGCGCAGCGCTCGCCCGTCGATGAGCGCCGAACGGATCGAGGCCGAACCGGCGGCTTCTCCCGCGTGCACCGTGACGGGGAAGAAGTTCTCGGCCAGGTAGTCGAAGGCGGCTCGATGGTTCGAGGCGGGGAATCCGTCCTCCGGGCCGGCGATGTCGAATCCGACGGCCCCGCGTCCGCGGAACCCGACCGCGAGCTCTGCGATCTCACGAGAGCGGTCGGTGTGACGCATCGCTGTGATCAGCTGGCCGACGCGGATGCTGTGCCCGTCGCGGTCAGCGGCGTCCTCGCCCTCCTCGATGCCCTGCTGCACGGCCTCGACGGCCTGCTCGAGCGAGAGACCGCGGGTGAGGTGCTGTTCGGGCGCCCAGCGCACCTCGCCGTAGATCACTCCGTCGGTCGCGAGGTCCTGCACGAACTCGCGTGCGACGCGGGTCAGCCCCTCCGTCGTCTGCATGACCGCGGTCGTCAGATCGAACGTCTTGAGGTACTCGACCAGAGAACCCGAGTCGCTCTTCTTCGCGATCCACTTGCCGAGAGCGGCAGGGTTCGACTCCGGCACATCGACGCCGATCGCATCCGCCAGTTCGACGATGGTCGACGGGCGCACTGCGCCGTCGAGGTGGTCGTGCAGGGACACCTTGGGCAGGCTGCGCAGAGACGCTCCCTGGATGGTGACATCGCCGTTCGCGTCGATCGACATGGGGATTCCTCTCGGTCGCGGATTCGCTGTGTTCAGGCTAGCGGTCCGCGGATCAGGCCGTGATGCGCTCGCGCACGATCGGACCGGCCGCCGGAGCCTCGTCGCCGATCGCCCATGCGCCCTCGAGGGCCTCGAGCGCGCGAGGGAACCTGGCCTCATCAGCGGCGGAGAGGGTGAACAGCGGCTGGCCGGCCACGACGCGGTCGCCGGGCTTGGCGTGCAGATCGATGCCGGCTTCGAAGATGACCGGGTCCTCGGCCCGCGCGCGTCCTGCACCGAGACGCCACGCCGCGATGCCGAACGGCAGCGCGTCCATCTGCGACACCACGCCGTCGGCGGGAGCAGTGACCACGTGCGTCTCGCGTGCCGTCGGCAGCGGTGCGTCGGGGTCGCCGTCCTGCGCGCGGATCATGGCCTTCCAGCCGTCCATCGCACGTCCGTCGTCGAGAGCGGCCTCGACATCGGCATCCGGCTGTCCTGCGAGCGCGAGCATCTCGCGCGCCAGGGCGATCGTCAGTTCGCGGACGTCGGAGGGGCCTCCGCCTGCCAGCACCTCGACGGACTCGCGAACCTCGTTGGCGTTGCCGATCGCTCGCCCGAGGGGCACGTTCATGTCGGTGAGCAGTGCCGTCGTGGCGACGCCGGAGTCGGTTCCGAGGGCGACCATCGTGCGCGCGAGTTCGCGTGCCCGATCGATGTCCTGCATGAACGCGCCCGAGCCGAACTTCACGTCGAGCACCAGCGCGTCCGTGCCTTCGGCGATCTTCTTCGACATGATGCTCGACGCGATCAGCGGGATCGCCTCGACCGTGCCGGTGACATCGCGCAGAGCATAGAGCTTCTTGTCTGCAGGAGCGAGACCCGAACCTGCGGCGCAGATCACCGCGCCCACATCTCCCTGCATCTGCGCGAAGATCTCTTCATTGCTGAGCGCGGCACGCCAGCCGGGGATCGACTCGAGCTTGTCGAGCGTGCCGCCGGTGTGGCCGAGTCCTCGGCCGGAGAGCTGCGGCACCGCCACGCCGAACACGGCGACCAACGGTGCGAGCGGCAGGGTGATCTTGTCGCCCACTCCTCCGGTCGAGTGCTTGTCGACCGTCTTCTTGCCGAGGGTCGCGAAGCTCATCCGCTCCCCCGAGGCGATCATGGCGTCGGTGAGCACGCGGATCTCGTCACGCTCCATGCCGCGCTGGAAGACGGCCATCGCGAACGAGGCCATCTGCGCGTCCGACACGTAGCCGCGCGTATAGGCGTCGACCATCCAGCGCAGTGCCTTCTCTGGCACGGCACCTCCGTCACGCTTGGCACGGATCACATCGACGGCGTCGAAGGGTTCAACGCTCATCGGGCGTCCTCCAGGTCTCGGGGGCCGAACGCATCCGGCAGTACTTCATCGATGGTCCGGATGCCGGAGACGGTCTCCAGCAGCATCCCGGGCATCGCGTGCTCGTAGAGCAGTTGGCGGCAGCGGCCGCACGGCATGATCGTCTGTCCGTCGTTGTTCACGCACACGAAGGCGACGAGCTGGCCGCCACCGGACATGTGCAGGTCACCCACCAGCGCGCACTCGGCGCACAGGGTCACCCCGTACGACGCGTTCTCGACGTTGCAGCCGGCGACGATGCGACCGTCGCCGACGAGGGCGGCGGCTCCCACCCGGTACCGCGAGTACGGCGCATAGGCCTTGGTCATGGCGTCTGTCGCGACCTGGCGAAGCTCGTCCCAGTCGATGTCGGTCATGTCTCTCCTAGGACTTTATGTACGGCTTGCCGCTGGCCGCCGGCCCGCGGATCTGACCGGCGAAACCGGCGACCGCGAGAAGCGTCACGACATACGGGAGCATCAGCATGAACTCGCCGGGGATCGGTGTCTTGAGGATCGACAGCAGGTTCTGCAGGTTCGTCGCGAAGCCGAACAGCAGGGCGGCGAGCGTCGCGCGAATCGGATCCCAGCGTCCGAAGATCACGGCGGCGAGGGCGATGAAGCCGAGACCAGCGGTCATGTCCTTGCCGAACTGCGGCACCGAGACGAGCGTGAAGTACGCGCCGCCGATGCCGGCGATCGCGCCCGCGAGCAGCACGTTCCAGAACCGCGTCGAGTTGACCTTGATGCCGACCGTGTCCGCGGCCTGCGGGTGCTCGCCGACGGCGCGGACCCGGAGGCCCCACTTCGTGCGGTACAGGCCCCAGGCGACGATGGCGACGGTGATGAACATGAGGTAGACGATGAACGTCTGGTTGAAGAGCACCGGACCGATGATGGGGATGTCGCTGAGCAGCGGGATCTCGATGCGGCTGAAGCGCACCGGGGTGTTGAGCTCTGCCTCGTTCGGTGCGAGCAGCGCGCCGTAGAGGAACCCGGTGAGACCGCTGACGAGCACGTTGAGCACGACACCGACGATGACCTGCTCGACGAGGTACTTGATCGCGAACGCGGCCAGCACGGCGGCGACGAGCACGCCGCCGAGCATCGCACCCAGCAGTCCGATGAACGGACTGCCGGTGACGCTCGAGAGCAGCGCGGCAGAGAACGCGCCGAGGAGCAGCTGGCCTTCGATCGCGACGTTGACCACGCCCGCCCGCTCGCCGATGACGCCGCCGAGGGCGCCGAACACGAGGGGAACGGAGAGGGAGACGGCTCCGAAGAGCAGGCTGCTGACGGGAACGAGGCCACCGGCGCCCGCCCACACGAGGAACCCGAAGACGGCGATCACGCTGAAGGCGATCACCAGCCAGATCGACGGCTTGCGGTACGTCCACGCCCGCAGGAACGCAAGCACCGACAGCAGCGCGAGGATCACGATGACGACCCAGCTGGTCGGCCCGGTCGGCAGCGCCACGTCGGGCAGCGCGAACGGCGACGACGGGTCGTTGAGTCGGAAGCTGCTGGTGCCGCTGCGTGGCACGAGCAGGAAGAGGAGCGCCAGCAGCACGGTGGCTGCGGCGAGGACGATCGGCGCTTTCAGGTGCCGCTCGCGCACGGTGGCGAGCTGCACGGTTCCGTCGGCGGCTTCGCTCTGGACGAGGGAGGTCATGCGGTCACCGCCTTCTTCGTGGCTTTGGCTCTCGCCTTGGCCGCCTTCTCGAGGTCGGACTTCGGCAGGAAGAACACTGCGCGCAGCAGAGGCGGCGCGGCGATGAACAGCACGACGAGCGACTGCACAACGAGCACGATGTCGACCGGGATGTCCTGCGCCTGCATCGAGAACGAGCCCGCCTTCAGGGCACCGAACAGGATGCCCGCCGCGAAGGTGCCCCATGCACGGCTGCGGCCGAGCAGGGCGACGGTGATCGCGTCGAAGCCGATCCCGGCGTCGATCGTCTCGGTGATACCGGTCGTGACCGCACCCTGCACCTGGTTCATGCCGGCCAGACCGGCGAGAGCACCGGCCAGGAGCATCGCGTAGACGTAGACGCGCTGCACGCTGATTCCGGCTGCGCGCGCGGCGTGCGGGTTCTCACCCACGGCGCGCATCCGCATTCCGAGCGACGAGCGCTCGATCAGCCACCAGACGAAGAGGGTCGCGATGATCACGATCACGAACCCGAGGTCGAGCAGCGGGAACTGCGGCCCGAGGAGCTCGGGGAACTGCGCGCTCTCAGGGGTGGCGTAGCCGAGGGCCTGATTCGTGCCGGGCTTCTGCAGCAGACCGGGTGTGCGGATCATCCACAGCAGCAGGTAGTACGCCACGTAGTTGAGCATGATCGTGAGGATGACCTCGTGCGCGCCCGTGCGCGCCTTGAGCAGACCGGCGATCGCGCCCCACAGCGCTCCGCCGGCGATGCCGGCGATCAGGGTGACCGGGATGTGCAGCCAGAACGGCAGGTCGAGCTGGAAGGTGAGGAGACCAGCGGCCGCCACGCCGATGAGCATCTGACCGCGCGCACCGATGTTGAACAGGCCGACGCGGAAGGCGAGGGCGACGCCGAGACCGGCGGCGATCAGGGGCGCCGCGAAGCCCAGCGTGTTGGTCAACGGGCGGATCTGCGCCGCGAAGTCCGCACCGCGTGCGTTGAAGATCGCTCCGCGGAAGAGCGCCTCGTAGCCGTTGTAGACCGCGTTCCAGATCGCGGCGAAGGTGTCGCTCGGACGCTGGAAGAAGTAGCCGGATGCCTCCAGCACGTCCTCGTTGGTGAAGGCGATCAGGATGCCGCCGACGACCAGAGCCAGGAAGATCGCGAGGATCGTCGTGACGGCGCTGCCGCGGAGCATCTCCTTCAGGATCACGTTGCCGCGCGGGGGCGGCGGAACCTCGCCCGTATCGCGCGGCGTCGTGGTCGTGTTCACCGAGAGCTGATCGGCGGAACCCCGTCCCACCGAGTCGCTCCCGTGTGGCGTCGTACCGCTCATGCGGCCACCTCTCCCTCGGCGGCGCCCGCCATCATCAGTCCCAGCGTCTCGCGCGGGGTGTCGCCGGGAACGATCCCGACGATCGTGCCTCTGTACATGACGGCGATGCGGTCGGCGAGAGCCGCCACCTCGTCGAGCTCGGTCGAGACGACCACGACGGGGATGCCCGCGTCTCTCGTCTCGATGATCCGCTTGTGGATGAACTCGATGGAGCCGACGTCGACTCCACGGGTCGGCTGCGCGGCGACGAGCAGTTTGAGCTCGCGGCTCATCTCGCGTGCGATCACGACCTTCTGCTGGTTTCCTCCTGAGAGGGTGCCTGCCGCGGTGTGCGGGCCCTGCGTGCGGATGTCGTACTCGCTGATCCGTGCGCGGGCGAAGTCCTCGAGCGCAGATCGCCGGATGGTCCCACCCCGGCTGAACTCCTCGTCGCCGGTGCGGTCGAGGATCAGGTTCTCCGCGACAGAGAAGCCTGCGACGAGTCCATCCTCGGTGCGGTCCTCGGGCACGAAGCCGACACCCGCGTCGAGGATCGCTCGCACGCTCTTGCCGACCAGTTCGGTGCCTCCGAGGGTGATCGATCCTTCGACCCTGGCCGCGAGGCCGACGATGGCCTCGACCAGCTCGGTCTGCCCGTTGCCCTGCACTCCGGCCACGGCGAGCACTTCGCCAGGGCGCACGGAGAAGTCGATGCCGTCGACGACGATCGCCCCCGCGGAGGTGAGCACGCGCAGTCCCTTGACCTCGAGGCCGCCCTCACCGAGGCGCGGCGGGTCCTTGTGCACGGTGAGCTCGACCGCGCGTCCGACCATCAGAGAGGCCAGCTCGGCGTTGGTCGCCGTGGGCGATGCCTCGCCGACGATGCGGCCGAGGCGGACGATCGTGATCGTGTCCGCGACCTCGCGCACCTCACGCAGCTTGTGGGTGATGAAGACGATCGCCGTGCCTTCGTCCCGCAGCTGACGCATGATGCCCATCAGCTCGTCGGTCTCCTGCGGCGTGAGCACAGCGGTGGGCTCGTCGAAGACCAGGACCTTGGCGTCGCGCGAGAGCGCCTTGATGATCTCGACCCGCTGCTGCACGCCGACGGGGAGGTCGCCGACGATGGCATCAGGGTCGATGTCGAATCCGAAGCGGGCGGCGACGGAGCGGACGTGCTCACGCGCCTTCGTGATGTCGAGGGTGCCCAGGCCCTTGGTCTGCTCGTGGCCGAGCATGACGTTCTCCGCCACCGTGAACACCGGGACGAGCATGAAGTGCTGATGCACCATTCCGATGCCGGCGTTCATCGCGTCGCCGGGGCCGCGGAACCGCTGGACGACGTCGTCCAGGAGGATCTCGCCCTCGTCGGCCTGATACAGCCCGTAGAGGACGTTCATCAGAGTGGACTTGCCTGCACCGTTCTCGCCGAGCAGCGCATGGATCTGCCCCGGCTCGACGACCAGGTCGATGTGGTCGTTGGCCACCAGGGTTCCGAACCGCTTGGTGATACCGCGAAGTTCGAGCTTCATATCTGCACCTTATCCAGAAGTGTCATCCAGAAGAGTCCGAAGAATCTCCGGCGCATCGCACGGGGATCGCCCGGATGCGCCGCGAACAGTCGTCATCGTCCGTCCACGGCGCGGGGCGAGTGGCCGCTTGCACCACTCGCCCCGCCATGGATGTGAACTGCTTACGGGGAGTTCTCCGACTCCACCGTGATGTCACCCGAGATGATCTGCTCCTGCAGAGCCGAGATCTCATCGAGCAGCCCGTCGGGCAGGTCGCCCTCGAAGGCACCGAAGCCCGAGAGCTTGACGCCCTCGTTCTCGAGCGTGCCGATGTAGGGAGCCGGGTCGAAATCGCCCTCGGATGCGGCGACGGTCGCGTCCTCGACGGCGACGTCGATGGCCTTCATGATCGAGAAGAGGGTGACATCGGCCACGCTCTCATCGGCCACCGCGAGGTCGCTGTCGACGCCGACCAGCAGCGTGTCCTTGCCGCTGTCGGCGATGGCCGCCGCAGCACTCTGGTAGATCGGTCCACCGACCGGGAGGATCACGTCGACGCCCTGGTCGAGCACGCCCTGGGCGGTCTGCTTGGCGGTGTCGTTCGCGTCGAAGCCGCCGGTGAAGGAGCCCTTCTGCGTGGCGGCGTCCCAGCCGAAGACCTCGACGGCGCCCGACTTGTCCTCGTTGTACTTCTCGACGCCGAGCTGGAAGCCGTCCATGAACACGGCGACCGACGGGATCTGCATTCCGCCGAAGGTGCCGACCTTGTTCACGCCCGATGCAGCAGACCAGCCGGCGGCGGCGTAGCCACCGAGGTAGGCGGCCTGAGCCGTGTCGAAGACGAGGGGCTTGATGTTGGGAGCATCGGTGGTGCCGTCGAAGTCGTTGTCGGCATAGTCATCGATGATCGCGTAGTCGATCTCGGGGTTGGCGAGAGCGGACTCGACGGTCGCGGCGGAGAGCTTGAAGCCGACTGCGACGATGAGCGAGCAGCCCTCCGAGACAGCGGTCTCGAGGTTGGGCGCGTAGTCGTTGTCGTTGGCGGACTCGAACTCGATCGGCTTGACGCCGAGAGTCTCCGCTGCGCGGTCCATGCCCTCCTTGGCGGACTGGTTGAACGACTTGTCGTTCCAGCCGCCCGCGTCCGAGACGAGGCAGGGGATGAAGTCGGAGTCAGCCTCGCCGCCGCCGGTTCCGCCCGATTCGGTGGGAGCCTGGCCGCAGCCGGCAAGTGCGAAGACGACGCCAGCGGCGATGGTCGCGCCGAGCAGCTTCTTGGTGGTGGAGATGGTCAACTCATGCCTCCTGAACGGTGCCGCGGCCCTCGCGGATCGCTCAAAGTTACCTAGTGTTTCGACTTTTGTGCATGCACGAGGGCGAAGCGCTGGCGAATGGTTACAAACCTGAAACCAAGACAGCCGATGAGCGACGGTGCGTGCTCATCAGAGCACGTCGCTCCGCCCCGTCAGCTTCAGGGACTCGACGACACCCTTCACTCGCTGCGCATGTTCTATCGTCGTGACGAGCAGAGCGTCTGGCGTGTCGACCACCACGATGTCCTTCACGCCGATCAGGCTGATCACGCGAGAGGTCTGACTGACCAGGATCCCGCTGGCAGCGTCCGACAGCACCCGGGCTTTCGGCCCGAGCACGGCGAGGTCGTTCTTCCGACCGTTGTTGATGAGCTTGGTGAGGGAGGCGAAGTCCCCCACGTCGTCCCAGTCGAAGTGCCCTGGCACGACCGCGAGGCGTCCGCGTCGCGCAGCCGGCTCCGCCACCGCGTAGTCGATCGCGATCTTCTTCAGCCCGGGCCAGATCCGATCCACGGCGGGGCCGCGGCGCTCACGGTCGTCCCATGCCTCGGCGAGCTCGAGCAGCCCGGCGTGCAGGGCCGGCTCGTTCGCGGCGAGCTCATCGAGCAGCACGCTCGCCTTGGCGATGAACATTCCGGCGTTCCAGAGGTAGCCGCGGTCGGCGAAGTAGGCCTTGGCGGTCTCGAGGTCGGGCTTCTCGACGAAGCTCTCGACCAGGGCGGCCTCGCGCGCCCCTTCGACGAGGAGCTCCGCGCCCCTCTTGATGTAGCCGAAGCCGATCGCAGGCTCGGTCGGAGAGATGCCGATCGTGCAGATGTATCCCTCGCGCGCGACCTCGACGGCGTCGCGGACGGCGAACTCGAACACACGCGTGCTGCGGATGACGTGGTCGGCGCTGAACGAGCCGATGATCACGTCGGGGTCTCTCCGATGCAGGACTGCGGCCGCCAACCCGATCGCCGCCGCGGACTCGCGCGGCTCCGACTCCAGGAACACATTCAGATCCGGTATTCCGGGCAGTTCCGCCTCCACCGCCGCGCGGTGGGCCCGGCCGGTGACCACGGCGATCCGGTCGGCCCCGGCCAACGGCTCCAGCCTGTCCCACGTGTCGCGCAGCAGGGAGTGCCCGGAACCCGTGAGATCGTGCAGGAACTTCGGCGCGTCCGCGCGGGAGAGAGGCCAGAGTCGGCTGCCGATTCCGCCGGCAGGGATCACGGCGTAGAAGTTCTCGATGGGTTGGCTCACCCTGCCAGGGTATCCCCACGGAAAGTCTCGACATCGAGACACTTAGGCTCCCCTTCGTCGCCCGCAGTCGTCTCACGGGAATAGGATGGTGTCCGATCGGCCGTGCCTGATGACAGCAGGCTCACGCTTGGAAGACGCACTGCACGCGACCGAGTCACTTCGATCCAGGGAGGACGACCGTGTCCACAAGCGCTCGCTTGACACCGTCGATTTCGGAAACCACTTCCAAGACGCCACGCGGCACCCTCTACCGGGGTCGCGAAGGCATGTGGTCGTGGGTGCTTCACCGCATCACCGGAGTCGCCATCTTCTTCTTCCTGTTGGTGCATGTGCTCGACACTGCACTCATCAGGGTCTCCCCCGAGGCGTACAACGCCGTCATCGGCACGTACAAGAACCCGATCATGGCGCTCGGCGAGGTCGTGCTGGTGGCAGGCATCGTGTTCCACGCGATGAACGGCCTGCGCATCATCGCCGTCGACTTCTGGTCCAAGGGTGCCAAGTACCAGCGCCAGCTTTTCTGGGGCGTGCTTCTGGTGTGGGGCATCATCATGGCGGGCTTCGTGCCTCGTCACCTGATGCTCGCGTTCGCCGGCTTCGGAGGAGGACACTGATGACCGCTCAGACCGTCGCAGCCCCTGTCCGCCGTCAGCGCGGATTCAACCTCGAGAAGTGGGGCTGGCTCTTCATGCGCGCCTCCGGCCTCGTGCTCGTCGTGCTCATCTTCGGACACCTGTTCATCAACCTGATGGTCGGCGAGGGCATCCACGCCCTGGACTTCGCGTTCATCGCCGGAAAGTTCGCCACGCCGTTCTGGCAGTGGTGGGACGTCCTCATGCTCTGGCTCGCGCTGATCCACGGCGCCAACGGCATGCGCACGATCGTCAACGACTACGTGACGAACAACACCGCTCGCAAGGCGCTGATCTGGGCCCTCGGCCTGGCCGCGGCCCTGCTCATCATCCTCGGCACCCTGGTCGTCTTCACGTTCGACCCGTGCCTCGGCGTGACCGAGTCGAGCACACTGTGGGAACAGTGCCAGACGCTGGGCAAGTAGAAGAGAAGGCATACGAGAAGTGACTACCGAGACCCAGGATTCCGTCGTGCGCGACGGCGTGCACTACCACCAGTTCGACATCGTGATCGTGGGCGCCGGCGGCGCCGGCATGCGAGCGGCCATCGAGGCAGGCTCCGGCGCGAAGACCGCGGTCATCTCCAAGCTCTACCCGACGCGGTCGCACACCGGTGCGGCGCAGGGCGGCATGGCGGCTGCGCTCGCGAACGTCGAGGAGGACAGCTGGGAGTGGCACACCTTCGACACCGTCAAGGGCGGCGACTACCTGGTCGACCAGGACGCTGCGGAGATCCTCGCCAAAGAGGCGATCGACGCGGTCATCGACCTCGAGAACATGGGCCTCCCCTTCAACCGCACGCCCGAGGGCAAGATCGACCAGCGTCGATTCGGCGGCCACACCGCCGAGCACGGCAAGACCCCGGTGCGCCGCGCATGCTACGCCGCCGACCGCACCGGTCACATGATCCTGCAGACGCTGTTCCAGAACTGCGTCAAGCTCGGCATCAACTTCTTCAACGAGTTCTACGTCCTCGACCTGCTCACGGTGAAGGACGCCGACGGCAAGACCCAGATCTCGGGCGTCGTCGCATACGACCTCTCGACCGGTGAGCTGCACGTGTTCCAGGCCAAGGCCGTGATCTTCGCGACCGGCGGCTTCGGCAAGATCTTCAAGACGACCTCGAACGCGCACACCCTCACGGGTGACGGTGTCGGCATCGTCTGGCGAAAGGGCCTCCCCCTCGAGGACCTCGAGTTCTTCCAGTTCCACCCGACCGGACTGGCCGGACTCGGCATCCTCCTCACCGAGGGCGCCCGCGGCGAGGGAGCCATTCTGCGCAACGCCTCGGGTGAGCGCTTCATGGAGCGCTACGCACCGACGATCAAGGACCTCGCACCTCGCGACATCGTCGCCCGCTGCATGGTGCAGGAGGTGGCCGAAGGCCGCGGCGCCGGTCCTCACAAGGACTACGTGCTGCTGGACTGCACTCACCTGGGTGCCGAGGTTCTCGAGACCAAGCTGCCCGACATCACCGAGTTCGCCCGCACGTACCTGGGTGTCGACCCGGTCGTCGAGCCCGTGCCGGTGATGCCGACGGCCCACTACGCGATGGGCGGCATCCCCACGAACAACGACGCAGAGGTTCTCGCCGACAACACCACCGTCGTCCCGGGTCTCTACGCCGCCGGCGAGTGCGCCTGCGTCTCGGTGCACGGCGCCAACCGTCTCGGCACCAACTCGCTGCTCGACATCAACGTGTTCGGCAAGCGCGCAGGCCGCAATGCGGTGGAGTACGTCAAGACCGCCGAATTCGTGCCGCTTCCGGAGAACCCCGCCGGGTTCGTCTCCGGGATGCTCGAGGGCCTGCGCAACAACCAGGGCACCGAGCGCATCGCCGTGCTCCGCAAGGCGCTGCAGGACGAGATGGACAAGGGCGCGCAGGTCTTCCGCACGCACGAGTCGCTCGAGCACGTGCTCGGCGTCATCAAGGAACTGCGCGACCGCTACATGAACGTGCACGTCGACGACAAGGGCAAGCGGTTCAACACCGACCTGCTCGAGGCCGTCGAGCTGGGCTTCCTGCTCGACATCGCCGAGGTCGTCGTCTATGCCGCGCAGAACCGTGAGGAGAGCCGGGGCGGCCACATGCGCGACGACTTCCCCACCCGCAACGACGAGAAGTACATGCAGCACACGATGGCCTATCTCACGGGCGATCCGCACTCCTCCACTCCGAGCGATCACATCAAGCTCGACTGGAAGCCGGTCGTGTTCACGAAGAACGAGCAGGGCGAGTTGAACTACCCGCCGATGGAGAGGAAGTACTGAGCATGTCGAACGCCATCGCCGAAGCTCCCGCAGACACGACGCAGGACACGGGCATCCAGTCCTTCATCGTCACGTTCAACATCCGTCGATTCGACCCCGAGATCGACTCCGAGCCGCACTGGGTCGACTACGACGTGGAGCTGTACTCGACCGACCGCGTCCTCGACGCCCTGCACAAGATCAAGTGGGAGGTCGACGGCTCGCTCACGTTCCGCCGCTCGTGCGCCCACGGCATCTGCGGCTCTGACGCGATGCGCATCAACGGCCGCAACCGCCTGGCGTGCAAGACGCTGATCAAGGACCTCGACATCTCGAAGCCGATCTACGTCGAGGCGATCAAGGGCCTGCCGCTCGAGAAGGACCTCGTCGTCGACATGGAGCCGTTCTTCGCGTCGTACCGCGAGGTGCAGCCGTTCCTCGTCGCGAACTCGGTGCCGGAGAAGGGCAAGGAGCGGGTCCAGTCGATCGCGGATCGCGAGATCTTCGACGACACGACCAAGTGCATCCTCTGCGCCGCGTGCACCTCGTCGTGCCCCGTCTTCTGGACCGACGGTCAGTACTTCGGACCCGCGGCGATCGTGAACGCGCACCGCTTCATCTTCGACTCCCGCGATGACAACGCTGCGGTCCGTCTCGACATCCTCAACGACAAGGAGGGCGTCTGGCGCTGCCGCACGACCTTCAACTGCTCCGAGGCCTGCCCCCGCGGCATCGAGGTCACCAAGGCCATCGCCGAGGTCAAGCAGGCAGTGCTTCGCGGTCGTCCGTGACCCTCGCGCGCTGACGACGACGGGCGGGCTCCTTCACGGAGTCCGCCCGTTCTCTCTGTGTGGATAGGGTGAGGATGTGTCTGATCCTGCTGGCGCCGAGAGCGAGCCCCGCCGCCTCGACGCGGCCGTCGAACGGGCCACCGCACTGACCCAGCGCACGCTCGGGCTGTTCCCCGTGCGCGTGTGGCGTCACTTCCTGCAGCACAACGGGTTCCTCCTCGCAGCGGGCGTGAGCTACCAGGCGCTGTTCGCGATCTTCGCGGCGATCTATCTCGCCTTCGCCATCGCCGGTCTCTGGCTCGGAGGCAGCACCGAAGCGGTCGACGGCATGATCGACATCATCAACAGCTACATCCCCAACCTGATCCAGGACGAGGGCGGGGTGTTCACCCCGCAGCAGGTGCAGGAGATCGCTGCGAGCACGACCGGGCTGCTCAGCATCACCGGTCTGATCGCACTCGGAACCGTGATCTGGACGGCCATCGGCTGGGTGACGTTCTCGCGGCGCGCGACGCGCGACATCTTCGGCCTGCCGCCCGACCGCCGCAGCTACGTCATCCTGAAGGCGAGGGATCTGCTCGCCGCGCTGATCTTCGGAGCGTCGCTGATCGCCGGTTCGCTGCTCAGCTCCGCCAGCGCGGTCGCGATGAGCTGGATCCTGAGCCTGCTGGGATGGGGATCCGCCCTCGACGGCCTCACCAGCATCCGGATCGGCACAGTGCTCGTGTCCTTCGCGCTGCTGTCGGGCGCACTCGCGGCGATGGTGCGCTTCCTCACCGGCACATCCCTGCACTGGAGCACGATCTGGCCGGGCGCGCTCCTCGGCGGCGGGGCGATGACGATCCTCCAGTTCGGCGCGGGATTCCTGCTGAGCTACACGCCGACGAATCCGCTGCTCGCCACGTTCGCGATCTTCATCGGTCTGCTGCTGTGGTTCAGGGTGAACGGCGTGGTGATGCTGGTCGCCTCCTCGTGGATCGCCGTCGCGGCGAAGGATCGTGACCTGCCGCTGCTGGCCCAGTCCGACGCGGAGCGGCGGGCGGCTGAACACCAGACCCTGGTGGCAGCAGCCCGCATCCGCGTGCGCGAGGCGCACGAGGCTCGCGCGACGGCTCCGTGGTACCGCGCCTGGGCCGCCGCCAGGGCCGTGCATGCGACGGAGCAGGAGCTCGCCGACCTGGAGGCCTCCGCTCCCCCGCCCGTCGATGCGAGCTCCGCCTTCGCCCAGCGTCTGCTGGCCGATCTGCAGCGTCCGTCCAAGGATGTCGGCGGCCCTCGTTAGGCTGGTGAGCATGCCTCATCTGCGTATCGCCTCGGTCAATGTCAACGGAATCCGAGCGGCGGCTCGCAACGGTATGAGCAGCTGGCTCGATGCGGCCGACGTCGACATCCTGACGCTGCAGGAGGTCCGCGGGCAGGACGAGCACCTCGAGGCCGCGCTTCCCGGATGGACGTTCGTGCACGATGAGGCCACGGCCAAGGGACGCGCCGGCGTGGCGATCGCGAGCCGCGTGCCGGCCATCGCCTCCCGCACCGAGTTCGGCGACGACGACTTCGATTCGAAGGGACGCTGGATCGAAGCTGATTTCCTCATCGGAGACCGCCCGCTCACGGTGGTCAGCGCCTACGTGCACAGCGGCGAGGCCGACACTCCGAAGCAGGAGGAGAAGTGGAAGTTCCTCGATGCGTTCGGTGTGCGTCTCGCGGACCTCGGCGATGATGACGGCGCGCTCGCTCTCGTGACCGGTGACCTGAACGTCGGCCATCGCGAACTCGACATCAAGAACTGGCGGGGCAACCGCAACAAGGCCGGTTTCCTCCCCCGCGAGCGCGCGTACTTCGACCGGTTCCTCGGAGCGGCGGGCGAGACGGTCGAGTCCGCAGACGGCTCGACCGGCACCGGTCTCGGCTGGGTCGACGTCGGGCGCGTGTTCCACGGTGAGGTCGACGGGCCGTACACGTGGTGGTCGATGCGCGGTCAGGCATTCGACAACGATTCGGGGTGGCGCATCGACTACCACCTCGCGACTCCCGCGCTCGCCGAGCGGGTCACGGCCTATCACGTCGCCCGCGCGGCCGCGTACGACCAGCGCTGGAGCGACCACGCTCCGGTCGTGGTCGACTACACCTACTGACCCTTCGCACCGACTGCCCGCGGTCTCGGTCTGGGTTGCGGTCTGGGTCTTGATCTTGATGCGATCAGGCCGTGACGAGAGCGACGATCAGCCCGGCCGCGATCGCGAGGTAGCCGACCATGCTCCACAGGTAGGCCGTGCCCCTGAGTGCGCGCGGGAACACGAGCGGCACCGCGATCGCGACGAGGATCCCGGCGATGAGCGCGAGGAACGTGCCGAAGATGATCCCATAGCCGTGCGGGTCGCCGCTCGTCCATCCGAACCGGCTGCTCAGCGCCATCCACGCGAGCAGGACGAACGGTGCGCCGAACAGCACCGTGAGCACGACTCCGATGATGCGAGAGATGCCATCGCCGCGTTCCCTATCGGCGCCGGCGACATCCGGAGCAGTCGTCATGGAGGGAGTCTCCCCCGCCGGCTCGCGGACCACCACCACCCCCATAGGATTGATACCGTGACGAAACCTCGCCTCTACTCAGGAATGCAGCCCTCCGCCGACTCTCTGCAGATCGGCAACTACATCGGAGCGCTCCTGCAGTGGCGGGACCTGCAGAGCTCGTACGACGCGTATTTCTCGGTGGTCGACCTGCACGCGCTCACGGTCGCACAGGACCCCGCGGAGCTGCGTGAGAAGACCCGCCGGACCGCCGCCCAGTACATCGCCGCGGGCATCGAGCCCTCGCTGTCGACGCTGTATGTGCAGTCGCACGTCCGCGCGCACGCGGAGCTCGCCTGGATCCTCTCGACGATCACGGGTTTCGGTGAAGCCGGCCGCATGACCCAGTTCAAAGACAAGTCCGCGCGCTACGGCGCCGACGCGACGAGCGTCGGCCTGTTCACCTACCCGGTGCTGATGGCCGCCGACATCCTGCTCTACCAGACCGACGTCGTGCCTGTCGGCGATGACCAGAAGCAGCACGTCGAGCTCACGCGAGACCTGGCCGAGCGCTTCAATTCGCGGTTCGGAGAGACGTTCGTCGTGCCGCGACCCGTGATCCAGAAGGACACGGCGCGCATCTACGACCTCCAGAACCCGACGTCGAAGATGTCGAAGTCGGCAGAGAGCGACGCGGGCGTGCTGTGGATGCTCGACGACCCGGCGAAGTCGGCGAAGAAGATCATGCGCGCGGTGACCGACAACGAAGGCTCGGTCCGCTTCGATCGCGAGAGCAAGCCCGGCGTCTCGAACCTGCTGGCCATCTACGCGGCGCTCTCAGGACGACAGGTTCCCTCGATCGAAGACGAGTATGCGGGCCGCGGCTACGGCGACTTCAAGAAGGGGCTCGCCGAAGTGGTCGTGAACGAGTTCGAACCCGTGCGTGCTCGTGCACTCGAGCTTCTCGACGACCCGGCCGAGCTCGATCGGATCCTCGCGCAGAACGCTGCGCGCGCGGATGCCGTCGCCGACGCGACCCTCGGAGCGGTCTACGACCGGGTCGGACTGCTTCGTCGCGTCTGACCTCGACAGCCATAGGATGGGGGCGTGACTGATCCGCAGCAGCCCCCGTCCGGTGCCGTCCCCCCTGTGCCTCCCGTGCCCCGGTCGGACGAGGAGCAGCCGCAGTCCGCATCGCCCGTGTCGTCGCCGGCGCCGCAGATCTCGACGCCGGCGCCGCCCGCACCGCCTTCGTACTCGACGCCTCCGGCTCCGCCCGCGTACCAGGGCGCGCCTCCCGTCTACCAGGGCGCACCCCCCGCGGCTCCCGCCGCACACGGCGAACAGGCCTTCCCCGCTCCCGCCGCCCCGACCCAGCCGTTCTCCGCCGGTCAGCCCGCACCCGCATACCCGGCACCGACGGGCGCCCCCGTGTACCCGCATCCCGCGGGTCAGCAGCCCGGCGCACCGACCTACCAGGCGGCTCCTCCCGGCGCCTACCAGGTTCCGGTCGGTGGCTACTCGGCGCCCGCAGGCGCGTATCAGGCGCCGATCACCGGGGAGAAGAAGTCCGGGCTGATGGGCATCCTGGCGCTGACCCTGGCGATCGTGGCCGCTGTCGTCACGCCGATCGTCGCCGGAGTCGCCGGCTTCGACATCGGTCGTCGTCTCCCGGGCGGTCTCGACACGACCGATCCCGACTTCCTGTCGATCCTCTCGCCCGCGCGGGACCAGGTGCTGTGGGCGGAGATCTCGTTCTGGACAGGGACGATCCTCGGCATCGCCGCCATCGTCATCGGCATCATCGCGATTCGCAAGAAGCAGGCGCGCGGCGCGGGCATCACTGCACTCGTCGTCGCGGTGCTCGGCCCGATCATCTTCTGGGTCGTGCTGCTGGTCACCCTGTCGACCGGCACCGCGACCGGCTTCCTGCCGTAACGAAGCGGTGCGACGACCGCACCTCGTTCGGCTCAGCGTGGCGCGTGGTGCTTCTGCTGCGCGGAGAGCAGGCCCTCCTCGACGAGCAGCTCGACCGCGTCCGCCCCGTCTGACACGAGAATCGGCAGGTTCGCGCGCTCGTCTTTGCCGAACGGCGAGAGCACCCAATCGGCGGGGTCCTGTCGACCCACCGGGCGACCGATGCCGACGCGCACCCGCGGGAACTCCGGCGTGGTGAGGGCGCGGGCGATGTCGCGCACCCCGTTGTGTCCGCCGTGGCCTCCGCCGATCTTGAGCTTGACGGTGTCGAAGGGGATGTCGAGCTCGTCGTGGACGACGATGACCTGCTCCGGCGGCACCGAGTAGAAGCGAGCGAGAGCCGCCACCGGCGTGCCGGAGACGTTCATGAACGTGTTGGGCTTGGCCAGCACGAGCTTGTCACCGCCCGGACGCACCCAGGTCTCGACGACACGTGCCCCGCCCTTGTGCTCGCGAAAGCTCTCGCCACGACGCGAGGCGAGCTCGTCGACGACCATCTGGCCGATGTTGTGGCGCGTGGCCTCGTATCGCGGGCCGGGGTTGCCGAGCCCCACCACGAGCCAGGTGGATGCCATGTGATCGTCCTCTCGCATGCGGGCCCTTCGCGGTGCCCGGGTCAGGATACGACAGAGGGGGCGCGATCTGCTCGCGCCCCCTCTGTGATGCAGTCAGCTGTGCGCTGCGCCTGCGGAGATCACTCCGCGGCGGGAGCCTCCTCGGCGGAAGCCTCGTCGGCTCCGGCCTCGTCCTCACCCAGCGACTCCTCGGCCGGGATCGCGATCGCGACGACGAGCACCTCGGGGTCGGTCAGCAGCGTCGAGCCCTTGGGGAGCGTGACGTCGGCGGCGGTGATGTGCGCGCCCTCTTCGAGACCCTCGACCGAGACCTCGACGTTCTGCGGCAGGTGCGTGGCCTCGGCCTCGATCGAGATCGTGTTCGCGTCCTGGTTGACGATCGTGCCGGGAGCCGGCTCTCCGGTGACGATGACGGGAACGTCGATCGTGACCTTCTCGCCCTTGCGAACGACCAGCAGGTCGATGTGCTCGATGATCTGGTGCACCGGGTCGCGCTGGACATCCTTGACGAGGGCGAGCTGGTCCTTGCCGTCGATGTCGAGCTCGAGCAGCGCGTTCGCGCGGCGGATGATCAGCGAGACCTGGTGGCCGGGCAGTGCGACGTGCACGGGGTCGGTGCCGTGACCGTAGATGACGGCGGGGATCTTGCCTGCGGCGCGCAGACGACGGGCGAAGCCCTTGCCGAAGCTCTCGCGGAGCTCGGCCTTGACCTTGGTGTCTTCAGACATGGGGTTCTCCTTCGGGGCACGCAGCGACAGCTACGCGGTGGTCTTGGAATTGTTCTCGAACGCAGACACGTGAGGAAAGCCACCGGCTTGCTTCGCCGCGTCGATAACGGATGCCAGCGCACGCGCAGAAGCATCCCTCGCCGAGGTACTCCTCTCATGGTACCGGATGAGCCGATAGGCTGAGAACACCGATCCCCTCTCTGCAGAACATGGAGTTCCCACATGCTCGACGGTGTCTTCTTCTCCCACGCGATCGCCTGGCTCATCGGCGCGATGACCGTGTGCGCCGCAGGCTTCACCTTCGCGGCTCTGTTCTCGCTCGGGCGCTCGGGGTACCGCAAGGACTGATCTCCTCGCGTCCGACACCACCCGTCACACGGGAGCACCACCCCGGACGCCGCGATAATCTGGGAGCATCCCCTTCTTCTCGATCTAGGAGCCATCTGTGCCCGAAGCATCAGCGAACATCGGAGTCGTCGGACTCGCCGTCATGGGTTCGAACCTCGCCCGCAACCTCGCCAGCCGCGAGGGCAACACGGTGGCGATCTTCAACCGCAGCTACGAGAAGACCGAGACGCTCGTCTCCGAGCACCCTGAGGCCGGCTTCATCCCGGCCAAGACGTACCAGGAGTTCGCCGACTCGCTGCAGAAGCCGCGCACGGCGATCATCATGGTCAAGGCCGGCGGCCCGACCGACGCCGTGATCGACTCGCTCGTCGAGGTCTTCGAGCCGGGCGACATCATCGTCGACGGCGGCAACGCGTACTTCCCCGACACGATCCGCCGCGAGAAGGCCGTCCGCGAGACGGGCATCAACTTCGTCGGCGCCGGCATCTCGGGCGGCGAAGAGGGCGCGCTCACAGGCCCGTCGATCATGCCCGGCGGCTCGGACGAGTCCTGGATCACCCTCGGCCCGATCCTCAAGTCGATCGCCGCGATCGCCGAGGGCGAGCCGTGCGTCACGCACGTCGGCCACGACGGCGCGGGCCACTTCGTCAAGATGGTGCACAACGGCATCGAGTACGCCGACATGCAGCTGATCGCCGAGGCCTACGACCTCATCCGTCGCGGCACGGGCAAGTCCCCCGCCGAGATCGCCGAGATCTTCGCCGAGTGGAACAAGGGCGAGCTCGAGTCGTACCTGATCGAGATCACCGCAGAGGTGCTGCGCCAGGTGGATGCCGAGACCGGCAAGCCGCTCGTCGACGTCATCCTCGACCAGGCCGGGGCCAAGGGCACCGGCGCGTGGACCGTGCAGACCGCCCTGTCGCTCGGCGTTCCCGTCTCGGGTATCGCCGAGGCCACCTTCGCCCGATCGCTGTCGTCGCACCCCGAGCAGCGCGAGGTCGCAGGCTCCCTTCCCGGCCCTGACGACGCGTTCACCGTCGCCGACGAGGCCGCGTTCATCGAGGACGTGCGTCTCGCGCTCTACGCCTCGAAGATCGTCGCCTACTCGCAGGGCTTCGACGAGATCCGCGCGGGCGCGGCAGAGTACGGCTGGAACATCGACCTCGGTGCGATCAGCAAGATCTGGCGCGGCGGCTGCATCATCCGTGCGCAGTTCCTCAACCGCATCGCCGACGCCTACGCCGCAGAGCCCGGCCTGCCCGTGCTGCTGACGGCTCCCTACTTCACTGAGGCGATCACCCGCGCGCAGGCGCCGTGGCGTCGCGTCGTGGTCGCGGCGGCTCAGGCCGGCATCCCCGCTCCGGCGTTCTCGTCGTCGCTGTCGTACTACGACGGCATCCGCGCCGACCGCCTCCCGGCCGCCCTCGTGCAGGGACAGCGCGACTTCTTCGGTGCGCACACCTACAAGCGCATCGACAAGCCGGGCACGTTCCACACGCAGTGGTCGGGCGACCGCACCGAGATCGAAGCCGAAGACACGCACTGAGCGCTCTCTGACGCATGACGAAGGCCCCGGCGAGTGTCGCCGGGGCCTTCGTCTTGTCTCACCTGGTGATGTCCTGCACCGTCCCCTTTGCGAGCCGCAGCCGCCTCGTCGCCCGGCGAGCCACCGCCGAGTCGTGCGTGACGACGATCATGGTGATCCCCTCGGCGCACAGTCCCTCGAGCAGCGTGAGGATCTCGTCTCGCATGCTCTCGTCGAGGTTGCCGGTCGGTTCATCGGCCAGCAGCACCCGAGGCCGCTTCACGATCGCCCTGGCGATCGCCACGCGCTGCTGCTGACCGCCCGAGAGCTCGGTCGGCAGGTGGTCACCACGGTCGTCGAGGCCGACGTGAGCGAGCGCCTGCGCCACGCGGGCCGATCGCTCGGCGCGGCTCAGCGAGGCAGGCTCGAGCGCCATGTTCACGTTCTCGGCAGCCGTGAGGGTCGGGATGAGGTTGAACCCCTGGAAGACGAAGCCGATCTCCTGGGCCCGGATCCGAGTGAGCTCACGAGCGGATGCGGAGGCGAGCTCGATGTCGCCGAGCTTCAGCGACCCCGAAGACGGCTTGTCGAGCGCTCCCAGCAGCTGCAGCAGCGTCGATTTGCCTCCTCCAGTGGGCCCCTGGATCGTGACGAACTCGCCGGGATCGATGGTGAGATCGACACCGGTCAGCGCCTTCACCGTCCTTGCCTTCTGCCGGTAGGTGCGAGTGACGCTCTGCGCGCGGTATATCGGCGCCGCGGCATCCGTCCCGTTCGCCGTGGGGGCGATGTCTGCGATGGTCATGATGTCTCTCCTCTGTCTGTGATGTCTCGTGAACTCTGTCTGTGATGCCTCGTGAACCGTCAGGCGACGGAACGCAGTGCCTCGGCAGGGCTCAGTCGCGCCGCCCGCCATCCGCCGAACGCTCCGGCCACGAGGCCACCGAGCACGGCGAGACCGACGGCCGCGACCAGCACCCAGGGGGTGAAGGGGGCCTGCAGCACGATGTCGGCCGCCTGTTGCGTCTGGAACATGCCGCCACCTCCGGCGGGTCCGCCACCCGTTCCCCCGGGGCCGCCTTCGGCAGTGCCCGCGGCAGCAGCGGCGACCGTCGGCTTCACGAGGTTGATGACGACGATCCCGGTGATGCCGAGCACCAGGCCTACGGCGCCGCCGATGAGCCCCTGCACCATCGACTCGCCCGCGACCTGACGCACGACACGGCCGTTGGACCAGCCGATCGCTTTGAGGGTGCCGAACTCTCTCGTGCGACGTGAGACGCCAGACAGCGTCAGCAGCACCGAGAGCAGCACGGCGACAGCGAGCACGATGATCGACAGCCAGGTGCCGAGGTTCGTGATCAGCGAGGTCGCGCTCGACAGCGACCCTGAGACGGTCGATGCGAGCTCGGACTGCGACGTGACGGTGGCATCGGGAAGCTCGTCGGCGAGTGCCGTCTGCACAGCGTCGATGGACGCCGCCGACTCGGCCTGCACGTAGACGGTGGAGACGACGTCTCCGGCACCCGAGAGCTCCTGGGCCGTGTCGAGGGGCAGGTAGACGTTGGCCGCGGTGTCGGCGGAGTCGGAGGTGGATGCCACGATGCCGACGATCTCGACATCGGAACCGGCGACGTCGATCGTGTCACCGACGGCGATCTCGTTCGTGCTCGCGTAGGTGGCGTCGACGAGGGCGACGAACGCACCCGCATCATCGCTGTCGAGAGCGCGGCCGTCGCTGATCTCGACCGAGGCGAGCGGACCCACCGACGTCACGGCCGGATCGATGCCGAGCACCGTGAACGACTCGACGCCGAAGGAGCCGCCACCGCCGCCGCCCTGGGGCGGTGCGTCGCCCTCGGTGGGAGCGGTGCCTTCAGCGGTTCCGTCCTGCGCTCCGAAGCCGCCGCTGGGCAGCTCACCCGAGAAGGTCGAGTTCGTGAGGCTGAGCGCGGCGGATGCCGCCGTCACGCCGTCCGTCGCCGTCACCGTGTCGAGCACGGTCGCGTCGAGAGTTCCGCGCATGAAGTCCGTCATCAGGGTCGACTGACTCAACGTCGTCGTGTCGCCTTCGGTGGCTCCGTCCTCCGATCCGAAGTCGAAGCGCTGACCACCGCCCTCCCCCGGCTCAGCCGCGGCCCCGGTGACCGTGAGGTCGGTTCCGACGCCGTAGACCGACTCCAGTGCCTGGGCCTGCGCATCGCGCACTCCCGCGGTGAGCGCGTTGACGACGATGACCAGGGCGATCGCGATGGCGAGCCCGATCGCGACGATCATCGTCTGTCTCTTGCGGCCCGCCAACTCGCGCCGCAGATATGTCCCGTACATGTGTCTCCTTCCGCCGCGCCGTTCGCGGGCCGATGATGACGCTAGGGAGCGGACTTTTGCGAGATCGAGGGAGGAGTGATGAGAAGACTATGGCCGGCGGATCTCACAGCCCACGCATAGCGCTCTCCATAGAAACCCCATAGGTTATTCCGCAGAATGTACTCATGAGCTCCGATCTCCCCGAACTGCGCCGCCCCGACGGCTCCCCGCTGCGCATCCTCGCCGTCGACGACGAGCAGATGCTCACCGATCTCCTCGCGATGGCCCTGCGGATGGAGGGCTGGGAGGTGCGCACCGCATCATCCGGCCTGGAGGCGCTGCAGGTCGCGCGCGAATTCGAACCCGACGCGCTCGTGCTCGACATCATGATGCCCGACCTCGACGGCATGGCCGTGCTGCGGCGCCTTCGCGAATCCGGCAGCCTCGTGCCGGTGCTCTTCCTCACTGCGAAGGATGCCGTCGGCGACCGGGTCGCCGGCCTCACCGCCGGTGGTGACGACTACGTCACGAAGCCGTTCAGCCTGGAAGAGGTGATCGCCCGACTGCGCGCGATCATCCGCCGCACCGGACACGCGACGGCCGACGACGGTCAGTCGATCCTCCGCGTCGCCGACCTCACCCTCAACGAGGACAGCCACGAGGTCGTCCGCGACGGCACCGAGATCGAGCTGACCGCGACCGAGTTCGAGCTGCTCCGCTACCTGATGCGCAACGAGCGACGAGTGCTGTCGAAGGCCCAGATCCTCGACCGGGTGTGGAGCTACGACTTCGGCGGAAAGTCGTCGGTCGTCGAGCTGTACATCTCGTACCTGCGCAAGAAGATCGACGCCGGGCGCACCCCGCTGCTGCACACGGTGCGAGGTGTCGGCTACATGATCAAGGCGCCCCAGTGAGCCTGACGGGGATGGCTCGGCGACCGATGAGTCTGCAGACACGGCTGATGACAGCCGTGATCGGGTTCGTCTCGCTCATCCTCGTGATCGTCGCTGTGATCACCAGCGCTCTGCTCGGCGGGACGCTCGAGCGACAGCTCGAAGTGCGCCTGAACAGCTACTCGGTGCAGGTGACCAAGTGGGTCAGCCAAGTGCCAGCCCATTTCTCAGACATCGACACCGTCCTAGCCGAAAGAAACCCGGGTGTTCCCGGAATCCTTCTGGCAGTGTCCAGCACCGAGGGAGGCACCAGTGGGGTCGTGTTCCCCGATACGAAAGGCGAATTGAGCGGAGTCTCGCAGCCACTGACCAGCAGCGACCTCGATCGGATCAACTCGGCGCTGGGAGGCCGCGCGAGCGGCACGGTGACCCTGGAAGACTTCGGCTCCTACCTCGTCGTCGTGCAACAGGCGCCGAACGGCGTCAACGTCGTGACGGGCCTCCCCCGCACCGAGATCCAGAATCAGCTCGCGACGCTGCTCACCGTGATCGCTCTCGCGACGATCGGCGGTCTGATCCTCCTTGCCCTCACGACTGCCATCACGATACGCGTGGGGCTGAGACCGCTGCGCGCCGTCGCGGCGACCGCCACACGCGTCGCGAACCAGCCGCTCGATCGAGGTGAAGTGCAGATCACCGAGCGCGTTCCGGCGTCCGAGGCCGATCCACGCACCGAGACCGGTCTGGTCGGTTCGTCTCTGAACAAGCTTCTCGACCACGTCAACGACTCCCTCGCGTCGAGGCAGAAGAACGAGGAGCGGATGCGGCGCTTCGTCGCCGATGCGAGCCACGAGCTGCGCACCCCGCTGTCGTCGATCCGCGGGTACTCCGAGCTCTCGCTGCGCGCGCTGAAGCAGCAGGGCGGCGAGGCGGCCGTCGAGAGCACCACCACGTCGCTCGAGCGCATTCAGGCTCAGTCGCTGCGCATGACGCGCCTCGTCGAGGACCTGCTGCTGCTCGCCCGTCTCGACGAGGGACGGGAGCTGGTCTACGGCACCGTCGACCTGACCCAGCTCGCGCTCGAGGGCCTCTCCGACGCACGCCCGACTGCGGCAGACCATCACTGGAACATCGAGGCTCCTGATGAGCCCATCGTCATCGTCGGCGACGCCGGACGGATGCATCAGGTCGTCGCGAACCTTCTCGCCAACGCGCGGACGCACACCCCCGCGGGCACCTCGATCACGCTCAGCGTGAGTCGCGAAGGTGATGAGGCCGTGTTGCGGGTGCACGACGACGGGCCCGGTATCGACCCCGGCGTGCGCGATGAGCTCTTCGCCCGGTTCGCGCGTGGCGACAGCTCCCGCGCTCGTCAGACCGGCGGCACCGGCCTCGGACTGGCCATCGCGAAAGCGATCGTCGAGGGCCACGGCGGCCACCTCACCGTCGCCAGCCAACCCGGCGACACGACGTTCACGGTGCGACTCCCCCTGAGCCCGGCCACTGCATCCACCGGCTGACGTCCCGTCCCCAAGGCTGCGGGGTCAAAAGAACATCGGAAACAGGCGATCCCGGTGCGTTTTTGACCCCGCAGGACATGCCTCGGAGTAGACGGACCGGACGGACCAGACGCGACGGACGGGAGCGGAACCCCGGCTCAGTACCCGGCGAAGGCGTCTGTCGTGAGGGAGCGCGCCTTCTGCAGCGCGGGAGCGAGGTCGGCGATGAGCCGGGGAGGACCCGAGATGTACGAGTGCCGCTCGCCGATGTCGGGAACGTGACGCTCGAGGCCTGCGGCGTCGAGACGCGCGCCCTGCGCCCAGGTCCAGTGCGTCGGAAGGTTCGCAGGCTCATCGCGCGTGAAGACGATGACGCGCGCGCCGGTGGCGGCCAGCTCGTCTCGGAAGGCCAGCTCCGAGCTCTCCGAGGCCACATAGACCAGCACGATGTCACGCTGCTGCTCCGTGAGCTGGAGTTGCCGCAGCTGCGACACGAACGGCGTGACGCCGATGCCTGCGGCGACCATCAGGACGGGCGTCTCCGAACGCGGGAGGAGGAAGTCGCCCCACGTGCCCGTCACGGCGAGAGCTGAGCCCGGTTCCGCTGCAGCCAGTGCGCGCTTGTAGCTCGACGGATGCTTCTGATCGCCGTCCTTGTAGGCGATGCGGAGCGTCGGGAGGTCTGCCGGGGCCGAGACGATGCTGAACTCACGGCGGGTTCCGCGGGCATCCGGTCGGGCGTGCGGCACATCCAGTTCGAGGTACTGCCCCGGAAGGAATCTCAGCTTTCCCTGTGCGCGGAACGTCAGCTCCTGAGCGGTCGGCGTGATGAACTGCCGCTTCTCGAGCACGAGCCGCACCGACCCTCGCAGCGCGAAGGCGAACGCGAGCAGGTTTCCGATGAGCAGCGCGCGCTCCTGCCCGAGGGTGAAGAGGCCGCCGATCGCGATCGGCCACCCGGCGAGTGCTCCGACGAGAACCGCCACCGAGAACTGCTGCCACCGGCGCGGCGGCAGAGTCAGCGGTTCGGAGAGCATGAACGCTCCGAGGAACAGGAACGGGGACTGCAAGATCGCGAACGAGAGAGCGGCGCCGGGATCGAAGGCGATAGAGAACTCCTGAGCCTGCACGGCCTGCCGCAGCATCGCGACAGCGATCGCGACGATGAGGAAGACGACGACGACGCGCACCTTCTCGGTGCGCCAGAGGACGACGAGTCCGAGAATCAGGACGGGGACGAAGAGCGACGGTGTGCCGACCCACCACGACGAGGACGTCCCGAGCCACTCGAAGGCACCGAAGGATCCGAGGATCGACACGACGGCCGCACCGAAGGCGGCGGGGTTGAGGACGTGCCGACCCCGCCACACGATCAGATACTTCGACAGGCTCGCCACGACTCCGGCGATGGCCAGCCCGAGCAGGGCGTTCGGCTCGATGCCGGGGCGGAGTACGAAGAGCAGGATCAGTGCCGTCACCAGCGAAGACTCGATGCGCCACGGCAGCCGCAGGATGCGCTGGGCCGCCGCATCCACCAGCGATATGACCAGCGCAAGCACGACGAAGGACGCGGTGATCTCGAGCGGTGTCGGCGAGACGATCACGCCGAGAGCCGACAGCACCACGGCGATGAGCCCCAGCGCGAGCAGGGCGAACAGCACCAGACGGTACATGGAGATGCCGCCGAGCAAGGCGAGAACCCGCTGCCGCAGCGCGGTGATGGAAGTGATCACAGGTCTACTCTTCCCTACTTCGATGCCTCATCGGCGGGTGGTGAACAGCTGTGCGGGGCAGCCCGGCGAACGCTCGGCGCGTCCGTCGGTCGTCATACGCACCCACTCGACGCCCCACGATGCGGCGAGCTCGGGGCCGCCGTCGAAGAACAGGGCGGTCGCGACGGCATCCGCTCGCATCGCCTCAGGGGCGATCGCCCACGTGGCCGCCCAGGTGCGGACCGGCACCCCGGTGCGAGCGTCGAGCACGTGGTGGAGTCCATCACCCCACGCTCGGCGATTGATCGCCGAGGCACAGAGCGCGGCATCCTGCAGTTCGATCACGCCGATCGCTTTCGTCGGATCGTACGGATGCTCGAGTCCGACCCGCACCACGTCTCCGCGGACTCTCATGTCACCTCCGGCATCGACCACGAGGTCACCGGGCACGTCGGCGAGCACCCCGGCCACGAGATCGACCAGACGCCCTTTGCCGAGTGCCCCGACGTCGAGAAGAGCCGGCGCGGATGCCGTGGCCTCCCCCGCCGTCCAGCGCACCCGATCGGTCCAGTCTGCCGGGGCGGCGATCGGGGAGCTCGCGACGAGCGAGTACGACGCGTCGTAGCCGAGGGCATCCAAGCTCTCCGCGACGAGCGGGTTCACCGCCCCGGAGCTCGCCCTCGACAGGTCGCGGTAGGCGTCGAGCATCGCGCCCGCATCGGGAGACGAGATCGAGCCGCCGTCTCGGCCGACACGGGTGACCGATGAGTCCTCTCGGAACCGCGACCACTCCCGGTCGAATCGCTCGATCTCGGCCCCGACGCGTTCACGGTCGTCCGCGCCGAGCTGGTGCGACGTCTCGATCTCCCAGAGTGTGCCGATCGCGTCGAAACGCCAGATCGTCATGCCGTGGTCAGGCGCCTCAGGCGGCCGCCTGCTCCTTGATCGACTCGACGGCCTCGTTGAACCCGCCGCTGGTGAGCGACGAGCCCGCCACACGGCTGACCTCGATGTCGTCGAGGGACTTGCCCACGACCTCATCCGCGATGCCGCCGATGAACTCGCCCTGGTACTGCTCGCTCTCGCGGGCCTGCGGGTCTCCGGTCACCTCGACATCCGTCACCAGACCGTCGGCGACCGTGAGGGTCACGCTGATCGTCTCGACCGTCTCGGGGGTCTGGTACGAGCCGTCGGCGGTGTAGGTGCCGTCGGTGTAGTCGCCGCCGGCCGCCGCTCCGGAATCGGTCGATTCGCTGCTCGTGTCGGTCCCGGTGTCGGTCGACTGGTCTTCGGCGTCAGCCGTGCCGGAGCACCCCGCGAGGACGAGCAGTCCTGCGACGCCGGCCAGGGCTGCGCCCTTGCGAACAGAAGTCGGTACAGTCGTGCGGATCATGATGGTCCTCCCGGCCTTGATCGGTGTGTGTGATTCGACCGTAGGGACAGCATCTATGCGCGGGCTGTGTCCGAAGTATGGGTCGCCTAAGCGTCGCCGCCGAACATGCTCGTGACGGATCCGTCTTCGAAGACCTCGTGGATCGCGCGGGCGAGCAGCGGGGCGATCGGGAGGATCGTGAGCTTGTCCCACTGGCGCGACTCGGTCAGGGGGATCGTGTCGGTGATCACGACCTCGTCGATCGACGCGTCCTGCAGACGCTCGGATGCCGGGTCGCTGAAGATCGCGTGCGTCGCGGCGACGATCACGCGATGCGCACCGCTCGCCTTCAGCGCCTGCGCCGCCTTCACGATCGTTCCGCCGGTGTCGATCATGTCGTCGACGAGGAGGCAGGTGCGCCCCTCGACGGTGCCGACGATCTCGTGCACGGAGACCTGGTTGGCGACCTTCGGGTCGCGACGCTTGTGGATGATGGCGAGCGGTGCCCCGAGGCTGTCCGACCAGGTGTCTGCGACGCGGACGCGCCCCATGTCGGGCGAGACGACGGTGAGGATCTTTCGGTCCTCGGCGCTCAGCGTGCTCTTGAAGTACTCCATCAGCACGGGCTTGGCGAAGAGATGGTCGACGGGGCCGTCGAAGAATCCCTGGATCTGGGCGGCGTGCAGGTCGACGCTCATGACGCGGTCTGCACCGGCCGTCTTGAGCAGATCGGCGACGAGGCGGGCACTGATCGGCTCACGGCCGCGGCCCTTCTTGTCCTGACGCGAGTACGGATAGTAGGGGGCGACGACCGTGATGCGCTTGGCGGAGGCGCGCTTCGCGGCGTCGATCATGATGAGCGTCTCCATGAGCCACTCGTTGACCGGCTCGCCGAAGGTCTGGATGAGGAACAGGTCGCAGCCTCGGATCGACACCTCGAACCGTGCGTAGATCTCACCGGATGCGAAGGTGCGGTGCTCGGTCGGCACGACCTCTGTTCCGAGTGATGCGGCCACCGCTGCGGTCAGCGCGGGGTGCGATCGACCACCGGCGACCACGAGTCGCTTCTTGGTCTTGGCTACGAGACCCGGAGCGATGCCGTTGTCCCTGTCCAGATCGACCGTCTTCTTCTTGCGCGCCATCGTTCTGCCTACTCCGCCACTCGGGATCGGGCTGCGGCGTCTGCCGCGCCCGTGCCTGCCCTGTTCTTCTCGACCCAACCCTCGATGTTGCGCTGAGGGGCGACGCTCACGGCAAGGGAGCCGGCAGGGACATCCTTGCGGACGACAGCGCCAGCACCTGTCTTGGCGCCGGCTCCCAGCCTAACGGGCGCGACGAGGGTCGTGTGCGACCCGGTGTGCACCTCGTCTTCGACGATCGTTCGGTGCTTGTTCACATCGTCGTAGTTCGCCGTGATCGTGCTGGCGCCGAGGTTGACGCCTCGACCGATGGTCGCATCGCCGACGTACGACAGGTGCGGGACCTTGCTGCCTTCGCCGATCTCGGCGTTCTTCGTCTCGACGTAAGCGCCGATCTTGCCGCGGGCCCCGAGGACGGTGCCGGGGCGCAGGAACGAGAAGGGGCCGACGGTGGCCTCGGCGCCGATGACCGCGAGCGTGGCATCGGTGCGGCGGACGATCGCGTCTTCACCGACCTCGCAGTCGACGAGGGTCGTGTCGGGGCCGATGATGGCACCTTCGGCGATCGTCGTGGCGCGCAGGATGTGGGTGTTCGGGAGGATCGTGACGTCGGGCGCCAGGGTGGCGTCGTCGTCGATCCAGGTCGTCGCCGGGTCGATCACGGTGACGCCCTCGAGCTGCCAGCGCCGCACGATCCGGCGGTTGAGCAGACGACCGACCTCGGCGAGCTGAGCGCGATCGTTGACGCCGTAGGTGACCGTGACGTCGGAGACGACGGATGCCGCCACACGGCTGCCGTCGCGGCGGAGCAGCCCCGGAACGTCGGTCAGGTACATCTCGCCCTGCGCGTTGTCCACGCCGACGGACGGCAGGTACTTGCGCAGCGTCGCGACCCGGAACACGTACATGCCCGCGTTGATCTCGCTGACGGAGGCCTCGTCTGCCGTGGCGTCCTTCTGCTCGACCACTCGGTCGACACCGCCGTCTGCGTCGCGGATGACGCGGCCGTAGCCGGTCGGGTCGTCGACGACGGCGGTCATGAGTGTCGCTTCGGCGTCCGCCTCGCGGTGCGCATCGAGGAACGAGCGCAGCGTGTCGGCATCCGCGAGCGGGCAGTCTCCAGAGAGCACGAGCACGTCGCCGTCGAAGTCCGCGGGGAGCGCATCGACCGCGACCTGCACCGCTCGGCCCGTGCCGGGAACCTCGTCCTGGTCGATGAAGACGGCATCCGGGTAGTCCTCGGCAAGGGCGGCGACCACCTGGTCGCGCTCGTGCCGCACGACGACCTCGACGTGGTCCGCCTCGAGGCGACCGGCCGTCGTCAGGACGTGCCCCACCAGTGGGCGCCCGCCGATCGGGTGCAGCACCTTCGGCAGGCGCGAGCGCATGCGGGTTCCCTGGCCTGCGGCGAGGATGATGATCGCGAGATTGTTCCCAGTCATGCTCCGCCGCCAGGACTCGAACCTAGACCTAACAGCTCCAAAGGCTGTCGTGCTGCCATTACACCACGGCGGACCGCTGCTCCCGAGGGAGCCGCGGGTCAAGTCTGCCACGTCCGCCTGCGTGCTACCGGCGATAATGGACGGATGACTGAGGCGGATGAGGTTGATCGGATCGTCGGCGCCTGGAACACCCAGCGACCCGACCTCGACTTCTCACCCCTCGAGGTGCTGTCGCGGATGGATCGCCTGACCCGGCTGCTCGACCGCGCTCGTCGCGACGTGTTCCGCCGGAGCGATCTGGAGGCCTGGGAGTGGGACGTGCTGTCGGCGCTGCGCCGCGCCGGGGCGCCCTTCCAGCTCTCCCCCAAGCAGCTCCTCCAGCAGACGCTGGTGTCGAGCGGCACCATGACCAATCGCATCGATCGTCTCGTCGGGCGTCGTTTCGTGCGGCGTGAGGGCGACCCTGCTGACGGCCGCAGCGTGCTCGTGACGCTCACGGATGATGGGCGGATCCGGGTGGATGCCGCGATCACGCGTCTGGTCGACGTCGAGGACGACCTGCTGCGGGCCCTGTCGCGCGGCGACCGCGATCGCCTGGCTGCGCTGCTGCGCAAGCTGAGCCTCAGTTTCGACGCATGAGGAACTGACGACATGGCGATGCTCTCCCCTCTTCCCGTGCGCGACGGCGTCGGCGCCACGCGCCTGCACGTTCCGATGAGCGGCGACTGGCCGACGGTGGGCGCCTACATGATCGACCGCTTCTTCCACCTCGACCCCGAAGGTCTGCTCAGCCGCTTCGACCGCGGCGAGATCGTGGCCCGCGACGGCACTCCCCTGGCGCGGGACACGCCTCTGGGCGTCGAGGAGTTCATCTGGTACTACCGCGATCCTCCCGTCGAGACGCGCCTGCCGGTCGAGATCGAGGTCATCCACCAGGACGACGATCTGGTGGTCATCGACAAGCCGCACTTCCTCCCGACGATCCCCGGCGGGAAGTTCCTGCAGAACTCCGCGCTGATCCGCCTCCGCAACCTGCTCGGCAACGACGAGCTCGCACCGATCCACCGACTCGATCGCGCGACAGCCGGGGTGCTGATGTTCTCGGCGCGTCCGGCCACGAGAGGCCCGTACCAGCTGCTGTTCGAGACCCGACAGGTGCAGAAGGTCTATGAGGCGGTCTCCGCCCGTCCGGCCGACTGGGAGGCGGCGCGATTCCCCCTCGTCTACCGCAATCACATCGTGAAGCTGCGCAACGAGCTGAAGGTCCAGGTCGACGACGAACGCGAGCCCAACGCCGAGACGCTGATCGAGGTCCTCGGTGCCGACGAGCGCGTCGTGCACACGCTGCTGCGCCCGCACAGCGGAAAGATGCATCAGCTGCGGGTGCACCTCGCCGCTCTGGGCCTCGGCATCCTGAATGACCCGTTCTATCCCGAGCTGCGCGGCGAGCGGCCGGATGACTTCGATCACCCCATGCAGCTGCTCGCGCGCGAACTGCACTTCATCGATCCGCTGAGCGGCGCGCCGAGGGTGTTCTCCACGACGCGCACGCTGCAGGAAGCGCCGGTCAGCGGCGCATGATCTTGCGCGCGAGCCTCGTTCCGAGGATCTGCACGAGGTGCACGAACACCACGATCAGCACGATGGCCGTCCACATGACAACAGGCTCGAACTGCCGGAAGCCGTAGATCTGGGCGAACGCGCCGAGACCACCGCCGCCGATGAGACCGGCCATCGCCGTCATGTCGATCAGCGCGACCACGATGAAGGTGTAGCCCAGGATGAGCGGCCCGAGGGATTCGGGGATCGCGACGGTGAACAGGATGCGCCAGGGGCCGGCACCCATAGAGCGCGCGGCTTCGATCACGCCGGGCGGCACCGAGACGAGGTGCTGCTCGACGATGCGGCCGATCGCGAAAGACGCCGCGAGCGCGATCATGAACGCGCCGGCAGTCGTGCCGATGCCGGTGCCGACGACCACGCGGGCGAAGGGCTGTGCAACCGCGACGAAGAGCACGAACGGGATCGGCCGGAAGAAGTTGACGCCGAGGTTCGCGACGAGTGCCACACCGCGGTTCTCAGCCAGGCCACCAGGGCGAGTGACGTACAGGATCACGCCGATCGCCAGTCCGAGGATGCCGCCGAGCAGCAGCGCGAACGAGGTCATGTACAGCGTCTCGAGCGCGGCTTTCCAGAGCTCGGGCCACAGTTCGTTCAGACGATCCATCAGCTGGCCTCCTCTCGGGCGATCTCGGTGACTTCGACGCGTTCACCGATCGCCGCGAGCGCGGAGTCGACGGCCGTTTCGTCGCCGCGGATCGCGAGCGTGAGATGGCCGAATGCCCGACCACGGATGTCGTTGATCCCGCCGTACACGAGCTCGAAGTCGAGTCCGGCGGCAGCGAGGTCGAGAAAGACCTGCGCCTGCGATGAGTCGCCGTCGCGGAACGAGAAGGTGGCGAGGCGGCCCCGGTGCCGCTCGCGCAGCACGCCGAGCTCGGCCGGTGAAGGGATTCCCTTCACGACCGTGCCGACGAAGCGCTGCGACGCGGGGTTCTGCGGGGCGGAGAAGACGTCGAACACGTCACCCTGCTCGATCACGCGACCGTTCTCCATGACTGCGACCTTGGTGGCGATGGTCTGGATGACGTCCATCTCGTGTGTGATGACTACGATCGTGACGCCCTGCTCCCGGTTGACGCGTTTGAGGAGGTCCAGCACCTCGTGCGTCGTCTGCGGGTCGAGCGCGCTCGTCGCCTCGTCTGCGAGCAGGATCGCTGGGCGGGTGGCAAGAGCACGGGCGATGCCGACGCGTTGTTTCTGCCCGCCGGACAACTGCTCGGGGAAGGCCTTGGCCTTGTCGGCGAGCCCGACGAAGCCGAGGAGCTCAGTGACGCGAGCCTCGATGTCGGCCTTGGACCAGCCGGCGAGCTTGAGCGGATAGGCGACGTTGGCCCTGACGCTGCGCGAGGCGAACAGATTGAACTGCTGGAAGATCATGCCGATGCCGCCGCGAATCCGCCGCAGCTCTTTCTCTTTCAGCGACGTGATGTCTACGCCGTCGACGGAGATCGTCCCGCCTGTCGCCGGCTCGAGGGCGTTGATCAGGCGGACCAGCGTCGACTTGCCCGCACCGGAGTAACCGATGATGCCGAAGACGTCGCCTTTCTCGATCGACAGGGTTACGTCGTCGACGGCGATGATCTCGGGATCCCCCGGGGTGCGGGAGGGGTATGCCTTGGACACGTTGGTCAGGCTCACGATGGGCATTGTGCTGCTCCGGTGGGGTGTCGGGAGACGACGAATCGGGTGACGCGCGATGCGCCACCCGATTCTCGCATCAGTCGGCAGTGATCCTCCCGACAGGCTTATTTCTTGTCTGCGGCGTCCTTCTGAACCTTCGCGAGTGACTCGACCAGATCCGCCACCGGAACCTGGAGGGGAACCGCGACATCGCCCGATGACTCCTGAAGGCCCGCCTGCACGTCCTCGTTCGTCTGGAAGATCTCGACCAGCTTGAGGTACGTCTCGTTGTCGGCATCCTCGGCGCGGGCGGCGAAGATGTTCACGTACGGCAGCGCACCGGCATCCTCAGGGTCGTCCTGTGCGATCGCGTCATCGAACGACAGGCCTGCGTCCTCGACGAAGTCGTTGTTGATGATCGCCGCGGCCACGTCGGGCAGCGAGGTCGGGATCAACGCGGCCTCGAGCGCGGTGATCTTGACCTTCGACTTCTCGGTGTCGACCTGCGCCAGGTCGGAGTACGGGGTGCCGCCGTCCTTCAGCTCCACCAGACCGGCCTGCTGCAGCACGTTGAGCGCGCGCGCCTGATTGGACGCGTCGTCCGGAACGGCGACGGTCTCGCCCTTGCGGATGTCTTCGACGTCGTCGTACTTCTGGGAGTACAGACCCAGCGGGTAGATCGCGGTGGAGCCGATCGGCGTCAGGTCAGAGCCCGAGGCGTTGTTGTACTCGGCGAGGTAGACGATGTGCTGGAACTGGTTGAGGTCGATCTCGCCTTCGGTGAGCGCGGGGTTCGGCTGCTCGTAGGAGCCGAAGTCGACGAGCTCGACCGTGATGCCCTCTTCAGCGGCCGCCTCGACGAAAGGAGCCCACTGGGCGTCACCCTTGCTGACGACTCCGACCTTGACGGTCTCGTTCTCGGAGTCGCCGCCGCCTGCGCCGGCGTCGGATGATGCGGTGGCGCAGCCTGCGAGTGCGACGAAGAGCGGGACCGCGGCGAGCGCGGCGATGACGGATGTGGTCCGACGGGATGCTGTGATGGACATGAGTGTTCGGGTTCCTCTCTTGGGGGACTCGAATACGTTAGGCAGGGCGACGCAGTGCGCGACAATCGAGCGTCACAGAGCGTCACAGCTCTCAGTCGTAGTCCTCGATGCCCTGCAGCCTGACCTGCTCCAGGTCGAGTCGCGCCGAGATGCGACGCACGACGAGGTCGTCGACGGTGCCGTCCCTGCGCAGCCCGAGCAGCACCTCGCGCTTGCGGTCGAGGAGGGCGAGCTTGAGACGCGTGTGCTCCTCGTGGCGCAGCAGCGGCGAGCGCTGCATGACGTCGACGTCGACCGACGTCGCGAGCATCTGCAGGGTCCTCACCTCGCCCTCTGTGCCGTCTTCATCGTCGACGATGCGCGTCGCATCCGGCATCCGCACCGTCGTCGGCGCAGCATCCGCTCCTGCGTCCCCCGTCTCGGATATCGAGCCGCGGCCGAGGGGATCCGGCTCGTCGAGCATCACATCGAGCGCCTGCGCCTCGGCGTCGACGATGGCCTGTTCGCGGGCCAGGGCGCGCGCGTTCGAGAACTCGAGCATCTGATATCCCTCGGCGCGCACCTTGTCGCGGATCTCCTGTCCGACGCCGTGCTCGACCGCGAGGTCATCGAGGGCTGCGAGTGCCGCGCCCGAGATGGTCCGCTCGGCCAGCTCGTACTCCTCGTCTTCGGCGTGGTCGACCGGGAATCGGGCCCAGCGTACGATGGCCGGAAGGAGCGGCCCCTGCACGAGCAGGCTCAGCAGGATCACCCCGGCGGTGACGAAGACGATCTCGTCACGCCCCGCGATCTCGCCTTCGGTCGCACTGGCGGCAGGCACGGACAGCGCGATCGCGAGCGAGACCGCACCTCGCATGCCTGCGACGGTCGACACCGCCATCGAACGCGCCCGCGCACCGCGCGACGGGCGCGCGGGGTTGCGTCGCTGGAACGGGGCGTTCATCACCTGGAAGAGGTAGCGCACGACGAGCAGCGTCATCCACACGGCCAGCGTGATCAGCACCAGGCGGCCGATCGCCGCGGCCGAGATCTCGTGCGCGACGAACTGCACCTCGAGCCCGATCAGGACGAAGAGCGCGCCGTTGAGCAGGAAGACCCCGAAGGGCCAGGCCGCCGCGACCTGACGTCGAGACGAGGCGGTCGTCACCCGAGGCGACACATAGGCGACGATCAGGCCGGCGACCACGACGGCGAGGACGCCGGACGCGTGCACGATCTCGGCCAGCAGGAACGCCGAGAACGGGATCAGCAGAAGTGTGACGTTGATGACGATCGTCGAGGAGGTGCGACGCAGCAGTAGGTATCCGAGCGCGGCGACCACGACACCGGCGGCGATGCCTCCGACGTACGAGGTGAGCACCGACATGGTCACCGACAGCGGCGTCACGTTGCCCCCGAGGGCCAGCGAGATGGCGATCGCATAGAGCACCAGGGCGGTGCCGTCGTTCGTCAGGCTCTCCGCCTTGAGCTTCATGAACATGCGCGTCGGCAGCAGGCGTCCGAGGGCGGCGACGGCCGTGGCGTCCGGTGGGGCGACGGCAGCGCCGAGAATGAGGGCGGTCTCCCACGGCATCCCGAACAGCAGCCCGATGCCGGCGACGGCGAAGGCGGATGCCACGACGAGCAGCGTGCTCATCGGCAGGATGTAGCGGAAGTCGCGGCGGATCGACCGCAACGACGTGGTCAGGCTCTCCCAGAACAGCATCACCGGGAGGAACAGCAGCAGCACGGTCTCCGGCGGCAGCTGGATCTCGCGCAGCTGCGGCACGAAGCCGAGCAGCAGCCCCAGGATGACGAGCACGAGCGGCAGTGCGAGCCGCACACGCGGCGCGAGCATCGTGCCAACGAGGATCGTGAGTCCGATCAGGACGGTGACCTCGAGTCCTTCCATCTGAACCTCCCGGGTACCGCAGGATCAAGCTGTGCGATCCCAGATGGCATCGAACCCCGCCCAGAGCACAGCGCATCGCACTGCCACCGTATTCCCGCTACGGCCGAATGGCGAGACCCCGAATCAGTCGAGTTCTTCGGTCAGCTCGAACCAGCGGAGTTCGAGCTGCTCGATCTCCGCCTGCTGATCGCTGATCGCCTTCATCTTGTCGCCGAGGCCCGCGAAGTCGGACTGGTCGTGTTCCGCGAGAGCGGACTTCGCCTTGTCGACCTGCTGGGTGAGCTTCTGGATGCGGCGCTCGAGCGACGAGACCTCCTTCTGCGCCGAACGCAGGGCGGCGCCGTCGAGGCTGGAGGCCGTCTTCTCGGTGTTGACGGCAGTCTGAGACTTGCCGGGCGCCGAGGTCTGCAGCTGACGCAGCCGCAGGTATTCGTCGACGCCGCCGGGCAGATGCCGAAGGTGGCCGTCGAGGATCGCGAACTGCTGGTCGGTCACGCGCTCGAGGAAATACCGGTCATGGCTGACGACCAGCAGGGTTCCCGACCACGAGTCCAGGAGATCCTCGATGGCCGCGAGCATGTCGGTGTCGAGATCGTTGGTCGGCTCGTCGAGGATCAGCACGTTGGGCTGGTCGAGGAGCACGAGCAGCAGCTGCAGTCGCCGCTGCTGGCCTCCCGAGAGATCCTTCACCGGGGTGGAGAGCTGCGCGGAGTCGAAGCCGAGCCGCTCGAGCAGCTGCCCGGGCGTGAGCTCCTGCGCCTTCGAGCCCGACCCCATCGTGTACGAGGTGCGCAGCCGCGAGATCACGACTCGCACCGGCTCGCGCCGCACATCTTCGAGTTCGTCGAGGCGCTGCGTGAGCGTCTTGACCTTCACGGTCGAGCCGCGCTTCACGCGGCCGACGGTCGGCTCGACGGTGCCGGCGATGAGGCCCAGCAGCGTCGACTTGCCGGCGCCGTTGACGCCGAGGATGCCGGTGCGCTCCCCCGGCGCGATGCGCCATTCGACGTCACGCAGCACCTCTCGCGTGCCGCCGTCGACGGTCGGATAGGTGACTCCCACGTCGAGCAGGTCCACGACGTCCTTGCCCAGGCGCGACACCGCGAGCGACTGCAGAGAGATCTTGTCGCGGATCTCGGGCACGTCGGCGATGAGCTCGTTGGCGGCGTCGATGCGGAACTTCGGCTTCGCGGTGCGAGCAGGGGCGCCTCGGCGCAGCCACGCGAGCTCCTTCTTCGCGAGGTTCTGTCGCTTGGCCTCGGTGGCGGCCGACATCCGGTCGCGTTCGACGCGCTGCAGAATGTATGCGGCGTACCCGCCCTCGAAGGGCTCGACGATACGGTCGTGCACCTCCCAGGTCTCGGTCGAGATCTCGTCGAGGAACCATCGGTCGTGAGTCACGACCATGAGCGCTCCGGAGTTCGGGCTCCACCTCTTCTTGAGGTGCCCGGCCAACCAGGTGATGGCTTCGACGTCGAGATGGTTGGTGGGCTCGTCGAGCGCGATGACGTCCCAGTCACCCGTCAGCAGCTTGGCGAGCGAGACGCGACGACGTTGACCACCGCTGAGAGAGCCGATCTCGGCATCCCACGGCAGGTCCTTCAGCAGTCCCTCGATGACATCACGGATGCGGGGGTCGCCCGCCCACTCGTATTCCGGGGTGTCTCCGACGACCGCGGCGCTGATCGTGAGGTCGTCGCTGAGGGTGTCGGCCTGGTCGAGGACGCCGATGGTCGTTCCGCCGCGCACCGTGACGCGGCCCGAGCTCGGCTCCTTGAGGCCTGCCAGCATCCCCAGGAGGCTCGACTTGCCGTCGCCGTTGCGGCCGACGATGCCGATGCGGTCACCTTCTTCGATGCCGAGGGTCACGGAGTCGAAGACGACCCTCGTCGGATATTCGAGATGAAGGGCTTCTGCCCCGAGAAGATGTGCCATATCACTCCCCAGGGTAGTCGGGCACGCTGGGTGAGCCGGTCAGCTGAGCGCTGCGGTGACAGCGGAAGCATGGCGCGCCTCCATCTCGGCATCCCAGACGCCCAGGAGCTGGAAGGTCGCGATGCGGAACACGAGGGCGCGGATGATGTGCTGGCGCCCGTCTGCTCTCTCGTCTGCGAGCCTCAGCATGTCCGCCGGTGCGAGACGATGCCAGCACGCGGCATCGGCCAACACGATCGCGTCGGCGAAGCCAACCCGGACGCCAGTAAGGAGCCCAGTCGATGATCACCGGGGGTTGCCCCCGTTCGAACATCACGTTGCCGAGAAGATCGCCGTGGATGATCTGGGCCGGGGCGGTGACGGGGCGGAAGGCGGCAGCGAGTCGCCGGAGTGTGTCGCCGGGCGGCAGGTCTTCTTCTTGCCAGGCGATCCTGTCCGACCGCGCCCAGGGGTCGCGTGCGGCATCGAGGACGTCCGGACGATCGATGTCTGCGACAGCTCCATGAAACGCCGCGGCGGTGGCGAGCACGTCGGACACGCGGGTCTCATCCGTGTGACCGGGCAGCCACTCCCAGGCCTCCCAGCCGGCGATCGTCCACGCTCCGGATGCCGACGGGATCGGGCGCGGCGTGCGGAATGCCGAGGTGTGCGGCAGATGCGCGAGGACGTTCGCCTTCCACAGCGTCTCGCCGTCTCCGGCCGAGGGGCGCAGGACTGTGTCGGCCGCGCGCCAGGTGAGACCGCGGCCTCCGGGGAGGTTCCGGAGGTCCTCGTGATCCGCAGCGGGGATCCCGAAGTCCGCGAGCACCGCGTTCGAGGGTGACATCGCGGTCGTCTGATCCGAGGCTATGACAGCGCGTGCGGTGGCGGTGGCGGTGGGCCGAAGAGTTCGGGGAGGGACGCGGTGAATGCGTCGAAGTGGCTGTACCAGATGGTGTGCGCGGCCCCGGGGATGCTGCGGACATCAGCGCCGTTCGCCGCGAATCTGCGGGCGTCGTCGTCGCTGACCCATGCGCTCGGTTCTGCCCGCAGGACGATCGAGCCGGCTTCGGGAAGCCAGGAGTGATCCGTGTCGCAGGAGATCGACACTGTCGTCGCCGGGTCGAAGAGTGCGGCGGCGCGAGCCTCCACCTCGGCATCCTGCGCGGAGTAGAAGGGGCGGGATCTGAGCAGATCTTCCGGAGACAGGCGCGCTCTGCGGTCGCGTGCATACTGCGCCGTGAGAGCCGCGCGGTCGTGTCCCCCGGTCAGACAGAGCGCCGAGTCGACATACACAGACAGGTCGGGCTGCAGCATCTCGGCGGACGCGGCGAGAACGGTCGCGCCGTAGGAGTGGCCGATGGCTGCGAGTGGGCGCCCGGGGGCGAGGTGCCCGACCGTCTCGACCACCGAGGCCGCGGCACGCGCGACCGTGAGCTGCGGGTCGCGCTCCGACAGGCCGTGACCGGGCAGATCGAGAGCGATCACGCGGTGGCCGTTGGCTGTGAGCGGCGGGATCAGGCGCCACCAGCTCTCGGACGACCCCATCATTCCGTGCAGCAGGAGCACCGTGCCTGGGCCTGTTCCGGTGTCGATCGCGTGGAGGAGCATCCCGTCAGTGTTGCACGCTTCCGTTACTCTTCCGTGATCATATCCAGATCGGAATGTTTCGTATTTATCTTCGAATGTCGGTGGTCTCTGATCTACTTATGACATGACAGCACTGCTCGACGCGACGGACGCACAGATGGCGACACTCGCCGATCTCGTCGACGCGCTGCAGGTCGCGGAGGCGACGCTGAGCAGCATGAGCGCCGCACGCGACGGGCTGCTGGCCATCGCCGGACGACTGGCGGTGGACATCGCCAAGCAGGGCGATCACCCCGACAGAGGCGACCACTCTCTTCGCACCGTGGCTGCCGAGATCGGTGCAGTGCAGCGCGTCAGCGATCGCACGATCGAGCGCCGGATGGCGGCCGCAGAGCTGCTGGTCGACCAGTTTCCGGCCGTGTGGGCGGCGCAGGGGGCTGGGCGGATCAGCTCGGCTCATTCTCGGGTGATCGTCGACGCGGGGTCGGGTATCGAGTCGCCCAGCGATCGTGAGAAGTACTCCGCGGTCATCCTTCCGATCGCCGAGGCGGAGTCGCCCAACCGTCTGCGCACCCTGGCGCGACGAGTGGCCGAGCGGTTCGCTCCGACGACGGTGTCGGAGAGACACCGTCGAGCGAGGTCTCAACGACGCGTCTGGGTGACGGATAGCGAAGACGGGATGGCGGCGCTGCACACGCACGCGCCCGCCGCGCTCGTCCACGGCATGTTCGACCGTCTCTCGCAGATGGCGCACGCACTGCGCAACGAGAACCTTCGCGCGAGGCGACAGGCAGCTCGCGACGGCAGCGAGTTCGAGCCGGACGATCGGACGGTCGATGAGATCCGTGCCGATCTGCTCGCCGATCTCGTGCTCAGCGGGCAGCCGACAGGTCACGACAGCGAAGACGGGCTGCTCGGTGCCATCAACGCCCGGATCGAGATCACTGTTCCGGTGACGACGCTGATGGATGATGACGCGCACGCCGCGCCTGATGCCGATGCGGCACCGCCGGCCGAACTCGATGGGCGGACCCCGATCGATGTCGACACGGCGCGCAAGATGGCAGGCCAGACGAAGGGGTGGGACCGAGTGCTGACGCATCCGATCAGCGGTCGAGTCCTCGCGGTCGACCGGTATCGACCGAGCCGTCACCTGCGCAGGCATCTGCGTGCGCGTGACCAGCGATGCCGCTTCCCCACCTGCGGGATCGTGGCTCGCAAATGCGATCTAGACCACAATCATGCTGCCTCGACGGGTGGCGCGACCTGCGAGACGAACCTCGCGTCCTTCTGTCGCCGACATCATGTTCTGAAACACCACTCCCCCTGGCACGTCGAGCAGAAGCCAGGCGGAGTCGTGGAGTGGACGAGTCCCACCGGCCGAACCTATGTCGACACTCCTCCTGCACCGAACACGGTGACGTTCACCGTGACGGAGGATGCTGTGCCCGCGCCGTTCTGAGGTGTGCGCTCATGCTGGTTCTGACCTGTGGAGAACTGCGACGCGGTCGAGCAAGATTTCACTACGGTGGCGCGGTGACCCCTCCTCGCTCGCGACCCTTGCCGACGCTCCCGACTCGACCGACATCAACAGCTGCCCCCGGGATGAGACGGCGATGACGACGCATCGGAGAAGTGCGGGTGTCGTGATCGTCGGGCTCACGCTGGGCCAGGTGCTCGGGTGCGCTCCGGCGCCTGCCCCTGCTCCCACGCCGACACCCGCCTTCGCCAGTGAGGCGGAGGCATTCGCGGCAGCGGAAGAGGTGTACCGGGCGTACTTCGACGCCCTAAGCGCTCGGGTGCGTGGTGAATCAGAGCCAGACCCACAGGAATTCCTCACGTCGAGCGCGCTCGAAAGTGACATCGACGCTCAGAGGTCACTGCGCGAATGGGGGTTACGGGCTAGCGGAGAAGCAAAGATCTTGTCGTTCCGCGGCACCGAAGCAGGCGGTGACGAGCCGACCACGACGGTTGAAGGGATCGTGTGCATAGACGTATCCCAGTTTCGAGTCGTTGATGCGGGTGGCACCGACGTAACGCCTCCTGACCGAGGCGACGTTGTTGCGCAGCATGTGGAGTTCGCCGGCGACGGCAATCATCTACTTATCGCTCACGAGGATTCCGCAGACGAGGAAGCGTGTTGATCAGTGCAGTGACAGCGTTGATGACGCTCATGCTTATGCTGGCCGCACCAAGTGCCCCTGCCGAGCTTGCTTCGGCCTGTACCACGTCGTCGCAGATGATGGGCCTCTGCGGCTCAACCGATGGCTCGTCTCTCACGATCTCGGGCACGCAACAGCAGCCGAGCACAGATCCTGGCACGAACTCGCGCAAGAGCAACGGCAGACCAGGCAGCCCAGGCGGTCCATCCGGCCCCGGCACGCCGTCGGGGCCGAGCCAGGAGGCGATCGATCTCGCGGCGTGCATGGACGACTCGGGCACCACGCGATGCGCACCCCGTCCGAACAGGCCCGCAGCCCCGGCGACCACCCCGCCGGCGACGGGCACTCCGACGATCACCATCTCCGACCTCGCGCGGTTCGCCCCGGCATCCGTCCTCGCCACCGCCGAACCCGGAAACGTCGGGATCGCTGGGATGCCGACCAACTTCACCGGTGCTGCGACACCGCAGATCCAAGGCGGCGAGCTGTTCGGCGTGCCACTGCGCGTGCGATTCGTCCCGGCCGGATACGACTACACCTACGGCGACGGCAGCTCCGCGACGCTGACAACGCCGGGGCAGACGTGGGAGGCGCTCGGCCAGGCGCAGTTCACACCGACCCCGACCAGCCACGTCTACCGCGAACCCGGCGTGTACCCGGCCCGGGTGGACATCCGATACACCGCGCAGGTGGACCTCGGCGGCGGATGGATCGACGTTCCCGGGCAGCTCACCACCAGTGGCGCCACGCAGGAGATCCGCATCCTCGAAGCCCGCACCGCGCTCGTCGCCCACACCTGCGACGAGAACCCGGCCGGCGTCGGCTGCTGAAGGACGCACCACAGCAGCACGCCAATAAGGAAGACCCCCTAACCCCGAAGGTCCGAGCGGCCCTGTTCTGCCAGATGGCTGATCGCTTTCTCGTGCGACTCGACGATCTCGAGGAGGTTCGGCCTTCCGAGAGCGAGTTCGCCTACGGCGCTCTGCTCCTCGAGAGGCAGCCGCCGACCGATCCCCTCCGCCTAAACTAGACAGGTGCCATGGAGTCGCCGGGTGTTCTCGCTCTCACTAGCCGACCGCAAGGCAAAGCTGGTGCAGTCGAGAAGGCGACCCGGTCGCTTCGAGCTCAGCGTGGATGGAATTGCGCAGTCCGTCGTCTCGATCACCGAACCCACCTCCCTCGAGTACAGCTACACCCAACACATCGCCCGCGCAATGGATGCCGCCGCCGAGCCGAAAGCGCCGCTGTTCACCGTGCATCTGGGGGCCGGAGCACTCACGCTGGCACGCTACGTCCAGGCGACGCGCGCCGGATCACCTCAGCTGGTGGTGGAGTTCGAACCCGCGCTCTACGCCGCCGTCATCGACGCGCTGCCATTGCCTCCCGGGTCTGACATACGAGTCATCCTCGGTGACGCTCGTACGGTCGCGGACGCCGCTTTTCCGAATGAGAAGACACCGCCGGTGCAGTCATCTCCGTCCCCCGGACTTGACGACGCAGTGAGTTATCGCACCGCAATCGACACCGATTGGGTGGAGGCGTGCTTCACCGTCGTCGATCTCTGGGATGCCGCCGTCATCCGGCATCGTGTGGCCAGCCAGGAGTTCTACCGCCGGGTCGCCGCGCGCTCCGCAGCAGCGGGCGTGGTCGCCGTGAACCTGCTCGACGGGCATCCGTTCGAATACTCACGACGACAGGCCGCGACCCTGAGCACCGTGTTCGATCACGTCGCTGTCGTGCTCGACACAGAGCCGGAGGATGCGGAAGGGCCACTCGGCAACGTCCTCATCTTCGCGAGCGATGAGCCGCTGGACAAGGTGACCGCCTCCGTTTTGCTCGACACACCGCGACCTCATCTCCTCCGCGATGGCGCTCTGACGTCGTGGATCGCTGAAGCGCGCATCATGACAGATGCCGACGGCACAGACTCTCCCGATCCCGACGACCCCCTCTGGGGCTAGCGCACCGTGTGCGGACGTCCTCCGACAGGACGTCCGCTTCCCGCCAGCGGCTCGCCCGCGCGAGGTGTGAAAAGTCGACCCGACATGGCGAAGAGCCGCCCGGACCCGAAGGTCCGGACGGCTCGTCGTTGTTCGAGCGGAATCGCTTACTGGTACGACTTCACGATCTCGAGGAGGCTCGGCACGTTGGCGTACGCCTCAGCGGCGTTCTCCTTCGTGACGATGATCGGGTCGAGCAGGTATGCCGGAACGATCTTCGCGCCGTTGTCGTACGACTCTTCGTCGTTGACATCGACGGTCTCGCCTGCCTGCAGCTGGCCGACCATCTTGATCGACTGCTCGACGAGCAGCGCGGTGTCCTTGTTGATCGTGGAGTACTGGATGCCCTCCATGATCGACTTCACCGACTCGACCTCGGAGTCCTGACCCGTGACGACCGGAACCGGCTTGCCGGCCTGCTGCACCGACGTGATGATGGCGCGAGCAAGGGTGTCGTTCGGCGACAGCACACCGTCGACCACCGTGTCACCGCTGTACGACGAGGTCAGCAGCGTGTCCATGCGGTTCTGCGCGTTCTCCGGAAGCCAGCCCTCGGTCGCGGTCTGCGCGATCTCGGTCTGACCGGACACGACGACGAGGTTGCCGTTGTCGATCTCCGGCTGGAGCACATCCATGGCACCGTCGAAGAAGACCTTCGAGTTGGCGTCGTCCGGCGAGCCCGAGAAGAGCTCGATGTTGTACGGAGCCTCGTGGCCTGCGCGCTCGGCGAGTCCGTCGAGCAGAGCCTGGCCCTGCAGCTGGCCGACCTTGAAGTTGTCGAACGCGACGTAGTAGTCGACGGCCTCGGTGTTCTCGATCAGACGGTCGTACGCGATCACGTACGCGCCGGCATCCTTGGCGGCCTGCACCTGGGTGGCGAGCTGCTTGCCATCCTTCGCGCCGATGATGATGACCTTGGCACCGTTGGTGACCATGGCCTGGATCTGGTTCTGCTGCTCGGCGACCGTGTTGCTCGCCGGAGCGTACTGCACGTCGGCCTTGAAGCCGGCCTCTTCGAGGCCGTCGGTGAAGAGCTGACCCGCGAGGACCCAGTTCTCACTGGTCTTGTCGGGAAGCGCGACACCGATCGGGGAGCCTGCTTCGAAGCCTGCTTCGGCCTCTTCGCCGGATCCCGTGTCGGTTCCGCCGCCGCGCTCACCGGAGCAGCCCGTGAGTGCGAAGGCAGCCGTCGCGACGAGCGCTGTCGCTGTGACGATGATCTTCTTCATGTGATCTCTTTCTGTGTGATGTGACGGATTCTGCGTGCGAGCACTGCGCGGAGATTCCGCTTACTCGGCCCTTGTCTTGTCGACGGGAGGGGCTTGGTAAGTCCTGTTGGGTTCGAACGTCTCGGTGGCCGGGTCCTGCTGGCGGCTCGAGCGACGCATCATGAAACCGATGAGAGACGGGCGGCCCTGCTGCTTGTTCCAGACGTCGATGCCGACCGCGAGCAGGAGCACGAGGCCCTTGATCATCGAGACGACGTCGGCACCCTGGCCGAGCAGAGCGAGACCGTTGTTGAGGAACGCCATGACCAGACCACCGATGATCGATCCGATCACGGTGCCGATGCCACCGGCGACGGCGGCGCCACCGATGAACACGGATGCGATGGCGTCGAGCTCCCAGCCGGTGCCGTCGTTCGGTCCGGACGCCTGCGAACGGGCGACGAAGATCATGCCGGCGAGGGCGGCCATCATCGACATGTTCATCATGACGAAGAAGTCGACCCAGCGGTCCTTCACACCCGAGAGGCGGGCTGCCTGACGGTTGCCACCCACGGCGTAGATGTGACGGCCGAACACGGTGTTGCGAGTGATGAACGAGTAGATGATGACCAGGGCGAGCAGGATCAGACCGGGAACCGGGAAGCTCGTGCCGGGGCGACCGGTCGCGAACATCCACGCCGCGGCGAGGACGACGACCGAGAGCAGCACGACCTTGACCACGCTGACCCACAGAGGCGCACTGTCGGAGCCCATCTTGTGCTGCTGGCGACGGGTGCGGATCTCCCAGAAGACCAGCCACGCCACGGCGACCAGGGCGAGGAGCATCGTCGGAACGTTGAAGTCGAGCGGAAGCCCGACCTCGGGCAGATAGCCGGTGCCGATCACCTGGAAGCCCTTGGGCACCGGAATCGTCTGAGCGTCGCCGATCCACTGCTGCGCGCCGCGGAAGAAGAGCATGCCGGCGAGCGTCACGATGAACGCGGGCACCCCGACATATGCCACCCAGAATCCCTGCCAGGCACCCACGAGGGCACCCACACCGAGGCCGAGGAGGATCGCCGCCGGCCAAGGGAGGTTCCAGTCGGCCATCGACTTCGCGACGATGATGCCGGTGAACGCCGCCACCGAGCCGACCGACAGGTCGATGTGCCCCATGATGATGACCATCACCATGCCGATCGCGAGGATCAGGATGAACGAGTACTGGTTGATGACGTTGATCAGGTTGCCCGACGTCAGCGTCGCGCCGTTCGGCCCGTTGCGCAGCAGCGTCAGGATCTCGAAGAGGGCGATGATGACGATGAGGCTGCCCAGGATGCCGAACTGGCGCAGCGACGAGGTGCCGTTGCTTCCGAACATCTTGCGGATGTCGCCGAAGTGGAAGCCGCGCTTCGTTGTCGTGAGGTCGGTGGTCATGCTGATGCTTTCTGAGTCGCGGAGGTCATGCTGCGCATGAGGGCCTCGGGTGTCGCCTGGTCGGCCGGGATGCAGTCGGTGACCCGACCTTCAAAGACTGTGTAGATGCGGTCGGAGATGCCGAGCAGCTCGGGCAGCTCGCTGGAGATGACGATGACTCCCTTGCCCTGCGAGGCGAGCTCGTTGATGATCGCGTAGATCTCGTACTTCGCCCCCACGTCGATGCCGCGGGTGGGCTCGTCGAGGATCAGCAGGTCGGGGTCGGTGAACATCCACCGCGCCAGCACGACCTTCTGCTGGTTTCCTCCCGAGAGCTTGCCGACGCCCTCTTCGACGCTCGGCGTCTTGATGCGCAGCGCCTTGCGGTAGCGCTCGGCGACCGAGTACTCCTCGCGCTCGTCGACGACGCCGCGCTTCGAGATCTTCGACAGCTTGGCCGCCACGACCGACCGCTTGATGGTGTCGAGCAGGTTGAGGCCGAGCACCTTGCGGTCCTCGCTCACGTACGCGAGTCCGTGCTTGATGGCGGACGAGACGTCGGGGATCGAGATCTCCCGGCCGTCCTTGATGATCTGTCCGCCCTGGAAGTTGCCGTAGGAGCGGCCGAAGATGCTCATCATGAACTCGGTGCGGCCCGCGCCCATCAGCCCGGCGATGCCGACGACCTCGCCGCGGCGGACGTTGAGGTTCGATCCCTTGACGACCATGCGCTCGGAGACGGTCGGGTGCTGAACCCACCAGTCCTTGACCTCGAAGAAGACCTCCCCGATCTCGGGGGTGCGGTCTGGGTATCGGCTCTCGAGCGAGCGTCCGACCATCCCGCGGATGATCCTGTCCTCGTTGATCTCACCGCGCGAGATGTCGAGCGTCTCGACCGTGCGACCGTCGCGGATGATCGTGATCTCGTCGGCGATCTGCTCGATCTCGTTGAGCTTGTGGCTGATCATGATCGACGCGATGCCCTTGGCCTTGAGACCCAGGATCAGATCGAGCAGGTGCTGCGAGTCGTTCTCGTTCAGTGCGGCGGTGGGCTCATCGAGGATGAGGAGCTTGACGTCCTTGTTGAGGGCCTTGGCGATCTCGATCAGCTGCTGCTTGCCGACACCGAGCGTCTTGATGGCCACGTCGGGGTCTTCACGCAGGCCGACGCGAGCCAGCAGCTCGACCGTGCGCTGGCGCTGTGCGCGCCAGTCGATCTTGCCGAAGCTGCGGATCTCGTTGCCGAGGAAGATGTTCTCGGTGATCGAGAGCTCGGGGATCAGCGCGAGCTCCTGGTGGATGATCGCGATTCCGGCCTGCTCGCTCGCCGCGATGTCGCGGTAGCGCTGCTCCTCGCCGTAGAGCAGGATGTCCCCCTCGTACGTGCCGTAGGGGTACACGCCGGAGAGGACCTTCATCAAGGTCGACTTCCCGGCGCCGTTCTCCCCGCAGATCGCATGGATCTCGCCTGCGCGGACGGTGATGGACACGTCGGACAGCGCCTTGACACCCGGGAACTCCTTGGTGATGCTGCGCATCTCCAGGATGGGGCCTGACACGACCGGCAACGTTGCTGTGGTGCTCACAAGATCTTCCTCGCGACGGGCGGTCACCTTCGATGTGACCGTTCACATTGGATTACATAGTCTACGCTCGCCGAGACGCTGTCAAGACCACGAGCCAAATTGTGGCTCTATCGAGGTGCGGACGATTCCCTCGTGCGCAGGGTGGTCTGGAGCGGCCCGAACTCGGGCACCTGCTCACCCCGGATCTGCGCGAGCAGGATCCGCACCGCCCGACGCCCGAGCTCGGGGAAGTCCTGATGCACGGTGCTCAGAGTCGGCGCGACATGCGCGGCGACGGGGATGTCGTCGAAGCCGACGACGCTCACATCCTCGGGCACGCGGACGCCGGCATCCCGGAAGCCGTGCATCAGACCGATGGCCATCTGGTCGTTCGCGACGAACACGGCCGTGAAATCGCGGCGGCGCGACAGTTCCTTGCCAGCGAAGTAGCCGAAGTCGGCCGTCCAGTCGCCGCGGATCGGCGGGAAGGTAGGAAGATCGGCTTCGCGCAGCGCGTCCAGGTACCCGCGCATGCGCGATTCGGCCTCGATCCAGTCCTGGGGCCCGGCGATGTGGATGATGTCGCTGTGACCGAGCCCGATCAGATGCTCGGTGGCGGCGCGGGCACCGGCGACCTGGTCTGCCGACAGTGTCACCCCGTCGGAGCCCGAGGCGGTCTGCAGCGACACGAACGGCATCTCGACCGCCATGCCCTTGAGCACATGGAAAGCCCGCACCTGCGGGGCGAGCACCACGATGCCGTCGACCTGCTCGCGCGCCAGCTGGCGCAGGGCGTTGCCGATCGCCTCCGGCGTCGTGGCCGAGAGGTTCAGCGTCGAGACCGAGTACCCCTCCTCGCGCGCGGCATCCTCGATGCCGACGATCGAGGACGTGGGTCCGAACTCCCCCACGGTGGCCGCGAGGATGCCCAGCATGTTGGACCTGCTGGTCACCAGTGCCCGGGCTGCGAGATTGGGCCGGTAGTCGAGCACCGCGATGGCGTCGAGCACCTTGGCCTTGGTCTCGGGACGGATGCTCGCGTGATCGTTCAGCACCCTCGAGACGGTCTGGTGCGACACCCCCGCAAGTCGAGCGACGTCGCGGATGCTCGGCATCCGGGCACGCTCGGAGGCAGTCGACATCACAGACCTCCTTGTATGTGCACGGTCACATCGTCACTTCATTATGTACGCCAGGCGCGCCGAACGCACGTCGCCGACGTGAGGGGGCGGCGGGGCGGGTCAGGCGAGGATGCGCGCGCCCGGCACCGGGCCATGCACGTGCAGCGACTCGAGCCCGTGCTCGCGCAGCAGCGACTGCACTTCCTGCGCACCCTCGGGGCTCGCGCAGAGGAGTGCGACGGTGGGCCCTGAACCGGACACGATCCCCTGCAGCGCACCGGCATGGATGCCACGCAGGATCGTCGTCTCGAGTTCCGGCCGCTCGCGCAGGGCGGCTTCCTGCAGGTCGTTGTAGATGCTCTCGGACAGCAGATCCGGGTCTCCCGAGCGCAGCGCCTGCAGCACGGGCGCCGGAACCTCGAGCGACAGCGGCGGATCGTCGGCGAGCGCGCCCTCGGCATCACGCAGGGCATCGAGCCGCGCGTACACGACCGGCGTCGACAGGCCCTCGTCACTCGGGACGAGCACCCAGTCGAAGCGTCCCCTCGCCAATGCCGGGTTCAACTGGTCTCCCCGACCGGTGCCGACGGCGGTGCCGCCGTGCAGCGCGAAGGGCACATCGGCACCGAGGCGTGCCGCGAGCTCGTGCAGGCGCGCCGTCGAGAACCCGGTGCCCCACAGCGCATCGCAGGCCACGAGGGCGGCAGCGGCATCCGCGGACCCGCCTCCCATTCCTCCGGCGACCGGCACGCTCTTGCGGATCTCGAGCGCCACCCCGCCGCCGTACTCGGCTGCGGTCGCGAGCAGCTTCGCCGCCCGCATCGCGAGGTTGCGGTCGTCCAGCGGCACCGTGTCGGGATCGTCCACGCCCGACACCGTGATCGAGAAGTCGTCGGCGTGCCGGGCGATCACGTCCTCATAGAGCGACACCGCCTGGAACACGGTCGCCAGCGCGTGGTACCCGTCGTCGTGACGGCCGCCCACGCCCAGGTAGACGTTGATCTTGCCTGGCGCGCGCACGTGCACGGAATCGACGGGGGCGGCGAAGCTCATCTCGGTGTTCCCGTCACAGCTCCGTGGACGACGCCCACAGGTCGACGTCGATGGCGCCGGCCGCCTCATCGATGCGGCTGAGCTCGTCGGCCGTGAATGCCGGTCCGTTGACGGCGGCGATGTTCTCGTCGAGCTGCTCGGGGCGCGATGCCCCGACCAGTGCGGAGGCGACCACCGGGTTGCGCAGCGTCCACTGGATCGCCATCTGAGCCAGCGACTGCCCCCGCCCCTCGGCGATGGCGTTGAGCGACCGGAGCGTCTCCACAGCGGCATCCGACAGCGGAGCATCGGGCAGCGACCCGCGCTTCTGGGCCCGGGCTGCGGTGCCGTCACCGAGGTACTTGTCGGTGAGGAGCCCCTGTGCCAGCGGCGTGAAGGCGATCGCGCCGACGCCGGACTGCTCGAGCTTCTCGGTGAGCCCGTCTTCGACCCAGCGGTTGAGGATCGAATAGGCGGGCTGGTGGATGACGAGCGGGGTGCCGAGCTCGGTGGCGACGGCGACGGCCTCGGCCGTGCGCTCGGCGCTGTACGACGAGATGCCCACGTAGAGCGCCTTGCCCTGACGCACGAGTGTGTCGAGTGCTCCGATGGTCTCGGCGACCGGGGTCACCGGGTCTGCACGGTGCGAGTAGAAGATGTCGACGTGGTCGAGACCCATGCGCGTGAGCGACTGCTCGGCACTCGCGAGGATGTACTTGCGGCTCCCGAGGTCGCCGTACGGCCCCGGCCACATGTCCCAGCCCGCCTTCGACGAGATGATCAGCTCGTCGCGATAGGGGCGGAAGTCCTCGGCGAAGATGCGACCGAAGTTCTTCTCGGCGGAGCCGTAGGGCGGCCCGTAGTTGTTCGCGAGGTCGAAGTGGGTGATGCCCCGGTCGAACGCGTGACGCAGCAGTGCGCGCTGGTTGTCGAGCGGGATGTTGTCGCCGAAGTTCCACCACAGGCCCAGCGAGATCGGCGGCAGGTAGAGCCCCGAGGAGCCGACCTGGCGGTACTCGAACTGCTGGTAGCGGCTCTCGTCGGCAGCGTACGGCCGGTGGAGCTCAGGGACATTGGGACGGAAGCGGGGAGACTCGGTCACCGTGCCAGGTTAGCCGGTGATGACGGTGTCTTCGATCTGGGCGACGTGCCGCGCAATACGGTGATAGTCGTCGACCGTGAGATCCTCGCCGCGGGCGGTCGGCGCGACTCCTGCCGCGATCAGGATCTCGGATGCCGCGGCCGAGCTGCCGAAGAGCTCGGACAGCGCCTGACGCAGCATCTTGCGGCGCTGGTTGAAGGCGGCATCCACGATCTTGAAGGTGAGTCGGCGTTCATCCTCCGTGCCGCGCTCGCCCTCCGACCGGTCGAAGCCGACGAGGAGGCTGTCGACGTTGGGCACCGGCCAGAAGACCTGACGGGACACGGTGCCCGAGAGCCTCCATTCGCCGTACCAGGCCGCCTTGACGCTCGGGGTGCCGTAGATCTTCGACCCTGGCTTGGCCGCGATGCGCTCGGCGACCTCGGCCTGCACCATCACGACGCCGCGCTTCAGGTACGAGAAGTTCTCGAGGAAGTGGAGCAGCACGGGGACGGAGACGTTGTAGGGGAGATTCGCGACCAGCACGGTGGGTTCGCCGGGCAGCTCGGTGATGCGCAGCGCGTCGGCATCGACGACCGTGAGCCTCTCGGCGGGAACGCCGTGCTCGACCGCGGTCTGGGCGAGTCGGGCTGCGAGCCGGTGGTCGATCTCGACGGCGGTGACGGATGCCCCGGTCTCGAGGATCGCGAGGGTGAGCGAACCGAGCCCCGGCCCGACCTCGACGACCCGCTCCCCCGGCTGCACGCGGGCGGCGTGCACGATCTTGCGCACGGTGTTCGCGTCGACGACGAAGTTCTGTCCGAGCTTCTTGGTCGGGGTGACGTCGAGCTCAGCGGCGAGGCGGCGGATCTCGGTGGCGCCGAGCAGGGTGACTGTCATTGCTCCATTGTCCCCCACCCCTCACCGGTGTCCGAACCCGCCAGTAGTCTTCTGTGGTGCCCTCCCTCGGTGAACTGATCGCGCCCCGTCGGATGGGCAGGGATTTCCGCTGGCTGCTCGCATCGTCGTGGACGAGCAACGTCGGAGACGGCGTCGCTCTGGCGGCCGCTCCCCTGCTCATCGCCTCGATGACGTCATCGCCGATCCTCGTCGCCGCCGGCGCGATCATGCAGTTCCTTCCGTGGCTGCTGTTCGGGCTGCACGCCGGTGCGATCGCCGACCGGTTCGACCGCCGACGCCTCGTGATGTTCGCCAACGCGGCGCGGGCCGTGGTGCTCGCAGGCCTCTGCGCGTTCCTGCTCACGGGTACGGCGAACATCTGGATCGTGCTCGCTGTGGCCTTCCTCTACGGCACGGCAGAGGTCTTCGTCGACACGGCGGGAAGCACGCTGCTGCCGATGCTCGTGAAGCCCGCCGATCTGGGCATCGGCAACGCGCGTCTGCAGGCCGGGTACCTCGTCGCGAACCAGTTCGCGGGTCCTCCGCTGGGAGCCTTCCTCTTCGCCGCGGGCACGGCCTGGCCCTTCCTGCTCGAGGTCCTCTGCGTGCTCCTCGCGGTCGTGCTGATCTCGCGCATGGCCCGCACGCCGGTGCCGCCCCGGGCGACGGGCGACGCCGAGAAGACGCACGTGCACACCGACATCGCCGAGGGCCTGCGGTGGCTCTGGCAGAACCCGCCGGTGCGGATGCTCGTGCTCATCATCCTGGTCTTCAACGTGACCTGGGCGGCCCCCTGGGGCGTGCTCGTGCTCTACGCCACCGAGCACCTGAACATGGGCGCCGTCGGCTATGGAGCGCTGACCACGGCCTCCGCCGCCGGTGGCATCCTCGCCACGCTGTGCTTCGGGTGGCTCGAACGACACGTGTCGTTCGCGACGCTCATGCGTGTCGTGCTGTCTCTCGAAGTGCTGATGCACCTCGCCTTCGCGCTCACCAGCACCGGGTGGGTCGCGCTCGTGATCATGTTCGTCTTCGGCGCCTACGCGTTCATCTGGGGCACGATCTCGACGACCGTCCGTCAGCGCCTCGTGCCGCCCGAGCTGCAGGGCCGGGTCGCCTCGGTCAACATGGTCGGCGTGTTCGGCGGCATGGTGATCGGACAGGCACTGGGCGGCGTGATCGCGCAGTTCTGGGGTCTCACCGCTCCGTGGTGGTTCGCGTTCGTCGGCGCTGCGCTCACACTGCTGTTCGTGTGGAAGCCGATCTCGCAGATCGTGTCGGCGAAGCCGGTCTCCGACACGCAGGCGATCGAGACTCAGTCGAACGAGCCGTAGACCTGCAGGGTGTTCGCGGCGAGCTGGGCAGAGAGCTCGTCGACCTCGATGCCGAGCTCGGCGGCCATGAACCGCACCGTGATCGGCACGAGATACGGGGCGTTCGGCCTTCCGCGCAGCGGCGTCGGGGTGAGGAACGGCGCGTCGGTCTCGACCAGGATGCGATCCAGCGGTGTCACCTTCAGCGCGTCGCGCAGATTCTGTGCGTTCTTGAACGTGACGTTGCCCGCGAACGACAGGTGATATCCGGCATCCGCACAGATCCGGGCCATCTCGTCGTCACCCGAGAAGCAGTGGAACACGGTCCGGTCGGGGGCACCCACCCGCGTCAGCGTCTCGAGAACCGCGTCATGCGCGTCGCGGTCATGGATCTGCATCGCGATGCCATGCTTCTTGGCGAGCGCGATGTGCGCCTCGAAGGACTCGAACTGCGGTGCTCGGCGCTCGGGCTCGGTGCGGAAGAAGTCGAGCCCCGTCTCGCCGATCGCCCGCGTGCGGGGGTGCGCGGCGAGCTCGTCGATCACCGCGATGGCCTCATCGAGGCGCCCCTCTTCGGCGTAGGCAGGCGCGTCGTTCGGGTGGATCGCGACAGCCGCGAGCACACGGGAGTCCGATTCCGCCGCCTCGACCGCCCACCGAGAAGACTCGATGTCACCCGACGCCTGCACCACGCCGGCGATGCCCACGGCCTGGGCCCGATCCAGCTGCTCGGTCAGAGACAGCGGCTCATCGCCGTCGAGGATCTCGAGATGCGCGTGGTTGTCGTACACGGGCACGGAGAGCGGCTCGGGGGCCGCCGGATACCGCAGGTTCTTGCGTCCCTCGCCGTCTCGCTGCTGCACGTACGTCATGCTCAGGCGTTGGACTCCACACGCGGGAACAGCGGGCTGAGACCGTTTACGCTGGTTCCGGGGCGCAGCGCTCCCCAGGCTCCGGCCTTACGGATCGGCTGATCCTGCAGACGTCCGAGGCTCTCGGCAGCGCCGAGGGCGACCCAGAGCTTCTCCGTCGACTGCGGCATCACCGGCGAGAGCAGCACCGCGAGGGCACGCAGGCCCTCGGCGCAGGTGTAGAGCACCGTGCCCAGACGGCCGCGCTGAGCCTCGTCTCCGCTGTTCGCCTGCTTGGCCAGCGCCCACGGCTCGTTCGCGGTGATGTAGCCGTTCAGGGCGTCGACGATGGTCCAGATCGACGAGATGGCCTCGTCGATGCGGAACTGCTCGATCGCGGCATCCGCGTTCGACGCCGCATCCGCGACGATCCTCTGGATCTCGAGATCCTTCTCGGTGTAGTCGGCGGGGGCCGGCACGATGCCCTCGAAGTACTTCTCGATCATCGCCGTGGTGCGCGAGGCCAGGTTGCCGAAGCCGTTCGCGAGCTCGGCCTGGTAACGGGCCGAGAGGTCCTCCCACGAGAACGACCCGTCCTGACCGAACGCGATCGCGGAGAGGAAGTAATAGCGGTACGCGTCGGAGCCGAAGACGTCGGTGATCTCGGTCGGTGCGATGCCGGTGAGCTTCGACTTCGACATCTTCTCTCCGCCGACCAGCAGCCAGCCGTGCGCGAACACGCCCTTGGGTACGTCGAGACCGGCGGCCATCAGCAGCGCGGGCCAGATCACCGCGTGGAAGCGCAGGATGTCCTTTCCGACCACGTGATAGGCGGGCCAGCGGCGGTCGAACGTCTCCTGATGGGAGCCGTACCCGACGGCGGTGGCGTAGTTGAGCAGCGCGTCGACCCACACGTAGATGACGTGCGACTCGTCCCACGGCAGCGGGATGCCCCAGTCGAACGTCGAGCGCGAGATCGAGAGATCCTTCAGCCCCTGGCTGACGAAGGAGACGACCTCGTTGCGCGCGGAGTCGGGGCGCACGAAGTCGGGCTGTGTCTTGTAGAGCTCGAGCAGGCGGTCCTGGAACTCGCTGAGCTTGAAGAAGTAGTTCTTCTCCTGCAGGAGCTCGAGGGGCTTCGAGTGGATCACGCACACCTTCAGACCCTCGAACGGACCTGTGCCGTCGACGATCTCGGACTCGGGCTTGAACTCCTCGCAGCCGACGCAGTACAGCGCCTCGTACTCGCCCGCGTAGATGTAGCCGCGGTCGTACAGACGCTGGAAGAACGTCTGCACGTTGGTCTCGTGGCGCTCCTGCGTGGTGCGGATGAAGTCGTCGTTCGCGACATCGAGGGTCTTCAGCAGCGGGAACCACGCCTCGGTGACGAGCTTGTCGACCCACTCCTGCGGGGTGACGTTGTTCGCCGCCGCCGCGCGGAGCATCTTCTGGCCGTGCTCATCGGTGCCCGTGAGCATCCACGTGTCATCGCCGCCCTGACGGTGCCAGCGCGCGAGCGCGTCGACCGCCACCGAGGTGTACCCGTGACCGATGTGAGGCACATCGGAGGGGTAGTAGATGGGCGTGGTGATGTAGAACGATTCGCCTGCGGGCATGGGGACAATTCTAGGTGGGATGCAGGGGGTCGTTACGCTCAGGCGACCGAGACCTCGATGCGATGCCACCCCTGAGCGCCGTCGGGCACGACGTCGGCCGGATTCGAGGTCTGCGTCTCGCCGTCGGCGCTGATCGCCCGGCACTCGATCGTGTGCGCTCCGCTCTCGGCCGACCAGTCGAGACGCCACTGCACCCAGGTGTCGTCGGAGATCGCGGTGGCGAGCTCGGCCCGACGCCACGCACCGTCGTCGATCCGCACCTCGACGCCCTCGACTCCCACATGCTGCTGCCATGCCATGCCGGCGATCACGGCGTCACCCGCCTCGATCCGAGTCCCGCGACGGGGCACGTCGATGCGCGACTGCAGCTTGATCGGTCCGCGCTCCGACCACCCGCGGTCGGTCCAGTACGCGGTCGCCCGGTCGAACCGCGTGACCTCGAGGTCGGTCACCCACTTGGTCGCCGAGACATAGCCGTAGAGCCCCGGCACCACCATGCGCACCGGAAAACCGTGCTCGATGGGCAGCGGATCACCGTTCATGCCGACCGCGAGCAGGGCGTCGCGGTCGTCGGTGAGAGCCTCGAGCGGTGTCGAGGCCGTGAATCCGTCGGACGAGGTCGACAGCACCATGTCGGCGTCCGGGTCGACGCCCGCGCGCGCGAGGAGCTCGCGGACCGGATGCCCGAGCCACAGGGCGTTGCCGATCAGGTCTCCGCCCACCTCGTTCGACACGCACGCGAGCGTCACATGCGACTCCTGCATCGGCAGGGCGAGCAGTTCGTCCCACGTGACCACGATCTCTCGGTCGACCATCCCATGGATGCGGATCGACCAATCGGCCGGGTCGATGCGCGGCACGATCAGAGCGGTGTCGATGCGGTAGAACTGCGCATTCGGGGTGACGACGGGCGCAAGCCCCTGGATGTCGAGTTCGGCGGCGACCGGCACTGCCGGGGCCGGCGTGGCGGCCTTCGGCAGGCGCAGTGTGGACCGCACCGCCTCGATCGACCGGGTCACGCCGCGGGCCGCGTTGCCGATGGCGAGCGCCACGATGCCGGTGGCTGCGACACCGACGGTCCACAGGAGGAACTGTCGGCGCTCCTCATGCTCGGCGCGGAGATACGGCACCGGGTGCACCTTGCGCATGAGCAGCCGCAGCGCGACGACCGCCGTCACTCCCGCGACGAGGCCGGGGAGCCAGGCGAACGGCCCCGCACCAGGACGGATCATCGCGGCCACCAGAGCGAGCACGCCGAGAGCAGCGAGGATCGTCGACCCCACTCCCGCCCGGCGGGATTCCAGGATGCCGGCGAGCGCCGCCACACCTGCCAGCACGATGGCGATCCCGGTGAGGAGCGCAGCCTTGTCGCCGGTGCCGAACAGCGCGATCGCGGTGTCCTTCGCCCAGCTGGGCGCGAGGTCGATGAGCCCGCTGCCGATCACGGCGAACGGACTCGCGCTCGGTTCGACGATGGCGGCCACCAGCTCCGCCAGGCCGACCGCGACGACCGCCGCGCTCAGCCCGGCGGCCGCCGATCGGAGCCTGTCACCGCGCGTCGTACGGGTTGCATGGCTCATGATCCGAGGGTAACCCCGGGGCAGAGCCCCGGGGTCGTCCGGCTCAGAGCCCGTTACGACGCGCGACCTCGCCGAGCCAGGCGAGCGACGGCTTCGGCGAGCGCTCGAACGTCTCGTGGTCGAAGCCGATCAGGCCGAAGGTCGGACGGAATCCGCTCGCCCACTCGTAGTTGTCGAGTGCACTCCAGTGCTGGTACGCCTTCACCTCGATGCCGTCGGAGATCGCCCGGTGCAGACCCTCGAGTGCGCCCTGCGTGTAGGCGATGCGACGAGTGTCGTCGGCGGTCGCGATGCCGTTCTCGGTCACGAGCACAGGAACTCCACCGCTGCGCTCCCAGGCGCTGCGCACGCCCATCTCGAGCGCCTCGGGGAAGAACTCCCACCCGGTGAGCGTCGTCTCGACATCGTCGGCGACCGGCCGCGGCCCCTCGGGTCCGATGAAGGTGCGCGTGTAGGCCTGCACGCCGACGAAGTCGTCGCCCGCCGACTGGTCGAGGTACCAATGATCACGCGGGTCGCCGTACTCGGCGAGCATCTCGTCTGCGCCGGGCTCGCCGGTGGAGTGGAAGGCCTGCGTGGCGATCGTCCATCCGGCCTGCACGCCCGAGACGGAGTGCAGGATCTCGGTCGCACGGTGGTGCGCGTCGAGCAGCGTGTCGGCGACAGCGAGGTCGGGGTTCGGCAGTCCGAACGCGACGAGGTTGGCCGCATCCTCTCCCCCGGCGAGCATCGCCGCGATGTTCGGCTCGTTGATCGTGCAGACGTAGGTCACGCCCTCGAGGATCGGCAGCACCGTCTCGACGTAGCGCGAGAACAGGTCGACCGCGTCGTCCGCACGCCAGAAGCCGTCCTTCTGGAACCACTGCGGCACGGTGAAGTGCATCAGGGTCACCGTGGGGTCGAGCCCGTTCTCGCGAGCCGTGTCGATCATGCGGCGATAGTGATCGAGCATCGCCCGCGAGACGAACCCGCGCTCGGGCTCGATACGGGCCCACTCCATCGAGAAGCGGTACGAGTTCAGACCGGCATCCGCCAGCAGCCGCATGTCCTCCGGGTACCGGTGGAAGTGGTCGGCGGCGTCGCCCGAGGGCTCCACCATGGGCGAGCCGGGAGCATGCTCCATGGCCCACCAGTTGCTGGTCGTGTTGTTCCCCTCCACCTGATGGGCTGCGGTCGCAGCGCCCCAGAGAAAGCCGTCAGGGAATGTGAGCACGAGTGCTCCTTTCGTCTTGCGATGGTCTTCGGTCAGCGTTCGGCCCGTGCCGGGTTCGGCACCGCATCCAGCAGCTGGACCGTGTACGGGTCCTCCGGATGCTGAAGCACCTGAGATGTCTCGCCGCGTTCGACGACGCGGCCGCTGTTGAGCACGAGGATGTTCTCGGTGACGAGACGCGCGCTGAGCAGGTCGTGCGTGATGTAGAGCATGCTGATGCCCCACCGTTCGCGCAGATCCTCGAGGAGCGCGAGCACGCCGGCTCGGAGCGACACGTCGAGCATCGACACGGGCTCGTCGGCGATCAGCACCTGCGGATCACTGGCCAGCGCCCGGGCGATGACGACACGCTGACGCTGGCCGCCCGAGAGCTGGTGCGGCAGCTTCGCCGCGAACTGCTCGACCGGCGTCAGCCCCACCGTCTCGAGCAGCTCGAGCACGCGGGCTCTCGCCTCCTGCCCTCGCAGCGGCGTGTAGTTGCGGATCGGTCGGCTGAGCGCGTACTCGACCGTGTGCAGCGGATTCAGCGCGGCATACGGATCCTGGAACACCATCTGCACGTCCTTGCGCAGATCGCGGAGGCCCTTGCGGCCCAGCGTCGCGACGTCGACGTCACCGAAGCGCACGGTGCCCTCGGTCTGCTTCTCGACCCCGGTGATGAGCTTCGCGATCGTCGACTTGCCCGACCCCGACGCACCCACGAGCGCCAGCGCCTCACCGGGCTCGAGACGGAACGACACGTCGTCGACCGCCGTCACGGGCTTCTCCCCCCGACGGGGGGCCGGGTAGCGCTTCGACACCCCCTCGACCACGATCGCGGCATCGGCCCGTCGGGTGTCTCGCTGCGACACCGTGGGAAGGGTCTCGGTGAGGTCGGTGCGCGAGTGCCCCTCGCGACGCCGGGTGCCGAGGTCGACGAACCCGGGGATCGAGATCGACTCGGCCCGAGGGTCGGCGTAGTGGCTCAGCAGCATCCGCGTGTACTCGTCCTGCGGGCGCTGCAGGATGTCGAGGCTCGGCGCGTCTTCGACGATCCGCCCCTCGTGCATGACCATCACGCGGTCAGTGGCCTCGAGCACGATGCCGAGGTCGTGACTGATGAGGATCGCGGTGAAGTGCTCGGAGCGCTGCAGGTCCCGGATGGTGTCCATGACCGCGTGCTGCACGAGCACGTCGAGCGCTGTGGTCGGCTCGTCGAACACCATGAGCTGCGGCTCGAGCGAGAGAGCCAGGGCGATCGACGCGCGCTGGCGCATTCCGCCCGACAGCTCTCCCGGGTACCGCGACAGCACGAGAGGGTCGAGACCCACCTTGCCGACCAGTTCCTTCGCCCTCGCATCCCGGGCGTCTCGGGCCACATGCCCGTGCGCGGCGAAGATGTCGCGGAAGTGGTTGCCGATCGTGCGGACGGGGTTCAGCGCGTTCATGCCCGACTGCAGCACCATCGCGAACCCGCCCTGACGCTGTCGACGCAGCTCCTCGGCGTCGAGGTCGCGGATGTCGCGGCCGTCGAACAGGATCCGCCCGTCACTGATGCGAGCCGGCGGCTTCTGCAGCCGTGTCAGCGCGAAACCGAGCGTGGACTTGCCCGAGCCCGACTCGCCGACGAGGCCGACGAACTCGCCCCGACGCAGCGTGAACGACACGTTCTCGACGGCGGTGACCGGCGTCGCACCCGGCGAGGCGTACTCGACGGACAGTCCCTGGACATCGAGCAGGACGTCGTTCGTGGTCGCGGGGGTGTTCGCTTCCATGGCGCTCATCGTCCCTTCCCCTCTCGCAGGCGCGGATTGGAGATGCCGTCCACGCCGAAGTTGATCAGTGTCAGGCTCAGAGCGAGCAGGGCGATGCAGAGACCGGGGGCGAACAGCAGCAGCCACTGCCCGGTGAGCAGGGAGTTGGAGTTCTGCGCCCAGTAGAGCATCGTTCCCCAGCTGACGATGCTGGAGTCGCCGAGCCCGAGGAACTCGAGTCCGGCCTCGGCGAGGATCGCCGCGGTCGCTGCTCCGAAGAGCGTGCCGGCGATGATCGACGTCATGTTCGGCAGGATCTCGCGGAACACGATGCGCGCCCGGCTGTCACCCGAGAACTGCGCCGATGTGACGAAGTCGTTGCCTCGCAGCGACTGGGTCTGGCTGCGCAGCACGCGCGCGCCCCACGCCCACCCGGTGACGACGATGACCGCGATGATCATCAGGATGCCGCCATTCTGCAGGTACGCGGCGATCACGATCATGAGCGGGAGACCGGGGATCACGAGGAAGAGGTTGACGATGAAGCCGACCACCTCCCCCAGGAAACCGCGCATGTAGCCCCAGCTGAGACCGATCAGCACGGCGACGATCGTCGAGAGGAGGCCGGCGGCCATGCCGACCAGCAGACTGACCTGCGAACCGTAGATCAGCTGGCTCAGCACGTCCTCGCCTGCAGCGGTGGTGCCGAGCCAGTGGGCGGCCGATGCATCGGCGTTGCGCTCGAACGTGTTGACCTTGGGGCCGTACGGGGCGAGCAGCGGTGCGAACACCGCGACCACGACGAACAGCCCGAGGATGATGAGGCCCAGTCGGGCCTTGCCGTTGGACCAGAGGGTGCCCACCATCCGGGCGAACGAGCGCCACGGGCTGGGAGCCGCGATCCGGTCGGAGGGAACCTTGACATTCATGGTGGAGGTCATCGGCGGGTCCTTGGATCCAGCACGCCGTACAGGATGTCGACGAGGAAGTTGGCGATGAGCACGCTGACGGTGATCATCAGGAAGAGCGCCTGCATGAGCGGGTAGTCCTGCCCGATCACGGCGTTGAAGAGCAGATAGCCGATGCCCGGGTATCCGAACACCTGCTCCACGAGGATCGATCCGCCGACCACACCGCCGAGCGTGAGCCCGAAGCCGGTGAGGTTCGGCAGGATCGCGTTGCGCGCGGCGTAGCGGAGGGCGATCGTGCGACCGTGCAGACCGTTCGCCTCGGCGAACGTCACGTAGTCCTCACCCAGCGTGTTGATCATCGCGTTGCGCATGCCGATGATCCACCCGCCGAGCGAGGTCAGCAGGATGGTCAGCGCGGGGAGAACCGCATGCTGCGCGAGGTCGACGATGAAGTCCCAGGTGAACCCGGGCGTGGTCGTCGCCGCATACGCTCCCGTCGTCGGGAACCAGTGCAGCACGTAGCCGAAGAAGAACAGCAGCAGCAGCGCCGTCCAGAAGTACGGGAAGGTGCTGAGGAACGACCCCGTCAGAGTCGGCAGGCTGTCGAGCCATGTGCCGCGGCGCCAGGCCGCGGCGGTGCCGATCAGGGTGCCGATCACGAACGCGAGGATCGTGACGATGCCGACGAGGCCGATCGTGTAGGGCAGTGCGGTCGAGACCATGCTCGAGACGCTCTGCGGATAGAACGTGTACGAGACACCGAAGTCGAGTCGTGCGACCTGACCGACGTACGCCACGTACTGATCCCAGATCGATCCGGTCGGCACGCCGAGCTGGGCCTCGATCGCGGCCCGCGTCGCATCCGACACCGGACCGTTCTGCGAGAGCTTCGCGATCGCGGCGTCTGCCGGCGAACCGGGCATGAGGCGCGGAAGGAAGAAGTTCAGCGTGATCGCTGCCCACAGCGTGAGCACGAACAGGCCGACCTTCTGGAGGACGTACTTCATCGGTCATCCTCCTTGACGCGCTCGAGCCGGGTGAAGATGCCCAGCGGCGCCGAGTCGTAGTTCTGCGGAATCATGTACGGGTCGTCCTCTGTGGGCCAGCCGGTGAACTTGGAGTCGTTGAAGAGACCCCAGATCCCGCCGTAGTAGAGGCCGATGACGGGCAGGTCGTCGTAGACGATGCCCTGCAGCTCCTCGACGATCTCGGTCTGGCGGGCGGGGTCGACGGTCTCGCGGTACTCCTTGAGCAGGGCGTCGGCCTCGTCCGAGCGGTACCGCTCGAAGTTGTTCGCGGTCGCCTCGCCGGACGGCACGTAGAACTCGCTCGAGAGCAGGTTGTTGAACGCCTGGTAGACATTGCCGTTGCCCATGCCGCCGATGGCCATCTCGAAGTCGCCGTTGCTGATGGCGCTCTGATATCCCGCCGGCTGCGGGAGCTTGAGAGTCACCTTGACGCCGACGTCTGCGAGCTGGCTCTGCACGGTCTGCGCCGCGCGGGTCCAGTCCGAGAAGCCGTTGGCGGTCGTCAGCGCGAACTCGAGCTGCGCGCCGTCGGCGCCCACGAGCCGGTCACCGTCGAGGGTGTACCCCGCCTCGGCGAACGCGGCGAGTGCGGCATCCGTGTCCTGGGTGATCATGCCCTGGTCGGGGATGCTCGGATCGAGGTACTCCTCCTGGTTGGGGAGGATGAGCCCGGTCTGCCCGGCAGGTTCCATGTATCCCTCGGATGCGGTCTCGGCGATCTCCTCGCGATCGAGCGAGAGGGCGATGCCGCGGCGCACGTTCACGTCGTCGAACGGAGCGACCTCGAGGTTCGGCATGAGCGCGATGACCCCACCCGGCGGGAACCACCAGGCGTTGTGCTCGCTGGCCGCGCCCCAGGTGCCCTCGACGTCGGAGATGAACGAGTATGCCCAGTCGTAGCCGCGGGTGACGGTGTCGAGCTGCGAGTTCGTGGACGGCAGGATGATGTGCTCGATCTCGATCTTGTCGGCCTGCCAGTAGTCGGGGTTCTTGTCGACCGAGTACTGCTGGTCGTTGTAGTTGCCGAGCACGAACGGTCCGGTGCCGACCGGGTTCTCGTTGCGGTAGGTGCCCGGATCCTTCACGTCGGCCCAGAGGTGCTCGGGCACGATCATGGTCTGACCGAGGATCGGCAGCGACGGGGCGTCGTCTGTCTGAAGGTGCATGATGACGTCGTCGCCGTCGACCTCGACGGTCTCGAGGTGCTGCCAGGCGCCCTTGATGTCGAGCGAGGGATTGTCCTTCAGCAGCTGGAAGGTGAACGCCACGTCATCGGGCGTCAGCTTCTCGCCGTCGCTCCATTCGACGTCGTCGCGGATCGTCATCACGACTGTGCGGGCGTCGGGCTGCGACCATTCGCTCGCGAGCCACGGGTTCTCGGTTCCGTCGAGCGGGTTCACCAGGATCAGAGGCTCGTAGATCCACCTCGACGCCGTGCGCGTGTTGGTGAGGTACGGATTGAAGTTCCGCGTGAAGAACGGGTTCCCCTTGTCCGCATTGATGAGCATCGTGTCGTCGCCGATCGATGGATCGGGCTGCGAACTGATCTGGATGCTGCAACCGCTGAGCACGACGGCTGCTGCCGCCAGTCCCACGATCGCGGCTCTCCGCCAGCGCCGGAGCATGTGCGTCTTCGCCACACTGCCACCTCATGTCGTCTGTGTCATGAAGGGGGGTCCCGGGGGTCGGGGCACCCCGCGGCCGAAGCCGCATGAGTGATTGTAAGCGCATACATTTTGCGAGCGCAACCCCTCGACCACCACACAACGAGGGCGACTTCCCCACCGTGACGAGGATGGGAGCGGTGCCAAACCTGTCTTTATCGCGGTGAATCGCGCAGGGAGCGCACCATGCTCCGCAGCACCCGGAGCGCAACCGCCTGCTCGTCGTCGGTCATGCCCGCGAGCATCCGCACCTCGACGGATCGCACCGCGGCCGTGGCCTGCGCCAGACTGCTCCTCCCCCGCGGCGTGAGCGTCGTCGGCAGCGCCTTGCCCACCGGAGCCTCGGGCGGTCTCGTGACGAATCCATCCCGCTCGAGCGCCTGCAGCAGCACGTTCATCGACTGCCGCGTCACGAACGCTCCGCGGGCCAGCTCGGAGTTCGAGAGGCCGGGCCGCTGGGCGAGCAGTTCGAGACACGAGTAGTGCGTGATGGTCATGCCGAGCGGACGCAGCACCTCCTCCATCGCCGAACGCAGCGCACTGGAGGCCTCCTTCAGGAGGTATCCGAGCGATGTGTCGAGGTCGATGCCGCCGCCGTCTTGACTCATGTCAGTATTCTGACATACATTGATCCGTGTCAGATAACTGACATCACAGGAAAGAGCACATCATGCCCGTCACCGGACCCGACTTCATCTCCCTCCAGACTCGCGACCTCGCCGCGTCGCAGGCGTTCTACGAGCAGTACCTCGGCCTCGTCCGCTCGCCGACGGGCCCGCCGCATGCCGTCGTCTTCGAGACCACACCCATCGCGTTCGCACTGCGCGATATCGCCCCCGGCACAGACCTCGACGGCGTCGACCAGCCGGGGATCGGCGCCGCGATCTGGCTGCATGCCAGCGACGTGCAGGCGATCCACGACGCTCTCGCCGCCGCAGGACACACGATCGTCGCGGATCCGATCGACGGCCCGTTCGGCCGCACCTTCACGTTCGCCGACCCCGACGGCTACCGCATCACGCTGCACGATCGCGCCTGAGCGGGTCGTCAGACCGCTCGGGCGGGGCGCTGCGAGCTCTCGCGGACGAGGATCTGCAGCGGCAGGCGCACCGTCATCGGCTCGGCATCCGGCTGCTCCAGTCGTCTGGCGAGCAGCTGCACGGCGGCGCGGCCGAGGTCGATCATCGGCTGACGCACCGTGGTCAGTGTCGGCCGCGAGAGCGCGGCAGCCTCGATGCCGTCGAATCCGGTGACCCGCACGTCATCGGGAACCCGGATGCCGGCCGATCGGAAGGCATCGATCGCGCCGAGAGCCATCTGGTCGTTCGCCGCGACCAACGCGGCCGGTGCGCCGCGGGCGATCAGCTCCTCGGCGGCGCGGCGTCCCGATGCGCGCGTGAAGTCACCGCGCAGCACTGTCACATCGTCCGCCGCGATGCCCGCCTCGGCTATGGCGGCAGCGAAGCCCTCCCAGCGCTGCGCACCGTCGGGCGAGTCCTCGGGGCCTGCGAGGAAAGCGAGGCCTCCCGGGTCGGCCTGCGCGAGCACCAGACGCGTGAGCTCCGACATCGCCTCGGCGTTGCTGACGGTCACGTGGTCGTAGCTGTCACCCCGCGCCGGCCCCGAGAGCACGACCACGGGGATCCGCTGGGCGAGCCGAGCGAGCACGTCGTCCGGCACGCTCTGCGCCAGCACCATCAGCCCGTCGACCCGGCCGGCGATGTCGCGCACCGTCTCGCGGGCGGGGTCTCCCCGCCCGACGCCGATCATCAGCACGAACCCCTGCTTCCAGGCCTCCAGCTCGGCACCGCGCAGCACCTCGTCGAGGAAGAGCATGGTCGGATGCGGCGCCCCCGCGTCGGCAGAGGCCTGCTCGACCGTGAAAGGCGGCACCTCGGCCTGATCCCCGGCGAGCACATCGAACACGGGAGCGTCCTCCGAGGCATCGAAGCCCGGGAAGTACAGTCCCAGCACGCCGGTGCGGCGTTCGGCCAGGCCGCGCGCGCTGCCGCTGGGCACATAGCCGAGGGCAGCCACCGAGTCGAGCACCCGCTCGCGGGTGACCGGACGCACCGCATCGGGCTGCCGCAGCACACGGGAGACCGTCGCGATCGACACGCCCGCGCGCTCTGCGACGTCGTAGACGGTCGCCTTCTTGGTCACGCTCGGTCCTCCTCCGGTTGCGTGTGCACCAGGGTACCCGGGGCGAGACTCACCGTCGGCGCGCGACGAGCGAGCCATGGGGCCTGGCGCTGATCTCGCCCTGCTCCCGGCTGCGGGTCTCACGGGACACGACCTCGAAGCCTGCATCGGTGAGAAGCTCCGCGAGCGCGTCGGCAGACCAGAAGAATGCCGGAGCGACGGCGTGCGCGAACGACTCGCGCGGCTCGCCGTCGAAGAATCCGATGAGGATGCTGCCGCCGGGGACCAGCACGCGACGGAACTCGGCGAGGATCTCGGGCAGGTCCGCCGGAGGCGTGTGGATCAGCGAGTACCAGGCGAGGATGCCGCCGACGGAACCGCCGTCGAGCGGCAGGTCGCGGAACGTCCCGAGATCGAAGGGGACATCGGGGTGCCGTGTCCGCGCGGTCGCGATGAACTCGGCCGACAGGTCGACTCCCCGCGCCTCGCGCCCGCCCGTGCCGAGGAACTCGGTCCAGTGCCCGGGTCCGCATCCGGCATCGAGCAGCCGTCCAGGGGTCGCGTCACGCCAGGCAGCGATGACCGCCGCATCCCGTGCATCCATCTGTTCGATCGCGCCGGCCAGCTCGACGTACTCCGCGGCCCTCGCGTCGTAGGCGGAGCCGATCGCGGCGTCAGTGCCCTGCACCATCAGCTGCGGGCGGCGAGCGCTGCCTGATACAGGTCGCGCGACGACAGACCGGTGGCCGCGGCGACCTCGGCGCACGCCTCTTTCAGGCGCACCCCGGATGCGACGAGGCTCTGCACCTGCGCGAGCGCGTCTTCCGCAGACGCCTCACGATGCGGCGCCCCCTCGACGACGACGACGATCTCACCCTTGACCCCCGCCGTGGCCCACTCGACGAGCTCGGCCGAGGTGCCTCGACGTACCTCCTCGTAGAACTTGGTCAGCTCACGGCACACGGCGATGCGGCGGTCGGCACCGAACGCAGCGCCCATGTCGGCGAGCGACGACGCCAGCCTGGCGGGGGATTCGAAGAAGACCATGGTGCGGGGCTCTGCGGTGAGCGCCCGCAGGGTCGACCGCCGCTCCCCCGGCTTGCGGGGCAGGAACCCCTCGAAGGTGAAGCGATCGGTCGGCAGCCCGGAGATCGAGAGGGCCATCAGCACCGCACTGGGTCCGGGGATGGCCGTGACCGTCACGCCCTGCGCGACGGCTTCGGCGACGAGACCGTAGCCGGGATCGCTGATGGCCGGCATCCCCGCGTCGCTCACCACGACGACGTCGGTCTCGATGGCGAGGGTCGCGAGCTCTGCCGCCTTCTGCTTCTCGTTGTGATCGTGCAGCGCGATCAGCCGCGGACGGTTCGCGATCTGCAGAGCCTGCATCAGCTTATGCGTGGTGCGGGTGTCCTCGGCGACGATGACCTCCGCGTTCTCCAGCACTTCGACGAGGCGACGCGAGACATCCCCCAGGTTTCCGATCGGTGTTGCGGCGAGGATGATCACCCGCCCAGCTTATGCGGGCCCCATCGACGAAGTGTCTAGGCTGGTGCGGTGACCGCGCCCCTGCCCCTGCTGCCTCCCCCCGAGCAGCGACCGACGCGCTACGAGCGACTGCGCGACCGCGTGCTGCAGGACCCCGACTGGGGGCGCATGATGCGCTGGTTCGCACCTCTCGTGGTGACCGCCCTGGCTGCGGTGCTGCGCCTGGTCAACCTCGGGCACCCGCACCAGCTCGCGTTCGACGAGACCTACTACGTCAAGGACGCCTGGTCGCTCTGGACTCTGGGATACGAGGGCACCTGGGGCAAGGACGCGAACGAGGCGTTCATCACGCTGCAGCAGCTGCCGCTGTCGGATGCAGGGGCGTTCATCGTGCATCCGCCCCTCGGCAAGTGGCTCATCGCCCTGGGGATGGCCGTCGGCGGCCCCGACAACACAGTGGGCTGGCGCATCGCCACGGCTCTTCTCGGCGCGGCCACCGTGCTGCTGACCTACCTGGTCGCCCGCAGACTGACCGGCTCGATCGTCGTGGCCACCGTCGCCGGCTCTCTGCTCGCCATCGACGGCCTCAGCATCGTGATGAGCCGCACCGCGCTGCTCGACGGCCCGCTGACGTTCTTCCTGATGCTCGGCGCGCTGTTCATCCTGATCGACCGCGACCGATCGATACCTCTGCTCGAACGCAGCGCCCCCGACTCCCCCGAGCCGATGTGGGGCCCCGTGCTCTGGCGGCGCCCCTGGCTGATCGCCGCGGGTGTCGCGCTCGGCGCTGCCTGCGCCGTGAAGTGGTCGGGGCTCTACGCACTGGCGGCGTTCGGCCTGTACACGGTGGTGACGGATGCTCTGGCGAGACGCCGCGCCGGAGTCGTCCTCTGGCCGACCGCGGCGGCGTTCCGTCAGGGGCCGGTCTCCTTCGTGCTGCTGGTCCTGCCGGCGCTCGCCACCTACCTCGTGAGCTGGACGGGGTGGCTCGTCACAGACGGCGGCTATGCCCGTCAGAGTGACCCGAACCCGCTGATCGCACTGTGGAACTACCACGAGGCGATCCTGAACTTCCACGTCGGCCTCAGCAAGGGGCACCCCTATGCGAGCCCTGCGTGGGAGTGGCCGCTCCTGCTGCGGCCCACGGCGGTCTGGGTGGGCAGCGATCCGGGGCCCTGCGGTGTCGACCACTGCATCGCGGTGATCTCGACGATCCCCAACCCGATCATCTGGTACGCCGGTGTCGCCGCCGCCCTCTACCTGATCTACCGACTCGTGCGCGGGTGGATCGAACGCACGCCGGTCGGCCCCGCGTTCACGTTCCCGCTGGTCGGGCTCGCGGCGACCTACGTGCCCTGGCTGCTGTTCCCCGAGCGCACGATCTTCCAGTTCTACACCGTCGCCATGGCGCCGTTCCTCGTGATCGCGCTCGCCGTCGCTCTGCGTCAGATCGCGGGGCGACGAGACGATCCGCTGCATCGCCGCCAGTCAGGCGAGCGCACGGTGATGATCTTCCTCGCCGTGGTGCTGCTCGTCTCGGTGTTCTTCTACCCGGTGTGGACCGGCATGAGCGTGCCCTACGACTTCTGGCTGCTCCACAACTGGCTGCCCGGCTGGATCTGACCTGTCAGCCGGCGTCACCGGCGACGTGCTCGACCAGCGGCAGCACGCGCCCTGACAGGTGGGTGCGCATCGCGATCGATGACGCCGTGCGCGAGACCCCCGGCACGAGAGCCACCCGGTCGAGCACCTCCTGCAGCTGGGTCGCATCGCGAGCGACGAGTCGCAGCTGCATGTCGCTCGCACCGGTCACGGTGTGCATGTCGACGATCTCGGGCACCGCATCGGCGAGCGCCGTGGCGACATCGTCGTGACCCACCTTCTGGTCGATCTCGACGAGGCAGAACGCGACGACCCCGTAGCCGAAGCCCGCGGGGTCGACGCGTGGCACGATCGCCTCGATCACCCCGCCCTCATGCAGGCGCGCGAGACGGCTGGTCGCGGTGCCCCTGGCGACCCCCAGCCGTCGCGCGCACTCGAGGATCGGCAGCTGCGGCGACTCGGTGAGCATGCGGATGAGCTCGGCGTCGAGGCGGTCGATGTGCACGGTCAGTCCACCACCGCGCTGTCGCGCTCGCTGGTGACACCGGGGCGGGAGGCGTTCCGTGTGAGTCGCGCGACGATCAGGAGCACGACGGTCAGGCCGATGGTGAGCAGCAGCTGCACGCGCGCGGCGCCGTCGATCATCGTGAGCGCGATGACACCGGCGAGGAGCGCCAGACACAGCCACGACAACCAGGGGAAGCCCCACATGCGCATCGGCATGTCCTCCCCGGCCCGATCGGCACGGCGGCGAAGGATGATCTGCGACACGGCGGTCGCCGTCCAGATGACCAACAGCGTGGATCCGACGACGTTGAGGAGCGCGGGGAGCACCACGTCGGGGAACGCCCAGTTCAGTCCCACGGTGACGAAGCCGAACGCGACGGAGGCGAGCACGGCGACCACCGGCACGCCCTTCGACGTCGTGCGGGTCGCAGCGAGCGGAGCCAGACCGCGCTCCCCGAGCGAATAGGCCATGCGCGATGCGCCGTAGATGTTCGCGTTCATCGCCGAGAGCAGCGCGATCACCACGATGAGGTCCATCACGAGCCCGACGCCGGGCAGCTGCAGGGTATCGAGCACGGCGGAGAACGGTCCGTCCTTGACGGCCGGGTCGTTCCACGGCAGCACCGACACGATGACGAAGATCGAGCCGACGTAGAAGATCAGGATGCGCACGAGCACCTCGCGCACGATCCGACGGATGTTGCGCGCGGGGTCGTCGGACTCGGCAGCCGCGATCGCGACGACCTCCGTGCCGCCGAACGCGAAGACCACGATCAGCAGCGCGGCGGCGATGCCGGTCAGCCCGTTCGGCGCGAACCCGCCGTTGTCGACGAGGTTGCCGATGCCGGTCGCCGGCACTCCGGGGATGAAGCCGACGATGGCGCACACGCCGACGACGAGGAACACGATGATCGCGGCGACCTTGATCGCGGCGAACCAGAACTCGAACGTGCCGTAGTTGCGCACCCCGAAGAGGTTCACCGCGGTCAGTGCCACCACGAAGACGAGCACCCACACCCAGGCCGGGATGCCAGGGATCCAGGCAGAGATGATCCCTCCGGCTCCGGTCGCCTCCGCCGCGATCACCACGACGAGCTGGATCCAGTAGAGCCAGCCGACGGCGCTGCCGGCGCTGCGTCCCATGGCCTTCTGCGCATACGAGCTGAAGGCACCGGAGCTCGGTCGGGCGGCGACCATCTCGGCGAGCATCGCCATGATCAGCACCACGATGCCACCCGCGACGAGGTACGAGATCAGCACAGCGGGGCCGGCGATGCTGATCGCCTGGCCCGAACCCACGAACAGCCCGGCGCCGATCGCGCCGCCGAGTCCCATCATCGAGATCTGCCGGCGGGTCAGCCCGGGGTGCAGACCTTTCGTCGTGGTCGTCGTGGTCGGAACCTCGGTCATGCGCGTGCCTCCTGCAGTGCGGTCTCAGCCTGGAGCGCTGACTGCACCCGGTCTATGTCCTCCATTGAACCCGATGAGATGCGGATCCCCTCACCGGCGAAGACCCGCGTGATCACCCCGCCCTCGTTCAGCAGGGACTCGAGTTCGTCGGTGCGGTCACCCGCGGGGACCCAGACGAAGTTCGCCTGCGAGGTGACGGCGGGCCAGCCGGCATCGACGAGCAGCGCGCACAGGCGATCGCGGTGCGCGACGACCTCGTCGATGCGCACCGCGAGCTCGTCCTCCGCATCGAGGGATGCGAGCGCCGCGGCCTGGGCGAGGTCGGTCACCCCGAACGGCACGGCGACCTTGCGCTGGCTGTCGGCCACCGCGAGCGGCGAGAGCGCGTAGCCGATGCGCAGACCGGCGAGGCCGTACGCCTTCGAGAAGGTGTGCAGCACCGCGACGTGCGGATGACGGTGGAAGAGCTCGACGCCTGCCCCGTGCGACCCCGTGCGGTCGAAGTGCACATAGGCCTCGTCGATCACGACGAGCACGTCGCGGGGCACCGCCGCGACGAATGCCTCCAGCTCTGCCGCTCCGACGACCGTTCCGGTCGGGTTGTTCGGGTTGCACACGAAGATCAGCCTCGTGCGCGGGGTGATCGCGGCGAGCATGGCGTCGAGATCGTGGGCATGCTCGGCGTTCAGCGGCACGGCGACAGGAGTCGCTCCGGCGATGCGCACGAGTGACGGGTAGGCCTCGAACGACCGCCACGCGAACATGACCTCGTCTCCCTCACCGGCCACGGCGTGGATGAGCTGAGAGGCGATCTCGACGGACCCGGCACCCACGGTGACGGCCGCCGGCTCGACGCCGTATCGCTCCGCCAGGCGCTCGCGCAGAGCGGCGGCGCTCATGTCGGGATAGCGATGGATGGTCGCGAGGCGCTGCTGCACCGCCACGACGACGGACGGGAGCGGCGGGTGCGGAGACTCGTTGGAGGAGAGCTTCGAGGCACCGGCCGGGGCGGAACGCCCCTGGCGGTAGGCAGGCACGGCGTCGAGTCCGGCACGGGTGGGAAGAGTCATCGTCTGAGCGTCCTTGCTGAGATGCGGTGGCGTCCGGGCGGCGCCTGCTGTCGCGCAACACTAGACCGGATGATGAGAGGTGGGCAATCGGTGCAGCATCCGGTGCGCAACACGCGCAACTGGCGGGGTGGAATCGCGGAACCGGCGAGCAGACTGCACAGTCATACGCGGCGCGGCGGGCGGGCTACGATCACAGCATGGGCAGCCCCTCAGGTTTCGAGTTCACGGTGCGTGGCGATGACGTCGTGATCCGTCACCACGGGGTCACGGCGACCGTGCTGCGCGGAGCCACGGCGAGCGGGTTCCTCGCTCAGGTGGATCAGGGCGATGCGCAACTGCTGATGGCCCGGCTGACCGGGAACTACCGCCGCGGCACCGAGCGCACCGCGCGGGAACACCCGCGCAACGCTCGCTGAGTGCTCACCGCGCGAGAGGAAGCTCGGCGGGATCGCTCACGGGGAGCCGGCACACGAACGATCGGCAGTCGAACGCCTGCTCGCCCGGACTCCCCTTGCCCTCGAACAGCTCGAAGCCGGCGTCCGCGAATGCCCCCGCCTGCTCCGGGGTGACGATCGCGACGACATCGGCGTCTGCCCGACGAGCGGCGGACGCGAGGGCACCCTGCGGCGCCTCGGTGACGACGACGACCTGCCTGGGGGCATCGACGAGCCCCGCGGCGACCCGCAGCAGACTGCCGTGAGCGAACGGCTGACCGATCGCCGAGCCGGCGTGCTCGCGCACTCGCGCTGCCGCGGCTTCGCGATAGCGGTCCCCTGCACCGAGCCGCCAGGCCGTGAGCGATGCGGCGGCGACCGCGGCCGCATCCGAAGGCAGGTCTCCGTCGGTCTGATCGGGCGCGGCCGCGATGCCGTGCTCAGCGAGCAGCGGATCGCCCTGGATGCCGGAGAGGACCACATCGAGCAGGTCGCGCCCCTCGACGGCCCACCGAGGATCGCCGGTCGCGGCGGCGAGCGAGAACAGCCCGTCGGCGAGCAGCGCGACATCAGCGGCGGTCGCGACGGCCTGCGACGCGACGCCGTCGAGAGACGCGCGCACCAGAGCGCCCGCCCTGTCGCGGTTCACCCGCAGCACGTATGCCGCGGCATCCTCCGCCTCGGCGACCCAGGTGGGCTCGCCGAGCCTCGACCCGGCGCGCGCCAGCGCCCCGACGGCGAGCCCGTTCCAGCCCGTGATGACCTTGCCGTCGACAGCCGGGGGCTCGAGTCCCGCCCGTTCGGTCACCGGTCGCAGGTAGTACCCGCCCTCGCTGCGCTGACCGTCGATCCACGACTCCGAATCCTGAGCGGCGCCGAAACCGCCGCCCTCGCGGCGCAGAGTGCCCACGAGGAAGTCCGCGATACCGCGCGCGGTCGACTCGTCCCCCGCATCCAGTGCCACGAGCAGCAGCTGGGCGTTGTCGGTCAGCATCCGCTCGTAATGCGGCACGGTCCAGTCGCGTTGCGTCGCGTAGCGGAAGAAACCGCCGTCGGCATCGCGCAGATCGGATGCCGACATCGCGGCGAGCGCCCGATCGGCCGCGGCCGCGGCATCCGGAGCCTCCCGCCGCACCAGCGGCGTCTGCAGCAGGCCCAGGGTCGTCGCGACGGGGAACTTCGGGGCGCCGCCGAATCCGCCGAACTGCCGATCCTCGCGTGCAGCGATGGCCTCGGCCGCCCCGGCGAGCGCCGCGGCGTCAGGCAGATCCGAGGGCACGGCGGCCCCCGCTCTGGCGAGCGCATCGGTCACGGCATCCGCCGACTCCTCGGCCTGCACCCGGCGCAGGGTCCAGGCCTCGTTCACGGCCGCGAGGACGTCGCGGAACGCGGGCAGGGGCTGTCGCGCCTCGGGCGGCCAGTAGGTGCCTGCATAGAACGTGCGGCCCCGCGGAGTCGTGAACACCGTCAGCGGCCACCCCAGGTTCTGCGTGAACGCCGACGCTGCGGCCATGTAGGCACCGTCGACGTCGGGGTGCTCCTCGCGGTCGACCTTGATCGCCACGAAGTCGCGGTTGATCAGGGCGGCCGTGTGCGGGTCGGCGAACGACTCCCTCGCCATCACGTGGCACCAATGGCATGTCGAATAGCCGATGGAGATCAGCAGCGGCACGTCGCGCCGCTGCGCTTCGGCGAAGGCCTCCGGCCCCCAGGGATACCAGTCGACGGGGTTGTCCGCGTGCGCACGGAGGTAGGGGCTGAGCGTGTCGGCGAGCCGGTTCGTCATACCCCCACGCTACGCCGGTCGGGCCTCGACGAGACGGTCAGGAGACGAGCAGCTCCACGGGCCGGGAAGCGGCGTAGCCGACGAGAGGCAGCGCGCGGTCTGCGGCGAGCTCGATCCGTGCGCGGAGCACGTCGGATGCGATCACGTAGCCGTCGAAGTCGGTGTCGCTGGCGTAGACGCCGAGCGGCAGCGTCAGCGCCTGGAAGAAGGCGAACAGCGGCCGCAGCTGGTGCTCGATGATCAGCGCGTGGCGCTCTCCTCCTCCGGTCGCCGCGAGCAGCACCGGCTTGCCGACGAGCTCGTACTGGCCGACGAAGTCGAACAGATGCTTGAACAGGCCGGTGAAGGACGCGCGGTAGACGGGGCTGCCCACGATCAGCAGGTCTGACGCCTCGATGGCCACGAGCTTCTCCTCGACGCTCGCCGGCAGCTGGTCGCGACGAAGCGCCCCCGCGAGCGACGGACCGATGTCGGTGAGCTCGATGACCTCGATCTCGACCTCGGCGCGCTCGGCGATCGCCCCCGCGATCGCACGGATGAGGGCCGTGGTCTTGCTGGGCTCGTGCAGAGAACCGGAGACGGCGACGACGCGGTAGGGAGCAGTCATGCCGTTGACGCTACTCACGACGACGCCCCGTGTCGCGCGAAGCGACACGGGGCGTCATCTGTCGAAACGGGACGCCTCAGTTGACGTCGTCGGGGTGCGAGCCGACGCGGCCCGAGCCGTCGAGCGGGTCGAGCGCGTCGATCTTCGCGATCTCGGCGTCGGTCAGCTCGAAGCCGAAGACGTCGAGGTTCTCGCGCAGACGCTCTGCCCGCACCGACTTCGGGAAGACGATGAAGCCCTTCTGCAGGTGCCAGCGCAGCACGGCCTGGGCGGGGGTGACGCCGTGCGCCGCTGCAGCCTCGGCGATCGCCGGCGTGCCGAACAGGTCGTACTTGCCCTGGCCGAGCGGCCCCCACGATTCGATGCGGATGCCGTGCTCGGTCGCCCAGTCCACGACGTCGCGCTGCTGGTAGGCGGGGTGCAGTTCGATCTGGTTGACCGCCGGGGTGACGCCGGTCTCGGCCACGACGCGCTCGAGGTGCGGCACCAGGAAGTTCGAGACGCCGATGCTGCGCGTGAGGCCGGCGTCGCGCAGCTCGATGAGCTTGGCGAACGCGTGCACGTAGTCGTCCTTGGCCGGGGTGGGCCAGTGCACGAGGTAGAGGTCGACCGCATCCAGACCGAGCTTCTCGAGGCTCTCGCCGATCGCCGCACGCGGCTCCTCGCCGTGGTGCCGGTCGTTCCAGAGCTTCGTGGTGATGAACAGCTCGTCGCGGGCGATGCCGGATGCGGCGATGGCCGCGCCGACGCCCTCTTCGTTGCCGTAGATGGCGGCCGTGTCGATGTGGCGGTAGCCGATCTCGAGCGCCTCGCTCACGGCGCGCTCGGTCTCGTCGGCCGGAACCTTGAACACCCCGTAGCCGAGCTGCGGGATGGAATGGCCGTCGTTCAGTTCGAGTGCAGGAATCGTCATGGTCCCACCCTACGACCTGTGATGACAGGTGGCCCCGGGGGAACCGCGGCCATCCTCGTCGCAGCCCAGCCGACGAGTCGTTCGAGCGGCCCTCGCCCGAACAGGATCGACCACAGCGTCGTGGCGAGAAGGAGCACGATCGCGGTGGCGGCCCAGAACGCGTTGCTCGAGAAGAAGCCGCCGGGTCCTGCGATCAGCGCGACCGACGCGACGTGCACGCTGTAAGCCGACAGCGGCATCGATCCCAACGCCCCCAGCGGAAGCAGCACCGCGCGCAGCGGTCCGCTGAGCAGCACGCACAGCGCGATGACCGACAGGGCGAACCCGCCGGACCCCAGGATCTCGGCCGTTCCGCCGGAGTGCGGATCTACGGCGGAGATCGCCCGGATGACGGCCCCAGCCGGGTCCGCCGCGGCCAGCGCATCGGGGTAGGTGCTCCATCCTGCGGCGCCCTCTCCGCCTGTCATCCACGAGGAGGATCTGATGCCGGTGACACCCCCGACGAGGCCGAGCCCATAGCCGACGAGCATGAGCCCCACGCCGACGCCGAACGTGATCGCCGCGGTCTCGAGCTTCTCGACGTGCAGGCGCCCGAGAGCCATGCCGGCGAAGACGAACGCGAGCCACGCCGTGATCGGATACGAGCCGTAGAGCACGAGGCTGATGCCCGCTCCGGTGGGGTACAGCGTGAGGGCGGCCAGCAGCGCGAGTACGGCCGGCGCCGCGAGCGCCAGGATGCCGGCGGCGATCAGCAGCTTCCAGGGCTGCCACCGGAGGAACGGGATGACGGCCACGTAGAGAAGGCCGTAAAGGGTGAGGATCACCGCGATCGGCGTGTTCAGCATCTCGAGCGCCAGACCGATCAGGAAGATCACCGCTCCGCGACCGACGAGCTGCAGGCGGATGCTCGGCATCCGCTCGGGGTCCGGCAGCGCGCTGCGCCCGGTCATCAAGGCGATCGAGATTCCGGCGAGCACCGCGAACAGGATCGACGAGCGCCCGTGCACCAGGTCGGTCCACGTCGACAGGTCGAACGGATCGAACGCCTCGGTCTCGCCGATGTGCGCGCCGGCCATGCCGAGGATCGCGAGGCCTCGGGCGACATCGAGGCCGAGGATGCGCGGGGGCCGCCCGAACTCACGAAACCACCGCGTTGCAGGAAGGGGCTTCGACACAGTGCTCACGGATGAATCGTACGATGGGAGTTCTATGCCTTCCCCCGTGATCTTCTATCCTCCCGAGCTGCCCGTCAGCGCTGCGCGGGACGAGATCGCCGACGCCATCCGCGACAACCAGGTGGTCATCGTCGCCGGAGCCACCGGGTCGGGCAAGACGACTCAGCTTCCGAAGATCTGCCTCGACCTCGGGCGCGAGCGCATCGCACACACGCAGCCCCGTCGACTGGCCGCCCGCACGATCGCCGAACGCGTCGCTGAGGAGCTGCAGGTCGAGCTCGGCACCCTCGTCGGTTACAAGGTGCGCTTCACCGACAAGGTGTCGGACGAGACGCGCATCGCGCTGATGACCGACGGCATCCTGCTCAACGAGATCCACCGCGACAGGCTGCTGCGTCGCTACGACACGATCATCATCGACGAGGCGCACGAGCGCTCGCTCAACGTCGACTTCCTGCTCGGCTACCTCGTGCGAATCCTCCCCGAGCGCCCCGATCTCAAGGTGATCATCACCTCGGCGACGATCGATCCCGAGAGCTTCGCCCGGCACTTCGCCTCGCCCGACGGCGTGCCTGCGCCGGTCATCGAGGTGTCGGGACGCACCTTCCCCGTCGAGATCCGCTATCGGGCCCAGACGGACGAGACGGAGAACGCCGAGGAGGCCGACGAGGTCACCGCGATCGTCGCCGCGCTGCGCGAGCTCGACCGCGAGGAACCGGGCGATGTGCTCGTGTTCCTGCCAGGCGAGGCCGAGATCAGGGACGCGGCGGATGCCGTGCGCGGCGCCTATTCGAAGGACCGCTCCCCCACCGAGGTGCTGCCGCTGTACGGCCGGTTGTCGGCCGCCGAGCAGCACCGGGTGTTCGAGAAGAGCCGCGTCGCCGGGGTGCGGCGCCGCGTCGTGCTCGCCACGAACGTCGCCGAGACCAGCCTCACGGTTCCCGGCATCCGCTATGTGATCGACACCGGCACCGCGCGCATCTCGCGCTACAGCAACCGGTCGAAGGTGCAGCGGCTGCCGATCGAGGCGATCTCGCAGGCGTCCGCGAACCAGCGCTCCGGCCGTGCCGGGCGCACGAGCGACGGCATCGCGATCCGCCTCTACAGCGAAGAGGACTTCGAGAGTCGGGCGGAGTTCACGGAGCCCGAGATCCTGCGCACGTCGCTCGCCTCGGTCATCCTGCAGATGCTGTCGCTCGGGTTCGGCGACATCACGGCATTCCCGTTCCTCACTCCGCCGGACTCCCGCGGCGTGAAGGCCGCCGTCGATCTGCTCACCGAACTCGGCGCCGTGACAGGAAGCGGCGACAGCCCCCGCCTCACCCGCATCGGCCGGGACATCTCGCGCATCCCGATCGACCCCCGCTTCGCCCGCATGCTCATCGAGGCCGGCCGCCCCGGCGGGGCGGATGTCACGCGCGACGTGCTCGCGATCGTCGCCGGCATGTCGATCCAGGACGTGCGCGAGCGTCCGTCGCAGGAGGCGCCCCAGAGCGTGCGCGACGAGGCCGACCGGATGCACGCGCGATTCGCCGACCCGACGAGCGACTTCCTCTCGATCCTGAACCTCTGGAACCACCTCAGAGAGCAGCAGCGCGAACTCGGCTCGAGCGCCTTCCGTCGACTCTGCCGGTCGGAGCACCTCAACTACGTCCGCGTGCGCGAGTGGTTCGACGTGCACCGACAGCTGCGGTCGCTGGTGAAGGACAAGGACTCAGGGCGCTCGGGAAGCGCGGATCCGGAGGCGATCCACCGCGCCCTGCTCGCGGGTCTGCTGTCCCAGATCGGCATCCTCGACGAGCGCAACACCGGCAAGGGCATCGATCCCAAGAAGAAGAGGATGGCGGAGTACCGCGGCGCCCGCGGCATCCGCTTCTCGATCTTCCCCGGCTCTGCGCTGCGCAAGAAGGCCCCGCAGGCGGTCATGGCCGCCGAGATCGTCGAGACCTCACGCACCTACGCCCGCACGGTCGCCGCGATCGATCCCGCCTGGGCCGAGGCGCTCGCGGGCGACCTCGCGAAGCGCCAGATCACCGAGCCGCACTGGTCGAAGGATGCGGGGGCCGCTGTCGCCTACGAGAAGGTGACGCTGTTCGGGGTCGAGATCATCCCCCGCCGTCGCGTGCAGTTCGCCCGCATCGACCGCGCAGCCTCGCGCGAGATGTTCGTGCGGCATGCGCTCGTCGAGGGCGAGTGGGACCCGACCCGCATCGACAAGCGGGTCAGCGCGTTCTGGCGCAGCAACGCCGAGCTGCGCAAGCGCCTCGAGAAGCTCGAGGAGCGCGAACGCCGCCGCGACATCCTCGCCGGCGACGAGGCGGTCTTCCGCTTCTACGACGAGCGCATCCCTGCCGACGTCTTCGACGTGCGCTCGTTCGAGAAGTGGTGGCGCGAGACCCTGGCCGCCACACCGAAGCTGCTCGTGATGCGCGAGGCGGACCTGCTCGACGACGAGAGCAGAGCGGATCAGAGCGAGTTCCCCACCCGATGGACCCAGGGCGATCAGGTGCTCGGACTCGCCTACCGCTTCGAACCGGGAGCCGCGGACGACGGCGTCAGCGTCGTGATCCCGCTCCCCCTTCTCGCGCAGATCGAGGATCGCGGGTTCGACTGGCAGGTACCCGGCCTGCGAGCGGAACTCGTCACCGGACTGCTCCGCGCGCTGCCGAAGGCGATCCGCCGCCATGTGGTGCCCGCCGCCGACTGGGCCGACAAGTTCGGGGTCGAGCTCGCCGGAGACGGGCCCGAGTCGCACGGCGGCCTCCCGAACCGCACGCTGAAAGAGGCGCTCGCACGCCTCATCCAGCCCCTCGCGAATCAGCTCGTGTCGGCTGCCGACTTCGAGGACGACCGTGTGCCCGGGCACCTGCGCATGAACTTCCGCGCCGTCGACGAGCGCGGACGCGTCGCCGGATCGAACCGCGACCTCAGCACCCTGCAGGCGGAGCTCGCCGATCGGGCCCGCAGCAGCGTGGCCCGGTCGATCGCAGCCCCGCCTCGCCGACCGGGGCCGTCGAACGGCCCGCGGCCCGTGGCCGCTGCCGCATCGATCGAACAGGACGGCCTGACATCCTGGACGTTCGGCGAGCTCCCCGAGGTGCTCGACACCCGCGTCGCCGGCGGTGTCGTCCGCGGCTATCCGGCGATCGTCGATCAGGGCAAGACCGTCTCGGTGCGCGTGGAATCGACAGCCGACGCTGCGATCACGGCCACTCGCGCCGGCGTGCGGCGACTGGTGCTGCTCGGCGTGCCCTCGCCCTCGTCGTATGTGCAGCAGCACCTCACCAGCCAGGAGAAGCTCGCGCTCGCCGCGTCGCCGTATCAGTCCGCGGCGGCCCTCATCGAGGACTGCCGTGCCGCCGTGGTGCAGAAGCTGATCGACCGCGAGGCTCCCGGCGGGATCGTGCGCACCCAGGTCGATTTCGAGCGCGTGCGCGACGCCGTCTCGGCCTCCCTCGTCGACGAGCTGTTCGCCTGCGTCTCGCTCGTCGCCCGCATCCTCACGAAGGCGCGTGACGTCGAGCGCGGCATCAGGTCGCAGAACTCGCTCGCTCTGCTCGGGCCGCTCAACGACATCCGCACGCAGCTCTCCGGCCTCCTGCACCCGGGCTTCGTCTCTGCCGCGGGCGTCGATCGCCTCGCGCACTTCCCCCGGTACCTCGACGGGATGCTCGACCGGCTGAAGACCCTGGCGAACGAACCGGGCAAGGACCGCACCCGCATGAGCGAGTTCGAGCGCATGGCGAAGGTGTTCGAGGATGCCGGTGGGACGATCCCGCTCGAGCCCGGAGCCCCCGCTGCGCTCGTCGAGACCCGCTGGCTGCTCGAGGAGTATCGCGTGAGCGTGTTCGCGCAGCGGCTCGGCACTGCCCAGCCCGTCTCGCCGCAGCGCATCATGAAGGTGCTGGCATCCCGGGGGTAGCCTGAGGGCATGGCTCGCGCGATCGTCTACACAGAGTTCGGTTCCCCTGATGTGCTGCACCTGATCGAGGTCCCCGATCCGATCGCGCTCGACGGCGAGGCCGTGGTGCGCATCGAAGCGGCAGGGGCCAACCCGATCGACGCCAAGCTGCGCAGCGCGAAGCGGCCATCGCCGCCGATCACCGAGCCCCGCGCCGTCGGCTTCGACGGCGCCGGGGTGATCGAGTCGCTCGGCGACGACGTCGACGGCTTCGCCGTGGGCGACCGCGTGGCCATCCGCGACACCCTCGGCACCTACGCGAGCCTGCTCGCCGTGCCGGTCGAGAAGATGGTGGCGCTGCCCGATGCGGTCACCGCGGCCGAGGGCGCCGGCATCGGCATCCCGGCCGGCACCGCCTACCAGGCCCTCCGCTCGCTCGGGCTCGCGGAAGGCGACGTGCTGCTCGTGCACGGCGGCTCCGGCTCGGTCGGCCAGGCGGCCGTGCAGTTCGCCGTCGCCTGGGGCGCCACCGTGATCGCCACCGCCAGCCCTGCTCGACACGATCAGCTGCGCGAACTCGGCGCCACACCCGTCGCCTACGGGGACGGGCTGCTCGAACGAGTGCGCGAGGCCGCTCCGGACGGCGTGACCGTCGTCCTCGACTGCGCAGGCACCGACGAGGCGATCGACGCCTCGCTCGAGCTCGTCGCAGACCGCGACCGCATCGCGACGATCGTGCGCGGCCCGGATGCCGCGTCGTTCGGCATCCGCGCCTTCTCCGGCGGCTCCCCCACCCCGCTCTCCGAGCAGGAGCTCGCGTGGCGGGCCGAGGCGCTGGGCGCGACCGTCGAGCTGCTGGCGGCCGGCGACTTCGTCATCGAGCTCGGACCCGAGCTGCCGCTCGCCGAGGCGGCGCAGGCCCATGAGCTCATGGAGTCCGGCGCCGCCTCGGGCAAGATCGTGCTGATCCCGTAAAGCCTCAGGACCAGACGCCGGCCGCAGTGGATGCTGTGGCCAGCGAGATCGAGTTCGCGGTGATCAGTCGGCGCGTCGCTTCGGCGATCTGTTTCTGAGTCCTCGCCTGGTTCAGACGGCAGCGACCGGACGGCCGAGCGAGAGCATCAGTCGGTTCGCCCAGTTGAAGAACGCTGCCCCGTGGATGACGTCGGCGATCTCGAGATCGTCGAGGCCCGCCGCGCGCAGACGGGCGATCTCGTCGGCGCCGAACGCATTCGGGGTGTCGGTCAGCGCGACGGACGCCGCCACCACGGCGTTCCACCGCTCGCCGAGGTCGGCATCCACGCCCTCGTCGAGCAGGCGATCGACGTCGTCGACGCGCTTGCTGTGGTGCGCCGCGAAGCGCGAGTGCACCGAGGCGCAGAACACGCAGCCGTTGCGTCGGGATGCGGCCGTCGCCGAGAGCTCGCGCTCGGCGCGAGGCAGCCCTTCAGCGGCGTTGTAGAAGATGTCCTTGTCGACGAGCGTGCGCGCCTTGAGCACCTCGGGGTCGCGCGCGAGCAGACGGAAGTAGTCGTTCTTCGCGCGCGAGGCGTCGACGAGTCCGTCGTAGTGGCGCTCGGTCAGCTCCTCCTCGGCGAGTGGCGGGAGGTGAGGAGTCCAGCCGACCTCGGCCCGTGTGAACGCCTCGGGGTGCGGTGCGATGTCATGCAGCAGAGCGGTCATGCGGCGATTCCCTTCTGAAGTGCGGTCAGCCCTGTGACCACGCGCTGCTGGAACGCGAGGAACGACACCAGCTGCGACAGCGTCACGATGCCGTCGGCCGACCACCCCGCATCCACCAGCCGCTGGATGTCGTCCGCCGACGACTCCCGCGGACGGAACACGAGCAGGTGCGTGTGCGCGAGGGCCGCGGCGAGACGGTCGCCCAGCACTTCTGCGACCTCGGCCGACGGGGCGTAGCGCTCACCGTCGGTGTTCTCGGCCTGCAGCCCCGCCTCGGTGTAGGAGCCGAACGGCCCGGCGACCGCGGCATCCGTCGCCTCGGCGATCACGACCGCCGCGCGCTGCGGGTCCGCCGTCAGCGCCCGGTCTGCGTAGAACCTCCCTGTGGCGTCGTCGTCTCCGGCGAGGCGCGTGGCGAACGCGGCGATCAGCTCGCGCTCGGCCTGCGACACCTCCGTCGTCGAAACCGGCGCGAAGAGCGCATCGAAGCTCGCCTGCAGCTGCTCCCTGGTGACGGGGCGACGGCGCCGCAGCGCATCGAGCTCGGGCGTCACCCCCGCGATCTGATCGACGATGTCGGTGGTCATGCCTTCTCCTTGATGGTGTCGGTGCGGGTGTAGCCGAGAGCAGGGGCCACCTGCTCTGCGAACAGCTCGATCGAGCGCAGCACGTGCTCGTGCGGCGCATCGACCGAGTGGACCTGGAATGCCACCTCGGTGGCTCTCGCGAGGGTCGAGTCGGAGGCGAGCGACTCGGCGACCTGCTCGGGGGTGCCGAGGTGGGTGTCGAGCGCGAGGATCAGCTCGTCGAGGTCGTCGCCGGGGATCGTCTGCCCCTGACGACGGAAGCCCTCGGCGGCACGGCGCAGGCCGACCTCCGCGAAGCGCAGGGCCTCGGCGCGGTCGTCTGCCACGAACACAGTGCGCGAGGCGGTGATGCGCGGAGCGGTGCCGTCGGGCAGAGCTTCGAGATACGCGTCGATGATCGGATCCTGCAGCGCCGAGAGCGGGGCGTGCAGCGCGTCCGTCGACCGCGGCTGGGTACGCGACAGCAGCAGGCCGTGTCCGTGGATGCCGGCGCGGTGACCGCCTGGCGACGAGAACGTGGCCTGCCAGATGCGGTCGGCGAGGCTGCCGGCATCCGGATAGAGAGTGTTGTCCGCGCCGATGTCGCGCCCCGAGAGCGCGTCGAGGAGAAGTCGGAGCTTGCGGTCGTAGGTCGGCGCCTTGTCGCGCACGTCCTCGCCGAACGGGATGAACGACGCCGGCGTCCCTCCGCTTCCCAGCCCCAGATCGATGCGGCCGCCCGAGAGCAGATCGGCGACGACGGCATCCTCGGCGACGCGCACCGCATCTTCGAGCGGAAGCGTGACGACGCCGGTGCCCAGGCGGATGCGCGACGTCTGCGCGGCGACGTTCGCCAGGAACACGAGCGGTGAAGGGAGCCCGCCCTCCGCCGCACGGAAGTGATGCTGCGCCACCCAGGCACGTCCGACGCCGTGACGCTCGGCGTGCTGGATCTGCTCGGTGGCGAGCGCGTATCGCTCGGCAGGAGACGCGTCATCGAGCAGACGTGTGAAGAAGGCGATCGTGGGTCCGGTCATGCGGGCTGCTCCGTTCGTCCGGGGACGGCTGCGAGCAGCTCCCTGGTGTACTCGTGCTGAGGGTCGTGGAAGAGGTCCTCGGTGTTGCCCTCCTCGACGATGCGCCCGCGGCGCATGACCGAGACCGTGTGGCTGATCCGGCGCACGACGGCGAGATCGTGCGAGATGAACAGGTAGGTCAGGCCGAGTTCCGACTGCAGCGAGGTGAGCAGTTCGAGGATGCGCGCCTGCACCGTCACGTCGAGGGCCGAGACCGCCTCGTCGAGCACGACGATCTCGGGGTCGATGGCGAGCGCCCTCGCGATCGCCACCCGCTGCCGCTGACCGCCCGAGAGCTCGCCCGGCGTTCGTCGGGCGACGTCGCTCGGCAGCGACACCCTGTCGAGCAGCGCCAGCGAGCGCTCCCTGCGTTCGGCGCGCGAGCCGACGCCGAAGTTCTGCAGCGGCTCGGCGACGATGTCGACGATCTGCTGCCGCGGGTCCAACGACGCGAACGGGTTCTGATAGACGAGCTGGATGCGGCGACGCAGGGCGCGCAGGCGCTGCCCCGACAGCCCGGTGACATCCTCTCCGTCGATCTCGATCGCACCGGCATCCGGCTGATGGAACCGCGTGACCAGTCGCGCGGTCGTGGTCTTGCCCGAACCCGACTCCCCGACCAGGGCGTGCGTCGTTCCCCTGCGCACCCGGAACGACACGTCGTCGACCGCGCGGAAGCGCTCACGCCCGGCGACCGCGAACTCCTTCACGAGTCCGGTCGCGGTGATCGCGAACGGGTTCTCCGCGGCCACCGCCGCAGCATCCCTCAGGAATGGCGGTGCCTCCGGCCGACGGAAACCGGTGGTGAATGCCGGAGCGTCGGCGAGCAGCTGCTTCGTGTACCCGTCTGAGGGTGCTGCGAGCACCTGCGCGCTCGCGCCCTGCTCGACGATGCGCCCGTCCTTGAGCACCACCAGTCGCTGCGCGCGGTCGGCGGCGACTCCGAGATCGTGGGTGACGAGCAGGATGCTCGTGCCCTCCTCGCGGCGCAGCTCGTCGAGCAGATCGAGCACCTTGCGCTGCACGGTGGCATCCAGTGCGCTGGTCGGCTCGTCGGCGATCAGCAGGCGGGGGCGCAGGGCGATCGCGGATGCGATGAGCACGCGCTGGCGCATGCCCCCGGAGAGCTCGTGCGGGTACTGGCGCACGCGCAGATCAGGGTCGTCGATGCCGACCCGCTCGAGCAGCTCGATCGCCCGCGCCCGGCGCGACCGACGGTCGCGGTGGCCGTGCAGCCGCAGCACCTCCTCGACCTGTGCGCCGATCGTGCGCACGGGATCGAGCGAGGTCACCGGGTCCTGCGGGACGAGACCGATCTCAGGACCGCGGATGCTGCGCAGCGCGCGATCCGACCAGCCCGAGATGTCGAGATCGCCGAGGCGCACCGCACCACCCTCGACCCTGCCGCCGGCCGGCAGCAGGCCGAGCAGGGCATGCGCGGTGGTGGACTTGCCCGACCCCGACTCGCCCACCAGCGCGAGCGCCTCCCCCTCGGCGATCTCGAACGAGACGCCGTGCACGACCTCGCGCCGACCCTCCCTGGTGGCGTACGAGACCCTGAGGTCGTCGACGGCGAGAACGGTCATCGTGATCTCCTTCCGATGCGGTGCGAGATGCGGTTGGCGCTGAGCACGACCGCGACCACGACCAGACCGGGCAGCGCGGTCAGCCACCAGGCGGTGGCGGTGTAGTTGCGACCCTCGGCGATGAGCAGACCCCATTCGGGGGTGGGCGGCGGAGCCCCGTAGCCGAGGAAGCCGAGTGTCGAGATCGCCAGGATCGCGGTGCCGAACTGCAATGCGGCGAGCGCCACGATCGGGGTGAGCGAGTTCGGCAGCACATGCCGGCGGAGCACCGTGAGGAACGTGCCACCGCTGCCGTACGCCGCCTCGACGTACTCGCTGCGACGCACCCGCGCGACCTCCGACCGCATCAGACGGGCGAACGCCGCGACGCTGCCGAGACCGACGGCGATGGCCGCGTTCACCGTGCCGAAGCCGAGCAGGATGATCACCGAGAGCGACAGCAGCAGGCCGGGGATCGCCAGCAGCACGTCGACCACGCGCATCAGGATGTCGTCGACGACGCCGCCGATGGCTCCGGCGATCGCGCCGAGGATGGTGCCCAGCGCGAGGCCGAGAGTGACGGCGATGAGGGCGCCGGAGAGCGAGTGCACGGCGCCGTGCACGACGCGCCCGAACAGGTCGCGCCCCAGGGTGTCGGTGCCGAACCAGTGCGCCGCGCTCGGCGGCAGCAGCTTGTCTGCAGGGGTGCCGGTGAGCGGGTCACCCGGGGCGAACGCCCCGGGGATCACCGCCCAGAGCACTGCGAGAGCGATCACGGCGACAGCGAGGTACAGATCCCACTGTCGTGCCCCGAGTCGCCGAGGTCGGCTGCTCGGGACGGATGCCGTGGCATCCTGCTGCGGAGGCTCGACGGCGGGGTCGGCGGATGCGGCGATGGCTGCGACGGTCATGCCGAGACTCCTGTCTTCGAGAGGGCGCGCTGGCGGGGATCGATCAGCGGGGTGACGAGGTCGACGGCGAAGCTGATGAGAACGAAGCCGAGCGCCGACAGCAGCACGACGCCCTGCAGCACGGGGATGTCCTGGTTGGAGACCGCCTGCTCGGTGAGCCTGCCGATGCCGGTACGGCCGAACACGGTCTCGGTGACGACCGCTCCCCCGACCAGTTCGCCGAAGAGCACGCCGGCGATCGTGAGCGTCGGCAGCGCCGCGTTGCGCGCCACCGAACGGGTGAGGACCCACGATGGTGGTGCGCCCTTGGCGCGCACCACGGTGATGAAGGGCTGCGCCTGCACCTGGTCGATCGCTCGCACCAGCACCTGTGCGAGTGGCGCCGAGATCGGCACGGCGAGCGTGAGCACGGGCAGGATCAGCCCCGCGACCGGGTCGGCGCCGACGACCGGCACCCAGCCGAGGCCGAACGAGAAGACCTGGATGAGCAGGATGCCGAGCCAGAAGACCGGCACGGCGACGAACAGACCCGGCACCTGGCGGATGCCGTCGCGCAGCCAGGCGAACGGTGCGAGCGAGGAGAGTCCTGCGACGAGCACCGCGATCAGCAGCGCCACCACGAGTCCGAGCGACGCGAGCAGCAGGGTCGACGGCAGCGCCTCGGCGAGCATCGTCAGCACCGGGGTGCCGAACTGCGTCGAGAAGCCGAAATCGCCGCCGAGGAACCCGAGCCCCGCATGCAGGTACTGCTGCCACCACGGCAGGTCGGTGCCGTACGTGGCGCGGATCCCGTCGAGCTGCTCCGGCGACAGCCCGAGGCTGGGGTCGGAGAACTTGATCAGGATCGCGTCGCCCGGCAGCAGCTGCAGCAGGAAGAAGGTGGCCGTGAAGGCCGCGATCAGGACGATCGCGGCCTGCCCGGCCCGTCGGAGGACGAAGTTCATCGATGCACCGTGTCGCTCGGGCTCAGTGCTCGGAGAGCCAGACGCCCGAGAAGGTGGGGCGACCGACCGACTCGAAGTCCACGCCGTGCACATAGGTCGCGGTGCCGTAGACCTGCGGCTCCTCGAACAGCGGGATGACGTATGCCTGCTCGGCGATGTAGTCCTGCACGGCCTGCGAGGCCTCGGCGCGCTTCCCGGTGTCCGGCTCCGAGGCGACCGCCTCCAGCAGAGCGTCGAGCTCGGCGTCGTTCGAGATCAGCACGTCGCGGTTCTTCGTGTGGTACTGGCTCTTGATCACGTCGAAGTCCGCGCGTCCGACCATCGAGTGGTAGAACCCCGTCTTCAGCGGGTCACGCGTGTCCTCGGCATACGAACCCGCATCCGCCGGCTTCACCGTGAGCTCCACACCGACCTTCGCGAGCTGCTGGGCGACGAGTTCGAGCGTCTGCTTCGAGAGCGGCTGCGGAGCGGCCTCGTAGACGGTGATCGACAGACGCTCTCCGTCCTTCTCGCGGATGCCGTCGGATCCCTCCGTCCATCCGGCCTCGTCGAGCAGCTCCTCGGCCTTCTCCGGGTCGTAGGCGTAGTGCTCGGACTCGTCCTTGTAGCCGAGTGCCTCCTGCGACAGCACCGAAGTCGCGACCGGGTAGTTCTCGGTGAACAGGGTGTCGACGACCTCCTGAGCGTCGACGGCGGCGACAAGGGCCTGACGCACCTTGATGTCGGCCAGAAGCGGGTTCTCGGGGCGCAGCGCGATGGAGTTGTTCACTCCGCGGGTCTGCGGCGCGTAGAGCGTGAAGCCCGCGCTCTCGACACGATCCTCGTCGAAGGCCTGCACGTAGCGCACGTAGTCTGCCTGACCGGCGAGCAGTGAGCCGATGCGCACCGAGTCCTCGGGCGTCACGAGGACATGCACGGCGTCGACGTAGGGCCGCCCCTGGTTGCCGGCACTCTCGGGTGCCCACGCGTAGTCCTCGCGAGCGGTCAGAGTGAACTCGGTGCCCAGCTTCTCGTCGGTGACCGTGAAGGGCCCTGCGCCGACGATGGCCTCGGCGTTGCCCGCACCGAAGTCCTCGATCGTGCCGTCGAGTGTGTCGGAGGAGAGGAGTCCGGAGTTGATGGTGGAGGTCGCCTGCAGGAACCCCGGGGCCGGGGCCGAGAAGCGGAACGTGACGGTGTCGTCGTCGACGACCTCGCTCGACGCGTAGTTGTTGATCGCCTCCGAGACGGTGAGTCCGCGCTCCGGATCGCCCAGGCCGTAGGTGTCGAAGTTCTTCGCCACGGCTGCGGCATCCACCGGGGTGCCGTCCGAGAACGTCACATCCGGCTTCAGGTTGAACGTGTACTCGGTGGCATCGGCGTTCACGGTCCAGTCCGACGCGATCCACGGCTCGATCTCGAGCGAGTCCGGGTTCTGCCAGGTGAGGCGGGCGGTGATGTTGTTGACCACGCCGCCATTCGGATAGAACCCCGCCTGCGGCGGATACAGGTTCGTGAACGTCTGGTGCTCGAGGTACGTGAGCGTGCCCCCGGTGATGGGGTCGCCGCCGGCGTCCGACTCGCCGGAGGGAGCGGGAGACGAGGCGCACGCCGCGAGGCTCGCGGCGAGGACGAGCGGAAGCGCGACTGCTGCTGCGCGGATGAGACGGCGGGTCATGCGGTCCTCCTGGGAAGGGATGCTGTGGTTCGTGGTGTGCGGGTGATGGTCACGCTAGGGACTCCCTGAGCCCCGCCGCGAATGGAGTCGTCACGCGCGGACGTGACCTGTCATGAGGCGTCATGACAGGTCACCGGGCGCAATCCGGCGTAATGATCCAGGGGGTCACCGGGTGGCGAGCGCGGACGAGGCTGCGTCTCGTCGGTCGACACCGAGACGGTCGCGCAAGGTGCCGGTGCTGCCCTCGTCCGCGCGCCTGAGCAGGCCACGACGACGCAGCTCTGGCCCCGCAAGGCGCGTGAACGCGTCGAACTGCGCGGGCTGGAAGGCCGACAGCACGTTGAAGCCGTCCGCCGCACCCTCGTCGCGCCAGGTCTCGAAGTGATCGGCGATCGTGGAGGCATCGCCGACAACGAAGGCTGCGGGCACGGCGTGCGCCGCCACCAGATGGCGCCAGGTGAGCGCGTGCGAGCTGCTCTGCCCCTCGACGTGCAGTCCCGCGATGCGGGCGAGCCGGTCGATCAGCGCGGCGCCGGCGTCACCCAGTCGCCGCGCATCGTCCGCTGATACCTCATCGTCGAAACCGGCCGCGCGCAGCCGGTCGTCCGGTGCCACCCCGAGCGCGTCGGCCAGTGCCGCGACCGATCGGTTCGTCGGGAAGGCCGTGCGCGACGGCTGAAGCCCTTCGGCGAGGGGCACGAGGGCGAGCAGCCGTTCGACGATGCGGTGCGCCTCGGCATCCGAGTCGGCGACGACGGGAAGCACGGGAGCGATCACCGCGAGCGCCTCGGGCGAGCGCCCGGCGGCGGCTGCGATGTCGCGCAGGTCACGCCGGGTGGCGATCGCATCCGCGAGGTTCGGGGCCGCGATCAGTGCCAGGTCTGCCTCGGTGGCCGCGAGCACACGCGACCGAGCAGACGTCCCCGCGTGCACGATCGGGATCTGCCCCTGCGGCGGCCTGGCCACGTTCAACGGACCGGAGACCCGCAGGTGCTCCCCGTGCAGGTCGGCGCCACGGAGGCCGTCCGGGTCGATCAGCACGCCGCGCTCGGCATCCGCGATCCAGGCGTCGTCGCTCCACGAGTCCCACAGGCGTCGCAGCGCCGCGACGAACTCCTCGGCGCGGTCGTATCGGGTCTCGTTGTCGGCGTGCGCGTCTCGGCCGTGGTTGCCCGCGGCGCGAGGCTCGGCGCCGGTGACGAGGTTGATGCCGGCGCGTCCACGGGTCAGCACGTCGAGGGAGGCGAGCGAGCGAGCGGTCGTGTAGGGGTCGGCGTAGGTCGTGTTCACGGTGGCGATGAGGCCGATGCGCGACGTGACGCCGGCGAGGAACAGCACCGCACTCACCGGGTCTATGCGCGCCAGCAGATACGGGTCGCGGAACTCGAGGTCGGGCCCGGTGGCCAGCCAGTCGCCGAAGAACAGGTAGTCGAGCCCGGCGTCCTCGCCCTCGCGCGCGATGTGACGGAGGATGTCGGCATCCGACGAGGGGTTCCGGTGCGCTCCTGGCTGACGCCAACCCGACGGATAGGCCCCGAGGGTGCGCACCATGGCGCCGATGATGAGGGGTTCGGTCATGCCCCCGAAAGTACGTGCGCCGCGGGCGGCCGCCAATCGCCGGGGAAGCTCGGAGACACGCAGCGCAATACGCCGACACATCCTCGCGGCGATCCAGCTGTCGGTGCGACCCTCTACGCTGAGACCATGACTGGTCTTCGTTGGGGAATCCTCGCGACCGGCGGCATCGCCGGCGCGTTCGCATCCGATCTGCGCACGGCAGGGCTCGACCTCGTCGCTGTCGGCTCGCGCTCGCAGGAGTCGGCCGACGCGTTCGCGGCCCGCTTCGACATCCCCCGCGCGCACCCCACGTACGAGGCCCTCGTCGCCGACCCGGACGTCGACATCATCTACGTCTCCACGCCGCACCCGCTGCACCACGAGAACGCCCGCCTCGCGCTCGAGGCCGGCAAGCACGTGCTGGTCGAGAAGGCCTTCACCCTCAACCGGGGCGAGGCCGAAGACCTGCAGCGCCTCGCCGCTGAACGCGGGCTGCTGGCGATGGAGGCCATGTGGACCCGGTATCTGCCGCACATGGTGCGCATCCGCGAGATCATCGCCGACGGAACGCTCGGAGAGATCCGCGCCGTCACCGCCGACCACACCCAGCTTCTGCCGGACGACCCCACCCACCGCCTGAACGCTCTCGAGCTCGGCGGCGGTGCACTGCTCGACCTCGGGATCTACCCGATCTCGTTCGTGTGGGACGTCCTGGGCGCCCCGACCGCCGTCCATGCCGTGGCCCGGCTCATCGAGACCGGAGCGGATGCCGAGGTCGCCACCGTCATGACCCACGAGGGCGGCGCGATCTCGACCACTCTCTCCTCGTCGCGAGCCGCCGGCCCGAACGCCGCGAGCATCGTCGGCACCAAGGCCCGCATCGACATCGATCGCGTCTGGTACACCCCGACGACCTTCCGCGTCGTCCTCCCCGACGGCACGGTCGTCGAGGAGTACGTGTCCGAGGTGGCCGGCCGCGGCATGCAGTATCAGGCGCATGCGGCCGAGCGCCTCGTCGCCGACGGCGTGCTCGAGGGCGACATCCTGCCGATCGCCGAGAGTGTCGCGATCATGGGCACGCTCGACGACATCCGCGCCCAGATCGGGGTGCGCTACCCGCGCGAAGGAGTCAACCATGGCTGAAGCCAACGACGCCCGTGTCGCCGTCTATCTCGACTTCGACAACATCGTCATCTCCTGGTACGACCGCGTGCACGGACGCAACGCCTACGGCAAAGACCGTCAGCGGATCACCGAGAACCCGACCGATCCCGAGGTCACCGAGCGGCTCTCCCGCGCCATGATCGAGGTCGGGGCGATCATCGACTACGCGGCGTCCTTCGGCACGCTCGTGCTCACGCGTGCCTACGCAGACTGGTCGTCGCCGGTGAACGCCGTGTACCGCTCGCAGCTCGTGGCCCGCGCCGTCGATCTCGTGCAGCTCTTCCCGGCCGCCGCCTATGCGAAGAACGGCGCTGACATCCGCCTCGCCGTCGACGCGGTCGAAGACATGTTCCGTCTGCCCGACCTCACGCACGTCGTGATCGTCGCCGGCGACAGCGACTACGTCCCCCTCGCGCAGCGCTGCAAGCGCCTCGGCCGTTACGTCATCGGCGTCGGCGTCGCGGGGTCCACGGCCAAGTCGCTCGCCGCGGCGTGCGATGAGTTCGAGGCATACGACTCGCTGCCCGGTGTGGTGCGCCCGAGCAAGACCGCTCCGGCCACCGTCATCGCGGTGCCGGAAGCCGCAGTCGAACCCGCCGTCGAGCCGGCCGCAGAGCCTGCCGCGAAGACGAGGACGAGGCAGCCTGCCAAGACCGCCAAGGCCAAGGCCCAGGCAGCCGCCGCCACGGCTGCGAGCGCGACTCCGGCCAAGGTCGACGAACACGCAGAGGGCACTGAGCAGGGCGAGGCGACAGAGCTGCTGCATCGCGCGCTGCGCCTCGGGCATGACAAGGCCGACGCCGACGAATGGCTGCACAGCTCGGCCGTGAAGACGCACATGCGCCGCATGGACCCCTCCTTCAGCGAGAAGGCCCTCGGCTACCGGTCGTTCTCGGACTTCCTCAAGTCGCGCGAGAGCATCGCAGAGCTCGAGGAGACCGGGCACGAGCGTCTCGTGAAGCTGCGCGACTCGGCCTGACCCCGCACGACTCGACCGGCCTGTCACGCCACCGGACGGTCACTCCTCGAAGTCGTATTCCTGGAAGGCGGCGACCTCGGGCACCCAGCGCTCCGACACGAACGCGGTGTGCGCAGGGTGCGCGTCGTAGGCGCGGTACGCCGCTCGGTCGTGGAACACCATCGAGAACTGGTGCTCCAGGTCGCTCTTCGGGCTCACCTGGCGACGGATCGTGAAGTCCTCGACCCCGGGGATCGACGTGAGCACGGCTCTGGCGGTGGCGAGGAACTCGCGCTCCTCGGGGCTGCCCGCCTCGTGCACGAGGCGGAAGACGACGGTGTGCTGGATGGTCATGCGGTGTCTCCGGTCGTCTGGTTGCTGAAGGCGGCGTCGAAGGACGCGGTGGGCACGGGCCACAGCAGCGACCGCACGTAGGCGAGCGCCTGCGGAGCCCCGTGCAGGCGGTCCATTCCGGCATCCTCCCACTCGATCGAGATGGGACCCGCATAGCCGATCGCGTCCAGCGCGCGGAACGAGTCCTCCCATGGCACGTCGCCGTGACCGGTCGAGACGAAGTCCCACCCGCGTCGGGGATCCCCCCACGGCAGGTGCGAGCCGAACACTCCCGCACGCCCGTTGTGCGGCCGCATCCGGGTGTCCTTGCAGTCGACGTGATAGATCCGGTCGGCGAAGTCGACGATGAACCCGACCGGGTCGATGTTCTGCCACATCATGTGCGACGGGTCCCAGTTGAACCCGAACGCCTCGCGGTGGTCGATCGCATCCAACGCCCGCACCGACGACCAGTAGTCATAGGCGATCTCGCCCGGATGCACCTCGTGCGCGAAGCGCACGCCCTCGCCGTCGAACACATCGAGGATCGGGTTCCAGCGGGTGGCGAAGTCGTCGAAACCGGCCTCGATGACGGATGCCGGCACCGGCGGGAACATCGCCAGATACGGCCAGATCGACGAGCCGGTGAATCCCACGACGGTGTCGACGCCGAGCTTGCGCGCCACTCGAGCCGCGCGTCTCATGTCCTCCGCCGCGCGGACGCGCACGCCCTCCGCCTCCCCGTCTCCCCACACGTAGTCGCGCAGGATCGCCCGGTGGCGGAAGTCGATGGGCGCGTCGCACACCGCCTGCCCCGCGAGGTGATTCGAGATCGCGAAGATCTGCAGTCCGTGTCGGTCGAGGATCTCGAGGCGCGAGGCGACGTACGCGTCATCCTCGTCGGCCCGCCGCAGGTCGAGGTGATCGCCGGAGGCGGCGACCTCGAGGCCGTCGTACCCCCACTCCGCCGCGAGGCGCGCGACCTCCTCGAAGGGCAGATCTGCCCATTGGCCGGTGAACAGGGTGACCGGGTGCGTGGTCATGGACACTCCTTCGTATCGCGTGACGGTTCAGGCGCCGAGCACTCTCAGCGCCTGGATGCTGCGTGCGGCGAGTTCGTCCTGACTCTCCGCGAGTGGTCGCCACACGGACGCGGCGACCGCGATCGTCGCGTTCTCACCCGTGAAGCTCTCGAGCCCGAGCGGACCCCGATACCCCGCGTCGTCGAGGGCTCGCAGGATCTCCGGCCAATCGGTGTGATCGTCGCCGACCGCTCCCCGATCGCTGCCGCACACCTGCACGTGGGCGATCGCCGACCCCGCCGCACGGATGGCCTGCGTCGGCCTCTTCTCCTCGATGTTCAGGTGATAGGTGTCGAGAGCGAGCCCCACGCCCGCACCGAGCAGCGGCGCGAGCGCGTCGAGGCTCTGCTCGACGGTGTTGAGCACGCTGGTCTCATAGCGGTTGAGCGGCTCGATGGCGAGGGTGATCCCGGCATCGGCGGCATCCGACGCCAGCGGTTCGAGGTTCTCGCGCAGCTCCCGCACCATCTGGGCGCGTTCATCCGCCGACATCCGCCAGGTCGCGCCCGTGGGTGCGTAGAAGGGGCCGGCGACCACGGCGGAGCCGAGCGTCGCCGCTGCGGCGATGCACGATCGCAGGTAGTCCTGGGTCGCGCCGACGTCGCCCGCCTGCGCGAGCAGCGAGCGCCCCGGCCCCATGGCTCCGATGACGATGGCGCCGAGGCCGAGATCGTCGAGCACGTCGCGGGATCGCGCCGGATCCCAGTCCCCGATGCTCTCGAGCGGCAGTTCGAGCGCCTGATACCCCATGTCGGCGGCCTTGCGCGCGAGCGGTCCGAGCGTCGCGTCGGTGAGCGGAGACGTCCACACCCACGTGTTGACGGCGATCGTGCGAGGCATCCTGCTCCTTCGGGGATGACGCGAGTGCTCCCACCCTCCCATCCGCGGGACGCGGAGGGAAGGGCGGGAGCATCACAGAGGGTTACGGGATCTGACGTTCCTGCCACACCGTCGGGTAGCCGGGGAGGTTCTCCCCGCCGAACTTCGCGTAGTGCCCGTCAGGCATGCCCTCGTTGGCGGCGAGGTAGTCGTCGAGCTCTCCCTCGGTGATCGGCTTCTGCGGCAGCACCCACTCCTTCGGCACCTCTTCACCCGCGAAGATCATCTGCGCGGCGAGCAGGGGCGTGCGCCATTGGAAGTTCGAGTAGACCGGTGCGAGACCGGTGAGACCCGTGTCCTTCCACTTGCGGAGGAAGCTCATCTCGTCTTCACCGGTCATCACCGGGTAATCGGCGCCGGCGTCCTCGAAGGCCTCGATCGCGGCGACAGCGCCGTCACCGGCATCCATCCAGACGCCCTGGACATCGCCCTTGGCGAGCTCGTCGCTGATGATGCTCTTGATCTCTGCCGGGTCCGCGCCTGTGAAGTAGTCCACCGCCTCGATACCCGCCTCGTCGAAGAGCTTCTCCGCCGCGGCCCACCGGTGCTCGAGCACGTCGACGCCGGGGAGGATGCGGAGCGCCACGACCTTGTCGCCCTCTTCGAGGTTGTCGATGAGGAACTCGGCGGTGTCGATGCCCCACGCGAATCCGCCGATCGGGTGGATGAACGTGACGGGGCAGTCGGTGTCGACGCCGCGGTCGAACACGATCACCGGCTTGCCGGTCTCGCATGCCCGCTCGACGGCCGGGGTCATCGCCGCGGTGCTGTTGGGCGAGATGAGGAAGACGTCGCAGTCGCCCTCCGAGATGAAGTAGTCGATGTCGGCGATCTGCGTGTCATCGGAGTCCTGCGCGTCGCGGGTCTCCATCTCGCTGATCGCGCCGGCCTCTTGCAGAGACTTCAGCTGCTCGTTCATCGTGATCCAGCCCGTCTGCCGCCACGGGTTCGAGATCGAGGCGTTCGCGAAGCAGGCCTTCTTGGCCCCTTCGCTCGCGAACTCCGAGGTGTCGACCATCTCGGCGTTGATGTGCTGGAGGTACGGCTCGTCCGCCGGGCCCTGGGGCTCGACACCCCGCTCCTCCATCTGCTTGTCGAAGAGCTCCTGGTCGAACCACTCGGTGGTCTCCGCCGACTCCTCCGGGTTCTCCGACTCCGCCGGCGCCACGGACGGGTCTGTCGTACACCCGGCGAGCGCGATGAGGCCGAAGAGAGCCACCCCTGCGGTGGCGATCTTCATTGATCGTCGCATTGCTAATCTCCTCTGGTTTCTGTGTGGATGGTGCTGGTTGTTGCGGGTTCTGCGGTCTGTGCGGGTTCTGCGGTCGAGAGATCGAGAGAGGTCTGCGGGCCTCGCTTGCGCCGTGCGCGGAAGGCCACGGCGGAGTAGGCGACGGCGGCGATGATGATGACGCCCTGCACGGCGTCTCGCAGCGTCGACGGGACACCGGCGATGTTCAGCAGCATGAAGAGGGCCTCGAGAGCGAAGGCACCGGCAGCCGCCGCGACGATCCAGCCTCGACCGCCGCCCAGCACGACGCCACCGAGGACGACGGCCGTGATCGCGACGAATTCGTAGCCGCGGCCGACCGAGGGGTGCACCCCGGCGTATCCCACGAGGAGCACGGCCGAGAGCGTCGCCGACAGCGACGAGATCACGAAGGCGCGGGTGGTGACCCAGGCGCTGCGCGCACCGGCGAAGTCGACCGCCGTGGCGTTGTCGCCCACCGCGATGAGCAGCTTGCCGAGCGGGCGCTTGGTGATCCAGATGCCGAGGGCGAGCCAGCCGATGAGGATGAACACCGCCCACGGGATGAACTCGAGAAGCGGCACATCGCGGATGCCGCCGCGGCCGATCTCGCGGAAGCTGTCTGCCGGGTTTCCCGTGGCCGCTCCGCCCGTCCACCACATGACGCCGCCGAGAAGGGCGAGCATCATGCCGAGCGTGACGATGAAGGAGGGCACCTTGAGCAGCGTCGTGATGACCCCGTTGACGAGTCCGACGACCACTCCGAAGACGATCATGAGCAGCAGCACGGGGATCGTGCGCGAGTCGTCCTGCCCGACGAGGTTGCCGGCGATGATCACCTGGGCCGTGATCAGCGAGCCCTGCGACAGGTCGAACTCGCCCGCGATGATGACGAAGTACTGACCGATGGCGACGATCGCGATCGGGGCGACGCGCTGGATGAACCTCATGACCTGGCCCGGCTCGGCGAAGCTCGGGTTGAGGATCATGACCGCCACGAGCAGGATCACGAGCAGCAGGAACACCGCGCCCCGAGGGCTCACGAGTGTGCGCAGCGCGTTCATGCGCGTCCTCCTTCCGCCACGGGGTTCGTATCGGCGAGCTCCGATGCGGCGGCCGCCATCTCGGACTCGGCCGCCTTCGCGGCGTCGTCTCCCCCGGTTCTCGTGCCGCCTGCTCCGAAGCGCGGGCGGCGGCTGACGATCGAGCGCCGGCTGTAGACCGCCACCGCGGCGACGATCACGACGCCGCGGACGACGTCCTTCAGGAACGGGTTGACCTGCATGACGCTCATGACGTTGTCGACGACCGCGAGGATCGCGACGCCGCCGATCGCACCCCAGATCGAGCCGCGTCCGCCCAGCAGAAGCGTGCCGCCGAGCACGACCGCGGCGATCGACAGCAGTGCGTAGCCGCCCTGCTGGCCGACGGTGGGGCTGCCGACGCCGAGACGGCTGGCGAGCAGCAGACCGGCGAGCCCTGCGAACACCGAGCACAGCACGTGCGCGGCGATCAGCGGCGGCTTCGTGCGCACTCCCGACAGGCGGGCGATCTCCGGGTCGCCGCCGACCGCGTAGAGGTGGGCGCCGGTGCGGGTGCGGTTGAGCAGGAACCAGACGAGCACGGCGAGCGCGATCATGATGATCGTCGAGACGGGAACGGGCCCGACGCCGGTGGCGCCGATGAGCTGGAACTCCCAGGGCACGCTGCCTGCCGAGCCCTCGAAGTTGGTGTTGAGGATGCCCTGCAGAATGAGCCCCACGCCGAGGGTGGCGATGAAGCCGTTGACCTTGAGCACGGTGACGATCAGGCCGTTGACCAGGCCGATGCCTGCGCAGACGAGCAGGGTGACGGCGACGGCCGCCGGCACGTTCGAGGGGTTCCCGTTCATGATCGTCGCAGCCAAGAGGCTCGAGAGACTCACGACGTAGGTCACCGACAGATCGAGCGATGCTCCGAGCACCACCAGGGTCTGGCCGATCGCGACGAGTCCGAGCACGCTCATGCCGGTGAGGATGTCGCGGATGTTCCCGGGGCTGAAGAAGTTGCGCCCCACGGTGCCGACGAGGATGGCGCCGACGATGAGGGTCAGGATCAGGATGCCGAGGACGATGACCGTCGAGTCGATCCGAAGCCGCTTCATCGTGCACCTCCGTCGATGGTGGCGCCCGTGGCCGCGCCGAGGATCTCATGCTCGGCCGACCCTGCGGGCAGCTCGGCGACGAGCTCGCCGTCGTGCATCACGAGGATCCGATCGCTCATGCCGATCACCTCGGGCAGCTCGCTCGACACCATCAGCACCGCCTTGCCCTGAGCCGCCAGCTCGCGCATGAGCTGGTACACCGCGTACTTCGCACCGACGTCGATGCCGCGGGTCGGCTCGTCGAAGAGCACGATCTGCGGCTGCGTGAGCAGCCACTTGGCGAGGACGACCTTCTGCTGGTTGCCGCCGGAGAGGAACCGCACCTCCTGGTCGACGCCCCGCGAGCTGATCTCCAGGGAGCTGAGCACTCCGGGCACCTCGCGCCTGGACGAGGCGGTGCGAGCAGCGAAGACGCTGCGGGTCACGAGCAGGGCGTTGTCGAGCACCGACTGCCCCAGCGCGAGCCCCTGGGCCTTGCGGTCCTCCGAGACGAGCGCGAACCCGGCGCGCACTGCCGCCCTGGCGCTCGTGATGCGCGCAGGTGAGCCGTCGACCCGCATCGAGCCCCGCACGAACGGGTCGATCCCGAAGACGCCTTCGACCAGTTCGGTGCGCCCGGAGCCCTGGAGTCCCGCGAGTCCGACGATCTCCCCCGCGCGCAGGGTCAGCGACACCCCGTCGACGAAGGCGTTGCCGCAGCCGTCGAGCTCGAGACGCGGCTCCCCCACGCCCGTGCCCGCCACGGCATCCGGGTAGTACGACTGGATCGAGCGGCCGACCATGCGGCGCACGAGCTCGTCGGTCGTCAGCGCGCCCGTCTCGTCGGTCGACACGAGAGCGCCGTCCTTGAGGATCGTGATGCGGTCGCACAGGTCGAAGATCTCCTTCAGCCGGTGCGAGACGTAGATCACCGCCACCCCGCGCGAGGTGAGCCGACGGATGATGGCGTAGAGCAGCTCGACCTCGCGATCGCTGAGTGCGGCGGTCGGCTCATCCATCGAGATGACCTGCGCCTCGAACGAGAGCGCCTTGACGATCTCGACGATCTGCTGCTCCGCGACCGTCAGCGACCCGACCCGCGCCTGGGGGTCGATGAACGAGACACCGAGATCGGCGAGCAGCTCGCCGGTGCGGCGGACCATCGCCTTCTGATCCACGAACCCGGCACGGCGGGGCTCGCGTCCGAGGTAGACGTTCTGCGCGACCGTGCGCTCGGGCAGCAGGGTGAACTCCTGGAAGACGGTCACGATGCCGTCGTCCATCGCCTGTCGAGGGTGCGCGTACCGCACCTCTCCGCCGCGGTACCGCACGACGCCGTCGTCGGCGGGTTGCACCCCGGCGATGATCTTCATGAGAGTCGACTTGCCTGCGCCGTTCTCGCCGACGAGGCCGTGCACCTCGCCCGGACGCACGTCGAAGTCGATGCCCTTCAGCACCTCGACGCCGAAGAACGACTTGCGGATCCCCGACACCTCGAGCACCGGCTGGGTGATCGTCGCGGTCATGCCGCCACCTCCGTCCATCGTCCGTCAGCGGCCGCGGAGGCGAGGACCGCCTCGGTCAGCACGGCCGAGCGGAACCCGTCTTCGAACGTCGGCAGCCCCTCGGGGTTCGCACCGCCGATCGCCGCGTACACGTCGGCGATGAAGCCGTTGAAGGCATCCTGGTAGCCCATCGCGTGCCCCGAGGGCACCCGCTGCAGGCGGGCCGAGTCGGGCGCGGCCGTGGCGGGATCGCGCAGCAGCAGTCGGGACTCGTCGCGCATGCCGATCCACAGCTCCTCGGGCCGCTCCTGCTCGAAGCGGAGTGTCTGCCTGGATCCGTGCAGCTCGAGCGTCAGAGCGTTCTTGCGTCCGGCCGCCATCTGCGAGATGAGCAGCGTGCCGAGGGCACCGGACTCCGTCTCGACGAGGATCGCGACGATGTCCTCGGTGTCGACCGCCTGGCCCGCTCGCTCGTCGAACACCCTGCGGGTGCGCGCGCTCAGCGCGCTGATGCGCTGGCCGATCACGAACTCGATGAGGTCGCACAGATGCGAACCGATATCGGCGAACGCCCGGGACGACCCGCCGGATGCCGAGCGCACCCGCCAGTCGTCGTCGGTGGGATGCAGCATCCAGTCCTGCAGATACGAGCAGTCGAGCGTGAGAAGCTCGCCGATGTCTCCCCTGGCGACGCGGGCACGCGCCTCGCGCACCATCGGGTGGTAGCGGTAGACGAAGGGAACCGCGCCGACCCGCCCTCGCGACGCCGCGGTCTCGGCGAGCCTGCGGGCGTCTGCGGCGTTCGTGGCCAAGGGCTTCTCGCAGATGACGTGCTTGCCGGACTCGAGCGCTCGGAGTGCCAGTGCGGCGTGTGTGGCGTTAGGGGTGCAGATGTGCACGACGTCGATGTCGTCGGCGTCGAGGAGCGCGGCTGCATCGATCTCGGCGCGCGCGGCACCCAGTTCGTCTGCGGCCAGTCGTCCGCCCGAGGCGGAGCGGGTGGCGACGGCGCGGAGCTCGCCGCCCGCGTCCCTGGCCGCGGTGCGATGCACGCGTGCCATGAATCCCCCGCCGAGGATGCCGGCTCGGATCGTCCCGAGACCGGTGTCAGTGACATCCGTTGTCATGCGGGTGAGTCTGACACAGGCGCTCCGACTTTTGCTAGACCTCTGTCAAAAGTTCTTTGTAACGAATCGGAAGTCGATCGAGCCCTGTTCCAAGTCTGTGGTTTACTGACGCAATGGTCGACGCACTCCGCACCGCCGCGGCAGCGAACCCCGGCGCCGGCGAGATCTTCCAGATCCTTCGCGACGGCACCGCTCGCACCAAGGCCGAGCTCGCAGCCATCACCGGCCTCGCCCGGTCGACCGTCGCGCTGCGCGTCGACGCGCTGCTCGCCGCGGACCTCCTTCGTCCGGCGGGCGAGGCCGTCTCTACCGGCGGGCGTCCGCCGGCGCGGCTGGCCTTCAATTCCCGCGCCGGAGTCGTGCTCGCCGTCGACCTCGGCGCCACCCATGCCACGGTCGCCGTCGCGGATCTCGCCGGCGTGATCCTCGATTCGCGCACACGCACGATCGACATCGCCGACGGACCGGACAATCTGCTCGACGTGATCCTCGCCGACGGGGCGACCCTGCTCGAGACTCCGGCGGCCGTGGGCATCCCGCTGCTCGGCATCGGGATCGGCGTGCCCGGGCCCGTCGAGCACTCGACGGGTCGGCCGACCAACCCTCCGATCATGCCCGGCTGGGACCGCTTCGACGTCCCCGGCTACGTGCAGCGCACGTTCGACGTGCCGGTGCTGGTCGACAACGACGTGAACATCCTCGCCCTCGGCGAGCACGCGACGATGTGGCCGCACGTCGATGACCTGATCTTCGTGAAGGTCTCGACCGGCATCGGAGCCGGCATCATCGCCGGCGGGCAGCTGCAACGGGGGGCGCAGGGCTCAGCCGGCGACATGGGGCATGTCCAGGTGCCGAGAGTGGCCGGGTCCACCAGGGAGCCTGGCGACGAGCGCGACCTCGAGGCGCTCGCGAGCGGGTCGGCCCTCGCGACGGCGCTGCGCGGCGCGGGGCACGAGGCGCACAGCCCGGCCGATGTGATCGAGCTGGTGCGCTCCGGCAATGCCGCAGCCATCGAGGCGACACGGCAGGCGGGACGCGATGTGGGCGAGGTCCTGGCGACGGTGGTCAATCTGCTCAATCCGTCGATCATCGTGCTCGGCGGCAGCATCGCCAGGGCCGGCGAACACCTGCTCGCCGGGGTGCGCGAGGTCGTCTACAGACGGTCCATCCCGCTGGCGACCCAGCATCTGGCCATCGTGCAGTCGCAGGCGGGCGACAGGGCCGCCGTGCTCGGGGCGGCGATCATGGTCGCCCGCGAGGTGCTCTCACCCGCGAGCGTCGACCGCTATGTGGTGACGAAGGCGCGCTGACCGCACCCTCGTCACCACATCGGCCGATCTCAGAGCGTCGCCTCGAACGGGTCGAAGTCGGCGTCGAGTGAGCCGACCTCGTCGATCGTGCTCGCGACCTGCACGAAGCTGCGCGACACGGCAGCCTCTTCGATCGACAGCAGGGTGTCGAGCACGTGGTAGCCGAACTCACCGGTCGCGACATGCGGGCGGTCGGCGGCGATCGAACGCGCCATGTCGAGCAGACCGACGCCGCGACCCGAGAGCACACCCTCCTGGACCACGTCGACGACCTCCTGCGTCATGGGCGCCGGCGGGACGAAGGCCTGCGTCAGCGGACGGGTGATCGTGATCTCGCCTCCGAAGGTGTTCGGGTCGGGGATCACGATCGTCCCCTCGGTGCCGGTGATCTCGACGATGCCCGTGCGCAGCAGCGGCGAGTCGGTGCTGTACAGGCTCTGCGCCTGTCCACCCTGCTCGAAGTCCATCAGCACGCTCAGCGTCGACGGGATCTCGACGGGGAACTCCTGACCGGCGAGCTCGCCGACCTGCACGGTGCGGGTCGGGCTGCCCTGGAGACCGAGCGCGGCGACGGCGGCGACCGGTCCGAACACGTGCACGAGAGCCGAGACGTAGTACGGCCCCATGTCGAGCAGCGGCCCCGCGCCCTTTGCGTACAGGAACGCGGGGTTCGGGTGGAAGATCTCCGGCCCCTGCCATTGGAACGTGGTCTGGGCGAACAGCGGACGACCGATGTCACCCCTGGCGATGGCGCGCTTCGCCGTCTGCACACCCGGCCCGAGCACCGTGTCGGGCGCGACGCCGACGCGCAGCCCCGCGGCATCCGCCTTCTGCAGCAGGCGCAGCGACTCGTCGCGGCTGACGCCGATCGGCTTCTCGGTCCACACGTGCTTGCCTGCGGCGAGGATCGCCTCGGACACCTCGACATGCACCGCGGGGATCGTCAGGTTCACCACGATGTCGATCTCGGGGTCGTTCAGCACGAGCTCGACGCCGCCCGCCCGCGGGACGCCGTACTTCTCGGCCTGCGCCCTCGCGCGCTCCTCGAGCAGGTCGCCGATGGCGAGCACCCGCACGTCGGGGAACGTGGTCAGGTTCGACAGGTACTGGTCGCTGATGTTGCCCGCGCCGATGATGCCGACGCCGACGGGCCCGTTGCCGATCGCCATCAGCCGGCCACCTTCTCGTCGAGGTAGACGCGGCTGCGCTCGATGGCGTCCCAGAGGTCGCCGTCGAAGTGGTCGAACTCCACGATCGCGAGCTCGAGTGCCGGGGCTGCGGCGATGGCCTCGACCAGCGGGACCACGCCCTCTCCTGCCGCGACCTGGTCGGCGGGCGGGTAGGCGCTCAGCAGCGAGGGATCGAGCGTGCCGTCCTTGGCGTGCACGGCGATGACCCGGTCGCCCAGACGCTGCAGAAGTGCGACCGGGTCGACGCCGCCGCGGGCGACCCAGTACAGGTCGACCTCGAGCACGACGCGCTCGTCGAGCAGGCCCGCGAGCACCTCGAGTCCGGTGACGCCGTCGAAGACGGCCTCGAGCTCGTGGGCGTGGTTGTGATAGCCGACGCGCACGTCGACGGTGGCACCCACGGCGGCCGCCTCGTTGAGCAGACGTGCGGTCTCCTCGATCTGCTCGACCGTCTCCCAGCGCGCGGGCTCGGTGTACGGGTCGATGACCGTGTCCATGCCGAGCACCTTCGCGGCGGCGAACACCTCAGCGGGCGAGGGCACAGGAAGCGTGGTGCCGCTGCCGTCCGGGTTCACGAACGACTCGGAGGCGAGGAACGCGTGACCCGAGGGCGCGGTGAGACCCGCGTCGGCCAGCGCATCGGCGAGCGGCTGCGCACGGCGCACGAAGTCATAGGGCTCGACGGCCGTGAAGCCTCGCGCGGCGACCTCTTTCAGTGAGCCCTCGAGGTCGGTCTCGAGCTGATCCTTGATCGTGAACAGCTGGATGGAAGTCTGAATCGCCACGGGGTCTCCTTCGGTCGTCGGTGACGTGCGGGCCGTCTTCGCCCGTCTGTCCGAGCACGCTATCACCAAATACCTCCGCGCGGAAGTTTTCATGTCGTTACACTCTCACCATGACCGACGATCAGGATCGCCCACGGCAACGCGGTGCGTATGCGAAGGGCATCGCCCGTCGCCAGGAGATCCTCGATCGTGCCATCGAGGTCTTCGCCGAGCGCGGGGCCGACCGCACGAGCCTGCGCTCCATCGCGAGCGCCGTCGGCGTCACCCACTCAGCCCTCACGCACTACTTCGGGTCGCTCGAAGAGCTGCTCGTCGCGGTCTACCAGGAGAGCACGGCACCAGAGCGCCAGCATCCCGACGCTTTTCAGCCGGATGCGACCCCCGTCGAGCGGATGATCGAGTCCGCGCGCACCAACCGCGAGGTCCCCGGTCTCGTGCAGCTGTATTCGATGCTGGTCGCCGCCGCTCTCGAAGAAGGGCACCCGGCCGCCCGCGAGTTCGCGACGACCCGATTTGCGCGGTTGCGAGCGGACATGGCCGCGGTCGTGCGGGAGCAGCAGAGCACCGGACGCATGCGGGAGGACGTGGATGCCGAGGCCGTCGCCGCCCTGGTGGTCGCCGCCTCCGACGGCCTGCAGACGCAGTGGCTGCTCGATGACACCGCCCCGCAGCACGAGGCGCTCGCGCTGCTCGACCGGCTGCTGCGGCCGACCGCTCGATAGGGTGAAGGCGTGACAGCACCAGGCACGGATCGACGTTCGCCCTACGAGCGCGCGCTCGGCGACCGCATCTCGGAACTCCACCCGAAGACCGCCTGGTACTTCCGCACGATCCCCGAAGGCCACGTCGGTGTCGGCACCGGGGTCTTCACGACCGCGGGATCCCGTCATCGCTGGCTCTGGCCCGTGTTCCGCATCGCGGAGTCTCTCGGAGTCGCGTTCGCCGGGTGGGAGCACGACGTGCCGTTCCGCATCGAGAACCGCACGGTCGCGGGCGAGGCCCTGGCGGTCAGGCACTTCGACCTTCCGGGGCGCACGTGGGTCATGCCCGACATCGTCTCGCTCGGCGCGAACCGCATCCTGCGCAACGAGATCGGCCCTCATCGCACGGTCGTCACGACCTTCGACATCGACGTGCGCGACGGCGCGGTCGTGCTGACCATCCGCCGCGTCGGGATGCGTTTCGGGCGGCTGCGCATCGCGGCCCCGCGTTTCCTTCGTCCGCGCATCGGCCTCGTCGAGCGCTGGGACGAGCAGCGTGAACGGCACCACGTGAACATGACCATCGATGCCCCTCTGCTCGGTCGCGTCTACGAGTACACCGGCTTCTTCGAGTACGCGATCGAGAGCGAGACTCCGTGACAGAACCGACACCCCTCACGTCAGGCCCCGTCGTGATCGGCGGCTCGACCGGTTTCATGGGGCAGTACCTGATCCCGCACCTGCAGTCAGCCGGGCGGGAGGTCCTCACGATCTCGCGCTCGGGCGCCGACATCTCCTGGGGCGACCAGGCGGCGATCGATCGAGCCGTCGACGGCGCCTCGCTCGTGATCGGCCTGGCGGGCAAGAGCGTGAACTGCCGCTACACGCCCGAGAACCGCGCGGCGATCTTCCGTTCGCGTCTCGACACCACCTCGTCGCTGAGCTCCGCGATTGCGAGAGCCGCGAGTCCTCCCCCGCTGTGGATCAACTCGTCGACGGCGACGATCTACCGCCATGCGGAGGAGCGACCGATGACCGAGTCGTCGGGCGAGATCGGATCAGGGTTCTCCGTCGAGGTCGCGAAGGCATGGGAGCGCGCCCTGTTCGCCGACGATCTGCCGCACACGCGTCGGGTGGCCCTGCGCAGCGCGATCGTACTGGGCCACGGAGGCGTGCTCGGCCCGCTGAAGAACCTGGCACGACTCGGCCTCGGCGGGGCGCAGCACGACGGCCGGTGGCCGATCAGTCGCGCGCGCCGGGCCGCCGGCACCGCGCACCGCCTAGGAGCACGCCGCGGTCGGCAGCGGTTCAGCTGGGTGCACGTCGAGGACATCGCCCGCATCATCGACTTCCTCGAGGTCACGCCGACGCTCGATGGCCCTGTGAACGCCGCCTCCCCGAATCCGACGGACAACGCCGACTTCATGGCGACCGTCCGGCGGGTGCTCGGAGTGCGCATCGGACCGCCGATGCCCCGGTGGATGCTCGAGCTGGGCGCCATCGCCATCCGCACCGAGACCGAGCTGATCCTCAAGAGCCGATGGGTGATCCCCGAGAAGCTCACGGTCGCCGGCTTCGAGTTCGCGTACCCGGACCTCGAAGACGCCCTGCGGGAGTCGTTCGATCTCGAGCGCGTCCGCTAGCGAGGCGCGTCAGTCGTCCCGCTCGACGAGTCACCGCCGCCTTCGCGCCTGCGCTTCTCGATCTCCTGACGCAGCCGCCACTCCTCGATCTCGCGATCGAGATCGGCGATCTGCTGCTCGGTGCTGCGGGCGTCGACGGGCGGTGTCGGGCGCGGTTCAGGTCGAGCAGCCGCAGGCCGAGCAGCCGGCCGCATGCGGGGGATCCGCGGGATCCGAAGACCGGCCTCGGAGTACTCCCTGCCGATCGCGAACCACAGCAGACTGCCGATGAGGGGCAGCAGGATCACGATGATGACCCACGCCATCTTCGGCAGGTACCTCACCTGCGCGTCGTCTCTCCGGATGATGTCGACCATCGCGCCGACCATCAGCGCGATGACGAGGAGCGAGAACAGGAACGGCATGCGTTCAGGGTAGACGACCGGGCCGCGTCTTGCCGCTGCTAGGGCAGCAGGTGACCGGCCGCGCGGAACAGCTCGTACCACTCGGCCCGGGTGAGCTCGATGTCGGCACCCGCTGCGGCATCCTGCACGCGCTGCGGAGTCGTGGTCCCGAGCACGACCTGCATCTTGGCCGGGTGACGCGTGATCCACGCCGTCGCGATCGCGATCGGTGCGACTCCGTACGACGCCGCCAGACGATCGATCACCCCGTTGAGCTCCGCGTACTCGGGGTTTCCGAGGAAGACGCCCGTGAAGAATCCGCCCTGGAACGGCGACCAGGCCTGGATCGTGATGCCGTTGATGCGGCAGTACTCGACGATGCCGCCACCGTCGCGGACGATGCTCTGGTCTTCGCCGGCCATGTTCGCGGCGACCGGCTGCGCGAGGATCGGCGCGTGCGTGATCGAGAGCTGCAGCTGGTTGGCGACCAGGGGCTGGGTGACGGCGGTGCGGAGCAGATCGATCTGTCGAGGGGTGTGGTTCGAGACGCCGAACGCGCGGACCTTGCCCGCGGCCTCGAGCTCGTCGAACGCCCTGGCCACCTCTTCGGGTTCGACCAGCGCATCCGGGCGATGCAGCAGCAGCACGTCGATGTGCTCGGTGCGCAGCGCCGCGAGCGACCCCTCGACCTGGCGGACGATGTGATCGTACGAGAAGTCGAACGTGCCCTCAGCGGGGTTGATGCCGCACTTGGTCTGCAGCACGATCTCGTCGCGCTCGGCGGCGCTCAGCCCCAGCGCCTCGGCGAAGCGGCCCTCACAGAAGTGCATGCTTCCGCCGTAGATGTCGGCGTGGTCGAAGAAGTCGATGCCCGCGCCGCGGGCCGTGTCGTAGAGTTCGCGGATCTGCGCGTCATCCTTGTCATCGATGCGCATCATTCCGGCGACGACGGCGGGGGCAGTGGCGGATCCGAACGGGATGGTCTTCATACCCCCACGCTAGTGCGGACGAGGGGTGAGCTGTGCGACTGCGATGCCGAGCGCCTGCGCGATCTCGGCCAGATCGGCGACGGTGAAGTCGACCTCGCCCGCGAGCTTCCGGCGCAGCTCGGTGCCGGTGATGCCCACGCGCGCCGAGAGCCACTGACTGCTGCGCCCAGCCCGCAGCAGTTCCTCTTCGACCGCATCAGCCACCACACGTCGCACATCTGTCGTCATTCATAGACAGTATCGCCGCATGCGTAGCACATCAAGCCTCCAAGGCGCCAGTATGACGGCATCCTGGCTTCATCTCGGTGCTATCGTGACTCACGTGAAGACACCGGGTGAGCAGTTCAACGCGGCAGTCGGCCGCCAGCTCCGTGCGGAGATCGGCGCCGCAGGCAGCAGCATCGCCGCGATGGCACGCGAGATCGGCATCGCCAGGAGCGCGCTCGACAATTACGTCACGGGCAAGCGTTCCATCCCGGTCCCCATCGTGTACGCGGTCAGCGCGTCGCTCGACATCGCTCCCCACATCATGATCACCCGTGCAGAAGAGCGGCTTCGCTCCGAGGTCGAGCGCGGCGGCGCCACGATCACCCCGCTCCACCCCCGCACCGATGTCCGTGGTCGACGCGAGGATCGATCCGAAGTCGCGTTCGAGTCTCCCCTCGCCCACGCCGACGACACCGACGATCTCTACGACTGACGACCTGCGACGAGGAGGACCATGGAGGCTCTCCTCCGCCTGCTCGAACAGAACGGGCTGCACCTCGTCGAACGCCGAGGTCCGTGCCACGGCGGCTACGAACCGCAGACGGCGACCATCCGCGTCTCCCCCGGACTCAGCCGGAGAGCGACCAGCAGCGTGATCGCCCACGAGTTGGCGCACGCCGTGCTCGGCCACACTCCCACGGCAGACCCGTCGATCCGTGCGCGACAGGAGCGACGCGCCGACGAGTGGGCTGCGCGCCTGCTGATCAGCGCCGACGCCTACGCGGAGGCCGAGAAGGCGCGAGGCACCCATCCGGCCAGCCTCGCGTTCGAGCTGGGGGTGACGATCGAGATCGTGACCGCCTACCAGCGGCTGCTCCGCCGCGTCGGCGACGCCACGTACGTCGGCGCGAAGATGGGCCGAGGCCAGTGGGAGCACCGCACCCTGATCGCGGGATCCGCCACCGGGCGCCGCGCTGATTGAATGGCTGCATGACCTTCCGCACCGCCCCGGCCCCGATCACGCTCACGGGACGTCTCGTCGAGCTCCGCCCGCTGGAGACCTCGCATCACGACGGACTCCTCGACGCGCTGCGCGAAGGCGATCTGTGGAAGCAGGCCTGGTACACCTCGGTGCCCTCTCCCGACGGGCTCGCCGCCGAGATCGACCGTCGCATCGGTCTGATCGAGAGCGGCGGCATGATCCCCTTCACGGCGTTCGACGCCTCGGGGCGCATCCTCGGCCTCACCTCGTACTACGACCTCGAGGGTGACGCCCCACGGCTGCACATCGGGTACACCTGGAACCGCCCGTCGGCGCACGGAACGGGCACCAACGCCGAATCGAAGCTGCTGCTGCTCCGGCACGCATTCGAAGAGCTCGGCGTCTTCCGGGTGGGCCTGACCACTCAGTGGGTCAACTTCCAGTCGCGCGCCGCGATCGAACGCCTGGGAGCGAAGCAGGACGGCGTCATGCGCGCGATGAGCCGGTACCGCAACGGCGCACTGCGCGACAGCGTCGAGTTCTCGATCATCGAACCGGAATGGCCCGCAGTGCGGGCCAACCTCGAGGCGAGGCTGGCAAGACGACGCTGATCACTCGGTGGCGTTGCCCGACCAGTTGTCCTTGCGACGAGTGGCCGAACCACCTGCACGCATCATGAATGCGAGCGACAGGCTGGTGATGAGAAGTCCACCGACGAAGACGATCGCCTGGAAGTCCTCGAGCGACTGCGCGAGCCCCATGAGCCAGATGCCTCCGAGGAAGAGGATCATGAAGAAGATGAAGCTGAGGATCACGGGATCTCCTGTCGTAGCGGCCGTCATCCAGGATACCGTCTAGCGCACACCTGCCAGCGACGGAACCCCCTGGGCTATCGGCGTCGTCGATGATTTCGTGCAGGGATGACCGCACAACTGACTGCCCTCGCCATCTCCTGCACTCTCAAGCCCTCCCCCGCGGAGTCGAGCACCGACCTTCTCGGTTCGCAGATCCTCTCAGCGCTCGCCGAGCACGGAGTGACCGGCGAGCTCGTGCGCGCCGTAGACCACGTCATCAGCCCCGGCGTCGAGGCCGACATGGGCGGAGACGACCAGTGGCCCACGTTGCGCGAGAAGGTTCATGCCGCCGACATCCTGGTTCTCCTGACGCCCACCTGGATGGGACAGCAGTCGAGTGTCGCCCAGCGGGTGCTCGAACGCCTCGACGCGGAGCTGAGCGAGACGGACGACGCAGGACGACCGATCCTCTTCGACAAGGTCGCGCTCGCCGGCATCGTCGGCAACGAGGACGGCGCACACCACATCGCCGCGATCCTGTTCCAGTCTCTGAACGACGTCGGATACTCCGTGCCTGCCCAGGCATCGGTCTACTGGAACGGGGAGGCGATGCAGACCGTCGACTACAAGGATCTCGACGAGACCCCCGAGAAGGTCGCCCAGGCGACGGCGACAGCCGCGCGCAACGCGGCGCGCCTGGCAGGCCTGCTCAAGGCGGACGGCTACCCGGCCGAGTAGGTCAGGACTTCGCCTTGCTCCCGTCGGCGATCTTCGCCTGCACGTAGTCGTCGATCACGAGTTCCCCGGTCGCGTTGAGCGCGTGCATGATCTCCTCGACGCGGGGCTTCTGGATGGCCTGGGGTTCCGCTGACGTGAAGAGGAACTGCAGGGGGATCGCCGGGTGGATCCATACCGTGACGCGCCCAGGATCGCCGCCCTCGGAAGGAAGCCAGGTCATCATGAAGCTCTCCTGGCGGCGGAGTTTGGTGCCGACGACGACCTTCAGATGAGCCAGTGTCTCGTCGTCGATGAGGATCGGCTCCGATGTGCCGTCATATCGCAGTCTTCCCATGAAGGAAACCGTACCCCGGGGTACGCGTCATCGTGTACACGCAGGCGTGATCAGACGCGACGGAACGTCACGACCTCATCACGGCGAGACCGTTCGACGCGCATTCCCGCGAGTTCGAGCCGGCGGAAGACCCGGCGCGGCAGCGCGGGCAGCTCGCCGGTGCGGCCCGGCGACGGTGCGGCGAGCCCGGCGATCAGCGAGAGGTCGACGCCCGCACCCCGCACCTCGATGCGGGCGTAGTCCGAGCGGGTTCGCCAGACGAGGTGCTGCAGGTGACGGAACGGGATGCGGTGCGTCGCTGTCCCCGCACGGATGCGCAGCTCGTCAGTGCCGAATGCGACGCCGCACGAGAGCGTACGACGGCGGAGCGCTCCTCTGAGCAGCAGATAGACCGGCAGGCCGACGAGGACGCCCACCAGGATGATCGCGAGACGGGCCCCGACGCGCATCACCGCGTCGTCGAAGGCGATGAGCAGAGCCGTTCCCGCGAGGCCGACGGCCAGGACCACGCCCACGATGGCGAGCGTCAGCGTCCGCATCCGCAGGTCGAGGGCCGTGAACTCGACGCCGGAGCCGTCGCGGCCCTCCTCCCGCTCCCACTCGGGTGCGGCGGGAGGCGGTCGTCGCTTCGCATCGCGTCGCCCGATGAGATCGGTGAGGCGCGAGAGTAGCCCGAGCCAGATCCACCCGGCTGCGGGGCCGGCGGCGATCTGCAGCACGACGACGACCGCGCGCACCGGGTCTGGCAGCCCTGCCAGCAGCGCGTCGTCGGACTCGATCACGAGGATCATCCCGGCAGTCAGGCCGACCGCGACACCGAGATGCACCGCGACGCCGGTGCGCACCGGGCGCATCTCCATCGTCGCGTTGACGAACGAGAACGCGACGCTCCAGCCACCGAGCAGCATGAGCAGGAACGGGAAGAAGCTCAGGTCGTCGCCCGCGATGGTCCAGACCATCGCGGCGATCAGGAACAGCAGTCCCCATGCGAACGGAGCACGCACGAACCGGCGACCGATCTCGCGCCTCAGCCGCCTCTCCGAGGTCGTCTCGGGCGCGGTCTCGGTCATCGCAGCAATCCTAGGACGAGACCCGACGTCATCGCGGGCGCATCGGGTCGCGTGCGGCAGTACCGTGGATCCATGACCGCTCCTGTTGATCCGACACACACTCCCGCCTGGTCCGAGCTCGCCGCGCTGCGCGAGTCGATCACCGCCGATCTGCGGGGCTGGTTCGCCGCCGATCCGGACCGCGCTGAACGTCTCTCGTTCCCGCTCGCGGACCTCCATGTCGATCTGTCGAAGAACCTCGTCACCGATGAGGTTCTGGCCGCGCTGCTGCGCCTCGCCGAGCAGACGGGTGTCGCCGAGCGCTACGCCGCGATGCTCGAGGGGAGCCATCTCAACACGTCCGAAGACCGGGCCGTGCTGCACACCGCACTGCGCCGACCGGCCGGGGCCTCCCCCGCGCTCATCGTCGACGGACAGGACGTGGATGCCGATGTGCATGCCGTGCTCGACGCGCTCAGCGCGTTCGCCACCCGGGTTCGCGCCGGCGAGTGGCTCGGCATCACCGGCAAGCGCGTCACCCACGTCGTCAACATCGGCATCGGCGGCTCCGACCTCGGGCCGGTCATGGTCTACGAGGCTCTGAAGCCCTACGCGGATGCCGGCATCGAGGCCCGGTTCGTGTCGAACATCGATCCGACAGACCTCGCGCAGAAGACCTCGGACCTCGACCCCGAGACGACGCTCTTCATCGTCGCGTCGAAGACCTTCACCACTCTCGAGACGCTCACCAACGCCCGTCTGGCGCGCGATTGGCTGTGGGCCGGGCTCCAGGCCTCCGGCGCCATCTCCGACGGCGACGACGCCCGCACCGACGCCGTCGCACACCACTTCGTGGCGGTGTCCACCGCGCTCGACAAGGTCGCCGCGTTCGGCATCGATCCGACGAACGCGTTCGGGTTCTGGGACTGGGTGGGCGGTCGCTACTCGGTCGACTCCGCGATCGGGCTGTCGCTCGCCATCGCGCTCGGTCCTGATGCGTTCCGTGAGCTGCTGGCCGGTTTCCACGCCGTCGACGAGCATGTGCGCACGACCCCGCTGGAGCGCAACGTCCCCGTGCTGATGGGCCTGCTCAACGTCTGGTACGTCAACTTCCACGGTGCTCAATCGCACGCGGTACTGCCCTACGCACAGCAGCTGAGTCGGTTCCCGGCCTACCTGCAGCAGTTGACGATGGAGTCCAACGGCAAGTCCGTCCGGTGGGACGGCACCCCCGTCACCACCGAGACCGGCGAGGTGTTCTGGGGAGAACCGGGCACCAACGGCCAGCACGCGTTCTACCAGCTCATCCATCAGGGCACGCGGCTGATCCCGGCGGATTTCATCGCCTTCGTCAACCCGGCGTACCCGCTGACCGACGACGGTCAGGACGTGCACGAGCTGTTCCTGGCCAACTTCCTCGCACAGACCAAGGCCCTGGCCTTCGGCAAGACCGCCGAAGAAGTCGAGGCCGAGGGAACCACGGGAGCACTCGTGGCCGCGCGCACCTTCCCCGGCAACCGCCCGACCACCTCGATCTTCGCGCCCGCTCTCACGCCGCGGGTCCTCGGCCAGCTCATCGCCCTCTACGAGCACATCACGTTCACCCAGGGCACGATCTGGGGCATCAACTCGTTCGACCAGTGGGGCGTCGAGCTCGGCAAGCAGCTCGCCATGCAGATCGCGCCGGCGATCGGCGGCGACGAGTCGGCGATCGAGGCGCAGGATGCGTCCACGAAGGCGCTGCTCGCGTACTACCGCGCGAATCGGAAGTAGGTGGAGGCGGACGAGACGCGGATGCCGCCGCCCGCGGGTCGCGATTCGCCCGTGCGTGCACGTCGACGAGGTCTGCTCGTCGGCGCCGCACTGGTGGTCGCGGCGGGGCTCGTCACGCACTTCGTCGGCAGCGGCCCGATAGCGGACCTGGCCGGCGATGCGCTCTATGCGGCGATGATCTACCTGTTCATCGCCATCGCGTTCCCTCGCGCCGCCTTCTGGGTCGTCGGCGTGACCGCGCTGACCCTGTGCACGCTCATCGAGTGCTTCCAGCTCACCGGCCTGCCGGGGCTGTGGGCGGAGAGCTTCTGGCCGGTGCGGCTGGTCCTGGGCATCGGCTTCGACGCGGGCGACCTCGCCGCATACGCGGTGGGCGCCGGCGTCGCGACCCTCGTCGACGTCGCGGTCAGCCGTCGTCGCAGGGCACGCGCCTGACGGACAGCGAAAGACCCCCCGAGCGGTGCTCGGGGGGTCTTGCTGTCTGTGGACCTAAGGGGACTCCGCCATCCTCGCTGCGCTGCGGTGGCTCCCCGAATCACTCAGCCGTATAGACAGACGAGAGCCCCCCGTGCTTCGCTCGGGGGGCTCTCGTCTGTCTGTGGACCTAAGGGGATTCGAACCCCTGACCTCCTCGATGCGAACGAGGCGCGCTACCAACTGCGCCATAGGCCCTGACGTCTTCTACGCTATCACGCTCGAAGACCCGCTCGCGCCGCGAAGATCAGCCGGCTGCGCGCTTCGCAAGGAGGTCGCGGACGTGCGCCTCGATCTCGGCATCGTCGACGTATCCCATCTTCGCGAAGGGAGAAGATGCCGCCGGCGCGGCGGCGGGGATCTGCACCGGCGTCGCGGGCGCCAGGCGCTCGGCGCGCTCGCGCAGCTCGGCGAGGCGAGCCGCTGTCCGGCGCTCCTCCTGCGCATCGAGCTCTGCTCGCGCTACCTGCGCACGAGAGCCCGCGACGGTCACCAGCGGCTCGGGCAGTGGACGCGGAGTCCATGTCGCTCGACCCTGGTCGTGCAGTTCGGGTGCCACTCTCTGCACGGGCTGCTCGGCCTCCCGAACGGAGCGTCGGGCAGCACGAGCGGCGACCGACGACATGCGCTGCAGGGCGTAGCCGGCCACGACGATCATCGCTCCGCCGATCCACAGCAGCAGCTGGGCCTGACCGGCGATCAGCTGCCACACGCCCAGCCCGGCGATGACGAGACCGAGAAGCAGAGTCGAGGTGGCGACGATGCGCACGCGGCGACGAGCGCGTGCCTGGCGCATGACAGGATCAGCCCTCGTGGCCGCGAGCTCTTCACGGAGGAGCATGAGCTCTGCGGCCTCCTTCTCGGACTGCAGGCGCTTCGCGAGCTTCTGCTGCGCGAGAGCCGTCCGCGCATTGAGCTCGAGGCGCACCTCGCCGGGGGTCTCGCTGGTCTCGGCGAGCACCCGCAGGGCCTGGTTCAGCCTGACGGCGTTGCGCTCGGCGGCGTCGTACTGGAAGCGTCCGCGCCATGACGGCAGCAGATAGAGCATCCACAGGAGCACAGCGACGAGGACTATCACTCCCCCGCTCAGCACTGGCCCGTCCATGTCGACAACGGTACGGGAACATCGGTGGTCACGACGCTCAGTGGCAGCGTGTGTCGCGACGAGTTCTGAACTCAGCGGCGTGTCAGAGCGCGAAACGGTCGGAAGGAGGGATCGTCGCGGCGTCCGGGGGCACTTCGCCGTTCAACCAGCGGGCCAGCACGCCCTGCGGCACATCCTCGCGTGTCAGGGCGAATGCGTAGTGATCGCGCCAGTCCCCATCGATGTGGATGTACCGGCGACGCAGCCCCTCATAGCGGAAACCGAGCTTCTGCACGACCCTCAGGCTCGCGACGTTCTCGGGGCGGATGCAGATCTCCATGCGATGCAGTGCGTACTCGGTGAAGCACGCGTCGGTCGCGAGCGCGACGGCCGTCGGCGTGATGCCCTTGCCGGCGAACCGCTCGCTCACCCAATAGCCGATGGTCGCCGAGCACAGCGACCCCCTGGCGACTCCCCAGACGTTGAGCTGCCCGGCGATCTCGCCGTCGTACTCCATGACGAACGGGTAGCCAGCGCCGTCTCGGTACTGCTGAAGCAATCGACGGATGCTGAGCCGCATGTCGAACGAGACCGAGCCGTAGGGGACGGTGGCCTCCCACGGCTGCAGCCACGAGCGGTTGCTCAACAGCTCATGCTGCAGAGCCCTCGCGTCGCGTGAGCGCACGAGGCGCAGCTCGATGGGACCGTGCCGCATCCCCGTCGCCTGATCCATCCGTGCGCCCCGCGATGACGCCTAGAGGCGTTCCGCGAACTCCTTCAGCCACGGGCGCAGCTCGGGGCCGAGGTCGTCGCGATCTGAGGCCAGCTGCACGATCGCCTTGATGTAGTCGACGCGGTCACCGGTGTCATAGCGGCGGCCGCGGAAGATCACGCCGACCACGCCGGGGCCCTCGGGCCTGGTCGCCAGCACCTGCAGCGCGTCGGTCAGCTGGATCTCTCCGCCCTTGCCGGGTTCGGTGTGCTCGAGCACCTCGAAGATCGACGCGGGAAGGACGTAGCGACCGATGATCGCGAGGTTCGACGGAGCGTCTTCGGCGGCCGGCTTCTCGACGAGGTCGGTCACGCGCACGGCATCCGATCCTTCGATGTCCTCCACGGCTGCGGCGCCGTACATGTGGATGTTCGCGGGGTCGACCTCCATGAGGGCGATCACGGCGGCGCCGGAGCGCTCGTGCTCGGCGATCATCTCGGTCAGCAGCTGGTCGCGCTCGTCGATGAGGTCGTCGCCCAGGAGCACGGCGAAAGAGCTGTCGCCGACGTGCGTCCGGGCACGCAGCACCGCGTGACCGAGGCCCTTCGGCTCGCCCTGACGGACGAAGTGGATGTCAGCGAGATCACTCGAGTGGATGACCCGAGCCAGACGACCCGTGTCGCCCTTCTCCATCAGCTTCACCTCGAGCTCGGGAACCGAGTCGAAGTGGTTGGAGATCGCGTTCTTGTTGCGGCCGATGATGACGAGGATGTCGTCGATCCCGGCTGAGGCGGCCTCTTCGACGACGTACTGGATGGCCGGCTTGTCGACGACCGGCAGCATCTCCTTCGGCATCGCCTTCGTCGCAGGCAGGAACCGTGTTCCCAGTCCTGCGGCGGGAATGACAGCCTTCATCTTCCTAATACCCATCCACACAGCCTAGTGGGGATGCCGCCGTAGACTCGGAGGCATGCCTCACGACGTCGAGCACGAGAAGCGCGCGCTTCGCGCCGAGCTCCGCGAGCGCCGCCAGCTGCTGAGCGACGCGCAGCGGGAGATCGCGGCATCCGCCATCACGCAGCGACTCGACGAGCTCGTCGCATCGCTCGGCGCCCGGTCGATCTCGTGCTTCCTCTCGACCTCGACCGAGCCGGGCACGAGGGAGTTCGTCACCGGGGCAGTGCGCCGCGGCATCCGGGTCCTGCTTCCGGTGACCCGCGCAGACGGTCTGCTCGACTGGGCGGTCGCGACCGATGACGACGACGTCGCCGAGGGGCTGTTCGGACTGCCCGAGCCGACAGGCGAAGTCCTCGGCCCGATCGCCGTGAACGACGTCGACCTGATGATCATCCCTGCCGCCGCGGTCGACCGCACCGGGATGCGCATGGGCTGGGGGCGCGGATACTTCGACAAGACCATCGGATCGATGGAGAAGTGCCCGCCTGTCTACGCAGTCATCTATGATTCCGAGGTACTCGACTTCCTGCCGAGGGAGGTGCACGATCAGCCGGTGTCCGGCGTCGTCACTCCCACGCAGACCCTCCATCTGTCGCCGACGCGACGCTGACCCGCGAGGATCGCCATGCCCACCTATGCCTACGCCTGCCGTTCGTGCGGCCACGCCTTCGACGCCGTGCAGAGCTTCTCGGACGACGCTCTCACCGTCTGCCCCGAGTGCGGCGGCGAGCTGCGCAAGCAGTACGGATCGATCGGCGTGACGTTCAACGGATCGGGCTTCTACCGCAACGACTCGCGCGCGGGTTCCGGCGCATCGACGTCCGCACCGGCATCATCGAAGTCGGAGCCGGCGAAGAGCACCACTCCGGCGCCCGCGTCGACCAGCACTTCATCCTGACCACATCGACTCTTCGGAGGCACTCACCATGCTCAAAGGCTTCAAGGACTTCATCCTCCGCGGCAACGTGATCGACCTGGCCGTCGCCGTGGTCATCGGCACCGCGTTCACGGCGATCGTCACCGCCGTGGTCAACAGCATCATCACCCCGCTCGTCTCCCTGTTCTTCAAGGCAGACGCGACCGGAAACTTCGGGCCGCAGCTGACGAGCATCTACGGCGACACGGTCACGTTCCCCATCGGCGACCTGATCTCGGCGGTCATCAGCTTCCTGTCGGTCGCCCTGGTGGTCTACTTCGTCTTCGTCCTGCCGATGAACACGTTCAAGGCGCACGTCGAGGCTCGCAAGGGCACACCCGCCGAGCAGCCGGAGGAGGAGCCGGCCGCCGCGACCGAAGCCGAGCTGCTCGTCGAGATCCGCGACCTGCTCGCCAGGAACAGCTCGCGCAGCTGACGCGGCATCGTCCTACGACGAAGCGCACGGCCCTGATCGGACCGTGCGCTTCGTCGTATCCCCTGCAGGAGGCGCAGGGGCAGGTGTTCAGTAGTGCGGCGGCACGTCCTGCATCAGCTGTTCGTCGTTCGGCCCCTTCGGGCCCTTCGGCCGCTGGGGGTCCTTCACGACCCGCTCCGGGTCGGTGTCGGTTCCCGGCACGGGAGTCAGCCGGGCACGTCTCGATCCGGCGATGCGCACGACCTTCTGCCGGGGTGCGTCAGGGTCGCGCTCGTCAGTCATTCTGCGGATCGGTGAGATCGATCGGCTGCGTGTCATTGTCGGCGCGAGCCGCGGATGCCGAGATGCCCAGGACACCGGCGATGCGCGAGGCCGCGGTGACCGGGTCGCTGTAGAGATCGAACGCATGCACGCGCACGTAGTGCCAACCGAGGCGACGCAGCACATGCGGGCGCAGTCGGAGCGTCTCGCGCAACGACTCGCCACGAGACTCCGGGTCGGACTCGATCACGACCGCCTTGCCGTTGTGCTGGGCGACGAGGGGCAGCAGGCCGCGATAGTCAACGTCGACGGAGGCGCCGAGACGGCGCAGCTCGCGAGCGAGTGCGAGCGTCAGCGGATCGGCGAGGTCTTCGAGGCGCGCATCGCGTGCGCGGGTGGCGAGGCCGCCCAGGATCGACATCAGCGTGGCCGCGCCGAACTCGAGTCGACCGTCGTCGAACGAGGAGGGTCGGATCGACGAGACGATGACCATGGACCGCCGGGCGCGGGTCATTCCCACGGTGAGCAGCCGCTCGCCGTCCGGCGTCGAGAGGTCACCGAAGTCGCTGAGGACCCGGCCGTGCTTGGTGAGGCCGTAGCCGAGCGAGAAGATCACGCGGTCGCGACTCTCGGCCACGGACTCCTCGAGCGTGAGCACCGCGAAGGGCTCGGCGGTGTCGCGACCGACGAAGTCGGCGACATCCGATCGTCCGGCGAAGGCGGAGGTGACCGCCGCGCGCACGCGCTCGGCGTGACGCCTGCTCGCCGTGACGACCATCAACGACTCGTCCGGGCGATGCACGGCGTGCTCGACGACCAGAGTCACGACGCGGGCGACCTCGGCCTCGGGGCTCTCCACCGCACCCGATACGGGGTCGGGCGCTCCCGTACCGCCTTCGACGTAGTCGACGGTGAGGCTGCCGCGTCCCAGATACGACCCCGCCCAGGGCAGGGAGACGATCTCGCCGCCGTAGAACGCGTCGTTGATGAGTTCGGCGAGATCTTCGCCGCCTGCGCGGTAGCTGCGCGTGAGGGTCATCACCGGCAGCAGCTCCGACAGCCGCTCGAACACCGACACGGAGTCGAAGGGAACCTCGTGCTCCCACTCGGAACCCGGGTCGACCGCGACGTGGAACGCGGTCGGCAGCTGCGTGACCGGGTCTCCGAACGCCACGACCTGACGCGCACGGCGGATCGCCGGGGCGGCTTCTGCCAGGTTGATGGCGGCCGCGTCGACGAGGAGAACCGTGTCGAACTCGACCGAGTCGGGGATCTGCGGCACGAGGTAGGGCGACGAGATCCAGACCGGCGCGAGCACGTCGACGAGCGTCGGCGCGGAGCTCACGATCTCGGCCGTCGTCGTCGCGGGCTGCTTCAGTGCGCGCCTCAGATTCTGGGATTCCTGCGGCTCGTCGACGATCGCGATCTTCCACTGGTTCGCGAGCTGCCATGCGAGAAGCGGACCTGCCATCGCGGCATGCGCCTCGTCGACGAGACGGAAGTCCCGCTCGAGCCGATCGACCACCGCCGTGTTCGCGCCGAGCAGCGCCCGGTCCTCCTGCAGAGCGCGCTCGAGCAGCGTCTGCCACCAGGCGAACTCCAGCTCGTCCCCCACGCGCGACTCGGCCACGTGCCGAACGGACAACTCCGCCAGCAGCGGCTCGAGACCGAGTTCGGCCAGTCGATCGCGCAGCTGCGCACGCTCGACGAGGTTGTCGAAGACATCGGACTTGGCCGCGAGGCCCGCGAGAGTGCGCACGAGACGGGCCACGGGAAGCGTCGAGAGCGGCTCCCTGCGTCCGAGCGCGACGTCCAGCTCTGCGAGCTCGGCCGTGACGCGCTGCCAGGAGGCGTAGACGTCGGCGAGGCCGAGCGGCACCTCGGGTGCGACACCGGCGTCCACGAATCGCTGCCACTGGGTGCGCTGCGCCTGGATGCGGAGCAGCGACTCATGCATCTCGGTGACGTGCACTCCGGGGCGGACGTATTCCTTCGCGAGTCGACGCAGACGGCGCCGGTTGGCTCCGGACATGGCCGGCGCATCGCGTCGCGAACCGTGGGCCTGGATGAGCTCCCCCAGCGGGCGCTCGAACACGGTGGGGCTGAACCGGTCGAGGGAATCACGGATGCCCTGCAGGAGCCGCAGATACTCGCCGAGCTCGTCGATGGTCGAGAACGGACGCATGTGCGTCTGGGCGATCAGCGCATAACCCCGCTCGAGCAGGGCAGGCACGCTCTCGGAGTGCAGGCGCGCCGCCAGCTGATGCGCGGACTTCGCAGCCTCCGTGCTCGAGAAGGTCACGCCGTACCAGGGTGAGTCGTTCGGGCCGAAGCGGAACTCGCCCAGGCGCGCCGCGTGCGCGAGCGCTGCGGCAGCCGATGAGCGATCGTCGGCGAGACGGCGGAGGGTCTCGGCGCTGAGCCGAGCGGTGGTCGACGGCGGAGTCGGCAGGGAGGCGAGCCTCGTGAGGTGACGCGTGGCGTCGAGCACCGACGAGTTCGTTCCCGCGACCGGAGCGGTGAGCGCGTGCCGGTAGTCCCGCAGCACGGCGCGCAGACGGACCAGCGCGTCATCGACGTCGCTGACCTTCGGAGCGGTCGCCTTCTCGTTCCGGCCGATCGCGCGCACGAGGTCGCGGCGCACGCTGGCGGGTGAGACCGCCAGGCTGTCGAGACCGATGCCCGCGAGGCGGTGCCTCACCCCGTCGAGGGTCGAGCGCCGAGCCGAGACGACGAGCACGCGCTTGCCGGCGCGCACGAGCTCGCCGAGCGCATTGATCACGGTCTGCGTGCCGCCGGTGCCGGGGAGAGTCGCGACGGTCAGCGAATGGCCGGCCGCGATCTTCGCGAGAAGGGCCTCCTGCTCGGCATCCGCGTCGAGCAGCAGGTTGTCGGATGCCGGTGCGCGGTCATCCGGTCCGGTGTGGTGCGGGTCGGGTCTGCGGGCGGAGACCTGTTCGCGGTCGCCGACGTGTCCGGCGAGAGCGTTGAGCACGACGTGGTCGAGGCTGCCCCCGTCGCGGGACATCGCGCCGCCGACGTCGGCGAAGGTCGAGACCACGAGTCTCGGCAGCACGGTGAACGTGTCGATCGATCGCGTCGTGGCACGCAGGCTGTCGATCACGGGCTGGGGCTTGAAGATCCCACCGTCGTAGGCGAGGGCGGCGAGCGCTGCGGCGTCGATCGTGATGCCGAAGTGCTCGCGCGCGATGCGCACGAGCTCCGGGTTCACCTCGAAGGCGCCCTGCAGCTTGAGCTCGAAGTCGGAATGGTGCCGTCGGATCGCCAGCGGGCGAAGGAGCACGGGTGCCGAGAACTCAGCCCCGCCGATGCGCCATCCGGCGACCCCGACCGCGAGGTGCACGGCTTCGATGCCGCGGACGGTGCGCAGCTCGGTGTTCTTCGCGGTGATCCGCTCGGCGGCGAGCCTCGCGGTGCGCAGACCGACCTCGTCGCGGTAGAGGTTCGACAGCAGGGTGGACTTGCCGGTGATGAACTGGGGAAGGCTGCCGGGGTGGGCCTTCGAGATGTCGATGCCGGACTCGACCGTGTCGCGGAAGTTGACGAGCGGCGATGAGCCGCCGAGGTCGGCGGCTTCCGCACGAAGCCGGGTGCGCTCCGCTTCGGCGGCATGCGCGATGCCGATACCGGAGACCGGCTCGTGCAATTCGCCGAGGGTCACTGCGGCATCGGTCGCCGCGTCATCCGCAGCCTTGCCTTCACGTCGCCACACACCTCACACACTAAGCGCGCCTCGCCCCGCAGCCGGTATCCCTGGCGGGTTTCACCGGATTTCCGCCCATCAGGGGGCTGGATCAGGTGTATGCGGACTGCTTCTGCACGCAAGCCGTGAGTCAGCGGCGTCTCCCCCGGTCGCGCTCGTGATGATGCCCGCGCTCGATCGCTGCGGTCAGTATGGAGGCATGACCTTCCACTACGACTTCGCACCGACCCCCTTCGGAGACGCACTCGCCGTGTTCTCCGACGAGGGGCTCGTCCGATTCGACCTCTCGGAATCGGACGATCCCTCGGTTCCCTGGGTTCTCGAGAACGTCTCGGGCCAGCTCGGCGCCGTCCCCGATCCCGACCCCGGAGCAGCCGACGACGTGACCGAACTCCTCGACGCCTACTTCGACGGCGCGCCGGTGCGATTCGAGGATCATCTCGAGCTCGATTGGCGCCTCGTCAACGGGTTCGCCCGCACCGCTCTGCAGACGATCAGCACGATCGAGTGGGGAGAGACGATGAGTTATGGCGAGATCGCGGTGCTGGCCGGTCGTCCCGGCGCCGCGCGCGCCGTCGGCACCGCGTGCCGCCTCTCCCCCTTCTCGATCGTCGTCCCGGTTCACCGCGTGGTGCGGTCCGACGGAACGGCGGGGCAGTACGGCGCGCATCCGGAGCGCAAGAGGTTCCTTCTCGATCTCGAGTCGCACAGCTGACCGCACACGACGTGGACCCCGACGAGTAGGCCGTCGGGGTCCACGATCGCTTCATCGCCGGATCAGTGATCCACGGCTTTCTCTGCTCCGAACCCGGTGAGCGACCGCACCTCCATCTCGGCGGCCAGGAGCGGCGACTCCTTGGTGCGGCTCGTGACGGTTCCGAGCCAGCCGAGGAAGAAGCCGAGCGGGATCGATACGATGCCCGGATTGTTCATCGGCCAGAGGACGATGTCGATTCCGGGGATCATCGACGTCGGCGAACCGGAGAACACCGGCGACAGGACGATGAGGATGATCGCCGCCGCAAGACCGCCGTACATGCTCCAGACCGCGCCACGGGTGTTGAATCGCTTCCAGAACAGCGAATACAGGATCGTCGGCAGATTCGCCGAGGCGGCGACCGCGAAGGCGAGCGCCACGAGGAAGGCGATGTTCTGCCCCTGGGCGCCGATGCCGCCGATGATGGCGAGGATGCCGATCACGACCACCGTTCGTCGCGCGACGCGCACCTCGCCGTCGGGGTCGGGCTCGACCGGGTTGCCCGCGGAGTCCTTCTTGCCCTTCTGGATCACGTTCGCATAGATGTCATGCGCGAACGAGGCGGCTGCCGTGATCGTGAGTCCGGCCACCACGGCGAGGATGGTCGCGAAGGCGACCGCCGAGATGAAGCCGAGCAGCACCGGTCCGCCCAGATACAGCGCGAGCAGCGGGGCGGCCGAGTTCGGTCCGCCGGGTGCTGCCGCGATCACATCCGCGCCGACGAGCGCGCCCGCTCCATATCCGAGCACCAGCGTGAGCAGATAGAAGCCGCCGATGAGCCAGATGGCCCACACCACTGAACGACGAGCCTCCTTGGCGGTGGGCACCGTGTAGAAGCGCATCAGCACATGCGGGAGCCCGGCGGTTCCGAGCACGAGGGCCATGCCGAGAGAAACGAAGTCCCAGGGGTTGGCCCCGTACTGCAGCCCCGGGCCGAGGATGGCATCGCCCTTGTCGGAATTCGCCACCGCTCCCTCGAGCAGCGTGTTGAGGCTGAACCCGTTGATCGCCAGCACCCAGATCGTCATCGCGATGGCACCGCCGATGAGCAGGAACGCCTTGACGATCTGCACCCAGGTCGTGCCCTTCATGCCGCCGATGAGGACGTAGACGATCATCAGCAGACCGACCACGGCGATCACGATCGACTGCCCGATCCGGCCGTCGATGCCGAGCAGCAGCGAGACCAGGCCGCCGGCACCCGCCATCTGCGCCAACAGGTAGAAGAAGCACACGGCGAGCGTCGTGATCGCGGCCGCCATGCGCACGGGGCGCTGCTTCAGACGGAAGGACAGCACGTCGGCCATCGTGAACTTGCCGGTGTTGCGCATGAGCTCTGCGACGAGAAGCAGTGCGACGAGCCAGGCGACGAGGAATCCGATCGAATACAGGAATCCGTCATAACCGTTGATCGCGATCGCTCCGCAGATTCCGAGGAACGACGCCGCCGACAGATAATCGCCGGCGATCGCGAAACCGTTCTGCGGCCCCGTGAACGAGCGGCCGGCGGCATAGTAGTCAGCCGCCGTCTTGTTGTTCTTGCTCGCCCGAATCACGATGAAAAGCGTCACCGCGACGAAAGCCAGGAAGATCGAGATGTTGAGGACGGGATTGCTCTCGGCCGTGACCGGCTGGGTGGCTGCGTGAATGATGTTCATGCTTCTCCCTGCGCCTTCTCGAGCTCTTCACGGATCTCCGTGGCGATCGGATCGAGCCGCCGGTTGGCGAACGCGACGTAGCCCATCGTGATCGCGAAAGTGGTGACGAATTGCCCGAGCCCCATGAGCAGTCCGACGGTGATATCGCCCCACACCCTCTGCGACATGAAGTCGATCGCGAATGCGGCGAGCAGGACGTAGACGAAATACCAGATGAGGAAGAACGCCGCGAGCGGGAAGATGAACGATCGCTGCGTCTTCTTCAACTCGCGGAATCGTGGTGATTGCTCGACAGCGATGTAGTCGATCGCTCCCGGCGAATCAGCCGTCTGATGGTCGGTCATGGGGCCTCCTTGCCTCATGTGCTGCGGCTCGCCCCGGTTTCCCAGGCGAATGATAGGGTCGACGCTACGAAACGGGGAACAGCGCCGTCACCCCCGAAAGTAGGTAGTCGTGACCACATCGACCCGGATGGAATCAGAGACCGAGCTCGTCGCCAGAGCAGTGCGCGAGCTCGCTCAGCGCACCCGGTTCCCCGTCGCCTTCGGTGGGCTCATCGACGAGGGTGTCGTCAGCGTGACCAGCATCGTCGGAAACCGCACCCGCAGTCTCGACGGGCTGCGTGTGAGACCCGAGCGCGGCCTCGGAGGGCGGGCGATGATGGAACTGCGCCCCCGCATGACCAGCGACTACGGATCCTCCCAGCAGATCACCCATGACTACGACGTGTTCGTGCTCGGCGAAGGACTGCGGACCCTGCTCGCTCTGCCCATCGTCGTGAGCGGTCGCCCTCGAGGCATCCTCTATGCGGGAGCCTGGGACAGGACACCCGTCGGAGGCGTGACGACCGCTCCGGCGATGCAGGTCGCGCAGTCCGTGGCGGAGGAGCTCCGCGTCCGCGACGAGGTGGAGCGACGACTTCGTTCGGTGGCACCGGCATCCGATTCCGTCGCGCCGCGTCATCGCGAAGAGCTGCGCGAGAGCTTCGCCGAGCTTCGCAGCATCGCGGCGTCCGTCGATGACGCCGAACTGCGCGCGCGAATCGCGCAGGTGGAACAGCGTCTCGTGATGCTCGCCGAGGATGCTGTCCCGCCGGGGACCGGACCGATCTCGACCGTTCATCTCTCCCGTCGGGAGACCGATGTGCTCGCGTGCGCGGCCCTCGGGGCGACGAATGCGGAGATCGCCGGTCAGTTGGGCCTCCGCGAGGGCACGGTCAAGGCCTACCTCGGCACGGCCATGTCGAAGCTCGACGCGTCGACCCGCCACGCTGCTGTGGCCAAGGCGCGCCGCGCCGGGCTGCTCCCCTAAGCCGCCGGCACGCGCGGCGGCAGGGCTGCACAGGCGCTGCCCAGCGCTGACGGCTATCGTGGACACCGGTCGGTGAACCCCGGCCCCGGACGAGGCAGACCAGTACCCGGTGAGCGAAAAGACTGGTCCGAAAGGACCGTCATGTCGTGGATCGTGCTGATCGTCTCCGGTGTTCTCGAGGCCGTGTGGGCGACTGCCCTGGGCAAATCCGAGGGACTCACCAAGCTCTGGCCGAGCATCATCTTCGCGGGTGGTCTGATCCTCTCGATGATCGGACTCGCATTCGCGATGCGTGATATCGCGACCGGAACCGCATATGCCGTATGGGTCGGAATCGGGGTGACACTCACCGTCGTCTGGGCGATGGTCACGGGTGACAGCGAGGTCTCCTGGGTGCGCATCCTGTTGCTTCTCGGACTCGTCGGATGCATCGTCGGATTGAAATTGATCGACCCCGGTCACGAGTAATATCCTCAGACCCGTCAATTCGGAGTATTGTCATTTCCATGGCAAGAAGAATTGTGCACCAGCTGGTAGACGACATCGACGGAAGCGTTCTGGACGTCGGTGAAGGCGAGACCGTGCATTTCTCGCTGAATGGAACCTCGTACGAAATCGATCTGAATACCGCTCACGCAGAAGAATTGCGCGCGGCGCTCGAGCCGTATATCTCGGCGGGGCGTCGGGCCGGCTCCGCCGTGTCTGCGCGATCGGCGGCACCTCGCAAGCGTGCCGGCCGCAATCCGGAGGTCGCCGCGATCAGGGCGTGGGCCAACGACAACGGCTACACGCTCTCAGAGCGGGGCCGGATTCCTGCTCCGGTCGTCGAGGCGTACAACGCCGCGCACTGACTCACTCGGAGGTCGCGACTCCGGGTTGGGCCCACGGCTCATCCCGGAGCGTGATCTCCTTCGCCATGTCCGAGAGGAATCGGATGACGACGTCACGCTCGTCCGCCGTCAACCGCGCCGCTGAGTAGAAGCGCTTTGCCTGCTGACGACCCACCGTCTCCATCGCCGCCTGTCGCGTCTCCGGAGTGATGGTGATCGCCAGAGCACGCCGGTCGGTCGGATGCGGTGCGCGCCGGATGTGGCCGCCCTTCTCCAGGCGGTCGAGCAGCTTGGTCGTCGACGCCGTCGAGATGCCGAGGTGGGTGGCGATACCCCCAGGAGTCGCCGTCGCACCGCGGTTCGCGCAGACGATCAGATAATGCAGCGCTCGCATGTCCGTGTCATTGAGGCGCATGTAGCGGCGCGAGGCGAGCGACAGCTTCTGCTCGGCGTCCCTGAGCTCGCCGAGTGCTCCCATCACCAGCGCGATCTGGCGCAGGTCCTCCGGTGCGACTCCCGACCGGTCGATCAGGGTGCTCCGCGGATCCGCGGACTCGACGTCGTAGATCGCCGCGTGCGCGACGCCGTCCGGCGAGCCCGCCTCCTGTCGAGAGAGGACGTCGGACGCGCCGCTTCCGCGGGGGGTGGCGTCGGGTCCGTCGTGCATGACATCATGCTACACACGAATGTTTCATGTTATGTTGATTATTAGCTAAGCTAGCGAAAATCGAGGAGGTTCCCCCGTTGGATGAGGTCACCCTCCTTTCTGCAGACGGAGTCGCGATCGGCACCAGTGCGAAAGACACGGTCCACACGACCGATACCCCTCTTCACCTGGCCTTCTCCTGCCACGTCTTCGATCGCGAGGGGCGTCTTCTGGTGACGCGACGAGCACTCGCGAAGCGCACATGGCCCGGCGTATGGACCAACAGCTTCTGCGGTCACCCGCGCCCCGGCGAAGACATGACCGACGCCGTGCATCGACGCGCACAGGACGAACTCGGGCTCCGCCTCACCGACGTCTCCCTGGTACTGCCCGACTACCGCTACCGGGCCGTCGACGCGAGCGGAATCGTCGAGAACGAGATCTGCCCCGTCCACGTGGCCATCGCAGACGGCCCCCTCTCTCCCGACCCCGACGAGGTCGCCGAGTGGGCATGGGTCGACCCGGCGGAGTTCGCCGACTCCGTGATCGGCGCTCCCTTCGCCTTCAGCCCCTGGCTCGTCGAGCAGCTCCCCCAGCTCCGCGACCTCGGGGTGGTGTGACCATGACCGTGACCGTGACGCAGGCTGCGCCGCGAGAGGACCTGAGCCCTCGAGTCGAAGAGATGCTCCGCCAGCGCTTCGCCCTGCACTGCGAGAACGCAGAGGCGTATGGAACCGAGTTCGCTGCGCTCTGGCGTGCGACCGCGGACCATGCGCTCGGCGGCAAGCTCGTTCGCCCGAGGCTGCTGCTCGACATCCATCGCGCACTCGTCCCGTCCGCCGACGACAGCGCGACGGTGGCCGCCGTCGACATCGCGACGCACATCGAGCTGCTGCACTACGCCTTCCTGCTGCACGACGATGTCATCGACGGAGACCTGACCCGCCGCAAGCGACCGAACCTGATCGGAGAGCTCGCAGCGAGCACGCCAGCCACCTCCGAGGAGGACTCGCTGCACTGGGCCAGATCGAGCGCGATCCTGATGGGCGATCTGATGCTCTCGGCCGCGATCATGGGTTTCGCCCGGGCAGAGGTCTCGGCGCACGCACGACGACGCCTGCTCGATCTCGTCGAGCAGACCATCCTCGAGACGGTGGCCGGCGAGCACACCGACGTGGCGCTGAGCCACGGGATCATCGCGTCGGACGTCGACACCGTCCTCACCATGAGCGTCTACAAGACGGCGACTTACTCGTTCTCACTGCCTCTGCGAGCAGCGGCCCTCCTCGCCGACTCCTCCGATTCGGCCGAAGCGACGCTGCAGTCCGTGGGCCGCCACCTGGGTCTCGCGTATCAGCTGCAGGACGACCTGCTCTGTGTCTTCGGAGACCACCGCACACACGGCAAGGATGCGTTCTCCGATCTGCGGGAGGGCAAGGAGACGGCCCTCATCGCCTTCGCCCGATCGACGGGCACCTGGGAGCGCATCGCGCCCCGATTCGGTTCCGCAGATCTGAGCCTCCAGGATGCCACCGCGATGCGCGACCTGCTGCGCGAATGCGGAGCCGAGCAATTCGTCGTCGGCCTCATCGGCGATCAGCTCGACGCGGTCTACGCGCTGTTGTCAGAGGCGGAGCTCGCCGGCGAGATCAGCTCGGATGCCGCGCGGTCGATTCTGGTCTCCGCGTCTCGCCTCGAAGGACGACAGGCATGAGCCCGACCCCTCACGACGCGTCGGGTGCGAGTCTGGGACGGTTCAACCGCGCCGCCGACACGGCATCCACCGAGGTCATCCGCACATACTCGACGTCGTTCGGGCTGGCGACCCGATTGCTCGGGGAGAGACATCGCCAGCATGTGCGCAACATCTACGCCATGGTTCGCATCGCCGACGAGATCGTCGACGGGGTCGCCGCGCAGGCAGGACTCGACGAGTCCGCGCAGACCGGCGCGCTCGCATCTTATGTGGCCGAGACCCACCGGGCGATGGATGTCGGATACAGCACGGACCTCGTGCTGCACGCCTTCGCGCGCACGGCGAGGGAGTGCGGGATCGGCGAGGATCTCACGCAGCCGTTCTTCGACTCGATGGCTGCAGACATCGCGGGCGACACCGGCTTCACCGCCTACGACGCGGCGGCGCACGAGCGCTATGTCTACGGCTCGGCCGAGGTGGTCGGACTGATGTGCCTGCGGGTGTTCCTGCGAGAAGACACGCGCACCACCGGCGAACTCGAGACCCTGACCCACGGAGCACGACAGCTCGGCGCCGCTTTCCAGAACGTCAACTTCCTCCGTGACCTCGCCGACGACACCGAGCGCCTCCAGCGCGGCTATCTCGGCGACGGCGGCCGCCTCACCGATGCCGACCGCGACGACTGGGTACGCACCATCACGGCGCAGCTCGACGATGCGGCACGCTCGATCCCCTTGCTGCCCAAAGACGCTCGCGCCGCCGTGCGCAGCGCCCACGCGCTGTTCGCTGCCCTGACCAGACGCGTCGCGAAGACTCCGGCCTCGAGCCTCTACGAGCGCCGGGTGCGCGTGCCGGATCCGATCAAGGCGCTGCTGGCCACGCGGTCCGTGCTCGTGACGGCGCTGGAGCGGAACCGATGAGCCGGGTCGCGGTGATCGGCGCGGGAGTCGCCGGTCTCGCTGTCGCAGGACTGCTCGCCCGCGACGGTCACGACGTGACCGTCTATGAGAAGAACAGCCGCGTCGGTGGTCGCGCGGGCACCATAGAGCGCGACGGCTTCCGGTTCGACTCCGGGCCGTCGTGGTACCTCATGCCCGAGGTGTTCGACCACTTCTTCGAGATGATGGGCACCTCGACGCAGGATCAGCTCGACCTGACGCTCCTCGATCCCGGGTACCGCGTCTTCCAGGCACCGGAAGCGGACGGGCACCCATCACCCTCCGTCACCGTGCCCTCCGGGCGCGCGGCGGTATCTCGTCTGTTCGAGTCCCGCGAGCCCGGCTCGGCGCAGGCGCTCGACGCGTATCTCGACTCGGCGCACGACGCACGCGTCATGGCCGAACGCTACTTCCTCTACAACCCGTTCACGCGGCTGCGCACGCTGATGACGCCGGAGGTGCTGCGAGCCCTTCCTCGTCTCTTCACGCTTCTGGGCACGCGCCTGCAGTCGTTCGCCGCTCGGCGCTTCCGAGACCCGGTGATCCGTCAACTGCTCGGATACCCCGCGGTGTTCCTCGGCACCGATCCCCGCACCGCCCCGGCGATGTACCACCTCATGAGCGCTCTCGATCTCGACGAGGGCGTCAGCTATCCGCAGGGCGGGTTCTGGCGCGTCGTCGAGCGCATCGCGGAGCTGGCCGAGGCGGCGGGCGCCAGGATCGTGCTGGATGCCGACGTCACGGCGATCAGCACAGGCATCCGGTCGGGCGCACCCACTGTGACGGGTGTCGAGTGGCGCGACTCCGACGGAGTCGCGCACACGGCAGACGCCGACATCGTCGTCTCCGGCGCCGATCTGCATCACACCGAGACGGCGCTGCTCCCACCGCACCTTCGCACGTACCCCGATTCGTGGTGGCAGCGGCGCACCAGCGGACCAGGTGCCGTGCTCGTGATGCTCGGCGTGCGAGGCTCTCTGCCCGAGCTGCCGCACCACTCGCTGTTCTTCACCGAAGACTGGGATGCCAACTTCGACGCCATCTTCGGCGATGCGCCCGAGATCCCCTCCCCCGCCTCGACGTACGTCTGCCGTCCGAGCGCCACTGACAGCACCGTCGCCCCCGAAGGGCACGAGAACCTCTTCGTGCTGGTGCCGATCCCTGCCGACACCGCTTTGGGCGCGGGCGGCTCCGACGGCGGCGGATCTGCAGCGATAGAGCGGGCAGCGGATGCCGCGATCGACCAGATCTCGCGCTGGGCAGGCATCGACGACCTGCGCGAGCGCATTGTGGTGCGTGAGACGAAAGGTCCCGCAGACTTCCTCGAGGACTACAACTCGTGGCGCGGCGGGATGCTGGGACCGGCGCACATCCTCTCCCAGAGCGCGATGTTCCGCGCTCAGAACGAGTCGCGCCAGGTGACGGGGCTGTACTACGCGGGCGCCACGACCGCACCGGGGGTCGGCGTGCCGATGTGCCTGATCAGCGCCGAGATCGTTCTCAAGCGGATCCGCGGCGACCACTCCAGCGGACCTCTCGACGTCTCGGCCACCGCTGAGTCTGCGAGCGGAACCGCGTGATGGGCTTCGTATATCCGGTGGTCCTGCTCGCCACCCTCGGATGCATGCTGCTGCTCGATCGGAGATTCCGGCTCTTCTTCTGGCGCGACGCCGTCTCCGCGTCCGTCGTCACGGCCGTCGGGCTCGCTTTCTTCCTCGTCTGGGACGTCGCGGGCATCGCCGGAGGGATCTTCTTCCGTGGCGAGTCGGCCATCGCGACGGGGATCGTCCTCGCCCCCGAGCTCCCGATCGAGGAGCCGGTCTTCCTTCTGTTCCTGGTCGTGTGCACGATGATCGTCTACACCGGGGCCGTGCGCATCCTGACGAGACTGACCCGACGCCCGAGCGAGGTCGCACAGTGACCTACCTCGAGCTCTCCGCGTGGTTCGTCGGCGCCGCGGTGGTGGCGGCCATCGTTCTGTCCGTCGTCTCGGGCCGGCACCGCGCCCACCTCGGCGCCGTGGCCGTGACCGTCGTCGTGCTCTTCATCCTCACCGCCGTGTTCGACACGGTGATGATCGCGACGGGCCTGTTCCACTACTCCGCCGATCATCTGCTCGGCGTGCACATCGGTCTCGCACCTCTCGAGGACTTCGCCTATCCGCTCGCCGGGGCGGTGCTGCTGCCGACTCTGTGGGCGGCGCTGCGCGCCCGTCGACGCGCTCGTGACGACGTCAGAACCGCCGACGAGGATCCCTCATGACCTCGTCGGCCCGCGGATCCGTCGGTCGCGACATCGCGCAGATCGTCCTGTCATCCCGTCCGATCAGCTGGATCAACACGGCATTCCCCTTCGCGGCCGCATACCTTCTCAGCACCCGCGAGATCGACCTCACGCTGATCATCGGCACGCTGTACTTCCTGGTGCCCTACAACCTGGCGATGTACGGCATCAACGACGTGTTCGACTACGCGTCCGACCTCGCCAACCCGCGCAAGGGCGGGATCGAAGGCGCGCTGCTCTCCCCCCGCATCCACCGGGCCACACTGTGGGCGGCGGTCGTGACGAACATCCCGTTCCTCGTCTACCTCGTGGTGGTCGGAAACCCCGCGTCCTGGTTCTGGCTGGCGATCAGCGTGTTCGCCGTGATCGCCTACTCCGCGCCGGGGCTGCGGTTCAAGGAGCGGGCATTCCTCGATTCGACGACCTCGAGCCTGCACTTCGTGACCCCGGCGGTCGTGGGTCTCGCCCTGGCCGACGCATCCGCCACGCCCACGGCGGTCATCGTGCTCATCGCCTTCTTCCTGTGGGGCATGGCGGCACACGCCTTCGGCGCGGTGCAGGACATCGCACCCGACCGCGAAGGCGGGATCGGATCGATCGCGACCGTGATCGGAGCCCGTGCGACCGTGCGGCTGTCGATCGCGCTCTGGGCGCTGGCCGGAGTCGCGATGCTGTTCACCTCGTGGCCGGGTCCGCTGGGCGCTGCGCTCGCGCTGCCGTACATCGTGAACGCGGCGCCCTGGTGGAACGTCACCGACGAGACCTCCGCGGGCACCAACCGCGCCTGGCGGCGTTTCATCTTCCTCAACTACTTCGCCGGGTTCCTCGCGACGATGATCCTCATCCTCGCCTGGGTCTCCTGACGCCCCCATCCCTGATCCCCGCCCTGCACCTCCCGAGAGGAACCCGATGTCCCGCCCTGAGAACGCGCCCAACCCACCGACCCGAGTGCGTACGCGGCGACACTCCTGGGCGCGCATCCTCATCCCCGTCGCCCTGATCCTGGTGTGGCTGGTCGGGGCGGGCCTCGGCGGCCCGCTGTTCGGCAAGGTCGATGAGGTCTCGTCGAACGATCAGACGAGCTATCTGCCCGAATCCGCTGATGCCACCCAGGTGCAGAAGCTGCTCGGCGAATTCAACGACAGCGACGCCATTCCTGCGATCGCCGTCTTCGTGTCCGATGACGAGCTCTCGGAGTCGGATCTGCAGACCATCTCGGATGCCGTCGCCGACGCCCCCTCGGTGGAGGGTGTGAGCGAGGATGTCTCCCCCGCTCTGACGTCCGAAGACGGCAAGGCGGTGCAGGCGTTCATCCCCATCGAGGGCGACGCGGAGCTCGCCGATGCGATCGACGCGCTCGGCGCTCAGCTGCGGGAAGCCGCTCCTGGCGGCGTCACCGTCTACATCACGGGTCCCGCGGGCTTCAGCGCAGACCTCGTCGCCGGGTTCGCCGGCATCGACGGACTGCTGTTGGGCGTCGCCCTTCTCGCGGTGCTCGTCATCCTGGTGCTGGTCTACCGCTCGTTCCTGCTGCCGATCGTCGTGCTCTCGACCAGCCTGTTCGCGCTCTGCGTGGCATTGCTCGTCGTCTGGTGGCTGGCCAAGTTCGAGGTGCTGCTGCTCAGCGGACAGACCCAGGGAATCCTGTTCATCCTGGTGATCGGAGCGGCGACCGACTACGCCCTGCTCTTCGTGGCGCGGTTCCGTGAAGAGCTCCGCGTCGTTCAGGACAAGGGAACAGCCGTGCTGGCTGCGTGGAAGGGCTCGTTCGAGCCGATCGTCGCCTCCGGCGGCACCGTGATCGCCGGCCTTCTGTGCCTGCTGCTCAGCGACCTCAAGTCCAACAGCACTCTCGGGCCGGTGGCCGCGATCGGCATCGTGTTCGCGATGCTCGCAGCACTCACTCTGCTTCCTGCACTGCTGCTGCTGTTCGGCCGCGCGGTGTTCTGGCCCCGGCGTCCGAAGTTCGAGCCCGAGGTCGTCGCCGAAGAGCACGGCATGCGCAAGACCGGGCTGTGGGCGCGCCTGGCCGGCATGATCACCAAGAGCCCCCGCGCGATCTGGATCGTCACGACTCTCGTGCTGCTCGCCGGCGCCTCCGGCGTGCTGCAGCTCAACGCCGTCGGCGTGCCGGCATCCGACCTCGTGCTCGGCGCCTCGGAGGCCCGCGACGGACAGGTGGCCCTCGGCGAGCACTTCCCCGGCGGCTCCGGCAGCCCGGTCTACGTGGTCGTCGCAGAGGACAGGCTGCAGGATGCCGCCGACGTGCTGCTCGCCGACGAGGGCATCGACGGCGTCTCGGTGACGGCGGCCGATTCGCCGAGCGGTGCGGCGACGGTCACCGAAGACGGACTCGTCGCGTTCGGTCCTCCAGGTGCCCCCGTGCCCGAGCCGACGGTGGTGGATGGCGAGGTGCTGCTGCAGGGCACCTTGACCGACGCGGCGGACTCCGATGCTGCTGCTGCCACGGTGCGCGAGCTCCGCGTCGAGTTGCACGAGCTCGACGCGCTCGTGGGCGGTGTGACGGCGACGGCGATCGACACGAACGACGCGTCGATCCATGACCGCAACCTGATCATCCCCGTGGTCCTCGTCGTCATCATGCTCATCCTCATGCTGCTGCTGCGCTCGATCCTCGCCCCGGTGCTGCTGATCATCACCACCGTGCTGTCGTTCGGCACAGCCATGGGCGTCTCGGCGCTGATGTTCAACGGCGTCTTCGGCTTCCCCGGCGCCGACCCTGCCGTGCCGCTGTACGGGTTCGTGTTCTTGGTCGCACTGGGGATCGACTACAACATCTTCCTGATGACCAGAGTGCGCGAGGAGTCTCTCGAGCACGGCACTCGCGAGGGAGTCCTCCGCGGGCTCTCGATCACGGGAGGCGTGATCACCTCCGCCGGTCTCGTGCTCGCTGCGACCTTCGCCGCACTCTCGGTGATCCCGATCCTGTTCCTGGCACAGCTCGCGTTCATCGTGGCGTTCGGCGTGCTGCTCGACACGTTCGTGGTGCGCTCGCTGCTCGTGCCGGCGCTCGCCTACGACCTGGGTCGAGTGATCTGGTGGCCGTCGAAACTGTGGCGGAGCGGTCGCGACTGAGGAGTGCCCTCGACTGGATTCGAACCAGCGACCTGCCCTTTAGGAGAGGGCTGCTCTATCCTGCTGAGCTACGGGGGCGAGGATTCCATTCTAGAGGAACCCTCGCCCCCGCCTCCCGCTCACGCCGCGAGGGCGAGGTACGGCTCCCACCTCGGGTCGCTCCGCTCGGTGCCACGCACCGTCCACGCGGTGCCGTGAGGAGGACGCGGCGCGAAGCGCAGCTCCCAGCGCATCTCCTGCGGAGTGCGGTCGCTCTTGGTGTTGTTGCAGCGCAGGCAGCAGGCGACGAGGTTCTCCCATGAGTCGGCTCCGCCCCGCGAGCGCGGCATGACGTGGTCGATGGTCGACGCAGCCTTGCCGCAGTAGCCGCAGCGGTGATTGTCGCGGCGTAGGACGCCCCGCCTCGTCACCGGCACCCGTCTGCTGGCGGGAATGCGCACGTAACGCGAGAGGACGATGACGGCGGGGCGGTCGTAGACGCCATGGCTGCCCCAGACGGGGTCGTCTTCCACGCGTTCGATCACGGTGGCCTTGTCATTCATGACCAGGACCAGGGCTCTCTTGAACGACACGATCGCGAGCGGTTCGTATCCTGCGTTCAGTACAAGTGTGCGCATCGTCATCCTCTCGATCCGCCGGGACGGCTTCCCGGCACTCTCGACTCACACGAAGCCGCACGGAGCGGAGGCGTTCGCAGGGATGAAAAAAGGCGCTGTCTACAGACAGCGCCTCATTCGCACGGCAACGCCGTGGTGTCCCTGCGGACGATGCAGAAGGACGTGACGACCGAGGTCATCCATGGTTCGGATGCTCGATATTCGCTCCATCAGCTTCTCCCGCCTGTGCGACAACGGGTTCAGGCTAACCCATCAGGAGAGCACGAGGGCGAAACTGCGGGTGAACTCCCGGAGGCGTGTCCGCGAGCAGGAGAGGTGAGTGGCTCGATCAGCCCGCGTTGGCGGCGAGCCAGGCGATGGGCTCCATGAGCCCACCGTTGACCCAGACCTCGAAGTGCAGGTGGTTGGCCGTCGAACGCCCGGTGCTGCCGACGAAGCCGATCAGCTGACCGGCGGCGACGGTCTGACCGGCCTGGACCTGGCGCGAGCCGTAGATCATGTGGCCGTACGTGGTCTGCACGCGCTGGCCGCCCACGACGCTGTCGAGCATGACGGCGACGCCGTATCCGCCGATGCTCTCCGCCGAGGCGCGCACGACGCCGGCAGCGGCGGCGTAGATCGGCGTTCCGGCCGGAGCCAGCATGTCTGCACCCTGGTGCGCACCGCCGACTGTGCGGCTGACGTGGTACGAACCCTGCGGAAGCGGATAGCGGACCTCGCCGGAACCCGGCGAGACCAGCGCGTAGTTGCCGATGTCGAAGCTCGACGAGGACGAGGCGGTGACGGCCTTGGCGGCGGCCGCAGCACGGGCCGCGGCGGCTTCCTCCGCCTTCTTCTTCTCGATCTCACCCGGAGTCGTGGCGGTGAACGTGCCGCGACTGAGTGGTGCCGCCGTGGCGTCGGAGGCGACGACCAGGGACTGGGCGTCGACGGCAGCCATCTGCTGCACCGTCGTCGCCGCCTCGGCGGGCTTCGTGGCAGCGTAAGCGGGAAGAGCGACAGCAGCGACGAGAGCACCGACGGCCCCGAAGATGGCGATCGAACGCAAGGGCTTGACGACCTTGCGGGCGTCGACGCGGCTGCGGGAGCTGCGAGCGACTGCTCGATCTTCAGTTGTCTTCATGGGCGATTCGATGTCTTTGGCCAAAACTTGATCCTCCAGCGCCTGCGCGCTCGGGTAGCGCTGGCTCGTCGGCACTCTGCTCTCGTGGCACGAATGTAGCTCGGGTACGTTGTGCGGTCTGACCGGGAGGTCGACGAGCCTGGAAGGCGAGTCCTCTCGGGTGTCATCAGCGGGCTTCTTCGACGACCTGTCCGAGGTTACCGGAAGATAACGATTCTGTCACCCCACGAACCTGGCAATCCTCGGAGAGGCGGAATCACGCGGATCTGAGGGCCGATCGGCCTCGTGGATCAGGCAGGTTCGCCGACCAGGAAGATGTGGGAGGCGAGCTCGACGGGGAGCTCAAGACCGTCTTCCTGGCCCTCCATCTGGATGAGGACGTATCCCTCGTTGAAGCGATAGTCCCCCTTCGCGCCGGGCACGACGCCCGCGTCGCGGAGCTGCTCGAGCAGCTCAGGATCGACCTGGGCGGGCTCGGCGAGACGACGCACGGTGCCGTCGATCGGAGCGCCCGCGGCGTTGAGCTTCTGCACCAGTCCGATGACACCCTCGTCGAAGGTGCGTGCCGGGGTGTCGCCCAGCTGGTCGAGCCCGGGGATCGGGTTGCCGTACGGCGATTCGGTCGGGTGACCCAGCAGCTCGACGAGTCGACGCTCGACCTGCTCGCTCATGACGTGCTCCCAGCGGCAGGCCTCTTCATGCACGTACGCCCAGTCGAGACCGATGACGTCCGAGAGCAGACGCTCGGCCAGGCGGTGCTTGCGCATGACATTGACGGCCTTGCGACGGCCAGCGTCGGTCAGTTCGAGGGTGCGGTCCTCGGAGACGACGACGAGACCGTCGCGCTCCATGCGCCCCACCGTCTGGGAGACCGTCGGACCCGAGTGTCCGAGACGCTCGGAGATTCGCGCACGCAGCGGCACGATGTTCTCCTCCTCGAGTTCGAGGATGGTGCGGAGATACATCTCCGTGGTGTCGATCAAGTCCGTCATGTGGCCCTCCGGGTCTTCTTAGGCAAGCCTACATTCCCACGCGGACATCAGGGCGTCATGCGGTGAGGGCACTCGGACCTCACGCCGTAGAATCGACGCATGGCGATCGAGATTCCCCGTGACCTCCTGCCCGCTGACGGCCGCTTCGGCTGCGGTCCCTCGAAGGTGCGCACTGCGCAGCTCGACGCGCTGCTCGCCGCGGCGCCCACCCTGCTGGGCACCTCGCACCGCCAGGCGCCGGTCAAGAACCTGGTCGGCAGCGTCCGTGAGCAGCTGGCGGCTCTGTTCCGGCTCCCCGAGGGATACGAGATCATCGTCGGCAACGGCGGTTCGACGGCGTTCTGGGATGCTGCGGCCTTCGGCCTGATCGAACGACGCAGCCAGAACCTCGTGTTCGGCGAGTTCGGCGGCAAGTTCGCCGCCGCCGCCGCCGCTCCGTGGCTCGAGGCGCCCGATGTGCGCAAGTCCGAGCCCGGTTCGCGCACGGCCGCAGAGGTAGTCGAGGGCATCGACGTCTACGCCTGGCCGCACAACGAGACGTCCACCGGTGTCGCGGCCCCCATCGAGCGCGTGATCGCCGACGGCGCTCTGACCGTCATCGACGCGACCAGCGCTGCCGGCGGCATCGACTTCGACGCCGCCCAGGCGGATGTCTACTACTTCGCGCCGCAGAAGAACCTCGGCTCCGACGGGGGCCTCTGGTTCGCCGCGGTGTCGCCTGCCGCGGTCGACCGGATCGAGCGCATCGCCGCCTCCGACCGGTACATCCCGGAGTTCCTCAGCCTGAAGAACGCCGTCGACAACTCGCGACTCAACCAGACGCTGAACACGCCGGCGCTGACCACCCTGCACCTGCTCGACAGCCAGCTCGGCTGGATCCTCTCGAACGGCGGCCTGTCGTGGGCCGGCGCCCGCACGGCGGAGTCCTCGGCGGTCCTCTACGACTGGGCCTCGGCATCTTCCGTGGCGACCCCGTTCGTCACGGATGCGGCACACCGCTCACCCGTCGTCGTGACCATCGACTTCGCCGACACCGTCGACGCCGCAGCCGTAGCCAAGACCCTGAGGGCCAACGGCATCGTCGACACCGAGCCCTACCGCAAGCTCGGCCGCAACCAGCTGCGGGTCGCGACCTTCGTGTCGATCGAACCCGACGACGTCCGACAGCTCACTCGCTCTCTCGACTACGTGCTCGAGCAGCAGGGCGCCTGACGCCAGGGAGTCGACGAGAAAAGGGGCCGCGTTCACACGCGGCCCCTTTCACGTTCGACTCAGCGGACGGTCATTCCTCGTCGTCGGAGTCGTCGTCGTCGGAGTCTTCGTCGTCGTCATCGTCGTCGGAGTCCTCGTCGTCGTCGTCATCGTCGTCGGAGTCCTCGTCATCGTCGTCCGAGTCATCGTCGTCCGAGTCATCGTCTTCGTCCGCAGCAGCCGAGTCGTCGAGTTCGTCGACGTCGACTCCGTCGAGGTCTCCCGCATGCAGCACACGCGGCTCGGCGGCGAGCTCGTCTTCGTCGATGTCGTCGTCCTCGTCGATGTCGTCGTCCTCGTCGATGTCATCGAGATCGTCGTCGGATTCGTCGTCGTCGACCGAGCTCGCGTCCTCGCCTTCCGCAGCGGCCGCGGCCGCCTGCGCCGCGAGCTCCACCTGGTGGGCGCGGTAATCGGCGAGACGCTCGGCCCACGGCACCCATTCGGGTGCGAGAAGCGCTCCGTCGCCCGGCAGCAGCTCGAGCTCGAGCACCGTGGGCTCCTCATCATCGACGCGCGCGACCGTGACGGTCCAGAACCAGCCCGGATACCCGGGAAGTCGGTTCTCGAAGCGCAGCGACACAGAGCCGCCCTCTTCGGGGATGTAATCGGCTGCGGGTCCGACGGTCGACGGCGGAGTGATCTCGTGCAGTGCGGCGAGCGCGAGATCATGAGCGTCGATCAGACGCTGGTCCACCTCAGGCTTCGAGGTCATCGGCTACCTTGCGCAGAACTGCCGCGATCTTGCGGCCTTGGGCCGACGAGGGGTACCGGCCGCGTCGCAGATCGCCGCCCATCCCGTCGAGGAGCTTGACGAGGTCCTCGACGATGATCGCCATGTCGTCTGCCGGCTTGCGCTTCGCCTTCGCGAGGCTCGGCGGGGCTTCGAGCACCCGCACGGACAGCGCCTGGAGGCCGCGCTTGCCATCGGCGACACCGAACTCCACCCGTGAGCCCGCCTTGACCGCCGCACCCGTGGGCATGGCTGAAGCGTGCAGGAAGACGTCTTGGCCGTCATCGCTGGCGATGAAGCCGAAACCCTTGTCTTCGTCGTAGAACCTGACCTTGCCGGTGGGCATGGGAGAAACCTCGCTGAGTCGGTGTGGAGCTGGATCGGACGCACGCGTGCGACCACCTCCAGCCTACCGGTCGCGGGGCGGGGAATCCGTAGGTCACGATGCGGAACCGTGAGACCCTGCAACGACTAGGCTGAGACGGATGAGCACCAAGAGTCCCGAACCTGAGGTTCCCGTTCGCCGCATCGATCGCATCCTGGCGTTCACGGCACTCGGACTCGCCGCGGCATCCATCATCTGCTTCTTCGCGATCATCATCGGCACCGCCGTCGGCATGGAGCAGCAGGACTTCGGCACCGGTGCCTGGCCGTTCATCGCCGCGATCCCCTACTGGGGGCTTCCGGCAGCGTTCGTCATGATCATCGTGCTCCTCATCATGAGCTTCATCCGCAAGGGGCGCGCGGCATCGCGGCCCTGAGGAATCCGTCATGAGCAGGCACGCCCGACCGCTGGCCGAATGGCTCTCCGAGGCGAGCGATGAGCAGCTCACCACTCTGTTCTCGGTCCGACGCGTGCGCGCGGATGCCGGCTGGCAGGATTTCTTCGATGCCGCCGAGGCGCTCCTCGATCCCACGTCGATCGCGCGGATCCTGCCCCTCCTCACGCACGGCGAGGCCGTTTCTCTTCTCGCGGCCGCGGCCACCTCTGTCACAGAGCACTCCCCTCAGCGGGCGACGCTCGAGAGTCTCGCACTGCTGCGCCCCGACGGCACACCCTTCCCGCCGGTCGCCGCCGCCATCGCCGACCGACCGGAGCCGGCTCCGCTCAGCCTCTCGGCGCCGACGCCCGCGACCGATGCCGAGAGCGCCCATGCGGCCGAGCGGGCGTTCACGACGGTCTCCGCCCTCGCCGATCTGCTGCTGCTCGCGCGAGAGAAGCCCTTCGCACTTCTCGCCGGCGGCAACGTCAGCGCCGGAGAGAAGCGGCAGCTCAGCGAAGCGGGCGTCGCCGCTGAATCGATCGACGGGCTGATCGAGATCGCGATCGACTCGGGGCTCGTCGCACCCGATGCTCGCCGGCTGCGCACCACGCCGCGGACCGAGGAATGGCTGCGATCGCCCGTGGCCGATCGGTGGAGCGCACTCGTGGAGGGCTTCCGCGATGCTCTCCCCCGAGGGGTGCGGGCGTCGGACGGCGGCTGGTCGTCCACGACGGCCTGGGCGCAGGCGCACCCGTGGGACCCCGCGTGGGCCGACCGCAGTGACGCGCTGCTCGAGCGCGCTCGTCTGCTCGGGCTCATCACCGACGGCGGCAGTGAACCCGCATGGGCGGCTTCGATCCGCCGAGGCGAGAACGTCGACGCCGCTGCGCTCGTCGCGCTGCTTCCGAACGAGGTCGATCGCATCTTCCTCCAGAACGACCTGAGCGCGATCTCGCCCGGCCCTCTCGCTCCCGGGCTCGACGTGCGGCTGCGCACGATCGCCGCGCGAGAGTCCGCAGCCCAGGCCTCCACCTACCGCTTCACCCCCGAGTCGATCGCGCACGCGCTCGTCGCCGGCGAGACCGAGCAGTCGATCCTCGAGTTCCTCGAATCTCTCTCGCTCACCGGCATCCCTCAGCCGCTCCGCTACCTCGTCACCCAGACCGCGCAACGACACGGCCTGGTTCGCGTGTCGATCGACCCCGAGACCGGTCGGACGCGCATCGAGAGCAGCGACCAGCACCTGATCGAGGCGATGGCCGTCGACCAGGGGCTGCGACCGCTCGCCCTGACGAAGCACGTCGCCTCTCTGACGACGCGCGTCGGGCGCGACACCGTCTATTGGGCATTGACTGACGCTCGGTACCCGGCGACGCTCGTCGACGACGACGGACGCGCGATCGCCCGCGAGCGGAATCCGATCACCGAGGCGACGCCCGACCCCGCGCCCGACTATTCTGCGCTCATCGCCGCGATGCGCTCGCATCAGGGGCCGGACGCGGACGCCGCCTGGCTCGACCGCGAGCTCGAGGCCGCTGTCCGAGCGAAGGCCGTGCTGCGAGTGAGCGTCGGAATGCCCGACGGCTCGACGAGAGAACTGATCCTCGAAGCCACCGGGCTCGGCGGAGGACGCCTCCGCGGCCGAGATCGCGCGGCAGATGTCGAACGCACGCTGCCGGTGTCGAGCATCCGCGCCGCCGTCGTGATCGCGCAGTAAACTGGACAGCTATGTCTGATGGACCCCTGATCGTCCAGAGCGATCGCACAGTGCTGCTCGAAGTCGCCCACTCCGACGCTGAGAGCGCCCGCCACGAGCTGGCGATCTTCGCCGAGCTCGAGCGCGCGCCAGAGCACATCCACACCTACCGCATCACGCGGCTCGGACTGTGGAACGCGCGCGCCGCCGGGCACACCGCCGAAGACATGCTCGAGACGCTCGACCGCTGGTCCCGCTTCCCCGTGCCGCCGTCGGTCGCCGTCGACCTCCGCGAGACCGTGAACCGGTATGGCCGCCTCGTGATCGAGCGTGACGACGAAGGCACCCTGATCCTGCGCTCGACCGACCCGGCCGTGCTCGCCCAGGTCGCGAACAACAAGCGCATCCAGCCGCTGCTGATCGGGCACCCGGCTCCGGACACCTTCGTGGTCGACGCGTGGGCGCGCGGGCAGATCAAACAGGAGCTGCTGAAGATCGGCTGGCCGGCCGAGGACCTCGCCGGGTACACACCCGGCACACCGCACGAGATCGAGCTCGCCGAGGACGGCTGGCAGATCCGCCCCTACCAGCAGGATGCCGTCGACGCGTTCGCGAAGGACGGCTCGGGCGTCGTGGTGCTGCCGTGTGGCGCGGGCAAGACCATCGTCGGTGCCGCGGCCATGGCGGCGACCAAGACGACGACCCTGATCCTCGTGACGAACACCGTCTCGGCACGGCAGTGGCGCGACGAGCTGCTCAAGCGCACGAGCCTCACACCCGAGGAGATCGGCGAGTACTCCGGCCAGGCCAAGGAGGTCAAGCCGGTCACCATCGCGACCTACCAGATCCTCACGGCGAAGCGGAAAGGCGAGTACGCCCACCTCGCCCTGCTGGATGCCCTCGACTGGGGTCTCATCGTCTACGACGAGGTGCACCTGCTCCCCGCGCCCGTGTTCAAGCTGACCGCCGATCTCCAGGCTCGGCGCCGGATCGGCCTCACCGCCACGCTCGTCCGCGAGGACGGTCGTGAGGGCGACGTGTTCAGCCTGATCGGCCCCAAGCGCTTCGATGCTCCGTGGAAGCAGATCGAGGCCCAGGGGTTCATCTCCCCCGCCGTCTGCTACGAGGTGCGCGTCGACCTGCCGCCGGACGACCGGCTCGAGTACGCCGCCGCGACAGACGACGAACGCTACCGTCTCGCCGCTTCCGCACCGGCGAAGATCGCGGCCGTAAGAGAGCTCATCGAGAAGCACAAGGACGAGCGGATCCTCGTGATCGGTCAGTACCTCGACCAGCTCGACTCGCTCTCGCAGTCGCTGAACGCACCGCAGATCACCGGCGCCACGCCGATCGACGAGCGCGAGGAGCTCTACCGCGCCTTCCGCGAAGGTGAGATCTCACTGCTCGTGGTGTCGAAGGTCGCGAACTTCTCGATCGACCTCCCCGAGGCATCCGTCGCCATCCAGGTGTCGGGTTCGTTCGGCTCGCGACAGGAGGAGGCCCAGCGCCTGGGCAGGCTCCTGCGTCCCAAGCAGTCCGGCCGCACGGCGAGCTTCTACACGCTGGTCGCCCGCGACACGATCGACCAGGACTACGCCCAGAACCGCCAGCGGTTCCTCGCCGAACAGGGCTACAGCTACACCATCATGGACGCCGACGCCCTCGCCGCCTGACCGCCTGCGGTCCCTCCCTGCAGCATCGCTACGCGGAGGGCGAAAGCGCCGCTCCGACGGATAATCAGCATCCGCATGGCCGAAGTCACCATAATGGGGACATGACTGATGCGCGCATCCTGGTCGTCGACGACGAACCCAACATCCGCGACCTGCTCTCGACAGGTCTCAGCTTCGCCGGGTTCCAGGTGAAGACGGTGGCCAACGGCGCCGCCACCATCTCGGCGGTGCTCGAGGAAGAGCCGGACCTCATCATCCTCGACGTCATGCTCCCGGACATGAACGGGTTCAGCGTGACCAAGCGCCTTCGCGGCGCCGGTTTCACCGCTCCGATCCTGTTCCTCACCGCGAAGGACGGCACCGACGACAAGATCGAGGGGCTCAACGCCGGCGGCGACGACTACGTCACCAAGCCGTTCAGCCTCGACGAGATCGTCGCCCGCGCCCAGGCGATCCTGCGCCGCACCATGCAGGCCGACGAGGAGTCGATCATCCGTGCCGGCGAGCTGTCGATGGACCAGGACACCCACGACGTGCATGTCGGCAAGGAATCGATCGAGCTGAGCCCCACCGAGTTCAAGCTGCTGCGCTACCTGATGCTGAACCCCAACCGCGTCCTGTCGAAGGCGCAGATCCTCGACCACGTCTGGGAGTACGACTTCAACGGGGATGCCGGCATCGTGGAGAGCTACATCTCCTACCTCCGTCGCAAGATCGATCCGCACACCGAGGAGTCGGTGATCCAGACGAAGCGCGGCTTCGGATACATGCTCAAGGTCGGCAAGTAGTCCGGCTCACCGCCGCACGCTGACGCCGCACAGCATCCGTCTCCAGGGAGGTCCGCATGGCGCACAAGCCTGACGCGATCACCAAGTGGTGGCGGTCGATCAGCCTGCGCGCCAAGGTGACGGGCGTCACGGTCGCCGTGCTCGCGTTGGGCCTGCTCGCGGCGGGCCTCGGCACCGTGCCGATCCTGCGCAACTCGCTGGTCAGCAACATCGACGCTCAGCTCCCTGCTCTGGTGTCTGCCGATCTCGCGAACCGGTACTTCGAGGTGACGGTCGAAGACGGCAAGACCGTCTACACCCCCACGGACTCGCCCCGTGACTTCTTCGTCGCGATCTACGACGCTGAGGGCGTGCTGCAGACGACCACAGGCAACTCCGACAACGGGGCACCGCTCTTCCCCTCGTCGTACTCCCCCCTCGACGTGCAGGCCAACGAGGACACCCGGTTCACGATCGAGGGCACCAAGGGATCGAGCTTCCGGGCGGCTGTGGCACGGGTGCCAGGAGAGGGCGACGGATCGCTGCGGATCCAGATCGTCGCGATGCCGCTCGAGTACGCGGATCGCATCATCAGCCAGTACTTCGGCATCTACATCACCGTCGCGTTCGTCACCATCTTCCTGGCCGCGCTGCTGACCCGAGGGCTTGTGACGCTGACGTTCCGACGGCTCGGTCAGGTCGAGTCCACGGCCATGTCGATCGCCGCGGGCGACTTCACACAGCGCCTCACCGATCTCGAGCCGACGACCGAGGTCGGCCGCCTGAACAGCGCGATCAACACGATGCTCGATCGAGTCGACGGATCGCTCGCGCAGCGGGACCGCACCGTGCAGCACATGCGTCGCTTCATCGGCGACGCCAGCCACGAGCTGCGCACGCCTCTGGTGAGCGTGCGCGGGTATGCGGAGCTCTACCGGATGGGTGCGATCAAGGGCGAGGAGGACACCGCCCGTGCCATGGAGCGCATCGAGAAGGAGGCGATCCGCATGGGCGTGCTCGTCGAGGATCTGCTTGCGCTCGCGCGTCTCGACGAAGAGCGCGAACCCGAGATCGAGGCACTCGACCTCCGTCCCATCGCCCGCGACGCCGCCCTCGATCTGCGTGCTGCGGCTCCGGCACGCACCGTGACCGTCGTAGACCGCACGGTCGAGGCCCCGCTGATCGACCTCACGACTCGGTCGACGCCTGTCGTCCCCGCCGCACCCGAGACTCCCGCTCCGCGTGGGCTCTCCCGCGGCACGCTCGCCCGTCTGCGGCGTCGCTCGCGAAGCTCCGCGGCGAACGTGCCGGCGATCGACTTCACCGAAGCCGCGGACATCCCCGTGCGCACCCCGCCGATCGTGCTCGGCGAGGAGAACAAGGTGCGCCAGGTGGTCACGAACCTGCTCGGCAACGCGCGTCGCTTCTCGCCTGAGGAGAGTCCGATCGAGATCGTCGTCGACGCGGACCGCGTGCGGGGCACGGCGAGCATCGCGATCGTCGACCACGGCGAGGGAATCCCTCCCCAGATCCGCGAGCAGATCTTTGAGCGCTTCTGGCGCGCCGACACCTCACGAGCACGCGAGACCGGTGGGTCCGGGCTCGGGCTCGCGATCGTGTCATCCATCGTGAAAGCGCTGCACGGAAGCGTCGCGGTGTCCGAGACGCCGGGTGGCGGAGCGACCTTCACCGTCACGCTGCCGCTCGCCCCCTCACGCGCGACGCCCGCCCACCTTCTCGAAGACACTCAGCCCCTCGAGCGACTGGATCTCTGACCGCACCTCGCTTCTCGCGCGGGTGCTCCTGCTCGGCGCTCCTGCTCGGCGCTCCTGCTCGGCTTGCCTGCACGGCGCGGCGCCCATGAGGGTTCTCCACAGCGGGCGTCGGGAGGTGCGCGCGCACCCGCATCCGGGGATCTCCTCTCCCCTATCGTCGGAGCACCAATCGAGAGGAGTTCCCATGTCCGTCATCACCGTCGACACCGAAGCCGTAGGTGCCGCCCAAGGCGCGGCGCTGGCCACGATGGAGCGTCTGCAGACGGAGTCCGCGACGCTCATGTCGCAGCTCACACAGCTGCAGGCGACGTGGGTCGGCACCGCGTCGGCCGCGTTCCAGTCATGTGCCGAGGAGTGGCGTGGAGCGCAGCTGCACGTCGAGCAGGTGCTCGAATCGATCGGGCATTCGCTGGGCAGCGCGGCGACGCAGTATGCAGACGCCGATCAGTACTCGGCGAGCCTGTTCCGCTGATTCACGGTTCGAACACCCGCGAACGCAGAAACGCCCCGACCGAGGTCGGGGCGTTTCTGTCAGTGCTGATGGATCAGAAGTCCATGCCACCCGACGGGTCACCCATCGGAGCAGCAGCCTTCTCAGGCTTGTCAGCGACGACGACCTCGGTGGTGAGGAAGAGAGCCGCGATCGACGCTGCGTTCTGCAGAGCCGAGCGGGTCACCTTCGCCGGGTCGATGATGCCGGCGGCGAACATGTCGACGTACTCGCCCGTTGCCGCGTTGAGGCCCTGGCCCGAGGGGAGCTCGGAGACCTTGTTCGCGACGACGCCAGGCTCGAGGCCCGCGTTGAGGGCGATCTGCTTCAGCGGAGCCTCGATCGCGACGCGAACGATGTTCGCACCGGTCGCCTCGTCGCCCGTGAGCGAGAGAGCGTCGAGAGCCTTGGTGCCCGACTGGATCAGCGCGACGCCACCACCGGGGACGATGCCCTCTTCGACGGCTGCCTTCGCGTTGCGAACGGCGTCCTCGATGCGGTGCTTGCGCTCCTTGAGCTCGACCTCGGTTGCCGCGCCCGCCTTGATGACGGCGACGCCACCTGCAAGCTTGGCGAGGCGCTCCTGCAGCTTCTCGCGGTCGTAGTCGCTGTCCGTGTTCTCGATCTCGCGACGGATCTGCGTGACGCGACCCTCGATCTGGTCTGCCTCACCGGCACCCTCGACGATCGTGGTCTCGTCCTTGGTGACGATGACCTTGCGAGCACGACCCAGCAGGTCGAGCGTGGCGTTCTCGAGCTTCAGGCCGACCTCTTCGGTGATGACCTGACCACCGGTGAGGATCGCGATGTCCTGCAGCTGCGCCTTGCGACGGTCGCCGAAGCCGGGAGCCTTGACGGCGACCGACTTGAAGATGCCCTTGAGCTTGTTGAGCACGAGAGTCGCGAGAGCCTCGCCCTCGACGTCCTCGGCGATGATGACGAGCTCCTTGCCGTCCTGGATCACCTTGTCGACGATGGGCAGAAGGTCCTTGATGTTCGAGATCTTCTGGTTCGCGATGAGGATGTAGGCGTCTTCGAAGACAGCCTCCTGGCGCTCCGGGTCCGTCACGAAGTACGGGTTCAGGTAGCCCTTGTCGAAGCGCATGCCCTCGGTGAGCTCGAGCTCGGTGCCGAAGGTCTGCGACTCCTCGACGGTGACGACGCCCTCCTTGCCGACCTTGTCGATCGCCTCGGCGATGAGCTCGCCGATGGCGGGGTCAGCAGCGGAGATCGACGCGGTGGCGGCGATCTGCTCCTTGGAGTCGATCTCCTTCGCGCTGGCGAGGAGCTCCTCGGTGATGGCCGCGACGGCCTTCTCGATGCCGCGCTTCAGCGAGATCGGGTCTGCGCCGGCTGCGACGTTGCGCAGGCCCTCGCGGACCAGAGCCTGAGCAAGCACCGTGGCGGTGGTGGTTCCGTCGCCGGCGACGTCGTCGGTCTTCTTGGCGACCTCCTTGACGAGCTCAGCGCCGATCTTCTCGTACGGGTCGTCGAGCTCGATCTCCTTGGCGATGGAGACACCGTCGTTCGTGATCGTGGGGGCGCCCCACTTCTTCTCCAGCACGACGTTACGACCGCGCGGGCCGAGGGTCACCTTGACAGCGTCGGCGAGGATGTTGAGGCCGCGCTCGAGGCCGCGTCGGGCCTCCTCATCGAAAGCAATGATCTTTGCCATGAGTTTTTTCGTCCCTCCTGGACGTAGACGTTGGGTTTAGCACTCAGAGTGAGAGAGTGCTAACGCCATTCTGGCACTCGACCCCATCGAGTGCAAGCTGCGCGGACGGACCGCGCGGCGGTCTACGGGGCAGGAGTGTCTGCGGGCGTCTCCGGCGCGGTCGTCGCACGATCGAGTCCGATGACGACCGTGAGCTGCTTCGCACCCGTGTCGTTCAGGTCGGAGTAGAAGTCGCTCTGCTCGACCGCGGCACCGCCGATCAGGTTCGCGAGGCCGAGGGCGGCGAGCTCATCCTCTTCGGCGACGTAGTAGACGGTCGTCGTCGAGAAGTCCTGGCTCGCGCTGTCGCTCGCGAACACGACGTCGGCGGCCCAGCCGTTGTTGATGAGCAGGTCGCGCATCTGCTCGTCCAGACCCTCGTCGGGTGAGGCGTTGAGGATCATCACCGAATAGGTGACGTCGACGACACCGGTCTCGACGGGCGTCGGGCTCGACGTGGGGACGGCCTCCGGGAAGAGGGTGATGCGCCCCATCACCACGAGCGAGCCGAAGATGCCGCCGATGATGAGCACCAGAGCAGCCACGAACGACCACAGGAGCACCACCCAGCCGTTCATCCCCGGGGCTTCGGCGCGGTGCGCTCCGACGCGTCCGGACGATCGGGGGACGTCGTCGAATCGATCTCGGCTGAGCTTTGACACTCCTCGATGCTAATGGCACCGGCCCGTGAATCCGCTTCCGACGACGCCGATGCGTGGCGCGAGCCTCGTCAGCCCACGAAGCCCGGAGTGCGTGCGGCGCGCTGGAACGACCTGGCGTCACGGATGCGGCGCAGCCGTCGCACGAGCATCGGGTCGTACTCCAGGGCTGCCTCCGACTCGATCAGACGGCCGAGGAGCTGGTAGTAGCGGGCTGCGCTCATGCCCAGTTGGGCACGGATGACCTCTTCCTTCGCGCCGCCGTGCCGCGGCCAGGCGGTCTCGAGCGCGAGGATCGCGCGATCCCGCTCGCTCAGATCTCCCAGCATGTGACCAGATTAGGTCGCGGAAGCGGCGATTCCGGTGCGCCACTCCCACCATCTGCCGAGCGGATCGGCCGCCGCGCGCACGTCGCCGTCGAGCGCCACGACGAACCCGGTCCACTCTGCGGCGACCACGGCCGGCTGCCAGACGTCGCCCAGCACTGCCGGAGGATCGATCGTCACCCAGCGGGCATCGAGACCTCTGATGCGCTCGACGAGTGCTGTGCGTGCCTCTCGCGGAATGTGCACGAGCACGCCCGGCGTCGTGATCACGAGAGTGGCACCCGGGGGCGCCTCGGCTGCGAGCGCGTCGATCCTCTCGAGCGCGTCGCCGGCGATGAGGCGGGGCGGATCGGCTGCGGCGATGTCGAGCGCCGCTCTCACCCGCTGTTCCCGCCCTTCCTCCCCCGGCCAGACGAGCCCCTGCAGCCAGCGACGGTCTCGGTCGTCTCGGGCGTCGAGAGGCGCGAGGTCGATGCCGGCGCGCCAGACGACGTCCGGCATCCTCATGGCGGGGAGGCGCCCGTCGACTCTGCTCTGCAGCACGACCGGGCTCGGCCCGTCGTGCGGGTCGAGTGCCGCGCGCACCTGACCGTCGGAGCCGACGAAGCGGTACGAGTAGCGATCGGGGTACAGGCACAGGCCCGCGGAGGCGCCGACCTCGAGCAGGGCGATCGGTCCATCGATCTCGGACAGCACAGGAAGCAGCGGTGCGAGTCGGAGCGGCTCGTTGGTCTGCAGACGCCGGCCACTGCATTCGCTCACGATCTCGTCGGCACGGGAGAGCACGAACGCGCGCCACGCGTCGTAGCGGACGAGGCCGACGCCCAGCATCCGCGTCACGGCGAACACGAGCGGGGGCTGCCTGCGGTTCTCAGCGATCCGAGCGAGCACCCGCTGCACCTCGGGGTCACCGGCCACGCCGGAAGCCCAGTCGACATAGAGATCGCTGCGCCCCGGCGCCTCCTCATCGGCGAAGCGGCGATAGCGCAGCCGCACGGCATCCGTCATCCATCCATTGTCTCGTGACGCCGAGCCCCTCTGAACGCGAGAGAATGGAGCAGACCCCAGGAGGACCTATGTCGTACAGCGTGGACAAGACCGAAGAAGAGTGGCGCGAAGAGCTCGGCGAGGAGCAGTATGCGGTGCTTCGCGAAGCCGCCACCGAGCGCGCCTGGACGGGCGAGCTGCTCGACGAGGGCCGCGCCGGCCTCTACACCTGCGGCGCGTGCAACGCCGAGCTGTTCAAGAGCGGCACCAAGTTCGACTCCGGATGCGGGTGGCCGAGCTTCTACGAGTCGATCCGCCCCGACGCGGTGCAGCTCATCGAGGACACGACCCTGGGCATGGTGCGCACCGAGGTGCGCTGCGCGAACTGCGGATCCCACCTCGGGCATGTCTTCCCCGACGGCTTCGGCACGCCCACCGGCGACCGCTACTGCATGAACTCCATCGCCCTGAACTTCACACCTGAAGAGTCGTGAGCGCCCTCGAGGCCGTTCGCGCACGGCAGTCCTCCTCGAAGGTCACCGACGAGGCGCCGTCGCGGGAAGAACTGCTGAAGCTCGTCGCAGCCGCCGGACGCGTCGCCGACCACTCTTCGCTGCGCCCGTGGCGCCTGATCGAGCTGCGCGGATCCGACCGAGAGCTGCTGGGGGCCGCGATCGCCAAGGCCGAGGGCGACAAGTCCCCCTCCACGAAGCCGCTGCGCGCTCCGCTGCTGATCGCGGTCGTCGCCAGCTACCGCAAGAGCGAGAAGGTCCCGCGCTGGGAGCAGGAGGCCGTCGCCTCGGGTGTGGCCCACATGCTCAGTCTGCTGCTCGACGAGGCCGGCTTCGGCGTGCTGTGGCGCACGGGTCACTACACGCGATCGAAGGCCGTCGCGAAGGCCCATGGCCTCGGCAAGGACGAGGAGCTGCTCGGATGGCTGTACGTCGGCGGCAAGCCCTCGGGCCGCAGGCCCGGTCGCCGCAAGCCCGTCGATGCGCGGGGCCTCGTGACGCGGATGCCCAAGCCCAAGCCCCAGCCGACGCCCGAGCCGAAAGCCAAGAAGAAGGCGAAGAAGCAGAAGAAGCAGTAGGTCAGTTCCGTCTGCTGCGAGGCAGCGCGACGGCGACGGATGCCACGGCGACGACCACCATCCCGATGATCTGCCAGGGCGCGGGGCCCGCCGCGGCCGGCCAGATCAGGTCGATGATCACCGAGGTCGCGAGCTGGCCCAGCACCGATCCGAGTCCCATCAGCAGCACCCCTGTCTGCGCGACGATGAAAGCGCCGAGCAGGATGTACGCGGCGCCGAGGAATCCACCGAGGTACAGCCACGGCTCGGTCGGCGGCGCGTCTGGTGCGCCCCGCACCGCGATGCTGATGCCGGCGGCGACCAGCAGCGCGATGGTGCCGGCGATGAAGCTCATGAACGTCGCCGCGAGGGGCGAGCGCACGCGCTGCGACAGACGGCCGTTGGTCGCAGCCTGCCAGGCGATGCCGACGCCTGCCGCGAACGGCAGGAGGAGCATCCAGAGCGGGGCCGTGGCCAGGACGTCGCCGCTCAGCGAGATGCCGACCGCGGCGAGCGCGAGCGCTCCGCCCAGCACGCGCCCTGGCGTGATCGCGACGACCCCGGCGGGACCGAACCCGATGCGGTCGAGCACGAGCCCGTGCAGGGTCTGTCCCGCGACGACTCCGACCGTGAACAGCGAGACGCCGAGCACCCCGGCCGTGATGCCCTGAGTGGAGACGGTGAGTGCACCGCAGGCACCGCCGAGCAGCATCCAGAACGGGATCGTCCGATCGCGGATGCCGCCGAGCAGACGTCCGACGCCTCGACGCGCGGAGGGAATGCAGACGATCACCACCGCAAGGGCCGCGAGTCCTACGGAGAAGGAGATGAGGCCGGCCACGATGCCGTTGTCGACCTCGACGCCCAGCACGCCGTTGATGCGCGCCTGGATGGCCGTCATGACGCCGATCGCCACTGCTCCGCCGAGCGCGAGGGGCGGAGACAGTCGACGGGCCTGGGTCACCTGTCGACCCTAACCGAGAGTTGATCGCCATCTCGCCGTGCGCACGATGTCGGCGGCCGGGCGTACCCTGACGGCATGTGCGCGAGTTACGGACTTGACCCCCGGTTCACCGACACCGAGCTCCTGGCCGCCGCCGACGAGGCGGTGCTCGAGGGGCTGCGTGGCTGGGCTGAGCAGAACGCGCGTGAGACCGTGCGCCCCACAGGCAAGAATCTGCGCAACCTCAACCCGATCGTGGTGCAGCCCGAGGCCGAGCCCGTGCTCGAACCCGCCTGGTGGGGGTTCCTGATCGGCGGGGAACCCTCGAAGTTCCCGTCGATCAACACCCGATCCGAGCGCCTGCAGGAGCGCCCCGGCGGATTGAAGACCCGTGCTCTCGTGCCGGCGACGAGCTGGTACGAGATGAAGAAGCCCGAGCGCGTCTGGCACGAGTTCGTCGTCGACGACGGTGCGCTCTTCGGAATGGCCGCCGTCACCCAGCGGGGGCGCACCGCCGATGGCGAGTCCTTCACCTGCTACTCGATCGTGATGCGCCCGGCTCCCCCTCACCTCGCCGGCATCCACGATCGGATGCCGCTGCTGATCCCCGCGGCGTTGAGCGACGACTGGCTGACCGCCGAGCCCACGAAGGAGATCATCGACGAGGCCCTGCTCGCCGCGGCCGCGATCGACGAGCGCGTTCAGGCCGCGCCCCGCGCCGACGACAAGGGCGCCGATCGGCTGTTCTGAGCATGGACTCGACCCAGTTGGGCGCCGCCGCCGCTGCGCGCGCCGAAGAGCTTCCCGGTGCGGAGCGCGACAACCCGTTCGGCCCCGAGTGGGACGTGTACAAGGTGCGAGGGCGTGTCTTCCTGCTGATCCCTCTCGACGGCACCGGGCGCGTGACGCTCAAGTCCCACCCCGAGGACTCCGTCGCGTTGCGAGAGACGTTCGCCGACATCGTGCCCGGCTACCACATGAACAAGAAGCACTGGATCACGCTGATGCCAGGGGCATCGCTCGACGAGGAGCTGGTGACCGAACTCGTCACCGAGTCGTACCGACTGGTGGTCGAGAAGCTCCCCCGAGCGCAGCGGCCGATCGACCCTGACCTGTTCGGGCGCCCTGCCGACTGAGGCGCCCGGACCACGGCATCCGCCGAGAGGATGACTCCGAGTATCCGTGGAACGGTACCCAGGGAGGACGCGGGGGCGATGGCGTGGTCGATAGCGTCGTAGACATGATCACAGCAGAAGGCCTCACGAAGAGATTCGGAGACAAGACAGCCGTCCAGGACGTGTCGTTCACGGTGCAGCCGGGCACGGTCACGGGGTTTCTCGGGCCCAACGGCGCGGGCAAGTCCACGACGATGCGCATGATCGTCGGCCTCGACCGGCCGACCTCGGGCATCGCCACCGTCGGCGGACGGGAATACCGCAAGCTCCGCGCCCCGCTCACCGAGGTGGGAGTGCTGCTCGATGCCAAGGCCGTGCACACCGGCCGCACCGCGCGCAATCACCTGCGTGCGATGGCGGCGACCCACGGCATCCCGGCATCCCGCGTCGACGAGGTCATCGACCTCGCGGGCATCGGCCCCGTGGCCCGCAAGCGCGCGGGCAAGTTCTCGCTCGGCATGGGGCAGCGGCTCGGAATCGCCTCCGCCCTGCTCGGCGACCCGCACACTCTGATCCTCGACGAGCCGGTCAACGGCCTCGACCCCGAGGGCGTGCGGTGGGTGCGCCAGTTCGTGCGTCACGCGGCGTCCGAGGGACGCACCGTGCTGCTCTCGAGCCACCTGATGAGCGAGATGGCGCAGACCGCCGATCACGTGATCGTGATGGGCCGGGGAAAGGTGCTCGCCGACGCCCCGCTCGAGGAGCTCGTGCGGGCCTGGACGACAAACACCGTGCGTGTTCGCACGCCTCGAGCCGCCGACCTGGCTGCCGCAGTGGGCGGCCCGTCCGTCGAGATCGTGAGCTCCGCCCCCGATCTGATCGACATCGTCGGCCTCCCCGCGTCGCGCATCGGCGACCTCGCCGCAGAGCGCGGCATCCCCCTGCACGAACTCACCCCGACCACCGGATCGCTCGAAGACGCCTACCTCGCCCTCACCGGCGACTCGGTCGAGTACCGGACGAAGGAGATCTCATGACCGTCCAGGCTCCTCCCCTCCGCCGTCAGCATGTCGACACCGATCGCCGGCTCACGTTCATCCGCGCCGTGCGCGGCGAGTGGATCAAGCTGGCCACGCTCCGTTCGACCTGGTGGTCGATCGGCATCGCGGCGATCCTCACGATCGGCATCGCCGTGCTCATCGCGCAGGCGATCGACGTGCCGGGCTTCGAGCCCATCCAGGCCGTCGTCATGCCGATCCAGTTCACGATGCTGCTCGCCGGCATCCTCGGCGCGATCTCCGTGACGGGCGAGTACTCGACCGGGATGATCCGTTCGACGCTCGCGGCCAACCCGAAGCGCGGATCCGTGCTGGGCGCCAAGGCGGTCGTGGTCGGCCTGTTCATGTTCGTGTCGTCGCTGGTCATCTTCCTGGCGGCGGCCGTGGCGGTCTCCGCGGTCGTCGCCTCGCGGGATCAGGGCATCGACTGGGGCGACCCCGCAGCATCGTTCCTGCCCATCGTGGTCTCGTCGCTCGCCATGGCGGTGTTCGCCCTGATCGGGGTGGCGTTCGGGTTCATCCTGCGCTCGGGTGCCGGAGCGATCGCCGCGACGGTCGGCCTGCTGTTCGTGCTGCCGATCGTCGCGAGCTTCTTCGCCGTCGCCGGCGAGGCCTGGGCCTGGGTCATGGACGCCGCGGCCTACCTCCCGGTGGCCGCAGCCCAGAGCGCGATCCTCCCCGAGGGCGCTGCACTCGAGGCTCCAGTCGCCTACCTCACGCTGGCAGCCTGGGTCGCCGCGGGCATGCTCGGCGCCTGGGCCGTGCTCCGCACGCGCGATGCGTGACCGCGAGATCGCGAGATCGATGAACCCGCGTAGAGTCGCCCGGTGACCCGCACGCGCAGCCGCAGCACCTCAGTCCGCGAGGACGAGGGGCTGCGGCTGCCGCGTCCCCCGGGCATTCTGCGCCGTTTCTGGGCGCGGCATCCGGTGTTCGCCGACGTCCTGATCACCCTCGTGTGCCTGTTGCTCTCGCTCGTGCCGGCCGGCGTCATCACCCGCGACCTTCCGATGCCCCTCGCCATCGGCATCGCGATCCTGGTGCCCGCGTCCGTCGTCGCAGCCTGCGCCACGCTCCTGTGGCGGCGTCGAGGGCCGCTCGTGCCGTTCGTCGCGTCCTTCGCACTCGAGGCCGGATTCCTCTTCGCGCTGCAGCCGATCGGCTCCCCGCTGCTGCTCGTCACCTGTTACTCGCTCGCGGTGTACCGATCGTCGCGGGCCGCATGGACGGGGTTCGGCATCGCCCTCGGGTCGCTCGCCGCGCTCGGCGGACTGCTCACGCTCACCGGCGTCATCATTCTGCAGGTCGCCGCGAACGCCGTCGTGATGTCGCTCGTCCTCGGGCTGATCGGCACACTGATCGGTGTGAACGTGGGTGGGCGCAAGCGCTACCTCGCTGCCGTGATCGACCGCTCCCGTCAGCTGCTCGTCGAACGCGATCAGCAGGCGCAGCTGGCCGCGGCAGGCGAGCGCGCCCGCATCGCCCGTGAGATGCACGACATCGTCTCCCACTCGCTCACCGTGATCGTCGCGCTGTCCGAGGGAGCGGCTGCCACCCCGGATCGAGCGCAGGCACGATCGGCGGCATCCTCGGCCGCGGAGACGGCTCGCAGCGCACTCACCGAGATGCGTGCGATGCTCGGCGTGCTCCGGGCCGACGATTCGCCGCTGCCCCTCGCTCCACTCGAGCCGACGCCCCCGCAGGAGACGGTCGCTGCGGCACAGCGAGCCGGCTTCCCGGTGTCGCTCTCGGTCACCGGGGCCGCCCCGCTCTCCCCCGCTCTGGCTCACGCGGTCGGGCGCATCGTGCAAGAGGGCGTGACTAACGCCATGAGGCATGCACCCGCGGCGACGTCGATCGAGGTCCGACTCGTGCACGCCGCGGATGCGGTGACCATCGAGATCGTGAACGACGGCGTCACCGGCCTTGTCGGCGCATCGGGGTTCGGCCTGCGCGGTCTCGCCGAGCGCGCAGCGCACTCGGGAGGAACCATCGCCTCCGATCCCGTCGACGGCGGGCTGTGGATGCTGCGCGCCGAGCTCCCCACGACGCCGCCTGACCCGACAGACCGCGACCCGGAGGAAAGACCATGACCGAGCCGATCAGGCTGCTGCTCGTCGACGACCAGGCCCTCATCCGCGTCGGATTCCGGATGGTGCTCGACGCCGAGGCCGACATGGTCGTGGTCGGCGAGGCCGCGGACGGGCACGACGCGATCGCCCAGGCGGCCGAGCTGCGCCCCGACCTGGTGCTCATGGACATCCGGATGCCCGGGCTCGACGGGATCGCCGCGACCGCGGCCATCGTCCGCGAGCACCCGCAGACCCGTGTCCTGGTGCTGACGACGTTCGATCTCGACGAGTACGCCTTCGGGGCGATCCGCGCCGGAGCGAGCGGATTCCTGCTGAAGGACGCACAGCGGCACGAGATGATCGCGGCGATCCGCGCCATTCACAGGGGTGATGCCGCGCTCTCGCCTCGGATCACACGGATGCTGTTGGAGCATGTGACGCCGACGCTCGGTGCGATGCCCGCACCACAGGCCCGTGCGATCGACGATGTCACGGCGGACCTCACCGACCGTGAGCGCGACGTCTTCGTCGAGATCGCGCGCGGTCTCACGAACGCAGAGATCGCCCAGGCGCTGTTCGTCAGCGAATCCACCGTCAAGACCCACGTGGGCAGGATCCTCTCGAAGCTCGGATCCCGCGACCGCATCCACCTGGTGATTCTGGCGCACCGGCTCGGTCTCGTCGACGACGACGCTCTGCCCTCCGGCCCCTAGGTCGGGGTGGAGGGCAGAGCGAGCGGTCTCAGGCCTTCGCCGGGGTCCACTCCGAGACGCGGTTCAGAGCGTCGACCTCGTCAGGGGTCAGCTCGAGACGCGCGCCGGCGAGGAGATCGGGAACCTGCTCGACCGTCCGGGCGCTCGCGATGGGGGCGGCGACCGTCGGCTGGGCACGCAGCCAGGCCAGCGAGGTCGCAGCGATCGAGGCTCCGTGCGCGTCACCGATCTCCTCGAGGGTGTCGATGATCCGCAGTCCCGCCTCGGTCGCGTACTTCGCCGCGCCGGAGGCACGCGGAGACGTCTGCCCTTCGACGTCGACCGAGCGGTACTTGCCGGTGAGGAAGCCGCTCGCCAGCGAGTAGTAGGGCACGAGGCTGAGGCCGAACTCCTGGGCCACCGGGATGATCGTCTCCTCGACGTCGTTCCGGTGCACGAGGTTGTAGTGCGGCTGCACGGCGACCGGCAGCGCGACTCCTGTGCGGCGGGCGATCTCGACCCACTCGCGGATGCGCTCTGCCGTGTAGTTCGACACCGCGACGTGGCGCACGAGACCGTCCGAGACGAGCTCGCCGAAGGCCGCGACCGTCTCCTCCAGCGGAACGGTCTCATCGTCGAAGTGCGCGTAGTAGAGGTCGATCGTGTCGACACCCAGGCGAGCGAGCGATGCCTCGGCGGCCCTGCGGACGTTCGACGCCGAGAGGCCCTTGAAGTCCGGGTGCTGGCTCACCTTGGTCGCGACGACGACGCCCTTCGGCTGGCGGGACGCGAGCCACTCGCCGATGATCGTCTCGCTCTCGCCGCCCGAGTTGCCGGGCACCCAGGCGCTGTAGCCGTCTGCCGTGTCGATGAAGTCGCCACCCCCGTCGACGAACGCGTCGAGCACCGCGAACGATGCCTCGCGATCGGCCGTCCAGCCGAATACGTTGCCGCCGAGCGAGAGCGGGAAGACGTCAAGATCACTGTTTCCGATACGAGTCATACTCGGGACAACCCGTCACCCCCGCGCACTATTTCGTGTGTGACGTCGCGTGTCACTCGCCCGCGGAGCACTCCTTCGCCGGCTCCGCCTCGCAGCGCGTCCTCGGCGCGCACCCGCCGCTCGCCGATGAGGCGCGGTAACTTGGTGACATCACGCGGGGTCAGCTCGCTGCAACCTGCGGATGCTGCGCATGCCGCGCAGCTGGACGCCTGCGATGGGAAAGGAACCGCCGGTGACTCGTTCTGATCCGCCGCCTTCCGGACTCTTCCGAAGGCGACGGGGTGTGCGATGGCTGATCGCGCTCACTGCGACCGCCGTGGTCGTCATCGGGGCCCTCGTCGCCGTGATCGTCATAGGCCAGAGGCCGTGGCTCACCACCGACGTGACGATCTCCCTGAGCTATGTCGGCGACGACGGGCGAACCTACTCCTGCACATACGACTACAGCACGTCGGAACGCATGCGGATGCCTGCCGACATCGCCGAGAGCATGAACGAACGTGACTGGTCCGACACCGGTCAGCTCATCTACGACTGGGCGAAGGACCACCCGGCGGAGCACTGGACGACAGAGGATGAACTGCCCGCCGACGACCCCGAATCGACGCGAGCGGACGCGTCGTGGAGCCTGGCCATGGACCGGTACGTCGAGTTCCCTCCATGGTTGATCGACACGGACGACGGTGGCGAGTACGAGCTGTGGTCGAGAGCACGACCGGGGAGCGATTGCGAAGACGGCCTGCGGTGAGCCTCTCGCCGCGAGGCGGAGGCATGGGCAAAGCTCCTCGCCCAGACACGAAGAAGGCCCGCGTCCCCGGTGCTGTCAAGGGTACGCGGGCCTTCGCGTCTGGTGCCGACTACAGGACTCGAACCTGCAACCCCCGTATTACAAGTACGGTGCGCTACCAATTGCGCCAAGTCGGCGGACGCCTCCCAGCTTAGCGATGGGCGGCGGGGGCCGACGAACTACGACGCGGGAGTCTCCGAGGGAGCGGGCTCCGTGGTCTCGGTGGGCGTCGGGGCCGGCGTCGGGGTCTCCGTGGCGTAGTAGGCGTCGCTGGCTACGGTGAGCACGAACTGCGAGAACTCGCTCGGGTCGTCGAGCGCGCCCACATAGGCCTCGCCGTTCACGACGATCATGGGAGCGGCCGTGAGCACGAGATCGTCCGAGCCGACGAGCGGGCCCTCGAGAGCGCGCGAGGTGGCTTCCTTCGCCCACGTGACGTAGTCCTGGTCCTCGATGCACGATCGGACGCTCTTCACGTTGTCCGAGCCGACTGCACCGGCGATGTCGGCCAGCTGCGCATCCGAGAAGCCGTCGGTGTTCACCTCTGGCTGATCGTCGAGCAGGTCGTGGTTGAACGCGTAGAACTGCGCGGGCGAGTGCGTGGCGACGCAGGCCGCGGCTGCCGCGGAACGCAGCGAGTACTTGGTGCCGTTCGAGCTCGCGGTGAGCAGGGCGACCGGGTGGTAGGTGACGGTGGCCGCCCCCTCGGAGATCCAGTTGACGAGCTGACGCGCGTTCGCGCGCTCGAACTCGCCGGCATCCGGCGACAGGTAGTCGACGTAGATGTGGATGTCCACCGTGCTCGACGTGGTGGGCTCGGGGGTCGGCGTGGCCTCGCCACCCGTTTCCGTCTCTTCCGGGCTCGGGGGTGCGACCGTCGAATCCGACATCGCGGACGCACTGATGTCCGAGACGAGGATGCCGTCGTCGTCCATGCCGCCCGGCGTGAGCTGGGGCTTCGACACCTGCGCCGAGACGGCGAGGGTGATGGCGGTGCCGATGGCGCCCACGGCGACGATGGCGATCGCGCCGAGGATGATCCGTCGCATCACGCGCGCCCTCGACTGCTGGGCGTGCACCTTCTGGGCCTTCTCCCGCACGGCCTCACGCGTGTTGCGAGGGCTGGGGACGTTCGGCGTCTCGTCGCTCGACATCGTTCCTCTAGACAGTCTCAGGGGGGCAGGGTGGCCCCGGACGCCACTCGGGCGGCGAACGCCGCGAAAGGCGGCCGAGATCGATGTTAACCAGCCAGGCTGAGAAATACCCAGATGGACGAGCTTCTGCCATACTGATTCCGACCCGATGAGGGGTCACGGTGGATCGCTCCGCCGCTCTATCACTACGGATCGTCCGGCACGTACCTGCCGGTGAAGGAGAAACACAATGGCATCTGTGACTTTCGACGAGGCCACCCGCCTCTACCCCGGCGGAACCCGCCCGGCTGTCGACAAGCTCAACCTCGAGGTCGCCGACGGCGAGTTCCTCGTCCTCGTCGGCCCGTCCGGCTGCGGAAAGTCCACATCGCTTCGCATGCTCGCCGGCCTCGAAGAGGTCAACGCAGGGCGCATCCTGATCGGTGACCGCGACGTCACCGACGTGCCGCCGAAGGACCGCGACATCGCGATGGTGTTCCAGAACTACGCGCTGTACCCGCACATGACCGTCGCCGAGAACATGGGCTTCGCGCTCAAGATCGCCGGCGTCGGCAAGGAAGAGCGTGCGACCCGCGTTCTGGAGGCCGCGAAGCTGCTCGACCTCGAGGAGTACCTGACCCGCAAGCCGAAGGCCCTCTCGGGTGGTCAGCGTCAGCGTGTCGCCATGGGCCGTGCGATCGTCCGTCAGCCCCAGGTCTTCCTCATGGACGAGCCGCTGTCGAACCTCGACGCCAAGCTCCGCGTCCAGACCCGCACGCAGATCGCGTCGCTGCAGCGTCGTCTCGGCGTCACCACGGTCTACGTCACGCACGACCAGACCGAGGCGCTCACCATGGGCGACCGCATCGCCGTGCTCAAGGACGGCCTGCTCCAGCAGGTCGGAACGCCGCGCGACCTGTACGAGAAGCCCGAGAACGTGTTCGTCGCCGGCTTCATCGGCTCGCCTGCCATGAACCTGTTCAGCGCAGACCTGGCTGAGGGCGGCGTGCGCTTCGGCACCGAGGTCGTCCCGCTCGACCGCGACACGGTCGGCCGCGCCAACGGCTCGCAGGTCACGGTCGGTGTGCGCCCCGAGGACATCACCGTCGGCCCGGCCGACGGCAAGGGCCTGTCGGTCGTCGTCGACCTCGTCGAGGAGCTCGGCGCAGACGGCTACCTCTACGGTCACACCGAGATCAACGGCAAGCGCGCCGACCTGGTCGCTCGTGTCGACGGCCGCAGCCACCCCAACGCCGGCGAGACCGTCACCCTCGCGGCGAACGCGGGCCACGTGCACGCGTTCGACATCGAGTCGGGTGTGCGCCTGAACGACAAGCCGATCGTCTCCGCCTGATCGGATCCACGGACGCGGCGCGGGCTGACTTCGGTCGCCCGCGCCGCTTCTTCTTTTCCCCCACCGACTGGAGAGACATGCAGGATGCGCTGCGGATCACCGCGAGCTCGATCGATCCGGGGCTGCTCGCGCTGCCCTGGTCGACACCGCTCGCCAAGTGGCCGTCCGAGTTGATCGTGTCGCTCCCGAAGGGACTCTCGCGGCATCTCGTGCGGTTCGCCGATCTGTCGGGCAAGGTCGTCGCCGTCAAGGAGACGACCGATGAGATGGCGAGGCGCGAGTACGAGATGCTCGGCAACCTCGCCAGGCTCGACGTGCCCTGCGTCGACCGCGTCGCAGTGATCGCCGGGCGCTCGGATGCCGACGGCGAGCCGCTCGCTGCCGCCCTCGTCACATCGCACCTGCGGTTCTCCATGCCCTACCGTGCCCTCTTCACCCGCGTGCTGCGCCCCGACACCGCCACGCGTCTCGTCGACGCCCTGGCCGTGCTGCTCGTGCGCCTCCACAACGTCGGCTTCTACTGGGGCGACGTGTCGCTGTCGAACACGCTCTTTCGGCGCGACGCCGGTGCGTACGCGGCCTACCTCGTCGATGCCGAGACCGGCGAGCTGCACGAGGAGGGACTGACCGACGGCCAGCGCGCCTACGATCTCGATCTCGCCCGCACCAACATCGCCGGCGAGATCATGGACCTCGCCGCCGGCGGGCGCCTGGAGCACGGCGTCGATGCGGTCGCGATCGCCGACGGCATCGTCTCGTCATATCGATCGCTGTGGGCCGAGTTGACCGCGCAGGAGTCTTTCGCCTCTGCCGAGACCTGGCGCATCACCGAACGTGTCGAGCGTCTCAACGCCCTCGGGTTCGACATCGATGAGATGTCGATGTCGACGACCTCCGACGGCACCGTCGTCGAGATCCAGCCCAAGGTCGTGGACGCGGGACACCACCAGCGTCGCCTGATCCGTCTGACCGGCCTCGACGTCGAAGAGAACCAGGCTCGACGCCTGCTCAACGACCTCGATGAGTTCCGCGCGCGCTCGACCAAGCAGTGGGCCGACGAGGAGATGTACGCGCACGAGTGGCTGACCCGCGTCTTCGAACCGGTCGTCCGTGCGATCCCCTGGGAGCTGCGGGCCAAGCTCGAACCCGCCGAGGTGTTCCACCAGGTCCTCGAGCACCGGTGGTACCTGTCACAGGCCCAGGGACGCTCCGTTCCGCTCGCCGAGGTGCTGACGAGCTACATCAACGAGGTGCTGCGGCACCGCCGCGACGAGGCGACCATCATGGGCCCGCCCACCGAGACGATGAGCCTGCCCGTCGTCACCGGCACGAATCCGGTCGCCGATGACGACGACGAGGTCGACTGGCGCGACCTGGTCTGACCGTGCAGCCTCAGTAACCGACCGTGAAGCGCTCGCGGTGGTGGTTGCCCTGCTCGATCTCGTCGACCACGGCGACGGCGAAGTCGCCACCGGAGATGAACGACTTGCCGTCGGCGTCGCGCACGATGACGTCGCCGCCATCGCGGTAGTGACCGGTGCGCTCGCCCTCCGCCCAGGGTCCGAAGACCTCGGCGGGGTGGATGAAGAACCAGTCGAGCGAGTCGTCGGTCTGCTCCAGCAGCGCGAGCGAGTCGATGCCGACCTGCGCCTCGTGCTTGTACTCCTCCGGGAAGCCCTGGTCGAAGAGTCGGGGCCCTCCGGGGGCGATCAGGCTTCCGCCCGCGCCGCCGACCACGCCGACGCGCGTCTCGGTGCCGCTCAGCTTCTCGACGAGGCCGCCGAGCGCATCGAGCACCGAGTTCTCCATGTCGCCGCGAGGAGACAATGCCGACACGACGGCGTCAGCACCGTCGAAGACGTCGCCCAGGCTCGCGAGGTCGAGCACGGACCCCTGGACGTTCTGCGCACCCTCGACCGGGTTCGACGGTGCGGAGCGAGAGACCGAGACGACCTCGTGCCCGCGGCTGACCGCTTCCGAGACGATGTGGCGGCCGGCATAGCCGGTTCCCCCGAGCACGACGATGCGAGCCATGAGCTTCTCCCCTACTTCTTCGCGTTGCGGATGGTCGACACCTGGTACAGCGCGACCGAGGTCGCGATACCGGCGTTGAGCGACTCGGTCACAGCAGAGATCGGGATCGACACGATCTGGTCGCAGGTCTCGGCGACGAGGCGCGACAGGCCCTTGCCCTCGGAACCGGTGACGATCACGACAGGACGGTCTGCGAGCTGCAGCTCGGGCAGCATCACGTCGCCGTCGCCGTCGAGGCCGAGCACGAACACACCCTGCTTCTTGAACTCCTTGAGCTGCGTCGTGAGGTTCGTCGCGAGAGCGACCGGCACACGCGCTGCCGCGCCGGCGCTGGTCTTCCAGGCCGCGGAGTTCACACCGGCCGAGCGACGCTGCGGCAGGATGATGCCGTGGCCGCCGAAAGCACCGGTCGAGCGGATGATCGCGCCGAGGTTGCGCGGGTCGGTGATGCCGTCGAGGGCGACGAACAGCGGAACCTCGCCCTTGTCGATCACTGCCTCGAGCAGATCCTGCGGGTGGGCGTACTCGTAGGGCGGAACCTTGACGGCGACGCCCTGGTGCACCCCGTCGTACCCGGCCATGCGGTCGAGCTCCTGGCGCGTGACCTCGAGCACCGGGATGCCGCGGTTGGTGGCGAGCGACAGCATCTCCTTCACGCGGTCGTCCATCTCGACGCGCTGCGCGATGTAGAACGCCGACGCGGGGATCTTCGCACGCAGAGCCTCGAGCACCGAGTTGCGGCCGGTGACGACCTCGACCTCGGTGGTGTTGTCCTTCGCGCGCGCCGAGCGGTTGGGGTTGCCGCCGGCGGTCTGACGCTGCCCCGGCTTTCCCTTTCCGCCGGACGCCGCATAGCGCTCGGCCGCGGCCTTGCGCTTGCCGGCAGGGTGCCATGCGCGGTCCTCGGCCTTGGGGGTCGGTCCGCGGCCCTCGAGCGCCTTGCGCCCGAGTCCGCCTGTGCCCTTGCTCGGGCCCTTCTTCTTGCCCTTGCCCGCTGAGGGGTTGCCTGGCTTAGCCATCGATACTCCAATGAGTTCCGGCCGGAGAGTCCTCCAGCGTGATTCCTGCGGCGGCGATCGCATCACGAATGCGATCGGCCGCCGCCCAGTCCTTGTCAGCGCGCGCCTGCGCACGCTGCGTGATCATCGTCTGCACGAGCGCGTCGAGAGCGGACGCCTGCGCGTCGCCGCGTCCCGACGCCTCACCGACACGATCGAATCCGAGCACGTCGAGCATCGCGGTGACCTCGTGCCTCGCCGAGGCCGCACCGTCGATGTCGCCCGCGTCGAGCGCCGCGTTGCCTGCGCGCACCGTGTCGTGCAGCACCCCGAGCGCCTGGGGAATGCCGAGGTCGTCATCCATCGCGGTCGCGAAGGCGTCGGGCATCGGGGTGGGCTCCGCCAAGCCGATCGTCTGAGGGAGCATGCGCTCCGCGCGTTCGACGAACGTGCGGATCCGCCCCAGCGCCGCCTCGGCCTCGGCCCACGACGACTCCGAGAGGTCGAGGCTCGACCGGTAGTGCGCGGCGGCGAGCGCGTAGCGCACGACCTGCGGGTCGCGCTCGGCGAGCACGTCGCGAGCGAGCGTGAAGTTGCCGAGGGACTTCGACATCTTCTGCCCGCCCACCGTCACGAGGCCGTTGTGCACCCAGTACCTCGCGAACCGGTCTCCGGCAGCGGTCGACTGCGCGAGCTCGTTCTCGTGGTGCGGGAAGCGCAGATCGAGTCCGCCGCCGTGGATGTCGAACTCGGGGCCGAGGTAGCGCTTCGACATCGCCGAGCACTCGATGTGCCAGCCGGGGCGGCCCGCGCCCCAGGGAGACTGCCACGTGGCATCCGCCTGCTCATCGGCCTTCGCGCCCTTCCAGAGCGCGAAGTCCTGAGGGGTGCGCTTGCCTCGGGGGTCGGCGTCCTCCGCTGCCTCCATGGCGTCGATCGACTGATTCGTCAGTGATCCGTATTCCGACCACGAGCGCACGTCGAAATAGACATCTCCCGAGCCGTCCGGCGCAGGGTACGCATGACCGCGCTCGATGAGGGTCGCGATGATCTCCTGCATCTGGGGCACGGAGGCGGTCGCGCGGGGCTCGTAGGTCGGCGGAAGGATGCCGACTCCGGCATACGCCGCGGTGAACTCCTGCTCCATCCGGTACGCCAGCGCCCACCAGGGCTCGGTGTCGGTCGCGTTCGCGAGCACCTTGTCGTCGATGTCCGTGACGTTGCGCACGAACGTGACCCGGCCGTAGCGGTGCGTCAGCCAGCGTCGCAGCAGATCGAAGCTCAGAGCTGCGCGGACGTGCCCGATGTGGGGGCCTGACTGCACAGTGGGTCCGCAGACATACATCGTGACGTTCTCGGGATCGAGCGGCACGAAGTCGCGCAGCTGCTGTGCGCGGGTGTCGTAGAGGCGGAGAGTCACCGCACAAGCTTACCGGGCCGCCGATCCCGTTGACTGGGTGTGACCCCGGGCCCTCGAACCGCCTCGCCGACCCTCAGTCGACCGGGAACACCTGCCCGGTCTGCACTCCGAGCACGCTCTTCGCGTACGCCTGTCCGACGCGGTGCGACGACACGGGCACGAAGCCGGGGAACGACGAGTGATACGACGGCGCATCCTCGAGCACCGACGGGCTCACGGCGTTGATGCGGATGCCGCGGGGCAGTTCGGTGGCCGCCGCGAGCACGAAGGACTCGACGGCCCCGTTCGCGAACGACGCGGCGGCGCCCGCAGCGATGGGCTCACGCGCGAGGATGCCGGAGGTCAGGGTGAACGACCCGCGGTCGCGCACGAACGACGTGCCGATGCGCACGACGTCGAGCTGCGACAGCACCTTGCCGCGGAAAGCGGATTCGTAGTCTCCACGGGTCAACCCGTCGAGGGGCCGGAACGGCACCTCCCCCACCGCGACGATCACGGCATCGACCTGGCCGACTGTCGCGAACAGGCGTTCGACGGAAGCCGGATCCGTGACGTCCACCGAGGGCTCACTGCTGCGCGACGCGGCGATGATCTCATGACCGTCCAGTGCGTGGACGGCGGTTCGTCCGACCTGACCGCCGGCTCCGATGACGAGAATCCTCATGACGCCTCCTTCTCCGCATGCGACTGCCGCACGACGATGTCCGACAACGACGGCGGATGCCGACGCATTCCCCGATGCCGTCCGCAGCGTCAGGTCGGGTGGACCATGGCGACCGCCGTCACCGCGATGCCCTCACCGCGCCCGGGGAACCCCAAGCCGTCGGTGGTGGTGGCCGTGACTGAGACCGGCGCGCCGCCGAGTGCCGCCGAGAGCACCCGCTCAGCCTCGGCACGGCGGCCGCTGAAGCGCGGTCGATTGCCCTGGAACTGCACCGACACGTTGCCGATCGCATAGCCCGCTTCGTGGAGGAGCTCGCGGGTGCGGGCGAGGAAGACCTCTGCGTGAGCACCGGCGTACTCGGGGTGCGCGGTGCCGAAGTGCTCGCCGATGTCGCCGAGCCCCGCGGCGCCCAGCAGGGCGTCGACCATCGCGTGGGCCACGGCGTCGCCGTCGGAGTGACCCGAGAGCGCTCGCTCACCCGGCCACTCGATGCCGGCCAGCCACAGGTTGCCGTCTCCGCCGAACGCGTGCACATCCGTGCCGAGCCCGACCCGGGGTCCGGTCCATGTGGAGTCCGGTGCGGAGTCCGGCACGGACGTCGGCGTCTGCACGTCCGCCAGCAGATGACGGGCGCGCTCGAGGTCGGCCGGCGTGGTGATCTTGAATCCGCGAGGCGACCCGGCGATCTGTCGCACGAGATGCCCGGCCGCCGCGAACAGCGCCGCATCGTCGGTGTACTCGATGCCCGACGCGGCCGCCGCTTCGTATGCGGCCTCGAGCAGAGCCCGCGGGAACCCCTGAGGAGTCTGTGCCGCGGCGAGCTCGGAGCGATCGACCGGCGCGATGACGGCATCCCCCTCGACCCGCTTCAGCGTGTCGACGACCGGGAGCGTCGGGATCACCCCGCTCTCGCCGTCGATGGCCGCCGCCACCGCATCGATGATCTCGGGGGGCGTCAGAGCGCGCGCCGCGTCATGGACGAGCACTCGCGTGACATCGCCCCACAGCGCTCCGAGTCCGGCGGAGACGGACTCCTGCCGCGTAGCCCCGCCCGTCACGACCCTGCCGAGATCGATGCGGTCGCCCGCGGCTGCGCGGACCTCGGTCTCGGCGTCGCCCTCGAACCCGGCAGGCGCGACGACGATGACCTGGGCGGGGGCGGCGGCGAAGACGCCGTCGAGCGCGTGGCGGAGGATCGAATGCGTGTCGATGCCGACGAACGCCTTGGGCGCCCCGGCATCCAGTCGGGTGCCGGAGCCGGCGGCGACGACGATGATCGCGGTGTCAGGAACGGGAAGCATGCTCACCAGGTTCACGTTACCGGCGCGCACGAAAAAAGGCGGATGCCGAAGCACCCGCCTTCTCTCAGTCCACTCAGGACGCGAGGACCTCGTCGAGCAGTGCGCTCGCCTTGTCCTCGTCGGTCTTCTCAGCGAGCGCGAGCTCGGAGATGAGGATCTGACGCGCCTTGGCCAGCATCCGCTTCTCACCCGCAGACAGCCCGCGGTCCTGGTCACGACGCCACAGGTCGCGCACGACCTCGCTCACCTTGATGACATCGCCGGAGGCGAGCTTCTCGAGGTTCGCCTTGTAACGACGCGACCAGTTGGTCGGCTCTTCGGTGAACGGCGCGCGAAGCACCTCGAACACAGCGTCGAGGCCCTCTCGGCCGATGACATCGCGGACCCCGACGAGATCGACGTTCTCAGCGGGCACCTCGATGATGAGGTCCCCCTGGGTGACGTTGAGCTTCAGGTATTTCTTCGCCTCACCCTTGATGATGCGCTCCTTGACCTCGATGATGGTCGCAGCGCCATGGTGCGGATAGACGACAGTTTCGCCAACCTCAAAAAGCATAAAAACTTGTCCTTTCGGCAACCTCAAGGATACCACAGGGGGAATGCGCTAAGGTTCGCGCCTCCACGTCCTCAGGGGGCACCCCGCATGCGCATAGAATGGATGCGGATATCCCGTCGGACCTCAGGAGGACCCGTGAAATCGCGCCTTGTTGCGTCTGCCGCCATCAGCGCCCTCGTTCTTCTCGGCGCGACCGGCTGCACGTTCATTACGCCGCAGTCGACGGAGGTCCAGTACTCGGCCTCGGACGGCGTCAACGTCTCGGACTCGGACGGCCCGATCGACGTGCGCAACGCGTTCATCGTCGCGAACGAAGACGGCTCCGTCGGCAACTTCGTCGCCGCCGTCGTGAACCCGACCACCGAGAAGGCCACGCTCACGATGACGATCGACGGGCTCGACCCGTTCACCGTGTCGGTGCCCGCAGGCAAGACCGTCAGTTTCGGCGCCGACGAGGAGCCGCTGCGCATCGAAGACCTCGACACGATGCCCGGTGCGACGATCGAGATCCACTTCCAGTCGGGTGACGGCGCCGGCACCAAGACCGAGGTCCCGGTTCTCGACGGCGCGCTGCCGTACTACGCCGACCTGGTGCCCAGCGCCACGAAGTCGACCCCCACGCCTGAGCCGGTCCCGTCCGACACGGCCGCCCCCGCTCCCTCGGAGTGATCCGGCGCACACGCTGAAGAAGAGGCCGTCACCCCCGGGGTGACGGCCTCTTCTGTACGGCGCTGGGGCTCAGCCCTCGCTCAGCCCTCGAAGCGGTAGCCGAGGCCCCGGACGGTGACGAGCATGACCGGCTCGCCCGGGTTCTCCTCGATCCGCGAGCGGATGCGCTTGATGTGCACGTCGAGGGTCTTGGTGTCGCCGAAGTAGTCGCTGCCCCACACCCGGTCGATCAGCTGGCCGCGCGTGAGCACGCGACCCGAGTTGCGCATGAGCACCTCGAGAAGCTCGAACTCCTTCAGCGGCATGTTGATCTGCTGACCGGCGACCGTCACCGTGTGGCGGTCGATGTCGAGTGAGACGCGGCCGCCGTCGAGCACGCGCTCGTCGAGCTCGCTGTCGGCCTGGACCACGCGGCGCAGCACAGCACGCATCCGAGCCAGCAGCTCACGCGACGAGTACGGCTTGGTGACGTAGTCGTCGGCGCCGAGCTCGAGCCCGACGACGATGTCCACCTCCGAGTCCTTGGCCGTGACCATGATGATCGGCACGGCAGAGGTCGAGCGGATCTGCCGGCACACCTCGGTGCCCGGCATGCCGGGCAGCATCAGGTCGAGGAGCACCACATCGGCGCCGCGCTCGCGGAACGCGGTCAGCGCCCCCGGGCCGTCCTCGGCGATCTCGACCTCGTACCCCTCTCGGCGCAGCAGATAGGCGAGCGGGTCGGCGAGGTCGGGCTCGTCTTCGACGAGAAGGATGCGGGTCATGCGTTCTCTCCGTTTCGGACGCGAGCTGCGGCCTTCGCCGCCTTGCGCTCGCGCTTCTTCTTGTTCTTCTTGTCCCTGTCGATGCTCGGGGGAGCATCGATCGTGGGAAGCCTGATGGTGAAGGTCGAGCCTCGTCCGGGGCGCGACCAGAGGCGCACCTCGCCACCGTGGCGCTGTGTGGCGTGCTTGACGATCGAGAGTCCGAGTCCGGTTCCGCCGGTGCGGCGCGACCTCGCCTCGTCTGCACGGTAGAAGCGCTCGAAGATCCGCTCTCGATCCGCCTCCGCGATGCCGATGCCCTGGTCGGACACCGCGATCTCGACGACACCGTCGTCGGCCTTCACTCCGATGCCGACGCGGGACCCCCTCGGGGAGTAGACGATCGCGTTGGCGATGAGGTTGCCGAACGCCTCGATCAGGATCTGCGAGTCACCGCGCACCCAGACTCCCCGGTCGCCGCCGCGAGCGAGCTCGACCCCGGCCGAGTCGGCCTGCACGACATGCGCCTCGAGGGCGGTCGCCAGCACCTCGTCGATCGAGACGGGGCGCACGTCCGACAGCGCGTCATCGGTCTGGAGCCTCGACAGACTCATGATGCGGCCGGTCAGCTGACCGAGACGAGCGGCCTCGGCCGAGATCCGGGTGGCGAAATGGCGCACCTGCGCAGGATCGTCCGCCGCGGACTCGATGGCCTCGGCCAGCAGGGTCACCGCACCGACCGGGGTCTTGAGCTCGTGGCTGGTGTTGGCGACGAAATCGCGGCGCATCTGATCCAGGCGCTCCTGCTCGGTGACATCGCGGATGATCAGCAGGGTCATGCGGGGGCTGATCACACTCGCGCGTGCCGAGACGAGTCGGGGATCGAGGCTGAGCCCGCCCCGTGTGATGCGCAGGGATTCGGTCGCCGAGCCGCCGTCGTTGCGGCCGCCGCGCACGAGCTGACGCAGCTCGGGATTCTCCAGCGGTGCTCCCACCTCTATGCCGAATCGCGTGGCTGCTTTGGAGACGGCGAGCACGAGCCCCGAGGAATCGACCACGCAGGCTGCGTCGTCCATGCTGCCCAGCACCGCGGTGACGCCCGCCGGAACGGCGAGTGACGTCTCGTCGGCGACCCGTGCCCTGGCGCGGTACGCCCAGGCGATGAGAAGCGATAGGCCGATGCCGATCACGAGGCCGACGGCCAACGCGAGCAGCGCGATCTGCGGCAAGGTCATAACCACAGCGTAGAGTGCGTTCACCGCCGGATCGGCGGGTTCTCCTGTGCTGGCAACAACGCGAGAAGTACTATTCACGTGCTGGGCACCGTTCGTTAACCTTCGAAGCAGACAATCGCTTTCGGGCCTGTGCGGGAGCGCGGACCTCTCCTCCCGCGCGGACGACCCAGCCGTCTCGCGCTGTCACCACAGTCGAGACCCGAATGAAAGGTTGCGCCCACATGCGCGAAGTCTTCCACCAGTCCCTCGAGGACCTGCAGTCCCGTCTCGTGGAGATCGCCGACCTCGTCACGGTCTCGATCGACAAGGCGACGCGTGCGTTCGCCACCAGCGACGTCGAGCTCGCCGAAGAGGTCATCGCCGACGACGCGAAGATCGACGAGCTGGCGGTCAAGCTCGACGAGCAGGCCATCGAGATCCTCGCCCGTCAGCAGCCCGTCGCCCGCGACCTGCGCATCGTGGTGATCGCGCTGCGTGTCAGCGCCTCGCTCGAGCGCATGGGTGACATGTCAGAGCACATCGCCCAGCTCGCTCGCCTCCGCTTCCCGGAGCGCGCGATCCCGAAGGGCCTCAAGGGCACCTTCACCAAGATGGGCGAGCTCGACGTCGAGATCTCGCGCACTCTCTCGGAGCTGCTGCGCACCCAGGACCTGCGCCTGGCCGACACCATCCGCAACACCGACGATGACATCGACGAGCTGCACGCCAGCGTGTTCGAGAAGGTGCTCAGCGACAACTGGAAGGGCGAGGCGACCGCGACGGTCGACGCCACGCTCGCCAGCCGCTACCACGAGCGCTTCGCCGACCACGCCGTCGCCGTCGCCAAGAAGGTCGTGTACCTCGCGACCGGTGACTGGCGCGTCGAAGAGGAGGACATCCCCCTGGCAGCCGAGCAGCAGCGCGAGTTCGGTCACGCCTGAGGCGTCACGACAGAGAAGAAGGGGGCGGATGCTGACAGCATCCGCCCCCTTCGTCGTCCGGTGCTACTTCTTGCCCTGCGCAGCCACGGCGGCGGCGCCTGCGGCAGCGGCCTCGGGGTCGAGGTAACGACCGGGGCCGGTCGGGACGTTGTTCTCGTCGAGCTCGTAGACCAGCGGAATGCCGGTGGGGATGTTGAGTTCGGCGATGTCGTCGTCGCTGATGCCCTCGAGGTGCTTCACCAGGCCGCGCAGCGAGTTGCCGTGGGCGGTGACGAGAACCGTCTTGCCGGCCTCGAGGTCGGGGACGATCGCGTCGTTCCAGTACGGCAGCAGGCGGTCGATCACGAGCTTCAGCGACTCGGTGCGGGGCACCTCGCCGTCGATGTCGGCGTATCGCACATCGCCGACCTGGCTGAACTCGCTCTCATCGTCGAGCAGGGGCGGCGGCACGTCGAACGAGCGACGCCAGAGCTGGAACTGTTCAGGGCCGAACTCCTCGAGGGTCTGCGCCTTGTCCTTGCCCTGCAGGGCGCCGTAGTGACGCTCGTTGAGGCGCCACGAGCGCGTCACGGGAATCCACAGGCGGTCGGCTGCGTCGAGCGCGATGTTCGCGGTCTGGATCGCACGGCTGAGCAGAGAGGTGTGCAGCACGTCGGGCAGGATGCCGGCCTCGGCAAGCAGCTCGCCACCGCGCTGAGCCTCCTTCTTTCCCTGCTCGTTGAGGCGGACGTCCACCCAGCCGGTGAACAGGTTCAGTTCGTTCCACTCGCTCCGGCCGTGACGGAGCAGGATCAGGGTGCGCTTCGAAGTCATGACGTCAGTTTATCGGCGCAGCTCGACGCGTCCACGCCCGTGCCCTGCGAGGATTGACGTATGGCGTCATCTCCTCTCGGTCGGCCGACCCGCGGCACAACCGGGACGAACCGGCTGCGCCGCAACGATCGATGGATCGCGGCGAGCCCCGCGTTCCGCCGAGCCGAAGACCCGCTGGTGATCGACCTCGGCTACGGAGCCAGCGGCGTGACGGCGTTCGAGCTCGCGACCCGTCTGCAGCGCGTCCGCTCGGATGCCGAGGTGCGTGGCCTCGAGATCGATCCGGAGCGAGTGGCCACTGCGAACCGCCAGCTCGCCGAGGTGCAGGCTGCGCGCACGCCCTTCTCCCCCGACCTCCGAGTCTCGTTCGCCCGTGGAGGGTTCGAGGTGCCGCTGCCGGCCGGACGCCGACCCGCGGTCATCCGGGCCATGAACGTGCTGCGGCAGTACGACGAGGGCGACGTCGCGAGCGCCTGGCGCACCATGTCGACTCGGCTGTCTCGTGACGGGCTTCTCGTCGAGGGCACCTGCGATGAGATCGGGCGCGTGTCGAGCTGGATCGACGTGGGCCCGACGGGGGTGCCGCTGCGATTCACGATCTCGCTCCGACTCGCCGACCTCGAACATCCGAGCATCGTCGCAGAGCGCCTGCCGAAGGCTCTCATCCACCGCAACGTGCCTGGCGAGCGGATCCACTCCCTGCTCGTCGACCTCGACCGCGAATGGGACCGTGCAGCACCGCTGTCGACTTTCGGCGCGACGCAGCGGTTCCTGGCCGCGGTCGCGGCGCTCCGGGATCAGGGGTGGCCGGTGCTGGGCGGCAAGACCAGGTGGCGACTGGGCGAGCTCACGCTCCCCTGGGATGCGGTGGCTCCGCTCCCCTGACTGGTGCTCCCCTGACGGGTGGGCCCTGCACGCCTCGCTCAGCCCGCCTGACGGGGATCCGGGGCGGTGGGGCGACGGGACAGCCGGGTGAGGCGCGGGATGTCGGCCATGGCACCCGCATCCGCCGGCACGATGACCTGCTGGGTCGCGGCGATGTCGACGCCCTCGGCTCGGACGACGAGATCGCCCACCGGTGTGCGACGAGACAGGATCGCGAGCGCGATCGGGCCGTCTTCATGGTGTCTGGCGACGGAGGTGATGTGCCCCACCTCGTCGTCGCCGGCGAAGACCGCATCGCCGACTGCCGGCAGCACCGCCTCGCTGCCGTCGAGGTGCAGCGCCGCGAGCCTGCGAGGCGGGTGTCCGAGGTTGTGCACCTTGGCCACCGTCTCCTGGCCGCGGTAGCACCCCTTGTTCAGGTGCACCGCGGTGCGGATCCAGTCCGATTCGTGGGGCAGCGAGCGCTCGTCGACCTCGGCCGACCACCGCGGACGCCAGGCGGCGACGCGCAGTGCCTCGGCGGCGAGGAGCCCTGCCACCTCTTCGGACGACAGGGTCGCGGCGAGCGCGTCGGCGGCGTCGGTCGTCGCGATCGCCACCCTCCACGCGAGCTCTGCGCCCGGATGATCGATGACCTCGGCGTACTGATGACCACCCGCGCTCACGCGCTGCCAGGGGTCGGCCCAGATCAGCGGAGCGCCGGACGGAGCGGATGCGGCAGCAGTCGCCCGCTCAGCCGCCGCGCCACCGTCGACGAAGCCGAGCAACGCCAGATCGGGGCGCACAGCCACGGTCGCCTGGGTGCGGAACTTCATGCGCGTCAGCCAGGTCGCGAGCGCCTCCGCGTCGTCGGTGTCGGCGATCAGCCAGGTCGACGAGCCGTCGTCGACGACCCCTGCCGCGTGCTCGACGCGCCCCTGAGGGTCGAGCACCAGCAGTTCCGTGCTCTCGCCGGCAGCGAGTCGGCCCACGGACTGAGAGGTGATCGAGTCCAGCCACCCCAGCCGTTCGGGACCGGCGACTTCGATGACCGTCCGGTCGCCGAGCGGAACCAGGGCCGCTCCGTCTGCGAGACGACGCTGCTCGCGGAAGGCGTCGCCGAAGTGCGCGATCCCGTGCTCGGCGATCACAGCTCCCGGGAAGTCGGTGAATCCGGTCATGTCAGACCTTCGCGAGTCGAGCGGAAGCGTGAGACCGCATCGGCGTGCCGAGAGCCGCGATGTCCCAGGCCCAGAGAAGGTGGTTGTCGACCAGGCCGTACATCCGCGTGGCTGCGCCGTACTCCTTGGCCCCGGCTCCGCGCACGATGGCGTCGGAGGCGATGTCGATACGCGGACCGTTGATCTCGCCGAGGTAGAGCTCGAGCGTCCCGTCGGCGTGGGCGATCGAGACCTCGATCGGGAAGCCGCCTGAGGGAGCGCGCAGTTCCTCCACGTCGTCGACGCTGCGCACGACCTGCTCGGCGCGCGGCGGCAGCAGTGCGGGGCCGGCGTCGGAGTCGGAGGCCGGCCGGGAGAGACGCCAGTAGCCGCTCTCGGCGACGAGCGGGATCGAGACGGCACCGTCTTCGCCCGCCAGGATCGCCGTCGCGGAGTAGTTCAGGAAGGGGCCGCCGTCATGGCTGAAGCTCACCCGGTGGGTGAACTCGCCCTGCAGACGGTCGTCGCCGACCGGATAGTCGATGACCCCGGTGCCCTCCCAGACGCCGATCAGCCACGAGAGCGGCGCGAGGTCGGCCGGGAGATCGGTGGGCAGCTCGAGCACGATGCTCAGCGCTGGCCGCGGAAGAGGTTCCGCAGCACGACGACCGAGACGAAGGCGATCGCGAGGCTCGCCAGGCCCAGAAGACCGATGAAGAAGAGTTCGAGCGCCATGAGGTCCATGGCCTCCACTTTACCCTCCAGCAGGCCGGGTGTCTCGTCCGCTGATCAGGTGACGAGAGCGGCGAGACCGAAGCCGACCGAGATCACGCCCATCAGCAGCAGTGCGCCGATGGTGCTGGCGCCCACGCGGAAGATGAAGCCCTGGGTGCGCCCGTACTGCAGCTGCACGGCGAAGGAGAGGAGCACGATCGCGCCGAAGACCACGAGCAGCCACGGCACTCGCCACTCCTCGGCGACGAAGATGCCCACGCCGATCGAGGCGACGAAGGCGACCGCCCAGACGATGAGCACGCCGACGAAAGCATTACGCGGTGCGAGCGCTGGATCCGTCATGACTCCATTGTGACCCATCGGCGCCCGGTATCATTGCGGCACGGCGTACCCCGCCGTCCGGAAGGAGTGCGTGTGGCCCAGGTCCTGGTGTTGACCAATGCTCCGGTCTCGGAGCAGGTCCTGCCCGCACTCGAGCTCCTCAGCCATCGAGTGCGCCAGATCCCGGCCGAGCCCGCCCAACTCGTGAGCGCCCCCGAATACGACATCGTGATCGTCGACGGGCGTCTCGACCTCGTCGGCGCGAAGTCGCTCTGCCGCCTGCTGCGAGCCACCGGTCAGGATGCGCCGCTGCTGCTCGTCGTGACGGAGGGCGGGATGAGCGCGCTGTCCGGGGACTGGGGCATCGACGACGTGCTCCTCGCCACCGCCGGCCCGGCCGAGACCGATGCCCGCGTGCGGCTCGCCCTCGCCCGCCGGGACGAGGTCGCAGAGCCGACGCGCGTGCAGGCCTCCGGCGTCACGATCGACGAGCAGTCGTATTCGGCGAAGCTCAGAGGGCGCCCGCTGGACCTCACGTACAAGGAGTTCCAGCTCCTGCACTTCCTCGCCACGCACCCGTCGCGGGTGTTCACGCGCGAGCAGCTGCTCAGCGAGGTGTGGGGCTACGACTACTTCGGCGGCACCAGAACCGTCGATGTGCACGTGCGACGCCTGCGGGCGAAGCTGGGCGACCAGGAGCAGATCATCGGCACGGTCCGCAACGTCGGCTACCGATTCAACGTCTACGACGAGGAGACGGTCGCCGCATCGCGGTGACGCACGCACCGTCAGTTCACACGCGCGTCACCTCACGGTGCTTAGATGTACCCCATGATCGATCCCGCACTCGCCGACGCAGGTCTCGGTGACGCTGAAGATGACGACTTCGATGCCGTCGAGTCCCCCGACTCGCTTCTCCCCGACCACCGCTACCACGATCGCGAGCTGAGCTGGCTCGCTTTCAACCAGCGCGTGCTCGAACTCGCGGAGGATCCGTCGCTCCCCGAACTCGAGCGTGCGAACTTCCTCGCCATCTTCGCGAGCAACCTCGACGAGTTCTTCATGGTGCGCGTCGCCGGACTCAAGCGCCGCATCCTGACCGGTCTGGCGGTGCCCACCAACATCGGCCGCTCCCCCGCCGACGCCCTCGCCGACATCGCCCGTGAGGCGCACGCGCTGCAGCTGCGTCACGCCGACGCCTGGAAGTCGCTCGTGCGTCCGGCGCTGGCCGAGTCCGGCATCGAGATCACCGAGTGGGCCGAGCTCACCGACGAGGAGCGAGCCAAGCTCTCCGAGTACTTCGGTGCCCAGGTGTTCCCCGTCCTGATGCCGCTCGCGGTCGACCCGGCGCACCCGTTCCCGTACATCTCCGGGCTGTCGCTGAACCTCGCCATCCGCATCCGCAACGCCCGCACCGGGCGTCAGGAATTCGCGCGCCTCAAGGTGCCGCCCATGCTTCCCCGATTCGTCGAGGTTCCGGGCTCCGGCGAGATCAAGCGTTTCCTCACGCTCGAAGAGCTCATCGCGAACCACCTCGGCGATCTCTTCCCGGGCATGGAGGTCCTCGACCACCACGCCTTCCGCCTCACCCGCAACGAGGATGTGGAGATCGAGGAGGACGAGAGCGAGAACCTCATCCAGGCGCTCGAGGCCGAGCTGCTCCGCCGCCGCTTCGGTCCGCCGATCCGCCTCGAGATCACCGACGACATGGACGAGGTCACGATGGACCTCCTGGTGCGCGAGCTCGAGATCACCGACCAGGAGATCTACCGACTCCCCGGACCGCTCGACCTCCGAGGTCTCTTCGACCTGTCGCGCATCGATCGCCCGGATCTCCGCTACCCGCCGCATCTTCCGACCACGGCAGTCGCCTTCCAGCCGACCGGGAGCAACACCCGAGCCGACATCTTCAAGGCGATCCGCAAGTCGGACGTGCTCGTGCACCACCCGTACGAGTCGTTCACCACGAGCGTCGTCTCGTTCCTCGAGCAGGCGGCGCGCGACCCGCACGTGCTCGCGATCAAGCAGACTCTCTACCGCACCTCGGGCGACAGCCCGATCGTCGAGGCGCTGATCGACGCCGCCGAAGCGGGAAAGCAGGTGCTGGCGCTGGTCGAGGTCAAGGCCCGCTTCGACGAGGCGAACAACATCGTCTGGGCGCGCAAGCTCGAGAAGGCGGGCGTCCACGTCGTCTACGGCCTCGTCGGACTCAAGACCCACTGCAAGCTCGCGCTCGTCATCCGTGAGGAAGACGGGGTGCTGCGTCACTACTCGCACATCGGCACGGGCAACTACAACCCGAAGACCAGCCGCATCTATGAGGACTTCGGGCTGTTCACCACCGACGCTCAGGTCGGCAAGGACCTCACTCGCCTGTTCAACGAGCTCAGCGGATACGCGATCGAGAAGAAGTTCAAGCGCTTGCTCGTCGCGCCGCTGCACCTGCGCAAGGGCCTCGTGCGCCAGATCGACCACGAGCGCCGCAATGCCGAGAACGGCAAGCCGGCGAGCATCCGCATCAAGGTGAACTCGATGGTCGACGAAGAGGTCATCGACGCCCTGTACCGCGCGAGCGCCGCCGGCGTGAAGGTCGACGTGTGGGTGCGAGGCATCTGCAGTCTGCGCACCGACCTCGAGGGGATCAGCGACAACATCACCGTCCGCAGCATCCTCGGTCGTTACCTCGAGCACTCGCGCATCTTCGCGTTCCACAACGACGGCGACGCGCAGGTGCACATCGGCAGCGCCGACATGATGCACCGCAACCTCGACCGCCGCGTCGAGGCGCTGGTGCGCGTCACCGACCCCGGTCACATGAAGGACCTGCTCGACTTCTTCGACCTCGCCATGGACCCAGGAACCACCTCGTGGCACCTCGGCGCCGACGGCGTCTGGACCCGGCACGCCACGGATGCCGCAGGCAAGCCCCTCATCGACCTGCAGGACAAGACCATGGGGTTGGTCCAGCGACGCCGTCGCGCACGGGCGGTTCGATGAACGACGATTCGAGCACCAGGGCAGCACGGTCGAAGTGGACGGACAAGGCCGTGTACGCGGCCGGCGCGGTCGTCTGGCGACTCATCGACGGCAAGCTGCGGATCCTTCTGATCCATCGCACCAAGTACCGCGACGTCACGCTTCCCAAGGGCAAGGTCGACCCCGGTGAGATGCTCGCCGAGACGGCTGTGCGGGAGGTGCACGAAGAGACCGGCATCCGAGTCTCGCTCGGAGTCCCCGTCGGCGTGAGCCGCTACCATCTGCCCTCCAGCAAGCAGAAGGTCGTGCACTACTGGGCGGCCGAGGCCACGTCCGACGCGATCCGCGCCTCGACGTTCGTGCCGAATCGCGAGATCGCCGCGCTCGAATGGGTCAGCGTCAAGAAGGCGCGCGACCGGCTGAGCTACCCGGTCGACATCGAGATCCTCGACTTCTTCGCTCAGCTCGTCGATGACGGCGTGCTGCGCACGTTCCCGATCATCGCCCTGCGCCACGCGAAGGCGCTCTCGCGCGGCGACTGGGACGGCCCGGATGCCGAACGTCCTCTGACCGATCGAGGCCTGCATCAGGCGAAGTCGATCGTCGGCCCGCTGCGGGCCTTCGGCGTGCGCAAGATCATCACGAGTGATGCCGTGCGCTGCATGCAGACCGTGACCCCGCTCGCGAAGGCCCTCGATCGGAAGACCGTCACCACGCCGAAGATCAGTCAGGACGCGTGGGAGGACGGCGAAGACGATCTGCGTTCGATCGTCGGTCGCCGCGTGCGATCGGGCAAGCCGGCAGTGCTGTGCAGCCATGGCCCTGTGCTCCCGGGAATCCTGACCGAGATCGCCCTGGCCACCGGAACGGTCCGCGGCTCCTATGTCAGCAGCGCGGCCGACCTCGAACCGGCCGCCTTCTCGGTCGCGCACCTCTCGGCCTCCAACCCGGGGTCGGGGATCATCGCGATCGAGACGCACATCCCCAAGGTCTAGCGCGCTGCGAAAGACGAGACGAAAGGCCGCATCCGTCAACGGATGCGGCCTTTCGCATGCCCCAGAGAGACGCGCGCCGTTCACCTGCCGTTCACCTGCGCGGGAGAGTCTCGTTAACCGCCGCACATAGCGTCACTGTGTGCCCTGCACCGGGCCCCACCACATCAAAGATCGAAGGATCCACAGTGAAGATCTCCCGAATCGCACGTATCGGCGCCGTCGGCGCCGTGGCCGCTCTCGCCCTCGCCGGCTGTGCCGCGAACGAAGGCGGAACCGGCGGAACCACCGACGCGCCGAGCGAATCCACTCTCTCCGGCACCATCGAGGCCACCGGAGCCTCCTCACAGGAGGCCGCCCAGCAGTCCTGGGTCGCCGCATTCCAGACCGCCAACCCTGACACCACGGTGAACTACACCGCGACGGGTTCGGGCACCGGCCGCGAGAACTTCATCGCCGGTTCGTCGAACTTCATCGGCTCGGACCGCGCGTTCAACGCCGACGAGCTCGCCGCGGGCGGCTTCGGCTCGTGCGCATCCGACGAGATCGTCGAGATCCCCGTCTACATCTCCCCCGTCGCCGTCGCGTTCAACCTCGAGGGCGTCGACGAGCTGAACCTCGACGGCGAGACCATCGCCAAGATCTTCGCGGGCACCATCACGAAGTGGAACGACGACGCGATCGCCTCGCAGAACGAGGGCGTCGAACTGCCCGACCAGGCCATCGTGACCGTGCACCGCTCCGACCCCTCGGGCACGCAGGAGACGTTCACCAAGTACCTCAGCGCCGTCGCCCCCGACGTGTGGACCTACGAGCCCAGCGACGAGTGGCCGCTGCAGACCGGCGAGGCCGGCGACGGCACCTCGGGCGTCGTCGACGCGATCACCAACGGCTCCGGCTACATCGGCTTCGCCGACGCGTCGCGCACCTCCGAGCTCGGACAGGTCGCCGTCGAGGTCGAGGGCGAGTACGTCCCCTACTCGGCAGACGCCGCAGCCGCGCTCGTCGAGGCGTCGCCGCTCGAGGAGGGCCGCTCGGACCACGACCTCGCGTTCGCCGTCGACCCGGCCGCCGCACCCGCCGGCTCGTACCCGATCGCACTCGTGTCCTACCTCATCGGCTGCGTCGAGTACGACGACGCCGAGACCGCCGGCCTCGTGAAGGCGTACTTCCAGTACGTCGCATCGGCCGAGGGTCAGGATGCCGCAGCAGAGGCCGCGGGCAGCGCGCCGATCTCGGACAGCCTGCGCGACCAGATCAGCACCGCGATCGACGCGATCGTCACGGAGTGACCGAAGGCTCAGCCCACCGCTGAGCCCCGGTCCGACGCCCCCGGGTGTCGGTCGAGAGGACTCGACCGACACCCGGGGGCACCCGCATGAAAACCCCCGAAAGTCCCTCAGAGCCTGGAGTCGCTCCGATGTCCACAACCACAACGGGTCCCGATACCACCCGTTCAGCCGGGACACCCCCCAAGCTGCGTCGACGGGGAGACCTCGTCTTCTCGGGCACCGCGCTGGCCGCGGGAATCATCATCCTCGTCACGCTCGCCGCCGTGGCCCTGTTCCTCATCGTGCAGTCGATCCCCGCGCTCTCGGGAGACACGAGCGGCAACCACATCCTCGAGGGTCAGTCGTTCCTGTCCTGGGTCTGGCCGTTCGTCTTCGGAACACTGTGGTCGAGCTTCATCGCCCTCGTGATCGCCGCTCCCATCGCGATCGGCATCGCGCTGTTCATCTCGCACTACGCTCCGCGGCGCCTCGCCGGGTTCCTCGGCTACATCATCGACCTGCTCGCGGCGGTCCCGTCGGTCGTCTTCGGCCTCTGGGGAGCCCTCACCTTCGCCCCGATGCTCGTGCCCTTCTACAAGTGGCTCAACGAGAACCTCGGCTGGATCCCGATCTTCAGCGGCACGCCCTCGGGCACGGGAAAGACGATCCTCACCGCATCCCTCGTGCTCGCCGTCATGATCCTGCCGATCATGACCGCGATCTGCCGCGAGGTGTTCCTGCAGACGCCGAAGCTCCATGAGGAGGCGGCGCTCGCGCTCGGGGCCACCCGCTGGGAGATGGTCCGCATGGCCGTCCTGCCCTTCGCACGCAGCGGAATGGTGTCGGGCGCCATGCTCGGCCTCGGACGCGCGCTCGGCGAGACCATGGCAGTGACCCTCGTGCTCTCGCCTCTCGGCATCGTCACGTTCAACCTGATCAACCCGGAGAACCCGACGACGATCCCCGCGATCATCGCGCTGCGGTTCCCCGAGGCCCACGACGAGGGCGTCAACACGCTCATCGCGGCGGGTCTGATCCTCTTCATCGTCACCTTCGCGGTCAACTTCGTGGCCCGCTGGATCGTCTCGCGCCGTGCTGAGTTCTCGGGAGCCAACTGACATGACCGCCACCCTCACGCCCTCGCCGTCATCCGTCGCCGCTCCGGTGCACAGCACGTCGGCAGGTCATCTTCCCCGGTGGGCGCCCTGGGCGCTGCTGCTGGCCGCCTTCGTGGTGTCGGCCACGATCTTCGCCTTCGTCAACGCGGGCAACGACCCCGCCGACTTCAACATCGCACTCACCCTCGTCGTCGGCCTCATCTTCTACATGGTTCTGATCTTCGTGATCTCCACCGTGGTCGAGAGCCGTCGCCACGCGATCGACCGCCTCATGACGGCGCTGGTGTCCGGCGCCTTCGTCGTCGCGCTGCTCCCGCTCATCTCGCTGCTGTACACCGTGGTCGTCAACGGCCTCATGCGGTTCGACGGCGAGTTCTTCAGCTTCTCGATGCGCAACATCGTCGGCGAAGGCGGCGGCGCGGTGCACGCCATCTGGGGCACGCTCCTCATCACCCTGGGCGCCACGATCATCTCGGTGCCGATCGGTCTGATGACCTCGATCTACCTCGTCGAGTACGGAGAGGGACGCAAGCTCGCCCGCGGCATCACGTTCCTCGTCGACGTCATGACGGGCATCCCGTCGATCGTCGCCGGTCTGTTCATCTACTCCGTGTTCTCGCTGATCGTCGGCCCCGGCACCCGCATGGGCATCATGGGCTCGCTCGCCCTCTCGGTGCTGATGATCCCCGTGGTCGTGCGCGGTTCCGAGGAACTCCTGCGGATCGTCCCGAACGAGCTCCGAGAGGCCGCCTACGCGCTCGGTGTGCCGAAGTGGCTGACGATCATCAAGGTCGTCCTTCCGACCGCCATCGCCGGAATCCTGACCAGCATCATGCTCGCCATCTCACGCGTGATCGGCGAGACCGCACCGCTGCTGCTCACGGTCGGCATCGTGCAGGGCATGAACCTGAACATGTTCAGCGGGCAGATGGCGACGCTACCCGTGTTCTCGTACATGCAGGCCAAGTACCCCGGCATCCCCGTCGATGCCTACCTCGACAGGGCCTGGGCCGCCGCCCTCACCCTGATCGTCATCGTGATGGTGCTGAACCTGCTGGCCAGGATCATCGCCAAGGTGTTCGCCCCCAAGATCAACGGCCGCTGAGCCGTCTTTCCCGACTGAAGAAGAAGGATCACACGTGTCCAAGAGCATCGAAGTCAACGACCTCAACGTCTACTACAGCGACTTCCTCGCCGTCGAAGGCGTCAGCATCGAGATCAAGCCCAACACCGTCACGGCGTTCATCGGCCCGTCCGGCTGCGGCAAGTCCACGTTCCTGCGCACCCTCAACCGCATGCACGAGGTCATCCCCGGCGCGCGTGTCGAGGGAGAAGTGCTGATCGACGGCAAGAACCTCTACGGCGCCGGCGTCGACCCCGTGCTGGTGCGCCGTCAGGTCGGCATGGTCTTCCAGCGTCCCAACCCGTTCCCCACCATGTCGATCAAGGAGAACGTGCTCGCGGGGGTCAAGCTCAACAACACGCGCATGGCGAAGAGCGATCAGGATGCTCTCGTCGAGAAGTCCCTGCGTGGCGCGAACCTCTGGAACGAGGTCAAAGACCGCCTCGACCGCCCCGGTTCGGGTCTCTCGGGCGGCCAGCAGCAGCGTCTGTGCATCGCGCGTGCCATCGCCGTCTCCCCCGACGTGATCCTGATGGACGAGCCCTGCTCGGCGCTCGACCCGATCTCGACCTTCGCGATCGAGGAGCTCATCGCCGAGATCAAGTCGGAGTACACCGTCGTCATCGTGACGCACAACATGCAGCAGGCGAGCCGCGTGTCCGACCGGACCGCCTTCTTCAACATCGCCGGCACCGGCAAGCCCGGCAAGCTCATCGAGTACGACGACACCCGCACGATGTTCACCACCCCGTCGGTGCAGGCGACCGAGGACTACGTCTCGGGACGCTTCGGATAAGCATCCGGTCTCAGACCGAGAGAGGGCCCGGCGCTTCGGCGTCGGGCCCTCTCTCGTTCCTGCGACCGGGCGCTCCTCAGTCTCGGGGCGAGAGGAGGTACTCGTTGAGCTCGGCCGTGAGCGCGCGATCGACGGGCAACTCGACTCCGTCTACGGCGGTGATCGGGGCGGCGAGGCGGACGCTGGAGACGAGCCAGGCGGCGTCAGCACGCGACAGATCGGATGCCGGCACCTGCGCATACTCGGCGACGAATCCGCGCGCGGTGAGGTGCTCGTAGACGCTGAGCTGCGTCGTACCGTGCAGGATGCCGCCGTTGGGCGCCGGCGTCACGAAACGCTCGCCGAAGCGCAGGATCAGCGACGCGGTCGGTGCCTCGAGCACGAAGCCGTCACGCGAGAGGAAGATCGCGTCGTCAGCTCCACGTCGGTGCGCTTCGCGAAGCGCCGCCATGTTCACCGCATACGAGAGGGTCTTGGCCCCGAGCAGCAGCCACGGTGCCTTCTCAGCCACGTCGAGGTCGTACCCGCGGTCGAGGGTGACCACGCGGATCCCCTGCTCGCGCACCGCCGAGAAGTCGGATGCCGGTGCGGCCGTGACCCAGGCGGTCGGTGTGGGGCCGTGCTCGACGCCACGGCTGAGGATGAGTTTGATGACGTACTCGCCCTGTTCGCAGTGGGCGGCCGCTCGCTCGATGGCCTGGTGCCACTGCGCCTGATTGGGGAGCGGCAGGTCGCACAGCTGCGCCGAGTGCGCGAGCCTCTCGAGGTGCGGCACGACCTCCTGCGCATGCCCGTCGATCACGCCGATCGACTCGAACACTCCGTCGCCGCGCTGCGTGCTCAGCTCCCCCACGCTCAGCGCCGGTGCGGCCGCATCGACGAGGGTGAACGTGTCTGCGAAGTCGGAGCGGGCGACGTCGGCCGCCGCAGGATCGATCATCAGAGCAAAGCGCCGTGTCATGATCCGAGCCTAGAGCCCCGGGAATAGCTTCAGCGCGAACTTGTTACACTGGAGTGGCCGGGCCGCATAACCCCGGGCTCCAATTTTTGCCGCTGCGAGCGGCCTTCCGCCGAGAGGCGTTTTTGCGGCCCGGTCTTTTCATGCCCGGGCACGGACCCGGATCCGGACGAGAACCCGGCCGCCGCGTCGATTCAGGCCAATGCGCCCGAGCGCCACAGCACGGCAGCGGCAGACAGGTCCTGCGCATAGCTGCTCAGGCGCAGGGCGCGGGTGGTGAGCTCGCTCGCGCGCGACGGTTCGGTCGGCTCGTAGTCGTCCGCCGCGTGGGTCGCGCCAGAGGCCTGGACCCGGCAGAACGCCGCGGCCCGATCGAGGGCGACCGCGAAGTCCCCGCGGAACGCCCCGCGGAGGATCGTGTCGATCAGGGCGACGAGCTCGTCGGGGTTCGCCGGCACCGGTGCTCCGGCGATCACGGCATCCACGGATGCGAGCTCCACTCTGCCCCGCTCGTACAGCAGGGCCGCGGTGTGCGGATCGCCGTGGATGGCCAGCTGCAGGAGGTACAGCCGCCACAGCGCGCCCGGCAGAGTGCGAGACGGAGCCTTCGACCAGAGCTCGGCGATCTCGTCGATGCCGTGCTCGTCGGTGAAGGCGACGAGCCGGTCGGCGCTCACGCCGCTCTCATCGGCGCGCACGCGGGTCAGCAGAGCGGATGCGGTCGCATGCGCGACGCGCGTCTCCTCGGCGGGATCGTGACTGCCCACGATGTTGTCGAAGGCACTGGTGGGCCGGCGCACCGGACGGGAGAACTGCTCAGGCATCAGTCCAGGGTACGCGCGATCCGAGACATCAGGCCGTCGGGATCACGACGACGGGATCGGATGTCGGCAGGCCCGAGGGCGAGCCTCCGTCCTGCTCCACCGTGACGGCGATCACATCACCCGCGTGCATCTCGCCCGCGAGCACCGCTGTCGCTTCGCCGTCGTCGGCCGCGAACACGCCTGCCGACACCGGAGTGTCACCGCGCACATACCAGAGCTCGTAGGTCTTGCCCTCGGCGAGCGACGGGATGCCGTCGGTCACGAGCACGGACTTGCCGAGCGACGCCGACCAGTGCGCGGTCGCAGTGCCGCCGCTCTCGAGCGACACGCTGGCCTGCTGAGCGTCACCGGCCGCCTGGATGTCCTCGAGTGCGACGACACTCGCCGGTCGGTTGATGTAGGTGTTGATCGCGACGGCGCCTGCCCCCACACCGACGAGCAGCGCGAGGCATGCCGCGAGCGCGAAGAGGAAGCGGAGGCGGTGTGCCGGAGCCTTCGGGGCGTCGTCGCCATCGCGTGCGGCGGTCGCTGAGTCCGCCACGGGCGCGGCATCTGCCGTCTCGCCGGGCATCGAGTCGGGCGCCGAGTCCGAGAGAACGACATCGCCGCTCTGCGGCGTGACGGCGATACGTGCGAGCAGAGCGGCACGAATGTCGGGCGAAGGAACGGCCTGTGCCACTCCGTCGGCGAGGAAGCCGGCACTGTCGGCATCGGCATCCACGATGCTCTGCCATTCCGGGTGCGCTGCGAGTGCGGCGTGATACCGCTGCTGGTCATCGGGCGACAGCGCGTCGAGCGCTGCTCCTGCCGCGAGTTCTGCGAAGTCCTTCTCGTTCATGCCGTCACCCCCATAGCTGTCCTCAGTCGCGAGAGCCCATCTCGCATCCGTGTCTTGATCGTCCCCAGCGGCGCCCCGACGAGAGCTGCCACTTCGTTCTGACTGTAACCGCCGTAATAGGCCAGGACGAGAGCTTCGCGCTGCACCTCGGGAAGGCCTGAGAGCGCGTGAACCACTTTCTCGCTCTCGATGCCCAGCTCCACCGTCTCCGCCACACTGTCGTGCGCGACCCCGATGTCTCTGAACCCGGCTCGTACGTCTCGGTCCGCGCTGGACTGGGACGCCCGAACCCGGTCGACCGCACGACGGTGCGCGATCGTCATCACCCAGGTTCTTCCCTGACCCTTGTTCGGAGCGAACTTCGTAGCGGATTGCCAGATCTCCAAGAAGACCTCTTGGAGCACCTCTTCGCTCTGCGAGCGATTCACGAGGACCCTGAGGATGAGGCCGAAGACGCGTGACGACAGAGTGTCGTAGAGCTCCGCGAATGCGCGCTGATCACCGTCGCCGATGCGAAGGAGCAGGTCAGCGACAGCATCCCGAGCCGTACCGTCTTCGGGTACGTCCATTCCATCGATGACCATCTCTAACAGCATGCCGCATTCACCCCGCTTTCCCGTGCAGCCGCCACCTGAAAGTGACGGAAACGAGTCCTCTTAAGTGCTCCTCGTCGAAACCTGTTCGCTGCAGACCCTCGAAACGGATTGGATTCGGCGGCTCGGAAAAAACATTGACGTTTCTCCCATCCGATCCCGGTGGGGCTCCGAACGACTGTCAACGCCACGGAGAGGCCGTGGCAGTGTTCTGAAGGAGCTTGAGATGTTCAGCACCAAGAAGAAGGTCACCGCAGCCATCACCCTCGGCCTTGCGAGCGCATTCCTGCTCTCCGCATGTTCCATGGGCGGCACCACCGAAGAGCCGGCAGAGTCGACGGCCCCCGAGTCGTCCGAGACGATGGCTCCCGAGACCGAGACGATGGACCCGGCCGCGAACCTGGTCGGCCCCGGCTGCGCCGCATACGCAGAGGCTGTTCCGGACGGCGCAGGATCCGTCGAGGGCATGTCGCTCGACCCGGTCGCCACCGCAGCATCCAACAACCCGCTGCTCACCACGCTCGTGGCCGCAGTCAGCGGACAGCTGAACCCCGACGTCAACCTCGTCGACACGCTGAACGGCGACGAGTTCACCGTCTTCGCACCCGTCGATGACGCTTTCGCGAAGATCGACCCGGCCACCATCGAGGCACTCAAGACCGACAGCGCCACGCTGAGCTCGATCCTGACCTACCACGTGGTCCCCGGCCAGGTCGCACCTGACGAGATCGCCGGCATGCACACCACCGTCCAGGGTGCTGACCTCGAGGTCACCGGCAGCGGCGACGACCTGATGGTCAACGACGCCACCGTCATCTGCGGTGGAGTCCAGACCGCCAACGCGACCGTGTACCTCATCGACACGGTCCTGATGCCCCCGGCCGAGTAAGGCCCGGGAACGCCGAGGCGGACACTCGGTAAGCCGTCCCACCTCTCGGGGGAGGTCGGTGGGATGGAGAAGGAGCCGCTGACGACACGTCGTCAGCGGCTCCTTCTTTGCGCCCTAGACTGGAGGGGCGGGCCTCTAGCTCAGTTGGCAGAGCATCGGACTTTTAATCCGCGGGTCGTGGGTTCGAGCCCCACGGGGCCCACCGTTTATCACCACCGGCCGGATCCGGCCACCCCCTTCACTCCGTCGGCACCCTGCGAGAGAGTCGTGGCGTCCCCATCCGGGACATTCACCCCACGAAAGGACGCATCATGGCGACTCTCACCGACAGCCGAGTGGCATTCCTCGCGACAGACGGATTCGAGGACAGCGAGCTGACCAGTCCGTGGGAAGCGGTGCAGGGCGAAGGCGCGAGCGCCACGCTCATCGCACCGGACGGACAGCAGATCACCGGCAAGAACGGTCACGTGCAGCACGTCGACCTCACGTCCGAGACGGCGAAGGCCGACGAGTTCGACGCGCTCGTGCTCCCGGGCGGCGTCGTGAACGCCGACCACCTGCGGCTCGACAAGGCATCGATCGACCTCGCCCGCTCGTTCTTCGAGCAGCACAAGCCGGTCGCGGTCATCTGCCACGGCGCGTGGATCCTGATCGAAGCCGGCGTGGTCGACGGACGCACGCTGACCAGCTACCCGAGCCTCGCGACCGACCTCCGCAACGCCGGAGCCACCTGGGTCGACGAGGAAGTGGTGGTCGACGAAGGTCTCGTGTCCAGCCGCACTCCCGACGACCTCCCTGCTTTCAACGCGAAGCTGATCGAAGAGGTCGCCGAGGGGAAGCACGCAGGCCAGACCGCGTGATCTGAATTCCCGGCGGTCCGGTGTCAGGCGCCAGCGCGCGCCCTGTGACGCCGGACCGCCGCTCTGTTCGCACAGCGCACCGAGCAGAATCGCTGCCGCCCGTTGCGGGTCACGTCGACGACCACGTTCGTGCAGGGTGAGGCCTCGCAGCGACCCAGTCGGTCCATGCCGCGGGTGACGAGGTGCAGCGACGTGCCGACCGCGAAGACGGCCCGGAGCACATACGGCAGAGATCGCACGTCGTCGCGGTAGTGCAGGTGCCAGCCTTCGCCGTCGTGGTTCGTCAGGCGCGGGTATGCCGCAGCTTCCGCCATCTGCGCGTTGAGGATCTCCGCGCGAGAGTCCGGGTCCGCCGCGTCGACGATCCGCAGCCAGTCGTCGACCACCTCACGGACCCGTTCATGGTCGTCGGCGGCGGGAGGGAACGTCATCGTCATCCCCATCTCGAGGGTGCGCTCCTCGATTCCCGCTCGATCGACGGGGAAGTCATCGGCGAGGGACGCGGCCAGGAGAACCGCATATTCGCCGTAAGGGTTGAGATGCATAAGGCCATTACATCACGCTGGATCCATGACCACCTTGCACACTCTGCCGATCCCTCGTCAGACCACCACCGCACACGAGCACGCCTGGGTCGCCAGCTCGCGGCATCCGACCAGCGAAGGCGTCGTCGTGTACGTCCGCTGCGCCGACTGCGGCACGCATCGCGTCGACCTGCAGGCGCACCCGCTGACGCCTCCCTCGGCGATCAGCCGCGAGACCTCGGACTGAACCACTGATCAGACAGCGACGATCTCGCCGTTCCGCGGCACCCAGTCCTGCTCTCCTTCGCGGAGAAAGGCGAGCGGGATCCCCCGGCCGTCCTGCTCGATCGCGTGCGAGTTGCCGAACAGCTCTGTGCCGTGGCTGGGGACGCGCGACGCCGGGCTGTTCTGCACGATCCACCGCCCCGTGAAGGGCAGGGCCAACGTGAACGGCTCCCTCTCGCTCATGCGGTCAGCTCGGCGAGCTTCCGGACCGTGCGGAGGTTGCGCGCCGTGCCTGCGACGCCGAGCGCACGATCGAGGACGGCCTTGGTGAGCCTCGTGCTGTGCACACCGCCCTCGGCGTAGTCGATCCACAGATCGTCGCCGACCAGCGCGATCCGCTCCCCCGGCACGAGCCGCTCCTGCAGTGCCTCGACGGCCCCGGGCGCGGCCGGCGCCTCGAGGAACATCGCATGCAGCAGCTTCTCCGACGCTCCGCCGAACGGGTGCGCATCCAGGGCGTGCACGAGGTCGTCGTGAGTCCTCAGGATGACCGGGGTGTCGACGTCGAACTCGTCGGCGATCAGCTCCCGGACCCGAGCCCTCACCGACGTCGGATCATCCGGATGCTCGCACACGATGTTCCCACTCGCGATGTAGGTCGAGACCTCACCCAGCACCGGAGCGAGCACCTCGCGCAGCTGTGCCATCGGCACTCGATTGCGGCCTGAGACGTTGACCGCTCGCAGCAGCAGGACGCTGCGTGTCACGCAGAGTCGCTCTCGACGAGCACGGCACCCGCATGGGCGAGTTCTGCGAGAGCCGCCGCACTCGGCCCCGGTGCGACACCCGCGATCAGGTCGGTGAGGATGCGCACTCGGACGCCGTGCGCCACCGCGTCGAGCGCAGAGGCCCGCACGCAATGGTCCGTGGCGATGCCGACGACGTCGGCCTCGAGGACACCCGCGGCGGTGAGGATCGAGCCGACGGTGTCTCCCGTTTCGGTCGCGCCCTCGAACATCGAGTAGGCGGGGCGACCCTGCCCTTTGTGCACATGGTGCGTGACGGCATCGGTCACCAGCAGCGGGTCGTAGTCGGCGCCGGGCGTGCCTGCGACGCAGTGCACGGGCCACGTGTCGACGTAGTCCGGCGCCTCTCCGAAGTGGCCGCCGTTGTCGCCTTCGGCGTCGTGCCAGTCGCGCGAGGCGATGATGACGTCGTACTCCGTCGCGTGTGCGGCGAGGAACGCTGAGACAGCGGATGCCACGGCATCGCCGCCGTCGACGGCCAAAGCGCCGCCCTCGGTGAAGTCGTTCTGCACATCGACGATCAGAAGCGCTCTGCTCATGGTCTGAGCGTACGCCGCCCTCGCGGGTCTCCCCAAGGCAGGAAACCAAAAGGCCCCGAGATGTTGTTCACATCACGGGGCCCGCTGGAGCCGCTTGTCAGAATCGAACTGACGACCTTTTCATTACGAGTGAAATGCTCTGCCGACTGAGCTAAAGCGGCGCGATCATCGATATTACCCGTTCCGGAGCCGCACCGCGAATCGAGCCGCGATCACTCGCAGCGGACGTCGCTCTCGGGCACGACATCGTCGAGGAGGAACGCCTCGACGGCGCTGTCGACGCACGTGTTGCCCTTGTTGTATCCGGTGTGGCCTTCGCCCACGCGGGTGATCAGCACGCCCTCGTCGAGCTGCTCGGCGAGCGACTCGGACCACTCGTACGGGGTCGCCGGATCGTTGGTCGTGCCGACCACGAGGATCGGGCCCGCACCCTCGGCGTTGATCTCGCCTCGCGTCCCGGTCGGCGGGTAGGGCCACACCGAGCAGGAGTCGGGACCGTTCCAGTACGGAGCGATGGTCGGTGCGCCGTCGGCGATCCTCTTCTCGGTCGCCGCCTCGGCCGCCGGGTCGTCCTCGACGGGATAGTCCATGCAGTTGTATGCCCGGAAGGCTTCGCTCGAGTTGTCGAGATAGGTGCCGTTCTCACGTCCGTTGTAGAAGTCGGCGAGGAAGAACGCCGTCGTCGGATCGCCCTGCAGGGCCTCGTCGAGCGCCTGCGTGAGGTACTGCCAGCTGTCCGCCGAATACAGGGCGGCGATGATCGCGGTCATCAGCGAGTCCGCGCCGAGCATGCGCCCGTCGCCGTTCTCGAGCGGGGACGCGTCGACGCTCGCGAGCAGTGCGCCGAGATCGGCCATGGCCTCGTCGACCGTGCCGTTGAACGGGCACTCGCCCGAGTCGAGGCAGTTCTGCATGTACGCGCGGAGGGCCGATTCGAATCCGAGCGCCTGGGTGGCACCGACATCGAGCCCCGAGACGGCCGGGTCGATCGCACCGTCGAGCACGAGTCGGCCCGCTTTCTCGGGGTACAGGTCGGCGTAGGTCGCACCGAGGAAAGTGCCGTAGGAGTAGCCGAGGTAGTTCAGCTGCTTGTCGCCGAGCACCGCGCGGATCAGATCCATGTCGCGTGCGGCGTTGATCGTGGTGACGTAGGGCAGGATGCCGCCGCTGTTCGCCTCGCACGCGTCGGCGAACTCCTTGTGGGCCTCGAGCAGCTCGGCTTCCCACTCCGCACTCCCCCGCTTGCCTGCGGGGATCGTGTAGAGGTAGTCGTCCATGCCTGCAGCGTCGAAGCACGTCACTGCGGTCGATTCTCCGACGCCGCGGGGGTCGAATCCGATCACGTCGTAGTTCTCGATGAGATCGGCACCGACCGCGAAGTCGAGACTGTCGCGGATGAGCTCGACGCCGCTGGCGCCAGGACCACCGGGGTTCGTCAGCAGTGAGCCCTGAGCCGTTCCCGTCGCCTGGTGGCGCACGACGGAGAGGGTGATCTCGCCCTCGCCCGGGTTCTCCCAGTCGAGCGGAGCGGTCACCTCGGTGCAGTCGAACCCCGTGCCGCACTCGCTCCAGGTGAGCGTCTGGCCGTAGAACGGCAGCAGGTCTTCTGCCACGCCTTCGGTGTCTGGCGCGTTCGTGGTGGACGGCTTCGGCTCGGCCTGCTCGGGGATCATCGAGTACAGGCACCCGGAGAGGGCGACCGAGGCCGCGGCGAGGCCGGCGATCACGGCGACGGCACGTCGGATGCGGGAAGTCGGTCGATTGTTCACGGTGTCCTCCCGCTCGTGACAGTCACGAGCAAGCTCTCGAGGGCGAGCAGCGGTGCGACGTTGCGCTCCAGCGACTGGCGTGTGTCGGCAAGGTGGTCGAGTACGACAAGAGTACGGGTCTCCGGCCAGGCCGCAGCCAGCGCGACCAGGTCTTCGCGAAGCTCGCGATTGATCAGCTCGTCGTCTCGGCCGAACTGCAGCATGACGACATCACGGAAGAGAGACTGCAGATCGGTGAGGACTCTGTCGATCCCGTCACGCAGACTTCGGGTCGCACGCTTCTTCTGGTCGTCCTCCAGCGCGGAGATCTGCGTGCGCAGGGCCGGCGGAACGGCCTGCCCCTCGGCGATCCCGACCATACGCAGCAGGGATGCGCGCTCGGCCGCGTCGCGCTCGGCCGTGAGCGCCTTGGCGTCGTCAGTGGCCGCCTGGATGATGCGGCCGGCGACCTCGACGGCGTCGCTGACACCGCGAACCCCCAGCACAGACCGCAGGGTCTCGTCACGGCGGCGGCGGGCAGCCTCATCGGTGGCGAGTCGCTGGGCCATGCCGATGTGCCGTTGTGCATGACGCGCGGCCTGCTCGGCGATGCCCTCATCGACCCCTGTGCGCAGCGTGATCAGACGTGCCACGTCTGCGACATCGGGCTCGCGCAGTCGCAGCGAGCGCACGCGCGAACGGATGGTCGGCAGCAGGTCGGCTTCGCTCGGGGCGCAGAGTATCCAGACCGTCTGCTCTGGCGGCTCTTCGAGAGCCTTCAGCAGCACGTTGGAGGTGCGCTCGACCATGCGGTCGGCGTCTTCGACCACGATCACGCGATAGCGGCCGGCCGACGGGGCGAAGTACGAGCGCTCGACGAGCGCACGAGCCTCCGCGATCGTGATGATGACCTTGTCGGTGCGCAATGCCGTCACATCCGGATGCGTTCCCGCGAGAACCTGACGCATCGACGCCTCGTCATCGGGGTGGTCCGCCACGAGCGCTGCGGCGAAGGCGTGCGCGAGCGTGGAGCGCCCCGACCCGGGCGGACCCGTGATGAGCCAGGCGTGCGACAGCGCGGAGGGATCGGATGCGGCGTTGCGAAGCGTGTCGACCGCGGCATCCTGTCCCCACACATCGGCCCACGGGAAAGGTGCGGCGACAGTCTGGGGCATGCCCTCAGCCTAATCGGGAGCACCGACGTGCGCGGCAACCGTCCCCGTCTGCGAGGGGCGCACAGGCGGACGGCGTGCTGTGCGGAAGGCTCAGCCGATCAGCTTGGCGACCCGCTCGCGGATCTGCTCGGCGATGACCTCGGGCGTCGCTGCGGCGTCGAGAACCAGGAAACGATCCGGCTCGGCCTGCGCCAGAGCGAGGTACGCGTCGCGGACTCGCGCGTGGAACTCGTTCTTCTCGGCTTCGAGTCTGTCGAAGGGCTTGTCAGCCGAGTCGAGTCGCACACGCGCCGATTCGGGATCGAGGTCGAGCAGCACGGTGAGGTCGGGCAGCGCGCCCTCGGCGGCCCACAGCGACAGGCCGCGGATCTCGTCGCTGTCGAGCACTCGCCCTGCGCCCTGGTAGGCGACGGATGAGTCGAGATAGCGATCCTGCAGCACGACCTCACCGCGGGCGAGAGCAGGCCGGACGACCGTCGCGACGTGATGCGCGCGGTCGGCGGCGTAGAGAAGAGCCTCAGCACGCGGCGCGATGTCCCCACGATGGTGGAGCACGATGTCTCGGATCAGCTGGCCGACCTCCGAACCGCCGGGCTCGCGGGTGCGCACGACGGTTCGCCCTTCATCCGTCATCCACTGGGCGAGGAGGTTCGACTGCGTGGTCTTCCCCGATCCGTCTCCGCCCTCGAGGGTGATCCAGATTCCGGGACCTGATGTCACGAACCGGCCTTCTTCGCGGCGTTCGCGGCACGCGTCGTCGCGGCCTTCTTGGCTGCTGCAGACCGTGCGGCGGCCTTCTCGGCATCCGTCCCGGTCGACTTGGCCGGCGCCTTCTTCGCCGCGGGCTTCTTCGCGGCAGGCTTCTTGGCCGCAGGCTTCTTGGCCGCAGGCTTCTTCGCGGCCGGCTTCTTGGCTGGCGCCTTCTTCGCGGCTGCGCCGCGCTTCGGGGCCGGCCCCTTGGCGCGCTTGTCGGCGAGCATCTGCACGGCGATCTCGAAGGTGATGTCTTCGACCTTCTGGCCGCGAGGGATCGTCACGTTCGTCTCTCCGTCTGTGACGTAGGCACCGAAGCGACCGTCGCGGATGCGGATCGGCTTGTTGCTGACGGGGTCGGCCTCGAACTCGGCGAGCGCGCTGGACGCACGTCGGGACCCTGCGCCGTATTTCGGCTGCGCGTAGATCTCGAGCGCCTTCTCGAGCGTCACGTCGAAGATCTCCGACTCGCTCTCGAGCGATCGGGAGTCCGTGCCCTTCTTCAGGTACGGACCGAATCGGCCGTTCTGTGCGGTGATCTCCTCGCCGCTCTCGGGGTCGGCGCCGACGACCCGCGGCAGGCTGAGCAGCTGCAGGGCAGTGTCGAGGTCGATCGTGTCGACTGACATCGAGCGGAAGAGTGAGGCGGTGCGCTGCTTGGGCGCGGCCGCCTTCTTGGCTCCCCGCTTCGGCTTGGGAGCGTCGACGACCTCACCGGTCGCCTCGTCGACGGCGGCATCTTCGGACACCGGGTCGTTCTCCTGCACATAGGGACCGAAGCGTCCGTCCTTGACGACGACGATCTTGCCGTTGTCCGGGTTGGTGCCCAGCACCCGGTCGCCGGCGACCGGCGCGTCGATGAGCTCCTGCGCCTTCGCAGCGGTCAGCTCGTCGGGCGCGAGATCCTCGGGCACGTTCACGATGCGAGGCTTCTCGTCGGGCGCCTCGGGGTTCGCGACCTCGAGGTAGGGACCATATTTGCCGAAGCGCAGCGTGGCGGTGTCGGTGATGGGCGTGGAGTTGAGCGCCCGCGCATCGATCTCGCCGAGGTTGTCGACGGTCTGCCGCAGGCCGACGTGCGAATCGGAGCCGTAATAGAAGGAACGCAGCCACTCGACGCGCTTCTGCTCGCCGCGCGCGATCGCGTCGAGGTCGTCTTCGAGCGCCGCGGTGAAGTCGTAGTCGATCAGGTCGGCGAAATGCTCTTCGAGCAGACGGACCACGCTGAACGCGAGCCAGGTCGGCACGAGGGCCTGGCCGCGCTTGGTCGCGTAGCCTCGGTCGATCACCGTGCCGATGATGCTGGCGAACGTCGAGGGGCGGCCGATGCCGTGCTCCTCGAGTGCCTTGACCAGCGATGCCTCGGTGTAGCGCGGCTTGGGGGTCGTGCGGTGCCCCTTGGCCTCGGACTCCGACATGCGCAGCTCGTCGCCGACGGCGACGACCGGGAGCGACTGGTTCTCGTCGGTGTCCCTGTCGTTGCGCTTCTCGTCGCGTCCTTCTTCATAGGCCTCGAGGAAGCCCTTGAAGGTGTACACGGTGCCCGACGCGGTGAACTCGGCGTTGCGCCCCGCGGCGTCGACCGCGATGGTGACGGTGGTGGTCTCGTACTTCGCATCGGCCATCTGACTGGCGACGGTGCGCTTCCAGATCAGGTCGTAGAGACGGTGCTCCTCGCGGTCCAGTTCCGACGAGACGGACTTCGGGGTGCGGAAGTTCTCGCCCGAGGGACGGATCGCCTCGTGCGCCTCCTGCGCGTTCTTGCTCTTCGACTTGTAGGCCCGCGGCTTCAGCGGCACCGCGGTGTCGCCGTAGAGCGCGACGGCCTGGCTGCGCGCGGCTTGCACGGCCTGGGTGCTCAGCGCGACGGAGTCGGTTCGCATATAGGTGATGTAACCCTTTTCGTACAGCCGCTGCGCGACGCTCATCGCCTGCTTGGCGCTCATCGAGAGCTTGCGGCCTGCCTCCTGCTGCATGGTGGAGGTGGTGAACGGCGCGTAGGGGCTGCGGGTTCCCGGCTTCGCCTCGACCTTCGTGACCGAGCCTGTGCCGGCGGCGTCGACGGCGAGTGCGAGCTCAGCGGCCTGCTTCTCGTCGAGGATGACGACGGCCTTCTTGAGCTTTCCGTTGTCGTCGAAGTCGGTGCCTCGGGCGAGCTGGCCGCCGTCGACACGCACAAGACGAACCTTGAATGCTGACGACGACGACGCGAGCGCCTCGACGTCCCAGTACTCGGCGGAGACGAACGCCATGCGCTCGCGCTCTCGTTCGACGATCATGCGGGTGGCGGCGGACTGCACGCGTCCGGCAGACAGCCCCGTCTTGACCTTGTACCAGAGCACGGGCGAGACGTCCCAGCCGTACAGCCGGTCGAGGATACGGCGGGTCTCCTGCGCGTCGACGAGGTCGGTGTCGAGCTCACGGGTGTTGCCGATGGCCGCCTGGATCGCGTCCTTCGTGATCTCGTGGAAGACCATGCGCTTGACGGGGACCTTCGGCTTCAGAGTCTCGAGCAGGTGCCAGGCGATGGCCTCGCCTTCGCGGTCCTCATCAGTGGCGAGCAGGAGCTCGTCGGCGGTCTTGAGCGCACGCTTGAGTTCAGCGACGGTCTTCGTCTTGCGATCGGAGACGACGTAGTAGGGATCGAAGTCGTTGTCGACGTCGATCGAGTACTTCCCGTACGCCTGCTTGTCGGCGGCGGGGATGTCCTTCTTGTCTGCGAGGTCGCGGATGTGGCCGACGGAGCTGAGCACCTCGTAGCCATCGCCGAGGTATCCCTGAATCGACCGCATCTTCGTCGGGGACTCGACAATGACGAGCTTCTTGCCTTCAGCCAAGGGAGCGTCCTTTCTTCGAAGCACACCATACACACCGCCGTGATGGGTTGGTCACAGTGGTCGCCTGCATTTTCGCCGGAAAGTGCTCGTGCCGCCGTCAGGATCCCTCGGGTGGCCCAGCACGGGCTCGGGAGACGGCAGCGAGTCCAGCGTACGCCGCGTTCACCTGCACAGTCGCCACGAAGCCCTCGACGGCACACTCGGTGAGGGCCGCGCCTGAGGCAGCCGCGACCCGCGCGGCGAGGGCGCACGGGTCGTCGGCCGTGACGATCGCACCGCTGGCCGCGTCGGCCGCGGCGAGCGCCGCGGCGTCGGCGGCCCCCGCAGCCCGCTGCGCCGTGACGGCGGCTCCCCCGACCGCGGCGAGCCCCAGCGAGAGCACCGCTGCGACCGAGAGAACACCGGCCGCGAGAGCAGAGCCCGCCATCAGCCGCCCTCCGCTGCGATGGTCGACATCAGAGTCCTCCGGAGAGTGCACAGCTGGACGCCTGCAGCGGGATCCGGACGAAGCCGCCGATCGCGACGTCGGCGTGCGCCTTCACGCAGACGAGGTCTCCGGATGAGCTGCTCGACATTCCGGCGCCAGGAACCGCGGTCGACACCGCGTGTGAGGCCCGGCCCGCGTCCTCCCCTCGGCCGAGGAGGCGCGCGGCGTCGGCCGACGCGTCCTGGAGTGCGACCTGACGAGCGGCCGCGCCCAGCGCACCGGCCCCGAGCAGAAGAGTGAGGACCACCGCGGGCAGCGCGAGTGCGAGCTCGGCGGCCACCGACCCCCGCTCGCCGTCACGATCGGCGCTCATCACGACACCGTGAGAGCCCGACGCACCAGGTCGGTGAGGATGCCGCGCACCTCATCCGACCTCATGATGACGACGAGCAGCCCGGCGAAGGCCACAGCGGCCATCGTCGTGATCGCGTACTCGGCGGTGGCGGCGCCGCTGTCGTCTCCGAACAGCGTCGCGGAACGGCGCCGAGTGAGCGGAGGGAGTGTGTTCATGGGTTCCTTCTTTCTGTGTGCGGATGCGCGTGCATCCTGTGGTCGGCGGCCGTCAGAGCGGCAGCGGAGTCGAGAGGAGCACGCTCAGCAGCAGCGGGGCGACTCCCAGCAGAAGAAATGCCGGCAGCGTGCAGACTCCGAGCGGGATCAGCAGCGTCGTCGTGAGCTTCGCCGCGCGGAGGCGGCCGTCGATGCGGGATGCGTGCCGCTCCTGCCCGGCGGAGGCGCGGAGGAGTTCGCCGGCCGGCACCCCCGCGGCGTGCGACAGCTCGAGCACCGCGCGGACTCGCGCGTCATCTCCGCGATGAGACGCGGGACTCTCCGCGACGAGGCGCAGGGCCCGATCGATGGAGGCGCCGCCGGAGAGAGCGACGGCGATGAGCTCCGCCTGCATCCCCGGAGTGCCCGGCTCGGGTCGCGCGTTCCGAAGCAGTCGGTTCGTCCAGCCTCGGGCAGCGAGCACGAGGAGAAGCCCGGCCACGACGCAGGCCGCTCCCGCAGGCGTCCCGAAGATGACACCGAGAGTGTCGAAGCCGAGGGCGAAACCGAGCAGCAGACCGGCGAACGGCATCCACAGGAGCAGCCGCGCGGTTCCCGCCGGTTCAGCGAGAGCGATGCGCACATCATCGGCGGCGGACGCGGCGTCGCGAAGCGTCTCCGCGATCATGCGCAGCACATCGGCCAGAGGCGCCCCGACGGTGGTCGCCACCTCCCACGCCGCAGCGAGGTCTCGCCACGGGCCGCCCTCGGCCTCGATCGCGGCGATGAGCGAGACGCCGCCGTCGACTCGCTCCACAACCGATGCGGCGTGCGCGTCGCCGATCGAGGCGAGGTGCCTCCAGGCGACCAACGGCACCGCTCCGGCCTGCAGCAGCACGGCGAGCGTCTGCACCGCGGTCGCCGCGTCTGTTCCGGCGTCGGGGGCGCTTCTCCGGCGAGCGCTCACCACGGTCGCACCTCCTCGATGCCCAGCCGGTCTCCGGTGAGCGCGAGCACCCCCGCCTGCGCGATGCGTCGCCGCCCTCCGGGCGCCCTGTCGAGGTGCAGAACGATCGTGAACGCGCTCACCGCCTGGCGCGCGAGCGCCGTGGCGTCCATGGATGCGAGCGCGCCGAGTGCCTCGAGCCGGGCCGGCACATCGCTGAGACCGCTCGCGTGGAGGGTTCCGGCGCCGCCATCGTGTCCGGTGTTCAGAGCTGTCAGCAGCTCCCTCACCTCCTCGCCTCGGCACTCACCGACCACGAGACGGTCGGGGCGCATGCGCAGCGACTCGCGGACCAGCCGTGCGAGGCTGATGCCGCCGGCGCCCTCGAGGTTCGACTGTCGCGCCTCGAGAGCGACATGGTGGGGGTGCTGCGGGCGCAGCTCGGCCACATCCTCGATCGTGACGATGCGCTCGGAGGTCGGCGCGGCCGACAGCAGCGCCGACAGCAGAGTCGTCTTGCCCGTGCCGGTGCCGCCGGTGATGAGGATGTTGGCGCGCTCAGCCACCAGACCGAGGAGCCAGCTGTGCTGCCTGGCGTCGAAGGCGCCGAGCGCCGCCAACGCATCGAGATCCGCGGCGCGCACTCTGGGCACACGGATCGATAGAGCCGTCCCCGAGGTCGAGATGGGCGCGAGGATGGCATGCACCCGGATGCCGGACTCGAGCCTCACATCGACGCACGGTGCCTGGTCGTCGAGATGGCGACCGCCGAGACCGACGAGCGCGACCGCGAGATCGCGAACCTCCCGCTCGGACGCACTCCACCCGTGCACCGCCTCGGCGCCGCGCCCCCGGTCGATGAACAGCCCTGAGGCGCCGTTGACGAAGATGTCGGTGACCTCGTCGTCGGCGCAGTGCTCTGCGAGCGGACCGAAGACGGGATCGACCTGCAGCGGCGTGCGACCACCCCGTTCGGCGCCGTCGACGAGAGGCGACGTGCCGCGCGGCTGGATGACGAAGGGATCGGGCATCCCCCGAAGCTAGGCGCCGCGCTCAGCGCGCGACCCCCGCGTCGAGCGGCTCGGACGGCGTCTGTGGGCAACCCCGCCCGGGCGTTCAGCGTGCAGAGCAGGTCGCGAAGACGGACATGAGGAGTGAGCCCGATGTGGGAGCGCTCCCGAAAAAGAGAGGGCGGCATCTCACGGGGGGAATGAGATGCCGCCCACGGCGTCCCTCATGGGGGAATCGGGCACGCCAAGGCCAGAATGATAATTCGGCTGTCGTCGAGTGTACGCAAGGCGACCGTCCTGACAAAACCGGCCGGACTACCTACTTTCGGCAGTATGCGATGTCCCTGCCCGAGGCTAGATTCGCCCTGACCTGATCGCGTGCAGACGCGTTCATGCCCGCACGACCTGCCACGCCGCAAAGGAGCGCCTGCCGATGAGCAGCCAGATCGATCATCTTCTCGATGAGACCCGCCAGTTCCCGCCCTCCGAGGAGTTCGTCGCGCAGTCGGTCTCGTCCCCTGCGCTGTACGAGAGCGCTGCTGCAGACCGCGAGGCCTTCTGGGCCGCGCAGTCCGCCGAACTGCTCGAATGGCACAAGCCGTTCACCCGTGTGCTCGACTGGTCGACCCCTCCGTTCGCTAAGTGGTTCGACGACGGCGAGCTGAACGTGGCCTACAACTGCCTCGACCGCCATGTCGAAGCGGGCAACGGCGATCGCGTCGCCCTGCACTGGGAAGGCGAACCGGGCGACTCACGCTCCATCACCTACGCGGAGCTCACCGACGAGGTCAAGCGCGTCGCCAACGTGCTCGAGGGCCTCGGCGTCGGCCACGGAGACCGCGTCGCGATCTACCTGCCGATGATCCCCGAGGCGGTCGCGTCGATGCTCGCCGTCGCTCGCGTCGGAGCCATCCACTCGGTCGTGTTCGGCGGTTTCAGCGCCGACAGCCTGCGGTCGCGCATCGACGACGCGGGCGCCAAGCTCGTCATCACCGCCGACGGCGGATACCGCAAGGGCCGCGTCTCGGCGCTGAAGCCGGCCGTCGACCAGGCCCTCGCGGACCGCGGTGACGGCGAGCAGCAGACCGTCGAGCACGTGCTCGTCGTCAAGCGCGGCGAGAACGAGGTCGACTGGCAGGACGGCCGCGACCTCTGGTGGCACGAGGTTGTTCCTGCCGCGTCGCCCGAGCACACCGCCGAGGCCTTCCCCGCCGAGAACCCGCTGTTCATCCTCTACACCTCGGGTACGACGGGAAAGCCCAAGGGCATCCTGCACACCTCGGGCGGGTACCTCACCCAGGCCGCGTACTCTCACAAATACGTGTTCGACCTGCACCCCGAGACCGACGTCTACTGGTGCACGGCCGACATCGGATGGATCACCGGGCACAGCTACGTCACCTACGGCCCGCTCGCGAACGGCGCGACCCAGGTGATCTACGAGGGCACACCCGACGCCCCGCACCCCGGCCGCTGGTGGGAGATCATCGAGAAGTACAAGGTCTCGATCTTCTACACGGCGCCGACCGCGATCCGCTCGTTCATGAAGATCGGCCGCAGCGTCCCCGCGAAGTTCGACCTGTCGTCGCTGCGTCTGCTCGGCTCGGTCGGCGAGCCCATCAACCCCGAGGCCTGGATCTGGTACCGCGACGTGATCGGTGCGGGCAAGACCCCCATCGTCGACACCTGGTGGCAGACCGAGACGGGCGCGATCATGGTCTCGGCGCTCCCCGGTGTCACCGCGACCAAGCCGGGCTCCGCGCAGGTTCCGCTCCCCGGCATCTCGATCGACGTCGTCGATGAGACCGGCGCCGAGGTGGGCAACGGCAACGGCGGCCTCCTGGTGGTCACCGAGCCGTGGCCGAGCATGCTGCGTGGCATCTGGGGCGACCCTGAGCGCTACAAAGAGACGTATTGGGAGAAGTTCGAGGAGCAGGGCTACTACTTCGCGGGCGACGGCGCTCGCCTCGACGACGACGGCGACCTGTGGCTGCTCGGGCGGGTGGACGACGTGATGAACGTCTCGGGCCACCGCCTCTCGACCGCCGAGATCGAGTCGTCGCTCGTCGCTCACGAGGCGACGGCAGAGGCCGCCGTCGTGGGCGCCGCCGACGAGACCACGGGCCAGGCGGTCGTCGCATTCGTGATCATCAAGGAGAGCTACCTCTCGGCCCATGACCCTGCCGGTCTCGCTCAGCAGCTGCGCCTCTGGGTCGGCGAGCAGATCGGTGCGATCGCACGCCCCCGCGACGTGTACATCGTCGGCGAGCTGCCGAAGACCCGCTCGGGCAAGATCATGCGGCGCCTGCTGCGCGACGTCGCTGAGGGCCGCGAAGTCGGCGACACCACGACCCTCGCAGACACCGCCGTGATGAGCATCATCTCGGCTCAGGTCAAATAGGGCGGATGCAGAAACGCCCCCTCCCGATCCGGGAGGGGGCGTTCTTCATGTTCGGGTCAGGCGAGGATGAACGTGACCTCGACCTCGACCGGGCTGTCGAGCGGCAGCACCGGCACGCCGACAGCCGCGCGCGCATGACGACCGGCGTCGCCGAAGATCTCGCCGAGCACGAGGCTCGCACCGTTGATGACGCCGGGCTGGCCGGTGAAGTCGGGCGTGGATGCCACGAACCCGCCGAGCCGCAGCACTCCGCCGATCCTGTCGACCCCGCCGGCGGCGTCGGCGGCCGCAGCGAGGGCGTTCAGCGCGCAGGTGCGGGCGTAGTCGTTCGCGTCCTCGGCGCTGACCTCGGCGCCGACCTTGCCCGTCGCAGGAAGCTGACCTGCGGTGAACGGCAGCTGACCGGAGGTGTAGACGAGCCCGGCGTGGACGACCGCCGGAACGTAGGCGGCGACGGGTGCCGCCACCGCCGGAAGCTCGATGCCGAGCTCGGTCAGACGCTGAGAGAGGCTCACGCGGCGCCCCCTTCGAACTGGCGCGACGCTTCGGCAGCGGCCGCGAGACCGGCGTTACCTGCGGCATCCGCCGACACCGGACGCTTGAAGTAGGCCACGAGCCCGCCCTCGGGCCCCTGGATGACCTGCACGAGCTCCCAGCCCTGCTTGCCCCAGTTGTTGAGGATCGCAGCGGTGTTGTGGATCAGCAGCGGGGTGGTGAGGTACTCCCACGTGGTCATGGCTCTCCTGTCTGGCGGCATCCGCGATGGCGGCTGCGTCAAAGGCGGTATTCAGGGAACTCCCCTACGATCTAGCGTATGCCTCAAAAGAATCGCACGGTGAAAGGTGCGCTCGGCGGAGTCCTCGGACTCGTCGGGCTGAGCACCGTCGCCGGTCTCCTCGTCGCGGCCAGCGTCACCCCTGTGCTCGCCATGACCGGTATCGCCGGGTCACAGGCCCTCACCATCTTCGAGGACCTCCCCGAGAACCTCCAGGTCGGCGCTCCGATGCAGCAGTCCACCATCTACGCGACCGGTCTCGACGGCAACCCCGTCGCTCTGGCGTCGTTCTACGAGCAGAAGCGCATCCCGGTCGCCTACGACCAGGTGGCACCCGTGATGTACGACGCGATCCTCTCGAGCGAGGACAAGAACTTCTACACGCACGGCGGGATCAACCTCGGCGCGACGATCAAGGCCGCAGTCGGGAACGTCGCGGGCACGACCGATCGAGGCGCCTCCACGATCACCCAGCAGTACGTGAAGAACGTCCAGGTTCAGGAGTGCGAACAGGACGTCGACCCCGGAGCCGAGGACTACTCGACGCAGATCGAGCAGTGCTTCCTCGATGCGGCAGTCGCGAAGGGCGGCGAGGGCGTCGAGCGCAAGCTGCAGGAGATGCGCTACGCGTTGAAGATCGAGAAGGAGTACTCGAAGAACGAGATCCTTCTCGGCTACCTCAACATCGCCAACTTCGGCGGCACCATCTACGGCATCGAAGCCGCAGCGAACCGCTACTTCTCGACCACCGCGGCGAACCTCACCCTCGCTCAGGCGGCCACGATCGCCGGCATGGTCCAGGAGCCCAACAGGTTCCGCATCGACCGCCCGGGCGGGATCTGGACCGATGACGCCGGAGTGGCGCACAACGGAGATGCCGACGGCTACAAGGACACGAAGGACCGCAGGGACTACGTCCTCGACCGGATGCTGCTCGACGCCAAGATCACGCAGGCCGCGCATGACGAGGCCGTGGCCACGCCGATCACCCCGGCGCTCAGCGAGCCCCAGCAGGGTTGCGGGGCCGCAGGCGACAACGCCTACTTCTGCCAGTACGTCAAGGCCGTCATCGAGAACGACGAGGCCTTCGGCGCCACCGCGGAGGAGCGTCGTGCGAACCTGCGTCGCGGAGGCATGGAGATCTACACCTCGCTCGACATGCGGGTGCAGCAGACCGCGATCGACGCGGTGAGGTCGCAGGTCCCGCAGGCGATGCCCGGGATCCTGGTCGGCGGCACCGGAGTGTCGGTCGAAGCATCCACCGGTCGCATCCTCGCCATGGCCCAGAACACCGTCTTCAACGAGACGACCGAAGCCAACCTCGCCGCCGGCGAGACCTCACAGGTCTTCGCCGCCGACAAGGCGCACGGCGGCTCGACCTACGGGTTCGAGACCGGATCGACGTACAAGCTGTTCACCCTTCTGAGCTGGCTCGAGTCAGGACACTCGGTGAACCAGGTGCTCGACGGCCGCCTCAAGACCTTCAGCCCCTTCACGAAGTGCGGTGACAGGGTCACCAACAGCGCCAAGATCAACAACTTCGGGAACTCAGGCGGGTCAGTGGGCAGCGTGCGGCAGTTCACTGCGCAGTCGCTGAACACCGGCTTCCTCGCGATGGCCCAGCAGCTCGACCTCTGCGACATCAACGAGGTCGCCAAGAGGCTCGGCGTCCACTACGGCAACGGCGATGACATCACGGTCGGTGGAACCACCTCGAACACCGCCCCGAACGATCCGTTCCCGACGGTCCTCGGCTCGAAGAGCGTGGCCCCGCTGCAGATGGCAGGCGCCTACGCGACTGTCGCCAACAACGGCGTCTACTGCGAGCCGCGCGTGATCGACCGGGTCATCGGTGAGAACGGAGCGGAGATCACGCCTCCTGCGCAGAACTGCTCCCAGCAGCTCACTCCCGAGGTGGCAGCCACCGCGGCGTTCGCGCTGCGCGGCGTGATGGAGGGCAACGGCACGGGAACGCGGGCGAACCCGTTCGACGGCACCCAGCTGATCGGAAAGACCGGTACCGCCGAGAAGGAGCACACGATGCTCGTCGAGTCGAGCACCAAGGTCACCACTGCGGTGTGGGTGGGAAACATCGACGGCCGCGTGCCGCTGAACGACTTCCGCAACGGCGATGGCACCCGACTCGGCGACATCCGCTACGGTCTCGCCAGGGCGATCCAGGGAGCCGCGAATGCCGTCTACCCCGCTGACCAGTTCCCCCGGCCCGACGACAAGCTCGTTCGTCAGGTGCTGACGGACGTTCCCGATGTCGTGGGCAAGTCGGTCGGCGAGGCGAGCTCGCTCATCGAGGCAGCGGGCTTCACCGCAGCCGTCGGCCCGGCCGTCGACGGCCCCGCAGGTGACGTGATCATGGCTCAGGACCCGTCCGGACAGGCCCCGAGCGGCGCGACCATCACGATCTCGCCCAGCAATGGCCAGGGTGCGACCGTGCCGGACATCACCGGGCAGTCGAAGTCCGAAGCGCAGAGCGCGCTGTTCGGCGCAGGGTTCTCGTCGATCGATTTCGACGGATCGTGCAACGGACAGAACGCCTCCGTGACCTCGACCGACCCGGCAGCGAACACCGCGACCACCAAGAGCACCTCCATCAAGGTCAGCTGCAAGTGACGTCACGCCATGCGGCACACCCGGCCCTCATCGCGCTCGGCGCGGTGGGGGCCGCTGGTGCTGCGGCCGCCGTCTGGGGCATCGGCATCGAGCGCTACCTGTTCACGGTGCGCGAGGCGACGGCATCCGCTCTCGCGCCCGGCTCAGCCCCGCTGCGGGTGCTGCACATCTCGGATGCACACATGGCTCCGTGGCAGCATCGCAAGCAGGACTGGCTCGCCTCGCTCGCGCAGCTGAAGCCCGATCTCATCATCAACACGGGCGACAACCTGGGGCATCGCGATGGCCTCACGGGCATCCGCCGAGCCTTCGAGCCCCTCGCCGGCATCCCCGGCGTCTTCGTGCACGGCTCGAACGACGCGATCGGCCCGTCGCCGCGCAATCCGATCCGGTACTTCGCGGGCCCGTCGGAGCGACCGCGAGAGCTGAACTTCCTCGACACCGATGCGATGGACGCCTACTTCACCGACGAGCTCGGATGGACCAGTCTGAACAACGCCGCTGCGCGCCTCACGGTCGCCGGCAACCCGCTCGACCTCTTCGGCGTGAGCGACGCGCACTGCGACTGGGATCGCCTCGAGGATCTGCCGGGGGCGATCGATTCCCTCGGACCGCGACCCTCCGACACGACCGTGCTCGGGGTCACCCACGCGCCGTATCAGCGCGTACTGAACGGCTTCGTCGACCTCGGCGCCGACGCGGTCTTCGGCGGTCACACGCACGGCGGCCAGGTCTGTCTGCCGGGATTCGGTGCTCTCGTCGCGAACTGCGACATCCCTCTGAAGCAGGCGAAGGGCCTCAGCACGTGGACGCAGGGCGGCCGCACGGTTCCACTCAACGTCAGCGCCGGCTGCGGGCACTCGATCTACGCACCGGTGCGATTCGCATGCCGCCCGGAGGCGACGCTGCTCACGCTGACGGCGCGCGGTTGACGCCTCGATTCGGTGCTGAGAGCTTTTCGCTGTAGACTCGGAGGGTTGCAAAACGGGGTGTGGCGCAGCTTGGTAGCGCGCTTCGTTCGGGACGAAGAGGTCGCAGGTTCAAATCCTGTCACCCCGACCAGTAACACCGGAAGGCCGTCCTCACGGGCGGCCTTCTCTGTATCCGTCCCGAGGTGAAAGGCACCGTGTGAGTCGTCTGCTCCCTCCCCCGCGCCGGCTCACCCGCGGTATCGCGCTCGCTCTCGGCATCCCGTTCTTCGTCGGTCTGGCGCTGCTCACACTCACGCCCGAGCGCGTCGAGAAGTCGATGCCGAACCTGCTCGATCTCGTGCTGTCGGCCGCGCACCGCCTCGGGTGGGAGTCTCTCGATTTCGCGCGCCTGGAGATCGTCGCCAACGTGCTGGTATTCGTGCCCATCGGCATCCTCGCGTTCCTCCTCATGCCGCGCCGCTTCTGGCCACTGGCGATCGTGCTCGGACCGGCGCTGTCGCTCTCGATCGAAGTTCTCCAGCGGCTCGTGCTGCCCCACCGTGCGGCCACCCTCACCGACGTGGTCGCGAACTCCGGCGGCGCCCTGATCGGAGTCGCCCTCGCGATCATCGGCACGCTGCTCTTCGCACCGCGTCTCTCTCAGCATCGCCCGTCTACGCTGGAGGCATCATGACCTCGCCTGCACTCGTCGCCTTCGACCTCGACGACACCCTCGCCCCGTCGAAAGAGCCCATCGACGCGCGGATGGTCTCGCTGCTGCTCGCGCTGCTGCAGAAGGTCGATGTCGCGATCATCTCGGGCGGCAACGAGGCGCAGTTCCGCGCACAGGTGGTCGCTCGGCTGGGAGCCATCGATGACGAGTCCGCCGCACGTCTGCATCTGCTGCCGACCTGCGGCACCCGCTACCTGCGGCACGACGGCTCGGACTTCTCACCTCTCTACGCCCACGACCTCACTGCCGAGCAGAAGTCCGACGCCTTCACCGCACTGCGCGAAGAGGCGGAGCGCCTCGGGCTCTGGGAGGCGCAGCCCTGGGGTGAGATCGTCGAAGACCGCGGATCTCAGATCACCTTCTCGGCGCTCGGGCAGAAGGCTCCCCGCGAGGCGAAGCACGACTGGGACCCATCGGGTGCGAAACGAGAGGCGCTTCGAGACGCCGTGGCCGCTCGACTCCCCGACCTCGAGGTGCGATCCGGCGGCTCGACCTCGATCGACATCACCCTCGCCGGCATCGACAAGGCGTTCGGCATGAAGCAGCTCGCCGAGCACACGAGCATCCCGCTCGGCTCGATGCTCTTCTACGGCGACCGGCTCGACGAGGGCGGCAACGACTACCCCGTGCTGGCGATCGGAGTGCCCTCCGTGGCCGTGGAGGGCTGGGAGGACACCGCCGACAAGCTCGACGAGCTTCTGCGGACTCTCTGACCCTCGACGTCAGCATCCGCGCACCCCGCGCGGAGGAGTTCTAGCATGTCGGTATGGAACCGCTGCTGATCGTCGTCTGGACCGCGGGCGTCGCGAGCGCGGCGTGCTGGCTGCTCTCGCTCGTCACCCGTGACACCTCCTGGGTGGACCGTGCGTGGTCGATCGTGCCCGTGGTCTACCTCTGGATCTTCGCGGGATCGGCCATCGCGAGCGGCGAGGATGCCGGTCGCCTGGTGCTGATGGCATCCCTCGTGACCGCGTGGGGTGTGCGGCTGACGTTCAACTTCGCCCGCAAGGGCGGGTACACCGGCATGGAGGACTACCGATGGGCGATCCTGCGGCGCCGGATGAAGCCCTGGCAGTTCCAGATCTTCAATCTGCTGTTCATCGTCGTCTACCAGATGACGCTGCTCGTGCTGATCACTCTTCCCGCCGAGATCGCGCTGCAGAACCCCGCCCCGCTGAACGCGTGGGACCTCGTCTTCGGCGCCCTCTTCCTCGCGCTGCTGGTCGGCGAGACGCTCGCCGACCGCGAGCAGTGGGAGTTCCACCGGCGAAAGAAGCAGGCCGGTGGCACACTGGCCCCTGGCTTCGCCACGGAGGGCCTGTTCCGCTACAGCCGCCACCCCAACTTCTTCTTCGAGCAGAGCCAGTGGTGGGTGCTCTACGCGATCGGGGCGAGCGCCGCCGTGGCATCGGGTGCAGGCTTTCTCGGCGGCGCGATCAACTGGACGATCATCGGCCCGATCCTGCTCAGCGTCCTGTTCGTCGGGTCGACGATCTTCACCGAGTCCATCACTGCAGGAAAGTACCCGGCGTACGCCGACTATCGCCGCAGCACGTCGATGCTCATCCCCTGGCCGCCGCGGGCGCGGCCGGTCACCGAGCCCGCGGCCTGACTCAGAAGGACGTCAGCGCACCACCGCGTCGGAGGCCGTGCGCGTCACCGGCACGAGGCGGGTGAGCTGCGTGACGTGCGAGGGCTCGAGCTCGGCGAGCGAAGCGACGCCAAGAAGCCGCATGGTGCGCTCGATCTCGGTGCGCAGGATCTCGATCGTCCGATCGACACCCGCACGCCCACCCGCCATGAGGCCGTAGAGATAGGCGCGACCGATCAGGGTGAAGTCCGCGCCGAGCGCCACCGCCGCCACGATGTCCGCGCCGTTCATGATCCCGGTGTCGACCATGACGGTGAAGTCGTCGCCCACCGCCCTGCGGACCTCGGGAAGGAGGTGGAACGGGATGGGCGCGCGGTCGAGCTGGCGCCCGCCGTGGTTGGAGAGCACGATGCCGTCGACGCCGGCGTCACGCAGCCGCATCGAGTCCTCGACGTTCTGCACTCCCTTGATCACGATCTTGCCGGGCCAGATGTCGCGGATCACGGCGAGGTCGTCGTAGCTGATGGTCGGGTCCATGGCGGCGTCGAGCAGCTCGCCGACCGTGCCGCCCGTGGTGCTCAGCGAGGCGAACTCGAGCTTGGGCGTCGTGAGGAAGTCGTACCACCACCATGGCCGAGGGATCGCGTTGATGATCGTGCCGAGAGTCAGCTGCGGCGGGATGCTGAAGCCGTTGCGCTTGTCACGCAGCCGCGCGCCGGCGACAGGCGTGTCGACCGTGAACTGCAGGGTGTCGAAGCCCGCTGCCGCTGCACGACGGGTGAGCTCGTACGAGATCTCACGATCGCGCATGACGTACAGCTGGAACCAGTTGCGGCCGTGCGGGTTGGCGGCCTTCACGCCCTCGATCGACGTCGTGCCGAGCGTCGACAGCGTGAACGGGATGCCGGCCGCCGCTGCGGCCCCCGCACCGGCGACCTCGCCCTCGGTCTGCATGAGGCGCGTGAACCCGGTCGGGGCGATGCCGAACGGCAGCGCCGACGGGCCGCCGAGGATGTCGACCGAGGTATCCACCGACGGAGCCGGACGAAGGATGCCGGGGTGGAACTCCACGTCCTGGAATGCCTGCCGAGCACGCGTGAGCGACAGCTCGCCCTCGGCCGCGCCGTCGGTGTAGTCGAACGCCGCCTTCGGGGTGCGACGCTTCGCGATCGTGCGCAGGTCGTCGATCGTGAGCGCCGAGTCGAGACGGCGCTTCCTGCCGTTGAACTCGGGCTTCTTGAACTTCATCAGGTCGAGAAGCTCTGCGGGGTTGGGAACCTGGCGCTGGACCATGGCTTTCCTCTCAGTCAGTGGGTCGGGTGCTGCGGGTCAGCCCCGCCGCGGTGTAGTAGCCGGTGATGTGTGCGCGCACGAGGGACCGGGCCGTCGGGGCGTCGCCCGCTTCGATGGCGTCGATGATGGCCCGGTGCTCGGCGCGGAGGACATCAGCCATGGCGCCCCAGTCGTCGATCGCGGCGGCGCCCTGCTGCACGTACGACTCGATGGCCGTGCGCAGCCCCGCCATGATCGCCGCGACCACGCTGTTACCGCTGGACTCGGCGAGTGCGAGGTGCAGCTGTGCGTCGAGCGCGAGGAACTCGGCGGGCGTGAGCGCGTGGGCGTCCATCGCCTCGAGCACTCGGTGCGCGCCGACGAGATCGGGGGCATCCTGGCCTGCCAGCGCGGCGGCCACGGCGTCTTCGAGCAGCAGACGGGTCTGCACCACATCCGCGAGCGGGAATCCCTGTGCGGCGACCTGGAGACGCAGCAGCGTCGACATGCCGCCGGTCGGCGTGGCGATCACGATCGCTCCGGACTGCGGCCCTGAGCCGGTGGACGTGCGGATCAGGCCCATCACCTCGAGCACGCGCAGAGCCTCGCGAACGCTGGAGCGGCCGACCCCGAGGTCGGCGGCGAGGTCGCGTTCGGAGGCGAGTCGGTCGCCGGGACCGATTCGCCCGTCGAGGAGATCTCGCTCGACGCGCTCGAGCACGAGGCGCCAGGCGCGTGCAGGCTGCTCCGGCATCCGCTCTCCTCGTCGTTCGCGTTCGGTGGCGTCAGCAAGGCGCCTTGTGTGGTCTGACCACAGTAGCGCGTGTGGTCAGACCACGCAATCGCCGTCCACAATTCAGCAGGAACACCGCGATCAGGGCCGCATCGGGCCGCGGCACGTGATTCCGCGAGAGCTCATGCTGAACTGTGGACGGCAGCCCGTCGTCACGGCACACAGAACCAGCGCACAGCGTCCGCCGAACGCGCTGCGCCGAGTTGTCGAGCGGGGTCTCAGCCCAGGCGCCCGCCGGACTCCTCGAGGTAGCACGCACCGCACAGCGACTCGTACGTGGTGATCTCCGGCGCCGCCGAACCGTCGGCGCCCTCGTCGATGGCGACCTGATCGCCGTCGAAGACGAAGCGCCCGCCGACCACCCGGCCGTTGAAGACGGCCTTGCGCCCGCAGCGGCAGATGGTCTTCAGCTCTTCGAGAGAGTGCGCGATGGCGAGCAGCCGCGCGGAGCCGGGGAACGCGTGGGTGAGGAAGTCGTTGCGGATCCCGTAGGCGATCACCGGGATGCCGTCTTCGATCGCGATGCGGAAGAGATCATCGACCTGCTCAGAGGTGAGGAACTGCGCCTCATCGATCAGAAGGCACGCGACGTCGAGCGCTCCACCCGTGAGGTGCTCACCTGCAGCCGCGCTGCGCACCGCCGTCCGATGCTCGGCGAACAGCGCACGGGCGTCGACATCGGGGGCGATGAGGAAGTCGACCTCTCGGGTGACGCCCAGACGGCTCGCGATCTCGGATGCGCCCTTGGTGTCGATCGCGGGCTTGGCGAGCAGCACGTGCTGACCGCGTTCCTCGTAGTTGTACGCGGCCTGGAGCAGCGAGGTGGACTTGCCCGAGTTCATCGCCCCGTAGCGGAAGTAGAGCTTCGCCACCGGGGAGCTACTCGTTGATGCCGAGAGTGGCCGCTGTCGCCGCGGTGGACTTCGCCGCCAGCTCTGGATCCTTGTTCAGCTGCTCGCCGAACGTGGGGATGAGCTCACGCAGCTCGGACTCCCACCCGGGGTACTCGTCGGGGAAGCACTTCTTGAGCAGATCGAGCATGATCGGCACGGCAGTGGAGGCACCGGGCGACGCACCGAGCAGACCGGCGATCGAGCCGTCGGCAGCCGAGACGACCTCGGTGCCGAACTGCAGGATGCCGCCCTTCTTGGGATCCTTCTTCATGACCTGCGCGCGCTGACCCGCGTCGATGAGGGTCCAGTCCTCGTCCTTCGCGGTCGGCATGAACGTGCGCAGGCTGTCGACCTTCTTCGCATGGTTCTTGAGCAGCTCGCCGACCAGGTAGGTGATGAGGTCGGGGTTCGCGAAGGCGACCCGCAGCATCGGCCACAGGTTGTGCGTGCGCACCTGCGACACGATGTCGAGCATCGAGCCGTTCTTGAGGAACTTGGGGCTGAACGTCGCGAACGGCCCGAACATCAGCGAGGCCTCGCCGTCGACCACGCGCGTGTCGAGGTGCGGCACCGACATGGGCGGTGCTCCGACGGACGCCTGCGAGTAGACCTTGGCCTTGTGCTGGGCGACGATCTTCGGGTTCGAGGTCTTGAGGAACTGCCCGCCGATCGGGAACACGCCGTACCCCTTGATCTCGGGGATGCCCGACCGCTGCAGCAGCTTGAGAGCCCAGCCGCCCGCGCCGACGAACACGAAGCGCGCCTTGATCTGGTTCGGCGTGCGCCCGATGGTCGTGCGGTAGTTGATGAGCCAGGTGCCGTCCTTCTGCTTCTTCAGGCTCTTGACCTCGTGGTTGGTGCGCAGCGTCACACCCGATTCGGTGAGGTGATCGAACAGCTGGTGCGTCAGCGCACCGAAGTCGACGTCGGTTCCCGCGGGCACCCGCGTGGCGGCGAACGGCTCGCCCTTGCGGCGCTGCTGCATCAGCAGCGGTGCCCACTTGTTGATGACGCGCGAATCCTCGCTGTACTCGATGCCGTCGAACAGCGGCTGCTTCTTGAGGACCTCGTAGCGGTCCTTGAGGTACTTGACGTCCTTCTCACCGCGGACAAACGTCATGTGCGGGGTCGCGTTGATGAAGGTCGACGGCGCGTCGAGCACTCCCCTGTCGACCAGCGACGACCAGAACTGGCGGCTCTGCTGGAACTGCTCGTTGATCGAGACGGCCTTGGCCGGGTCGAGCGGAGCACCCTTCTGCTGCGGCATGTAGTTCAGCTCGCAGAGGGCCGCGTGGCCTGTGCCCGCGTTGTTCCAGGGGTTGGACGACTCCTGAGCCACATCGGAGAGTCGCTCGAAGGCGACGATCTTCCAATCCGGCTGCAATTCGTGCAGCAGGGTACCCAGGGTGGCGCTCATGATGCCACCACCGATCAAGACGACATCGACGGTTTCGGTCACCGGAACAGTCTAGTTCGAGGTCACGGCACTGCTGACCACGCGGGCCGGCCTGACCAGACCGGTTCCGCATGACGGAGATGCGGTCAGGCTATGACGGCCAGGCGCTCGGCGAGGATCTCGGCGATCTGCACGGCGTTCAGCGCCGCGCCCTTGCGCAGGTTGTCGTTGCTGATGAACAGCACGAGACCCTTGTTCTCGGGTGCGGACTGGTCGGCGCGGATGCGGCCCACGAAGCTCGGGTCCTTGCCCGCGGCCTGCAGCGGGGTGGGCACTTCTTCGAGGACGACGCCGGGCGCTGCGGACAGCACTTCGGTGGCGCGCTCGGGGGTGATGTCTCTCGCGAACTCGACGTTGATCGAGAGGGAGTGGCCCGTGAAGACCGGCACACGCACGCAGGTGCCGGCGACGCGCAGATCGGGAAGCTCGAGGATCTTGCGGCTCTCGTTGCGCAGCTTCTTCTCTTCGTCGGTCTCGTTCTGACCGTCGTCGACGAGGTTGCCCGCGAACGGGATGACGTCGAAGGCGATCGGGGCGATGTACTTCTCGGGCTCGGGGAAGTCGATGGACGAGCCGTCGTGCACGAGACGCAGTGTGTCGCCCTGGGCGAGCACGCCCTCGACCTGGCCGAGGAGCTCCTGGGCACCGGCGAGACCGGAGCCGGAGACGGCCTGGTAGGTCGAGACGATGAGCCGCTCGAGGCCGGCTTCGGCATCCAAAGCCTTCAGCGCCGGCATCGCGGCCATCGTGGTGCAGTTCGGGTTCGCGATGATGCCGCGAGGGCGGTCGTCGATCGCATGCGGGTTGACCTCGCTGACGACGAGCGGAACCTCGGGGTCGTTGCGCCAGGCGCTGGAGTTGTCGACGACGACGGCTCCGGCCTCGGCGAATCGCGGAGCGTACGCGCGGCTGGCGGTCGCACCGGCCGAGAAGAGGGCGATGTCGATGCCCCCGGCATCCGCGGTCTCGACGTCTTCGACGATGACCGTCGCTCCGCCGAACTCGATGGCCGTGCCCGCAGAGCGCGACGACGAGAACAGGCGCAGCTCGCGGATCGGGAAGGATCGCTCGATGAGAATCTCGCGCATCACGGTGCCCACCTGGCCGGTGGCGCCCACGATGGCGACGGAGAGTCCTGAGTCGGAGATGCGGGTCATGATGTTCCTTGGCGTCGTGCAGTGCTGCATGCGAGGCTTCGGGCGCGACGTCGGGGTGCGGATGCCGCGCCTGGCGCCGATGTCAGGGTTTCGGTGAGTCTATCGTGCCGTGCGCCGGTCGAGGACCGTCGCGGCCGCCGACCCGCTGGCCGGCGGCCGTACGACCGGCTGGCTGGCGCGGCACGACCGGCTGGACGATTCCCGCCCGGCGGTCAGTACCCGGGCGGAGCGTCAGCCCAGCGGGGATATCCCCGCCGTCCGTGCTCGATCAGCGGCCGGTGCCGGCGTGGACGGTCGCCTCGGAGTCGCCGTCGAGTCCGTACGCGGTGTGCACGGTGCGGGCGGCCTCGGCCAGGTCTGTGTCTCGGAGCACGACCGAGATGCGGATCTCGGAGGTCGAGATCATCTCGATGTTGATGCCACCGGCCGACAGCGCTTCGAACAGCACCGCCGAGACACCGGAGTGCGTGCGCATGCCGGCGCCGACGACCGACAGCTTGCCGATCTGGTCGTCGTGCACGAGGTTCTGGAAGCCGACCTCGGTCTGCTCTCCCGCGAGCGCCTTGAGCGCCGCGGCCGAGTCGGCCTTGGGAACCGTGAACGAGATGTCGGTGCGGCCGGTGGCCGACACGTTCTGCACGATCATGTCGACGTTCGCACCCGATCTGGCGACGATCTTGAAGATCTCCGCGGCCTTGCCCGGAACGTCGGGGACGCCCGCGACAGTGATCTTGGCCTGGCCGAAATCGGTGGCGACACCGGCGACGATCGGTTCTTCCATGGCTGCTGCTCCCTCGGCTTCGCGAGGGTTCTTCATGCCCTCGCCCAGAACGTATGTGCCCTCGGACGACGAGAACGTCGAACGGGCGTGAATCAGGACGCCGTGACGGCGTGCGTACTCGACGGCGCGGATGTAGAGCACCTTGGCTCCGTTGGCGGCGAGTTCGAGCATCTCCTCGCTGCCGATGTGGTCGAGCTTCTGCGCCTTCGGGATGACGCGCGGGTCAGCCGTGAAGATTCCGTCGACGTCGCTGTAGATCTCGCAGACATCCGCATCGAGGGCCGCGGCCAAGGCGACGGCCGTCGTGTCGGAGCCGCCACGACCGAGCGTGGTGATGTCGCGGGTGTCGCGGTTGAAGCCCTGGAACCCGGCGACGATGACGATCGCCCCCTCGTCGAGGGCTTCGCGCAGGCGGACGGGCGTGACGTCGACGATGCGCGCCGCGCCGTGCTGCGAGTCGGTGATCATTCCGGCCTGGCTGCCGGTGAACGAACGCGCCTCGAAGCCCATCGAGTGGATGGCCATGGCGAGCAGCGCCATCGAGATGCGCTCACCGCTCGAGAGCAGCATGTCGAGCTCGCGCGGGGCGGGGATCGGCGCGACCTCGTTGGCGAGATCGAGCAGCTCGTCGGTCGTGTCGCCCATCGCGCTCACGGCGACGACGACGTCGTGCCCCGCTCGTCGCGTGTCCACGATGCGCTTGGCGACGCGCTTGATGCTCTCTGCGTCGGCGACTGAGGAGCCGCCGTACTTCTGCACGATGAGGGCCACGTTCACTCCCTGGGATGTCGGGCGGATCCGCCCACCCTCATTCTACGATCGGCGCATATGCGCTTCGTCGCATGTGACGCTGCGGGCGAAGTCAGGGGTGGGCCGGCACAGCTTCGGACCTCGTGACGTAGAGGTCGGCCTCCGGAGTCACGCCGCGGCGCGTCGGCCACGGCATCCGAAGTCGTGCTCGGCGGCGAAGAGGTCAGGGAGCCGGCGGAAGTGGTGTGACGGCCAGGGCGGGGCCGGCGGATGCCTGCGGGCGGAGGCGTCCGCCCGTGGCGGCGAACCAGCAGCCCACGATGATGAGCGGGAATCCGAGGAGCAGTCCCGGGGTCAGGGGCTCGGCGAGGACGATCGCACCGAGGACGATCGCCACGACCGGGTTGACGTAGGTGAACAGCGGCGCACGAACAGGGCCGACCTCACGAATGAGCGCGAAGAAGGCCAGGAAGGCGACAGCGGTGCAGATGACGGCCAGCGCCAGGAGCGCGAAGATCGAGGGAAGCGTGGGCACCTCGTGCTGCGTGAGCAGACCGATGGGCAGATAGATCACGCCGATCATGAGCAGGGACAGCGTGATGGTGCCGAGCGAGGGGACGTCGTTCAGCTTGCGCGCGACGATGAAGGGCGCGATCGCATAGAGGATGGCGACCAGCAGCACCTCGCCGGCCGCGAGCAGACTGACCTCGCCGCCGAAGAGTCCTGGGCCGGCGACGACGATCGCGACGCCGATGAAGCCCACGAGAAGACCGATCCCGCGTGCCGGGCGCAGCACGCCCCGGTCTCCTCCGCCCAGGGCGATGAGGGCGGCGAACAGCGGCACGGTGGCGACGAGCAGACCGGTCATGCCGGAGGGCAGGGTCATCTCGGCGTGACCGAGCAGCACGAACGGGCCGGCCATCTCGACGAGCCCGAAGGCGAGGACCCAGGGCCAGTGCTTCCACGCCGCTCTCAGCGCACCGCCTCGGAGAGCGAACGGCAGCAGCAGCAGGGCCGCGATGAGAGTGCGCCCAGCGACGATGGCGGGAGGCGAGAGCGATTCGACCGCGATGCTGATGAACAGGTAGGGCACACCCCACAGCAGCGCCATGGCCCCGAAGAGCAGCCAGCCGCGTCGTGTGAAGCCGCCCTGGGTGCTCACAGCACGCGCCGGCCCTCGAATGCGCGGCCGAGGGTGACCTCGTCGGCGTACTCGAGGTCGCCGCCGACCGGAAGGCCGGAGGCGAGGCGGGACACCGTGATCTGCATGGTGGTGAGCAGGCGGCTGAGATAGCTGGCCGTCGCCTCACCCTCGAGGTTGGGGTTCGTCGCGAGGATGACCTCTTGCACCGTGGCATCGGCGAGGCGAGTCATCAGCTGCGCGATGCGCAGGTCGTCCGGTCCGATGCCGGCGATCGGGCTGATCGCACCACCGAGCACGTGGTAGAGGCCACGGAACTCGCGGGTGCGTTCGATCGCGGCGACGTCCTTCGCGTCTTCGACCACGCAGATGAGGGCGGTATTGCGTCGGGGATCGCGGCAGATCGCACAGCGATCCTGCTCTGAGACGTTGCCGCAGATCTCGCAGAAACGCACCCGCACCCGCACCTCGACGAGAAGCTCGGCGAGCCGCGCGACGTCGAACGTCGGCGTCTGCAGGATGTGGAATGCGATGCGCTGCGCGGACTTGGGGCCGATTCCGGGGAGCCGGCCGAACTCGTCGATCAGCTCCTGGACGATTCCGTCATACATCAGGAGAACCTCGTCGGGGGCTCGTAGGGCTCTTCGCGAACGAACGTCGCGCCGAGCACCTGGCGGATCACGGCCTCACCGTAGCGCTGCACTCCCCCGGCGGGGGTGCGCTCGGTGATCACCGGGGCTGCTGCGGCCGAAGCCACTCTGCGCGCCGGGGCTGCCTGCACGGGCGTCGGCCCCGCGGATGCGGAGGGAGACGCCGACTGCCCGCGGGCGGCCGCCGGTGCGGCCTGCGATGTGGGCGCAGGCTCGTAAGACGGGTCGTAGGGCGGCTCGTCGTCGAAATAGGGCGGCTCGTCGTCGAGGGGAGGCGGCGGCTCGTCTCCTTCGGAGGGCCGATCGTCGCCGGGGGTCGTCGGTGTCGCCATCGGCGTTGAGGCAGGAGCGGCCTGCACGGTCGTCGCCGCGGCGGGTGCCGGAACTGCCACCGGCACGGGCACTGCGACCTCGGATGCCGGGATCGACGCGACCGCCCATTCGGTCACCGGAGCGGCGGACGCACCGTGCGCCTGAGGTGGCGACGTCCGAACAGCGGGCGTCTCAGCGCGCTGTCCGTCAGCAGAAGAAGTCTGCGGAGGCGAGGGCTGAGCGCGCTGTGAACCCGCTGACGCAGGCTCCGATGCGGGCGCGTCATCTGTCGGGCGCGCCGCCGAGGGCGACGAGGGCTGGCGAGGCGCACCACCCGCGGGCATCGGCGCAGGCAGATACTTGACGCGCACACCGAGCTCCTGCTCGATGGCTCCACGCAGATGGTCGGACGGACCGGAACCCGGCGTCGTCCCCTTGAACTTCGCCACGTCGTGCTGGCTGGCGAAGCCGAGGGTGAGCACCTCGGTCTCTGTGACGAACGCGAGTGGCTGCACGGCGGTGGCCAGCAGCCACGACGTGCGGCTGACGCTCTCGAGTCGCTTGAGCACGACCGGCCAGGCGGCGGTGATCTGCTCGAACGCGACCGGCCCCGACGGCGGGGCGGTGTCGCCGTTCGGTGTGGCCGGCGGCGTCGATGTCGCGTCACCCGATGCCGCGGGCTCGGCGTCCGCGTTCTCGACCACCGCGGTCTCGGCCACCGCGGTCTCGGCCACCGCGTCCGACCTGACGTCAGCAGACCCGACGTCGGCCGACTCGGCGGCGCGCTGGGTCCCGGCAGAGGGCGCACCGGCCGCAGCGGGCTGGACCGCCGCAGCACGGGGAGCGGCAGCGGGCTGAGTCCCCGCAGCAGGAGGAACCGTCGCGCGTGCCGGTGCCGCGGAGGCACTCTGCGCGGACGGGACGGCGGCGGTCGTCTCCACTCCCCCTCCTGAGGCGAGGACACGAGCGACCATCAGCTCGAGGTGCAGTCGGGGCGACGTCGCGCCCGACATGTCGTCGAGAGCGGCGCTGACGATGTCGGCTGTGCGCGACAGCCGCGCCGATCCGAAGGAGTCCGCCTGGGTGCGCATGCGAGCGAGCTCGTCGTCGGCGATGCCGCGAAGCACGGAGGATGCCCCGGCACCGACCGCGGCGATCACGATGAGGTCGCGCAGGCGTTCGAGCAGGTCGTCGACGAAACGACGGGGGTCCTGGCCGGTCTGCACCACACGGTCGATGGCGGGGAACGCCGCGGCCGCGTCGGCGGCGGCGAGCGCGTCGACGATCTCGTCGAGCAGCGCCGCGTGCGTGTAGCCCAGGAGAGCGACCGCGCGCTCGTAGGCGACGGTCACCGTCTCGGAGCCCGCGGGCGAATCGGACCCGGCGATCAGCTGGTCGAGAAGCGACAGCGTGTCTCGCGGCGAGCCTCCTCCTGCACGAACCACCAGGGGCAGCACGCCGCGCTCAGCGACCACGCCCTCTTCACCGCACAGCTTCTCGACGTACTCGAGCATCGCGGCCGGCGGCACCAGACGGAACGGATAGTGGTGCGTGCGCGAGCGGATGGTGCCGAGAACCTTCTCGGGCTCGGTCGTCGCGAAGATGAACTTGACGTGCTCCGGCGGCTCTTCGACGAGCTTCAGGAGAGCGTTGAACCCCTGCGGCGTCACCATGTGCGCCTCGTCGAGGATGAAGATCTTGTAACGGTCGCGGCTGGGAGCGAACGTCGCCCGCTCGCGCAGGTCGCGGGCATCGTCGACGCCGTTGTGGCTGGCCGCATCGATCTCTACGACATCGAGTGATCCGCCGCCGGCGCGCGACAGCTCGACGCAGCTCGGGCAGGTGCCGCAGGGCACATCGGTCGGACCCTCCGCGCAGTTGAGGCAGCGGGCGAGGATGCGCGCAGACGTCGTCTTTCCGCATCCACGGGGTCCGGAGAACAGGTACGCGTGGCCGACACGGTCGCCGCGGAGGGCGGTCATCAGAGGTTCGGTCACCTGGGACTGCCCGATCATCTCGCCGAACGACTCGGGGCGGTAGCGGCGGTAGAGGGCTGTGGTCACCAGAACAGCCTACGGCGTGCCACGGACGTTCCGGCAGCCGGGCGCCGACGATCGTGCGGGTGATCCCCGACGCACCGCTCAGGCCGCCGACGTGCGGCGAGGAATCAGGAAGACACGGCCTCGAAGACGCCGCCGACGACTTCGACGACCCCACCTGTCGCGTCGACGAGCTCGCCGACCGCGCTCACGAGATGCACGACGCCGCCCACCAGCTCGATCACGTCGATCACGGCCCCCGCCACCTCCATGGCACCATCGATCCCCTCGGCGACACGCAGCTCCCGCGACTCGGTCTGCAGCACAGCCGTCCACGATCGTTCGAGGCCGAAGAGCACCGCATAGGGCAGCAGTCGCTCGTTGAGCAGGAACCTCTGGAGTCGTGCGCTCGAGGCCTCAGCAGAGACATCCGCCCTCAGCTCTGCTCCCCCGGCGGATTGCGAGAACCGCAGCGGCTCCGCCTCGGCGAGGGCGATGTACTCGCGCATCCCGGCGAGATGCGCGCGCATCGGCTGCGCGGCCGGGCGGAATCGGCGCCACGGCCGCGGTGCGACCGCGATGGCGGCGATCGCGACGACCAGACCGGCGATCAGCACCACGTAGAGCGCGGCTCCCGGTTCGCTCACCGCCCAGGCGGCGACGAGCAGGAGCAGGCAGACCCCGATCACCAGCACGGCAGCGACGCGGATCAGGAACGTGGCCCACCCGCGTCGTCCCCGGGCGATGAGCCCCGCGGACGCGAGTCGCTTCTCCGTCTCGTCGAGGACTCCGCGCACTCGGCGGTGCAGCGCCCGAGCATCCGAGCTGAACCGTCGCACTCGCCCCGGAGTGTGATCCGGACCGAACAGCGCCTCGAGGACGCTGAGCTCCTCGGGCGTGAACGTCGCGCCGTCGACGATCTCCATGCCGACAGGCGCACGCTTTCGCGACCCGCCCGACTCCGCCGCATCTGCATCGACCAGCAGCCGCACCTTGCGGCGTACGGCCAGGTCGATCAGAGCGGCGGCGACCGCCTTCCGATCCGCATTCAGCAGCAGTGCGTCGTACAGCACGGTTGCGCCCTCTGCGGGCGTGAACCGCGCCCCGGGCGACGCCACGCGCTGCGCGGAGCGCGCACGCTCGACCACGGCGAGCACCAGCAGGAGCAGCGCGGGCGCCAGCCCGAACAGCACTGCAGTGATCAGCACCCTCAGTCGATCGATTCGATGATGGGGATCGCGGTCGTGATCACCGGGACGGATGCCGACAGGCGCGTGCCGTCTTCACGAAGAGCGTCCGCGAACTGCCGCAGCGACGGGCGGCCGGGGATCAGCGGTCCCTGGTCCGCGAGCGGCACGACGACCTCGCGATCGGTCGTGGCGATGTACGCGACGTCGCGCACCGTGAACGGCACCGGGTCTCCGCTGTCCACGCGGACGCGCAGCTCGCCCGTGGTGAGCGTGATCTGCAACGCGGATCCCTGCCACTGCAGCGGGTACGACAGCGACGGCCAGTCGGCGGGTAGCCGCGGGTCGAAGCTGAGCTCGCCGGCGTAGTCGCGCATGCCGCCGAAGCCGCACACGAGAGCCGTCCACACGCCACCGGCGGAGGCGACGTGCACGCCGTCTGCCGCATTGTGGTGCAGGTCGTGCAGGTCGACGAACAGCGACTGGCGGAAGTACTGCAGAGCGAGATCCTGGTAGCCGACCTCGGCGGCGAGGATCGACTGCACGACCGCCGACAGCGTCGAGTCACCGGTGGTCAGCGGGTCGTAGTAGTCGAAGTCCGCCTTCTTCTCCTCCGGCGTGAAGTGGTTGCCCTGCAGGAACAGTGCGAGCACGACATCCGCCTGCTTCAGCACCTGGAACCGGTAGATGACGAGCGGGTGGAAGTGCAGCAGCAGCGGGCGCTGCTCCTTCGGCGTGTGGGCCAGATCCCATACCTCGCGCTCGAGGAACAGCGAGTCCTGCGGGTGGATGCCGAGGCGCTCGCTGAACGGGATGAACATCGCGTCGGCGGCGCGCTCCCATCCCTCCGCCTCGCCCTCGGCGAGCCCGGTGCGCTCGACGACCCTGGCGAACTCCTCGCCGTCGACCTCCTGCGCCTCTCGCACGACCCTCGCCGCGTAGCGCAGGTTGTAGCGCGCCATGACGTTCGTGTAGAGGTTGTCGTTGACCACGGTCGTGTACTCGTCGGGCCCCGTCACACCGTGGATGTGGAAGGTCTCGATGCCGTCGTCGTCCTTCGTGTCGGCGACGAGCCGCGAGGTGCGCCAGAAGCCGAGCGTGGCCCACAGGCGAGCCGTCTCGATGGCGATGTCGATGCCCTCACGGCGCAGGAAGTCCTCGTCGCCGGTCGCACGCACGTACTTGCCGAGCGCGAAGCTGACGTCGGCGTTGATGTGGTACTGAGCGGTGCCGGCCGCGTAGTAGGCCGATGCCTCTTCGCCGTTGATCGTGCGCCAGGGGAACAGCGCGCCCGCCTCATTGAGCTGCGCGGCCCTTCGGCGGGCTGCAGGCAGCATGAGCACTCGCGCCCGAAGCGCGTTGCGCGCCCACTGCGGCGACGTGTAGGTGAGGAACGGGAGCACATAGATCTCGGTGTCCCAGAAGTAGTGGCCGCTGTATCCGGATCCCGAGACGCCCTTCGCCGGCACACCCGTTCCGTCGGCGCGCGCCGACGCCTGAGCGAGCTGCAGGAGGCACCAGCGGGTCGCCTGCTGGATGTCGTCGTGCCCGCCGATCTGCACGTCGCTGCGACCCCAGAAGGCGGCGAGCCACTCGACCTGCCGGTCGAACTGCGCCTGGACGCCCTCGAAGGCGACGCGGTCGAGCGACCGACGGCAGCGATCGACGAGCTCGCGAGCCGGCACGCCCCGGGAGGTGTGGTAGCTGACGAGCTTGGTGACCGTGATGGGCACTCCGGCCTTCGCCTGCACGCGGAACACGTTCTTCGAGATGTCGGCCTCGATCAGCGTGCGCGACGTGTAGTCGTTCTCGGTCTCGATGATGTGATCGGCGACGACGGCGACCGTCATTCCGGAGTCGGCGACGCTGTACGACAGCGCCGAGCGCAATCCGTCCTGCCAGTACTCGCCGGGCTCGAGCACGCGCTCGGCGATCTTCTCGGCCTTGCGCGGATCGAATCCGCCCTTCGCCTGGTTGGGTGTGCCCGCGTAGACGCCGGCACCGTCCTGGCGGTTGATCATCTGGCAGCTGACGGTGACGGGGGCGTCGGCGTTCTCGACGACGACCTCGAGACGGAGCACGGCGAGGTGACGCTCCTCGAAGCTGACGATGCGCTCGTCGCGCATGCGCACGCGCTTGCCCGACGGCGTCTCCCACACCACGACGCGCTCGAGCACTCCGGTGCGCATGTCGAGCGTGCGGCGGTACTCGCGCACGTCGGCCTCGTCGAACGAGATCGGCTCGTCGTCGACGTACACGCGCATGACCTTGGCATCGGGTGCGTTGACGATCGTCTGCCCGACCTCGGCGAAGCCGTATGCCTGCTCGGCGTGCCGGATCGGCCAGGTCTCGTGCAGACCGTTGATGAAGGTGCCGTGCTCGTGGGCACCACGACCCTCGATGTGGTTGCCCCTGAGCCCGAGGTAGCCGTTGCCGACGGCGAACAGGGTCTCGGCCACTCCGTCTTCGGAGTATCGCGTCTCGATGAGTCGCCAGGGGTCGACGGGGAAGCGGTCGCGGTCGATCATGCGGGGTCCTCGTTGTCGGAGCGGGTGTCCTGGTCGGCGGAGTCTGAATCGGAGCGCGCACCCTCGTCGGCGGCGGCGTCGACGAACACGTCGAGATCGCTGACGACGACGGTGGCACCGGCGGCGCGCAGCGCGTCGGCTCCGGTGCCGCGGTCGACGCCGACGACGACCCCGAACCCGGCGGCGGCCGCGGAGGCCGCTCCCGAGGTGGCATCCTCGACGGCGATGCTGCGGGCCGGATCGACGCCCAGCGCCGCGGCACCGGCGCTGAACATGTCGGCGGCGGGCTTCGAGGCGAGGTTGTCGCGTTCTGCGACGACACCGTCGACCACGACGCGGAAGAACGAGCGGAGGCCGGCCGCGGCGAGCACCTCTTCGGCGTTCTTGGAGCTGGAGACGACGCCGATCGGGATGCCGGCCGCGTGCAGCTTCTCGACGAGCGCCAGCGAGCCGGGGAACGGTGCGATGCCCTCGCCCCGCAGGGACTCGGCGAATGCGGCGTTCTTGCGATTGCCTATGCCGCAGATCGTCTCGGCCTCGGGCGGGTCGTCGACCGCTCCCCAGGGGATCTCGACGTTGCGGCTGCGCAGCAGGCTCGCCACTCCGTCATAGCGCTTCTTGCCGTCGACGTAGTCGAAGTAGTCGGCATCCGAGTACGCCGGCGTGATCCCCCAGCGTTCGAACACGTCGTCGAACACGACCTTCCAGGCGCGCATGTGCACCTCGGCGGTCGGCGTCAGCACCCCGTCGAGGTCGAACAGGACGCCTTCGGCGCGGAGCGGATCGGGCAGAGCTTCGGGCACAGGAGCCTCCAGGAGAAGGACGAGGGGTTGTTCCGGCACCTCTCCGTGCCACTGTGCAAGCGTAGTGCGGCCCGGCGCCGGGCGGTAACCCCCGAGGCGTGTCGATCAGAGCAGGCGAGAGGTCTGTCTCGCGATCTCGAGCTCCTCGTCGGTGGGCACGACGAGCACGGTGACCCGCGAGTCGTCGGTGGAGATCCGTCGGATGCCGCGCTGCCGCGCGGTGTTGCGCCCCTGATCGATCTCGACGCCGGCGAATCCGAGCGTGGCCATCGCCTCTGCGCGCACGACGGCCGCGTTCTCGCCGACCCCCGCGGTGAAGGAGATCACGTCGACACCGCCGAGCTGGGCGATGTACGACCCCGCGTAGGCGCGCAGGCGGTGGATGTAGACGTCGAACGCGAGCGTCGCCGCCGCGTCTCCGGCATCCCTGCCGGCGAGGATGTCGCGCATGTCGCTGTGCCCTGCGAGCCCCTTCAGGCCGCTGCGCGAGTTCAGGAGCACGTCGAGATCGTCGATCGAATATCCGGCTCTCCGCGACAGATGCACCAGCGCCGCGGGGTCGAGGTCTCCCGAGCGGGTTCCCATCACGAGTCCTTCGAGCGGCGTCAGCCCCATCGACGTCTCGACCGATCGTCCACCGTCGATCGCGGTCACCGATGCGCCGTTGCCGAGGTGGAAGACGATCTGCCGCAGTGTGCCGAGGTCGCGTCGGAGGAACGCGGCGGCCGATTCGCTCACGAACTGGTGGCTCGTGCCGTGGAATCCGTATCGACGCACCCGGTGCTCGGCGGCGAGCTCGGCGTCGATCGCGTACGTGTAGGCGGCCGGAGGGAGGGTCTGGTGGAAGGCCGTGTCGAACACGGCGACGTGCGGGACGCCGGAGAACACCGCCTTCGCCGCGACGATGCCGGCCAGGTTCGCCGGGTTGTGCAGCGGGGCGAGCACCGAGAGCTCCTCGATCTGCTCCTCGACGTTCCGAGTCACGAGCGTCGGCGCATAGAACCGCGCCCCGCCGTGCACCACGCGGTGCCCGACCGCGACCGGAGGATGCTCGTCGAGCAACGGACCGTGCTCGGCGAACTGCTCGAGCATCACCGTGAAGGCCGCGCCGTGATCGGCGACGGGGCGCTCGGAGTCGTATGAGGCGTCGAGCATCGCCACGACCGCATCCGCAGTGGTGTCCGGACGGATCGTGTGCCGGACCGCGCTGAGGTCCTGACCGATCCGCTCGATGAGCCCCGCGGCGAGCTCGTTCTCGTTCTCGATGTCGATCAGGCTGTACTTGAGCGACGAGGACCCGCTGTTGATGACGAGGATCGCGCTCACGCCGCCGCTCCTTCGGACTGCGCCTGGATGGCGGTGATCGCCACGGTGTTGACGATGTCGTCGACCAGCGCACCGCGCGACAGATCGTTGATCGGCTTGTTGAGTCCCTGCAGCACCGGGCCGATCGCGACGGCGCCCGCCGAGCGCTGCACGGCCTTGTAGGTGTTGTTGCCGGTGTTGAGGTCGGGGAAGACGAAGACGGTCGCGCGGCCGGCCACCGCGGAGTCGGGGAGCTTCGCCTTCGCCACCGCGGCGTCTGCGGCGGCGTCGTACTGGATCGGTCCCTCGACGAGCAGCTCCGGGGCGCGCTCGTGCACGAGGGCGGTGGCCGCGCGGACCTTGTCGACGTCGGCGCCCGACCCCGATTCGCCGGTCGAGTACGACAGCATCGCGATGCGGGGCTCGATGCCGAACTGCTGCGCGGTCGCCGCAGACGAGATCGCGATGTCGGCCAGCTGCTCGCTGGTCGGATCCGGGATCACCGCGCAGTCGCCGTACACGAGCACGCGGTCGGCGAGCGCCATGAGGAAGACGCTCGAGACGACGGTGACTCCCGGCTTCGTCTTGATGATCTCGAACGACGGACGGATGGTGTGTGCTGTCGTGTGGGCGGCGCCCGAGACCATGCCGTCGGCGAGCCCGAGGTGCACCATCATCGTTCCGAAGTACGAGACGTCGGTGACGGTGTCGGCCGCCTGTGCCAGCGTGATGCCCTTGTGCGCCCGCAGCCGCGCATACTCCGTCGCGAAGCGCTCGACCATCTCGGGATCGGTCGGGCTGATCACCTGTGCCGCCGAGATGTCGACGCCGAGCTCGACGGCGCGCGCCCGGATCGCCGACTCGTCGCCGAGGATCGTGAGGTCCGCGACCTCGCGCGCCAGCAGAGTGGCGGCCGCGCGGAGGATGCGATCGTCATCGCCCTCCGGCAGCACGATGCGCCGACGGTCGGAGCGTGCGCGCTCGATGAGTCCGTACTCGAACATCAGCGGAGTCACGACGCGCGACTCGGCGAGCCCCAGCTGGGTGGTGAGCTCGGCGATGTCGACGTGGGTCTGGAAGAGCCCCAGCGCGCGATCGTAGCGGCCGCGGGACTCGGGAGAGATGCGACCCCGCGCTCCCATCACGCGCACCGCGGTGTCGTAGGTGCCGAGGTCCGTCGCGATGATCGGCACGGTCGAGGTGAAGCCGTCGAGCAGCTGCACGATCGGCTCGGGAAGAGGGAAAGGGCCGTTGAGGATGATGCCCGCGACCCGCGGGAACGTGCCGGAGGCATCGGCGAGAAGCGTCGCCAGCAGCACCTCGGTGCGGTCGGCGGGGATCACCACCACCGACTCCTCCGTGAGCCGGGGAAGCACATTGACCATCGACATGCCCGCGACCACGATCGTCAGGGCCTCGCGGCCGAGACGATCAGGGTCGCCCTTGATGAGCCGGCCGTCGACGGCCGCGAGGATGCCGTCGATCGACGGCGCCACCAGCGTGCGGTCCTCGGGGATCGCCCAGACGGGCGTGGTCTTCTGCGGACGCACCGCTGCGACCGCCTCCTCGATCCCGTCGAGCTGCTCGGGGTCGGCTCGATTCACGATCACCGCGAACAGCTCGGCGCGCTCGACCTCGAGTTCGGAGAGCGCGAGCGCCCCGATCTGCCCGACCGCGGCGGGAGTGCGGGCGGTGGTGGTTCCCAGCTGCTCGGCCTGACGCTGCTGATCGCGACCGCTCAGCACGAGCAGCACGGGCGCTGCCAGGTTCGCGGCGATCCGGGCGTTGTACCCGAGCTCTGCGGGGCTGGCGACATCGGTGTAGTCGCTGCCGATGATGACCACGGCGTCGCACTGCGCCTCGACGGCCTTGAACCGAGCGACGATCGTCGAGAGCGCCCGGTCGGGGTCGTCACGCACATCGTCATAGGTCACGCCGATGCAGTCCTCGTAGTCGAGGTGCACTCCGTCGTGCGCGAGCAGCAGCTCGAGCACGTCGTCGCGCTCGGTGACCGACCGCGCTATCGGACGGAAGACGCCCACCCGGGGCGTGACGCGCATGAGCGCATCGAGCACACCGAGGGCGATGGTCGACTTGCCTGTATGGCCTTCGGCCGAGGTGATGTATATGCTCTGCGCCACAGCTCCACCCTAGGTGCACGACCTCATGATCTCGCTGGGTTGACAGCCGTGCGAAATCGCTCAGCAGGGCGCGGAGAGAGCGTCGACCACGGCCGCGGCATCCGACGCGTAGCGCGTGTAGTAGGTGGGGTCGACGTTGATCTGCACCCGGTGGATCGCGAGCGAGGGGTCCATCGACTGCCAGTCGGGCACCCTCGCGAGACGCTCGTAGAACAGCGTCGCGGCGGTCGCCGGGTCCATGCGCTGCTCGGCCGACCCCCACCAGTGCTGCTGCTGGAAGAGTCCGATGCTCGTCGTCCGGCTGCCGTCGGGGTTGGTGAACCCGATCGTCTCCCAGTCTCCGTAGTCGATGTTGTTCAGGCTGCTCTCGCCCATCGCCGTCATCACTCCGAGGATCTGGCCGTCGCGACCGAAGCCGAGCGCGGTCGCCGTCTGCATGATGGTCGCGGCATTCTCGAGCTGCTCGCCCTGCCACCCCGCGACGCCAGACTCGGGGAAAGTGGTCGGATCGGTGATGCAGATCGCCAGCGGCTTCTCGTGAGCGAGCCCCAGCGGGATCAGCACCACGGCGAGCGCGACGACGATCACGGCCGCGACGGACAACGCGATGCGACGCAGCAGCTTCGCTCGGCGCATCCGCTGCTGCGCTCGACGACGCGGCGACGCACGGCGCGTGCGCGAGCTCAGACGGGTCGGCGCCTTCCCTCTCGCCGACTTCCTGGCTGTCGGCTTTCTGCCGGCCGGCTTCTTTCCGGGCTTCTTTCCGACCGGTTTCTTGCGAGTCGCGGCGCCTCGGGTGCTCCTGGTCGTGCTCATGAGCCTCGGGTCGTGGTGCTGCCTCTGCCGACGAACGCGGCGAGGCCGCCGCCGATCGCGCCGAACAGATGCGCCTGCCACGAGATGCCCTCGCGCACGCCGACGACGCCCGCGAGCATGGATCCGCCGTAGAGGCCGATGACGATGAGCGCGACGATCGCGTAGAGAACGCGGTGTGCCACTCTTCCCGGCGCGAAGACCCGCATCACGGTGTATCCGAAGTATCCGAAGACGAGGCCCGACGCCCCGACCGTCAACGCCCCCGGGGAGTTCACGAGCCACGTGCCGAGGCCGCCGATCACGGCGGCGAACGCGGTGACGGTCCAGAACCGGCGTGCGCCCTCGACCGCGACGAGGCAGCCGAGCACGAGAAGCGGCACGGTGTTGCCGATCAGGTGCGCCCAATCCGCATGCAGAAGAGGACCGACGACGATGCCGCCGAGGCCCGAGAGATCCCACGACCGGAGCCCGAAGCCCGTGAAAGAGCCGGGGAGGACCGCGTCGACGAGCTGCACAGCCCACATCAGGGCGACGAGCAGAAGCGGCGCTGCGAAACGACCGAGAGCACTGGAGCGCGGGGAATCGGCGGTGCTGATCACATCTGGCCCTGTCACGTCACGATCCTGTCAGGACTGGCCCGGAGGACGCTGACAAAAAGAAAGTGACCCTCCGCGCACCCAGCAGAGCCCGGTTACCCTTGCTGCGTTTCCGCCCTGGGGGAATTGGCCTGGATGCCGCCACGCGGAGAGCCGTCGACAAGTCTAGCCGATGTCGGCACCCGCTCTTTGACAGACTGGGCAGGTCATGGATCCCGTCACCGCCGCTCCCCTGTCGACGTGGCGCTTTCCGGGCACACTTCGCACCTACCAGGCCGAGGTCCTCGAGCGTCTCGCACCGGGAGGAGCGGGTCCGCTGCACATCGTCGCCCCGCCCGGCGCCGGGAAGACCCTGCTCGGCCTGCTGCTCGCCGCACGCGAAGGCCATCGCACCCTCGTGCTCTCGCCGACGGTGACGATCCGCCAGCAGTGGGTGCGCACCGCTGGGGCGCTGGCGCCGCAGGCCGCGGCCGTCTCGGACGACCCTGAGCGGATCGGCGACCTCACGGCGCTGACCTATCAGCTGCTCAGCGTGACCGGAGACGGGTCGCCGTTCGACGATCTCGCCCGCTCGGTGTGGCTGGAGGAGCTCACGGCGAGCGGGCGCGTGGAGGCGGATGCGGCGACGTGGCTCGCCGAACTCGCGATCGACAACCCGGGGAGGTACCGCTCCGGCATCCGCACCCGCTCCCGGCGCCTGCGCTCGCACTTCGCGAGGCGACGGCCCTCCGAACTCGCCCGCGTGCTGCATCCGAACGCCGTCGCCCTCATCGATCGTCTCGTGGCCGCGGGTGTGCGCACGGTCGTGCTCGACGAATGCCATCACCTCCTCGATCACTGGGCCATCGTGGTCGCGTACCTCGTCGGTCGCATCCGCGAAAGTGGCGTCGAGCCGCTGCTGATCGGCCTGACCGCGACCCTTCCGTCTCCCGACGACGAGACCGAGTTCGAGAACTACAGCCAGCTGCTCGGCGAGGTCGACTACGAGGTGCCGACCCCCGCCGTGGTGAAGGAGGGCCATCTGGCCCCCTATCGCGACCACGTGATGTTCACCGAGCCCACGCCCGCAGAGGCCGGATTCATCCGTCGTCGCGAGGCCCTGCTCCACGACATGATCACCCGGGTGCTGTCGACTCCCGACGCGGTGTCGTACCTCGAACATCAGCTGCAACCGACAGATGACCCCGACGATGAGGCAACTCCGCTCACACGCGTCGACCGCGCGTTCTCGACAGACTTCCCTCTCACGCGATCATGCGCTGTCGTGCTGCGCGAGGTCGCACCACGGCATCCGCTCGTCGCCGCGATCCCGCCGATGCTGCTCGAGCGCTGCACCACCGACGACCTGCTCACGGTGCTCTCGCGCTTCGCCCAGGTGCGACTGCTGTCGGACCCCGCCGCCGCACGGCAGTGGGAGTACGTCCGACGCTCTCTCGCCGACTTCGGCTACTCCCTCACCGACCGAGGCATCCGTCGGGGCCGCAACCCGGTCGAGAGCACCCTGGCATTCTCGGCGGCGAAGGATCATGCGGCCGTCGAGATCCTCCGCCGAGAGCTCGACGGCGGCGACGGCGACCGCATCCGCGCCGTCGTCGTCACCGACTTCGTCGAGCACGGCAACAACCGGGGCCTGTCCGGCGACGCGCCGGCCGGGGCCTTGCGCGCGTTCGATCTGCTCGCCGTCGACGACGCCACCGCGGCGCTCCGGCCCGTGCTGCTCACCTCCGGGCACCTGCGCGTCCGCGCCGACGATGCGGTCGACCTCGCCGGGGCGCTGGCCGAGCTGATCGGCGAACCCGTCGAGGTCGCCGCGGGCATCGGGCCCGTGCGCGATCTCGAGGTGCGGGGCGTCGGAAGCGGACGTCTCGTCGGCGCGGTGTCGGAACTGATCCGCCGAGGCGACGTGCGGCTGCTCGTCGGCACCCGCGGCCTTCTGGGCGAAGGCTGGGACTGCCCGGCCGTCAACACCCTGATCGACCTCACCACCGTGGCCACCTCATCGGGCACACAGCAGCTTCGGGGCCGCACCCTGCGGCTGGATCCGGACTGGCCGGAGAAGGTCGCGCACAACTGGTCGGTCGTCTGCCTGATCCCCTCGGATGTCGACCTCGACGACTCGTCTGAACCGGCTCGACTGCGCCGCCGTCATTCGCACCTGTGGGGTCTGAGCGCCGACGGCGACGGTCGGATCGTGAGCGGACTCGGCCACGCGCTCCCCACCGCGGTCGCCGAGGCATGGGAGCGAGTACTCGACAAGGACACGTCCACCTCCATCGGCGATCTCGACGCACTGCTGCGCGAACAGTGGCCGACCCGGAGCAGCACCAGGAGCGAGTGGCGGATCGGCGAGCGATATGAACCGCGCGAACGTGAGGTCGTGGCGGTGCGTCGCGCCCCGCGCGCACCGCTGCTGCGCACTGCGCAGGCAGCGGGTGCCGGCGCGGTGGGATCCTTCGTCGCCGGAACGGCCGGAGTCGGCGGCCTCGTCGGCGTGCTCATCGCGTGGGGAGCCGATGTCACGCCGCTGCTGTGGACCGCGCTCGCGCTCGGCGGTGGCGTCGCCGCTGCCGCGGTCTCATCACTGCGGATGCTCGCGCGGCTGCTGCGCGACAGCCGGCGACCCGCCGGGATCTACCGGGCGGCGGCGATCGCCGTCGCCCGAACCCTGCACGACGCGAACCGGATCGGCCCCGTCGACGACACCATGATCGTGGCACGACCGGACGATGCGGATCCGACCCGGATCCGCATCGAGATGGGAGGCTCAGCCCACGACGCGCGGATGATCGCAGACGCCGTCGAGGAGCTCTTCGCGCCGGTGCGCACTCCGCGTTTCCTGCTGCGCATCGACTCCGCCGGCCTGCCACGTCTGCGACTGCTCGAGCGGCTCGCCGATCGCCTCTCGCCCGGACGCACTCTGCTCGCGGTGCCTCGGCTGATCGCTCGCCGTCGCGGTGACGCCGAACGCTTCCGCGAGCACTGGCAGGCGCTGATCGGCACCTGCACGCTGCACGAGCTCACCGGAGTCGAGGGGCTCGCGCTGCTGCGGATCGCCCGCAGCGCCGACTATCGACTCGACGCCGCGGAGCCCCGCGCCCGTGTCTGGGGCTGACGGTCGCGTCGCGGACCGCACCGCGCCCCGGACCCGGATCGGAGCACGGTTCCCACCCCATCCGTAGACAGCCGGGTTACGATCAGATCACGCGCACCGCAGCGCTCACGCGAGAGGGAACGCATGCCAGAGAACCCGCCCCTGACCCCGGCCGTCGTCGATGCCGAGCAGTTCGCCGCGCAGACGTCTGCCATCGTCGAGTCTGTCGGACGGGTCATCGACGGAAAGCCGGATGCCGTGCGGAGCGCTCTCGTGTGCCTGCTCGCCGAGGGCCACCTGCTGATCGAAGACGTACCGGGAGTCGGCAAGACGGTGCTGGCGCGCGCGCTGGCCGCGAGCGTGGATGCCACTGTGCGCCGCATCCAGTTCACCCCCGACCTCCTCCCCGGTGATGTGACGGGCGTGAGCGTCTACAACCCCGTCGACCGGGAGTTCGAGTTCAAGCGCGGCGCGGTGTTCGCGCACATCGTGATCGCCGACGAGATCAACCGCTCTTCTCCGAAGACGCAGTCCGCGCTGCTCGAAGCCATGGAAGAGGGGCAGGTGACCGTCGACGGATCGACGCACATGCTTCCCAACCCCTTCCTGGTCGTGGCGACCCAGAATCCTCTCGAGATGGAGGGCACCTACGCGCTGCCCGAAGCTCAGCGCGACCGCTTCATGATGCGCATCTCGATGGGCTACCCCGACGCGGCGGCCGAAGCCCTCATGCTCCGCCAGCGCGACACGGTGAACCCGCTCGCCGCGGTGCGAGCCGTCGCGAACGCGGGGTCGGTCTCGGGGCTGATCGCCTGGGCTCGCTCGGTGCACGTCGCCCCGGCGCTCGAGGAGTACACGGTCGCTCTCGCCCAGGCGACCCGCGCCGACCCCAACCTGCACCTCGGCGCGAGTCCGAGGGCGACCCTGCAGCTGATCCGGGCCGCGAAGGTCTGGGCGGCGCTCGATGGACGCGACTTCGTGATCCCCGACGACGTGACGGCGCTGATCGTCCCTGTTCTTGCGCACCGTCTTCTTCCGGCCCGTGGGGCGCACCGTGCGGGCGCCCAGCCCGTAGAAGCGGCCCTGCGACAGATCGTCGAGCGCGTGCGGGTGCCCGTGACGGCGCGCTCCTGACCCTCAGCTCGCCATGCCACACCGTCGAACCCTCACCCTTCGGGGCACGGGTGCGCTCCTCTCCGGTCTCGGCTGCCTGGTAGCGGCGAACATGGTCGGCGCGCCGATCCTGCTCTACATCGGCGTCCTCCTGCTCGCGCTCACCGCCTTCTCGGTGCTCGTCGTGCGGGTGCCGCGCCGTGCGGGTACGGTCACTCGTCAGATCTCGACCGACCTGCTGACGGTCTCGGAGACCTCTCGCGTCACGCTGCGCTTCACGCTGCGCGCCCTGCGCGTGCCGCGAGGTCTCTGGCGCGATGTGCTCCCGCCCGCGGTCACCGGCGATTCGGCCGGCGAGTACCCGTCGGAGACCGGCCAGCTGAGCTACCTGATCACCGGTGTGCGGCGCGGTGTATGGCCGATCGGTCCACTGGTGCTGCGAACGGTCGATCCGTTCGGCCTCGCCCAGCGCGAGCAGGCATTCGGCGAGACCCGCTCCGTGACGGTCGTGCCCGAGGTGTTCACACTCGCGCCGCTGACCGTCAAGGTCGGCGCCGCCGGCGGCACAGCGCACACCTCGTCGAGCCGACTCGGGCAGGGCAGCGACAATCTGTCGCCGCGCCGCTACATTCCCGGCGACTCGATGCGTCGCATCCATTGGAGGGCGACCGCGCACCGCGGGCAGCTGATGGTGCGCCAGGAAGAGGAGGAGTCGAGCCCCGACGCGCTCGTGATCCTCGACCGAAGCGCGGCGCGCTGGGCGCGCCCGGGCGACGACGAGGATCGAGCGTTCGAGACCGCCGTGTCGATGTGCGCCTCCGTCGCCGTGCACCTCGTGCAGGAGGGATACGGCGTCGACGTGATCGACAGCAGCGGCGCGCTCCTGGGCACCCTGCGCGGTCATGAAGACGACCGCGACGGTCTGCTCGTCGCCCTCGCGCTGGTCGGCCCGCGCGGGGACGCACGCGACATCATGACCCTGGTCGGCGGCACCCCGCCCGGCCCGCTCGTCTACATCACGGGCGAGATCGACGAAGAGGATGCCGCCCTGCTGCGTCCCTCCGGTGCCGCGGCCCCGATGCTGTTCGCGACCGCGCCGCAGCGCGGTGCCGCAGCGGCAGCCGAGCAGCACGGCTGGCGTTTCGCGCGACTGGGCGACGATGTCGCAGAGGCGTGGGAAGACGTGCTGCCCGACCGCATCGGCGGCCCCGCCGAGCAGCGGGGAGCGACCGATGTCACGAGCTGAGCGAAAGGCCGAGCGCGGATCCCGCCTCTCGTGGCACCGCGAACACGAGCTGCCGGCCGGCACGGTCGTGCCGTCGGTGCTGGCCGCGGCCGCCGGGCTCGTCGCGATGTGGCCGTTCACGTCGGTCATCGAGCCCGGCACGTGGTCGTTCGCGGTCCTGGCGGTGGTCGTCGTCACCGCGCTCACCGGCATGGCGTCGCGCACTCTGATGCGCGGCCGTCCGACCTGGGCGCGCGACCTCGTCACCATCGCCGTGCAGATCGTGGCGGTGATGGGCACCGTGACCCTGCTCGTCGCCGGCGACACCGCGGTGTTCGGCCTCATCCCCACCGACGCGACCTTGTTCACATTCCAGGCGCTCGCGGCCGCGGCGTGGGAGGAGATCACGTTCGGCTCTGCGCCGATCGCCGCCTCCCCCGGACTCGAAGCCGTGATGGGCGTGGGCTTCGGCATCGTCGCCATCCTGCTCGACCAGCTGGTCGCACAGCGCGGAGCGATCCTCGCCAGCCTTCTCACGGCCGTCGTCGGATCCGTGCCGATGATCGTCACCCTCGGCGGAGTCAACGTCGTCTGGTTCGTGATTCTCGGCATCCTGATCCTCGCCCTGCTGGGGTACACGGCGGCTCAGAACCCCGAATCGCCCCGACGCACATCGGTGGCGGTGGCTGCGGGCGTCGGCGTCGCGGCGCTCGCGGCGACCGTGATCGTCGCACCGGTCCTGCCGGTGTCGGCGAGCCTCGCGGGCACGGGCACGGGCGTCACGGTCGATGCGTCACTGCGGCTCGGCGATGACCTGCGCCAGCCGAACCCGGTCGAGGTGCTCACGTTGGCGACGACGGCGGACACGGCGCCCTACCTGCGACTCACGACACTGTCGACGTTCAACGGACGTGTGTGGGAGCCGGATCGCGGCGACCTGCAGGCGCAGAGCGAGGGATTCGGCCCCGCCGAGTGGACGGACGACATCGCGACCACCGACCAGAACACCTCCATCAGGGTGATCCGGATGTCGAGTTCCTGGCTTCCGGTGCCCTACCCCGCCACGAGCGTGCAGGGTCTCCCCTCGACCTGGAGGGTGAGCCCGGAGAACCGCACTCTGGCATCTCGCAGCGCGGATGCCGTCGGCAACGACTACACGGTGCGGTCGCTCGAGGTGTCACCGACCCTCGAGCAGATTCGCGCGCTGCCCGCCGCTGCACCGATCGTCGATCCCGGCACGGAGCCCGTCGAGCTGCCTGAGGTCATCGGCGAGACGGCGGCAGGCGTCACCGCTGACGCCACGAACGACTACGACCGGCTGATCGCGCTGCAGTCGTGGTTCCGCAGTCAGTTCTCCTACTCCCTGGAGACGCCGGTCGATGAGGGTTTCGACGGCACCGGCGCGGACGCGGTCGCGCGGTTTCTCGATGTGAAGTCGGGGTACTGCATCCACTTCGCCGGCGCGTTCGCGCTCATGGCGGAGAGCCTCGACATGGAGGTGCGCATCGTCGTCGGCTACCTGCCCGGCGCCCTGACGGAGACCACGCGCGGCGACGAAGCCGTGTACTCGGTTTCCAGCGACCAGCTGCACTCGTGGCCCGAGGTCCTCTTCCCCGGTGTCGGATGGGTGCCCTTCGAGCCGACCGCCTCGCTCGGGGTGCCCACGTCCTTCTCCGCGGCGGCGACCGCAGGCGGCGGTTCGGGCGGTGCTGCCACACCGGCTCCGACCGCCGCCCCCAGCACCGAGCAGACGTCGGGGCCCGAGCTCGAGCGTGAAGACGCGGGCGACAACGCCGGGGCGACCGGAGAGCTCCGGCGACTGGACCCGACCCCTGTCGTGCTGACGACGCTCGGCGTGCTGGTGGTGCTGCTGCTGCCCGCATTCGCTCGTCTCGCACTGCGCATCGCCCGGCGCGGACGCGCACGAGGCGGTGACGCAGGGGCGGCCTGGACCGAACTCCGGGCGACCATGCAGGATCTCCGCCTGCCGCTGTCGGATGCCGAGACGCCGCGCATGCGCGGCGACGATCTCATCAGGGACAGCCGGGTGGATGCCGACGCCATGCGGGTGCTCGTCGAAGCGGTCGAGCACGCCAGCTACGCGCGCCCCTCGGCCAGCGCGACGCGAGATCTCGACGCGGCTCTCGTCGAGGTGACGGCTCAGCTGCGCCGCAGTGTCGACAGGTGGACGAGACTGCACGCGTTCCTGCTTCCGCGATCGCTCTTCGCGAGCCGACGCACCGACGTGCCGCTGCTCACCTGAGCTCGCGCGTCGCGGCCCGGCGAGGGCGCACGCGATGAGATCAGGCCGCGTGCAGGTCGCAGCGCACGGTGTCGCACGATTCGCAGACCACGAACTGGGTGCGGCACGCGAGATCGGGGCAGTTCGCCGTGCGCTTGGTCGCCGTGCCGCAGCCGGCGCACTCGCCGATGACGGCCGCGTGATCCGTGAAGTCGACGGATCCGCGCTTGTCGAACACGTAGAGCGAGCCCTCCCACAGGCCGTCGTCGCCGTACTGCTCGCCGTAGCGGACGATGCCGCCTTCGAGCTGGTACACCTCGCCGAATCCGCGCGCGGTCATCAGGCTGGAGAGCACCTCACAGCGGATGCCGCCTGTGCAGTAGGTGACGACCGGCTTGCCCTTGAGGTCGTCGAAAGCGCCGGAGTCGAGCAGCTGCACGAAGTCGCGTGTGGTCTCCGTGTCGGGAACGACGGCTCCCCGGAAGCGGCCGATCTGCGCTTCGAGCGCGTTGCGGCCATCGAAGAAGACGACGTCGTCGCCCCGCTCGCCCACGAGGTCGTGCAGTTCCTCAGGGGTGAGTCGGGTGCCGCCGCCGACGACGCCCTGCTCATCGACGCGCAGCTCGCCCGGCGCTCCGAACGACACGATCTCGTCGCGCACTTTGACGCTCAGCTTGGGAAAGTCGAGACTGCGACCATCGGCGTCGACGCCGGTGCCCTCGCTCCACTTGATGTCCGCGTCCGAGAACGGAGCATAGGACCGGAATGAACGCGCCCATTTCTTGAGCGCCGGCAGGTCACCGCCGAGAGTGCCGTTGACTCCGTCCTTCGAGATCAGGAGCCGTCCACGCAGCCCGAGCGCTTCGCCGAGGTCGCGCTGCCACACCCGGATCGCGTCCGGATCGGCGAGCGGGGTGAAGACATAGAAGAGAACGATCTTGGGTGTTGCCACCCGGCGATTTTACGTCGGCCACCTGACCGCCCGCCCTCGCAGGGCGGCTCGAGACTGCTACTTCACATCTCGGTTCATGAACGACAGCCCCGCAGCGACCAGCGCCCCCAGCACCCAGGCGGCCGTCACCAGCCCAGCCGTCTGGCTGTCGATCCCCTCGTCCGGCAGGATGCCGAGCGCGGAGACATCGAACCGCAAGGCTTCGAGCATCGCGAGGAGAGGGAGGTAGACAGCGCCGGATCTCCAGAAGATCACCACGAGAACCGCCACGCTCATGGACATCGGAGCAACGAACAGCGCGACGAGATGGGCCTGCACGACGATTCCCACCCCCAGCCCCCAGAGTCCGGCCAGTGCGCCGAGACTCAGGGTCGATCCGAGCGAGGACCACTCCAGCGGAAGACCCCCCATGGCCACCGACAGCGCTGCGTGTCCGCCGACGGCTCCACCGAGAGCCACGATCGCTCCGCCGACGGCGGAGGCAGGCACCCTGACGAGAAGAGTCGCCCACCGAGGCTGCAGCATCAGACGCTGAGCGACGACGCCGTCTCGCCTGTCGACGGTGTATCGGAAAGAACCGTAGGCGGCCGCGAGAACTGCTCCATAGGTCGCGAGCACCGCTTCGTACGGCGCCGCGAAAGCGGCTCGGACGTCAGGCGGTGCATCCGCGAGTTCCGGCGGGATGTTCGTCGCCACCGAAAGCGACAGCACGAGCCCTGCCACCGTCACCCAGAACAGCACGACATCGCGCGCGAAGCCGCGGGCGTGAGCTCGGAGGGCCCGGCCGATCACGCGACCTTCCTTCGCCCCATGCCCCATGCTGCGGCGACCAGCACGACAGCCCACGCGAGCGCGAGGCAGAGGGCGGGACCGAACTCGAGCAGTCGGTCCTGGTATCCGGGAACGCCCAGCGCGGCCAGAACCAGCCCGGGCGAGAACTTCGCCAGCTCCGGCGCAGTGCGCAGCAGGGCGAACTCCACGACCATGGGAAGGACGAGGATGATCGCTGCGGTCACGTAGTAGTTCCTGGTGATCCAGCCGATGGCCCCACCGATGGATGCGCCGAGAACCACCCCGACGAGCGCACCCGCGTAGATGCGCCACGCGCTGCCGGTGAGCGCGAGCGTCGATCCGTTCCGAGCCAGGAAGACGGAGACGCCCACCGTCCAGACCACGAAGATGCAGAGCGACAGCGCGACCGCGACGACGGCACCGGCGACGATCTTCCCCGAGAAGGCACGAGCGAACCCGACCCCGGTGAGCGTTCTGTCCATCGAGCCGTAGTAGCACTCGCGGGTGACGCCGTAGGCGCCGACGAACGCCGCGGAGATGGCCGACCAGGCGAGCGGCTCCAGAAGCAGGGCGGTGGCCGTCGCAGGAGCGAGGCCGGCGAGGTCGAAGCGCGAACCGTCCGAGAACAGCACGAAGACGGGCATCAGGACGGCCACCAGGTAGACCGCCAGGATGGACGACCCGCTCACCGAGCGCAGGGCTTCGCTTCGGACGGTGTCCTTCATGCGGATGCTCCTTCAACGAGATCGAAGTACTTGCTCTCGAGCGAGTCGGCGTCGCTCGTCACGAGGTCGCCGAGCCTCCCGGCGAAGAGCGCGCGCCGCTTGATGACGACGACCTCGTCGACGACCTGCTCGAGCTCAGCGAGCTGGTGGCTGGCGATCAGGACGGTGCCGCCGCGTTCCGAATAGCCGCGCAGGAATCTGCGGAGCCAGCGGATGCCGTCGGGATCGAGCCCGTTGGCCGGCTCGTCCAGGATGAGTGTCCGTGGCGAGCCGATGAGGGCAGCAGCCAGCCCGAGTCGCTGGGTCATCCCGGTCGAGAAGGTCTTCACGCGGCGACGGGCATCTGCCGCGAGACCGACCTCCTCGAGCACCTCGTCGACTCGGCCACGAGGCGCCCCGGCCGCGAGCCGGCAGATCTCCAGATGCCGCCTGGCCGTGATGCCGCCCTCGAATCCGAAGCCGTCCATGTGGACGCCGACGTGAGACGCGGGGTTGTCGAGCTCCGAGAACGGCCTGCCGTCGATGAGGCTGTCGCCCATCGTCGGCTTCAGCAGGCCGACGATCGTTCGCAGCGTCGTCGATTTGCCTGCGCCGTTCGGCCCCAGAAGACCCACGATCGACCCGTACGGCACGGCGAACGACAGCTCTTCGACTGCGGCCCGATCTCCGTACTTCTTCGTGAGTCCTCGAACCTCGATCGCGTGGTCGTTCATGCTCATTCCTTTCCCACCTCTCCGCTCTGAAGAGATGACAGTGGCATCTCCACACCGGTCACCCAGAGCGTCTGCCACAGACTTCTCACACCGAGTTCGACTCGCGCCTGCCCGGTCGCAGGCAGGGAGCGGCTCTCCCCGATCACGTCCACCCCGGCGATGATCACTGCGGCGACCGTCGCACCGTCCGCCGTGATCGGGAACAGGGCCTCGAGCGGCACCCTCGTCGGTTCCGGCTCCCGCGACATGACAGTTCCTTCGCCGACCTGCTCATTCGCGAGGATGCCGTTGCTCATCAGGACCACACGCGCACCCTCAGGCACGTCTGTCTCGACTGCCGCTGCTGTATCGCCGGCATGCAGAAGGATCACACGGTCGCCGTGTGCGACGAATCCGAACGTGGCGGTCACCGGCACCGGAATCACGGCCCCGGCGATCACGATGCCCGTTACCAGTGCGGTGACGACGGAACAGAAACGGAGCCGCGCGACACCCGACCGCAGCACGCGACGAAGGGCCTTGCTGAGAAGCACGACGCCGGCGAGCGCGACGACGGCCTCGAGCGCGACGACGAGCACGCCGAGGACCGGTCCACCGCCGGCAAGCGCTCGAGCTATGCGTGCGACGGCGAAGACCACCAGCACGACCGGGGTGACGAGACTCGCGAGACCGAACGGCACACTCCACCACGTGTTCAGGGTCTTGGTCATCCGCTGAGCTCCGAACAGCAGACCGGTCAGGAAGTTCGAGCCGTCGAGGATCGCGCGACCCCGGAGGTTCGGCTCGTCCAGAGCGCTCATGAGCGCGATGTACCCGTCGAACCGCACGAAGGGGATCAGATTCAGGAGAACGATGGCGCCGCAGGAGACGGCGACGAGCAGCACGGCCTGGTGGATCAAGGGGTGGCGAAGCATGAGAGCCGCGAGAAGCGCGATCGCGCCGACGACAGCGTGCACCGCAGGCCCTGCCAGCGCGATCGCGACGCGCTGGCGGCGTTCGGGGAGCCGCCATCCGTCCGTCACGTCCACGAAGAACGCGGGACTCAGGTAGAAGAGCATGAAGCCCGCCCGGCGCGGTCTGCCTCCGAACCTCGTGAGCGAGAGTCCGTGGGCGCCCTCGTGGAGCAAGGTCATGAGCGAGAGCGCTCCGACGAGATACACCAGTGCGATGAGCGGCACCGGCGAGGTGAGGGCGTCCCACAGCTCCTTCGCCTGAGCAGCTGCGGCGAGAAGTCCCAGACAGATCAGCACCGCAGCGGACACCTGCATCGCTCGGCGTGGGAGCGGGACGATCAGTCGGTCCAGACGACCGAAGATGGCGGGTGCGCGAAGCGTCGCGATCTGCAGAGTGAATGGGGGCCGATAGACCAGGCGGCCGGGTGGGAGCTTCTCGCCGCCCTCGAGGAGCCCACAGGTGTCGAAGCGCTGAGCCAGTTGCAGAAAGTGCTCCCACGACTCGGAAGGGGCGAAGCGCCGGTGCAGATCCTGCAGCGGCGTTTCGCCGTTCATCGCTCGCATCAGGTCGACGACCGCTCGAGATACCCTCGATGACGGCACACCGTGGATCATCGCGATCCACGTCCCGTCTTCGGCCGCCTGTTCGAAGTCGACGCCGGAGGCGAGGCGAGGGCGCGCGTCGGCACTGAGCGCGTCTTCCACCGAGTGAGACTGTCGGCGTCGAGGGAGGCTACCGGGAGGCATCGTCATCCCTCGCCCCCGAGTGCCCCGCGAATGTCGTGGTGAGCAGAACGATGTCCTCTCCACCGAGCGTCCGAACGGGAGAGACGGCCGGAACGGCGAACCCCGCGTGAACGAGCTCTCGCGAGAGGATCTCGTGGTCGAGCACTCTCAGGCGGCTCGTGAGAACTGTCACGTCGCCGCCCTCCACCAGGTCGGCGACGCGAACCCAGTTGACGATGCGCGCCGCGCCATCCTCTTCCACCTGCTGAGAGAACACATAGGTCTCCGCGCCGTCAGGACCGGGGACCTCGATCTCGCAGTCTGTCGACACCGAGAAGCTCTCCGCGGAGGCGTTTCCGGCAACCGTGAAGGCGAAGACGCCGTGAGCTGTGAGGTGGCGTCGCACGGTGGCGTAGAGGAGGGACCTCCCCACACGATCGAGCAACGTGATGGAGGTCGCTCCGATGATCACGAGCCCGAACTGCTGCGGCAGCGAGAAGTCGCGCATGTCCGCGACGACGCACTCGAGCATCGCGTGGTCCGGCAGCGTTCGACGCAGACGGGAGAGCATGTCGTCGGAAAGATCGATCGCGGTCACCCGCTTGCCCGATCTGACCAGCGGGACGGTCAACCTTCCGCTCCCCGCCGCCACATCGAGGATCGGTCCTTCGGTTTCTCTCGCGAGCGCGAGCATCTCTCTGATCTCCGCACGGTCGGACCCGACCAGCCGGTCGTAGAAATCAGTACCGGCACCCGAATACAGATCCTGCTCCTTGGGCACCGCTCCGACCGTGCGGAGCCTCGCCACTACGGCTTCAGTAAGAGAACTGGACATTCACGCATCACCTCTCAGCGGGGAAAACGGGGTGCGGGCGCGTCGAACCCACCCGCACCCCTTCGGTCAGGTCGCGATCGCTGCCGCACCGCCGATGATGGCGATGATGTAGCTCGCGTGCTCCCACCATTCGAGTGGTGCATCGATGTGGTCGAGCTCCACGAACTCGAGCGACTCCGTCTGCATCTACTACCTCCTCGGTATGCCTTGCGAAGGCGGTTTCTATGTCAGCGCGATGATCCCGATGATCACGCCGACGGCGAATCCGCGGGTCCAATCAAGGGCGTCATCCGGCGCCTCCATGGCCTCCAGTTCGGTGAACTCGAGGGTCGGCATTGCTGCGTGCATACTCACCTCCCTCCCCTTTCGTCTTGTCTGCTCGACAGGATCACGTCGCTGCGGCAGCGCCGATCCCGATCAGCACGAGCGCACTGATCGCGCCCTGATAGAAGCTCTCCCAACTGGGGGCATCCATTGCCTCCAGCTCTTGGAACTGGACACTCGTGTGCACGCTTTCGTTCATCTCATTCACCTCCTTCGCTCCAGTAGGAATCACGGAGCAGATCGCAGAAGTCGTCCGCGAAGAGCCCCGCGAGCATCGGGTAGCGGTTTCCCCACGCCGTTTCCGCGGCAGCGGAAATGCGATGGATCGTCTGGGCGGTGGGCCGTGGCGGAGTCGGGATCCCCCAGCGGTCGATGAGCGCGGCGATACCCCCTGGCGGGTCGAGGGGCAGTGCCACCCGCCCGGCTACACCCGTCCAGAACTCTTCGAGGCTCTCGCGATCTCCCCACCGGGGGTCTCCCGAGCACACTCGACGCCAGACCGCCGCGATGACCGCAACCGTGGCGACCATCTTGCGAACCTCCAGAGCGAAGGCGACTTCGTTGGCCACATACCAGTGGCGGGCGCTGTAGGGATCCTGCCCTCTCAGCGCCCCGCTGCGCTGGGTCGCCGCGCTCAGACGGGCGAGACGCAGGCGTGAGGCGGCGGCATTCACCTCGCCGGAGGCCGTTTCGAGAAGGGCGCCTCCGATCACGACCGCGTCGCGTCGCCCTCTGGCGCTTCGCCGTGAGCTCGTGGATGCGCCTGCGAGACGGAGGAACGCCTCGAGTGCGCCCTCCCTGACCGAGGCCGGCGTGAGGGTCATCAGATTGCAGGGATCGATGATGGCGTGTCGGGGTCTCAGGGAGCGCCCGACGATGAGCCGATAACCGCTTTCGTGCTTGAGGATGCCGACGCTGTTCGTCTCCGACGAGGTACCGAGCGTCGTGGGCACGGCCACGACGTCCACGGCCGGCGGGGCATCCGGCAGAAAGGTCAACGCCGACCTCGACGCGCGTTCGATGGCGAAGTCGAAGATTCGCCCCGGGGCGAGCGAGAGCGATGCGATCTTGGTGGCATCGAGAATGCTCCCGCCGCCGACGGCCACGATCACGCTCGGGGGCCGACGAGCGATCTCCTCCGCTATCCCGACGACAACTGCGACGGTCATGGAGTGAGCGTCCACCTCGATGGTTCTGGCCGAACGGTCGACGACGCGTGTCGCGACCGACGAATCCGCGATCACGAGGGTCTCGCGATCGGCGGTGAGCCGCGCGGTCGTCTGCCGCGTGATGCCGCGCCCGTGCCAGAGCGTCGGAACCCGACCGGCGAACTCAGAGCTCACGCTGATGCTCCTGCACCTGCGCGACGCCGGCGCGCACAGCCGAATCGATCTCGAGAAGTTCAGTCGTGCTGAACCCGTATGCCGGCATCAGTTCGATGGCGCTGGGGCCGGGCTGCACGAGCACACCGTGCTCCGCGATGGCGGCCACGACACGGAGAACCTCGGCGCCGGTGAGCTGACTCGCATCCTGGTTGCGAAGGGTCAGCCCCACGAAGCAACCGCGTCCTGTCACCTCAGCGACGACCCCGTCGGACTTCAGCCGAGCCGCCAGGTGCCACAGGTCTGCCGCCAGCGCTCGCGTGGTCGACTCCACGTCGATACGGCGCAGCTCTTCGATCACCGCGACGATGGCAGCCGCACACGCCGGCGTCCCCGCCTGCGTCTCGCCATGGACGAAGGTCCAGCCGCCGCGCACGAACTCGGACGCCACGCGAGCGCCCACCAGCAGCGCAGCGGCGCCCGTTGCGCCGTTCGTCAGCGCTTTCGACAGAACGAGCACGTCTGGCGGGGCAGCCCACTCATCTGTGGCGAACATCGTGCCGGTGCGTCCGAAGCCCGTCGCGACCTCGTCCGCGACGATCAGGAACCCGTACTCCTCTCGCAGGTCGAGGATCCGGGATATGAAAGCGTCGGACAACGGGTGCGCGCCGCTGCCCAGGACGGGCTCCACGACCACTGACGCGACCCTGGAGCCTTCCCGCTTCAGCAGCGCCTCCAACTCCTCTCCGTCATCGCTGTGAGACACATGCCGCACCGACCTCCGGTCGAGGGAGTAGACGGCTTGCAGGAGGTCGTCTCCGCTCAGTGCGTGGCTGCCGTACATCGTGCCGTGATAGCTGCCTTTCAGACCCACGACCAGCGACCGCGACGCGGCTCCTTGCTGCGCCCAGTACTGCCGTGCGAGTTTCATCGCGGAGTCGTTCGCTGCCCCGCCCGACGTGCAGAAGATGACACGGCTGTACCGGCTGGGGTCGGCGAGTTCGATCAGCGCTTCGGCCGCGACCTCGGCGTATCGATGCGGTGCGCGGAACAGGGTCAGGTACGAGGCGTCGTGCGTCGCTCTGCTGACGGCGTCAGCGACCGCACGATTTCCGAAACCGAGAGGAACGTTCCACAGTCCGCTCGTCGCGCTGAGGCGTGTGGATCCGTCCGCGAACTCGATGCGATTTCCGGCGGCCCTGACGGCGACCCGTTCTTGCATGAAGGTGGCGTCTGCGGGGAGCATCGACGTCCACAACGCGTGCGGAGCACTCATCGCCCGCTGCCCGAAGCCGTGTGGCGTGACGCGTGGGCCCGTGTGCCGAAATGGATGTTGAGTGCGGTGGCAGCGTCGCGGCACAGGGCGTTCGCGTCAGACTCGGACAAGCCGCACTCCCGCGCCAATCGATCGACCGCGATCTCAGGTGCGCTCGAGGTCTGAGTGGCATCGACGACCTTGGCTGTCATCGGCGACAGCAGCTGCCGACGCATCGTCGTCACGTCGGCGAGCACGAAACCGTCTGAGGTCTCGAGCAGGAACGGATCCGAGGCCGACGGTTCGGCGTCTGCGCGGGCATCATCGACGAACGACCAGCCGAATCCCGAGATCTTCTCGACGCCGTTCGCCAAGCGGAGCATCTTGATGAGGTCCGTCGCGTGCAGATAGCGACCGATCCAGCCGCGGCCGGTCAGGCCCTCGATGAGTGCCTGGCTGGGCACCATGCCTCCTAGCGCCACAGCCCGAGGGAAGCGGGACTCGATCACGGTCGCCAGCTCGTCGACCTCGCCGATGACCTCGCCCTGCAGACCGACGCTGATCCGACCGTCCGAGCCCGCCCTGATCGCGCTCGGAGTCGCGAGTTCGCCCGGTGCCGCAAGTGCGCGGCGGTTCGCGAGCAGCACCCGCGGGTCGATCAATGACGACGGGAAGACTCCCGTGCGACGAGCGAGATCGGCGTCGTCGAGAAACGACTGCCAACCGGTCTCATCGAAGAAGCCCACCGTTGTGGGTCCGATGATCTGCACGAACGCCGCAGCGACGTAGTCCTGGAGCTCGACGCCGCGTTCGCCGAAGAACAGCTCGTCACCGACCTCACTCAACGCACCCGTGAAGCGAAAGGCATGGGCCGGTCCGTCATAGGGGCCGCTCTGCGCGTGCAGCAGAACCGCGTCGTCTTCGCGGGCCACCGCGGCGACTGTCTCCGCTGAGGCGCCGCTCTCGACGAGGAACACCCGCGAGTACTGCTCCTGCTCACCGGTGATCCATTCACGGAGCGCCCGTGCCCCGACGAGCTCCGGTTCGTGGCTCTTCCGCGATGCCTCACTCGTGCTGATGTGCATTTCTCCCCAGAAATGTCGGGATGCCTTTCCGGCATCAGTGCGTCCTCATATGAGGCTATATATCCATCAAATGTGCTGCAATATTTTCCATTCAGGACGAGGAATTGCGAGGTCAGAGCTCGGTTTCCGCCCGCGGAGGCGATTCAGGTGGCGCTCGACGACGACCGTCGCCCCGGGGGGACCCTGGTGCCGAGAAGGCGCCCCACATGGCGGTGAAGCGCGGGGACGAGATGCTCGTGCTCCCCTGCGTCGGCACGGGTCAGCAGTTTCGTCATCACGTACAGCTGCGACACGATGCCGCCTTCCGACTCCAGGTCGCGCCGGAAGCGTCGGGCGATCTGATCGGCGACGTGCGGCACTGCCAGCGAATGACCGAGCAGAAACGCGGCGTCGTAACCGCGCGGCGCGAGGCCCCACGCCTCCCAGTCGGCGATCGCGAACGGATCGCGGTGGATGTTGTTCCAGTGCAGGTCGCCGTGGCTCGGCACCCAATCGTCCGAGTCGATGTGCATCTCGATGCCGAAGAAGACGCTGATCCGCCGGCGCATGATCTCAGGGTCGAGCACCATCCGATCCGTCCTCGCATCCGACAGGGCTTCGAGGTTGCGCTCCAGCTCTCCCCACCACGACTCGTCGAGCGCAGGCGCTCCTGCGAGCACGGCGTCCGTCGCGCACATTCGCCCGGGCAGCAGGGTCATGAGTTCGGCGCGATACACGAGTGGCCCTTCCTCCCACGCCCGCACCTCGAGCAGGCGCGGCTTCGCAACCCCGTCGATCTGCGAGGCGTCCCGATTGCCGGTCCACCAGGAACCACGCGCCCGATCTCTGGCAGACCAGACGACGCGCAGCCAATACCGCCCACCCGCGCGTTCGACCACCGAGCCGATCGACCGATCGCGCCACCCGAAGCGGGCGCGACCGATCGCATTGAGTCCGAGGTCTGCGAGCGACCGGGAGTGAGCAGTGCGCAGTGCCACGCGCAGAGCCGAGCCGGGCGCGGCCGTGGTTTCAACAGTCGTCATCTAGATCCTTCTGGGACAGTAGCGTCCGATCGACGCAGGAGTGATTTCATATGACGACATTGCGTCCACTCCCGAGGCTAAGAAGGGCGTCGGTGCGAGCGCAAGACGAAGACACATCGCATATCGGTTCAACGGAATCCCGCGCGATGGCGGCAGCATCGGCATCCGAGACGCCTGGTCGGGGCCGTCCGCGCGATCGGATAGACTGTTCAGGTTGTTCCCTGGTGACGTGTCCGAGCGGCCGAAGGAGCACGCTTGGAAAGCGTGTGTTGTGCAAGCAACCGCGGGTTCGAATCCCGCCGTCACCGCCGAAAAGCACGAAGGGTCCCCGCGCCAGCGGGGGCCCTTCGTGCTTTTCATCGAGCGCCGGGGACTCGGGGAGGAGCGAGCGCAGCGAGCACCGGAGTCCCGCCGTCACCGGCATCCACCCCGAGATCCACACCCCCGTCAGGCGGAGTTCCTCCCCTCGGGCGGAAGCGCGCACAGCATGCGTCCGCCCATCTGCAGATCAGACGAAGCGCACTCCGAAGCTCTGTCCGCCCGGCTCTGCGGGCAGGGGCTTCATGCCGAGGCGCTCGTAGAAGGCGGCGGCACCGGTGTTGTTCGGGTCCATACCCAGGTGCAGCCCGCGCACTCCGCGGCGGGTCAACTCGGCGAACAGCGTCTCGATGAGCTGTCGTCCCAGTCCCTGCCCCTGCGTCTCGGGCAGCAGGTCGATGTGCAGGTGGGCGGGGTACTCCGCGGCATTGCCGTTGCGTCCGGGCGCTTGCGCGTAGCCGTGCTCGATCATCCGCTCTTCGCGGGTCGTCGGCTCGACGGGCTGCGGATACCGGTCCTGCCGCGTCGGCCACCACTCGTCGCGGAACCAGGTCGCGAAGGCGTCCGTGTCGTCGGTCGCCACGATGTAGCCGATCACCCGCTCGTCGTCGGTCTCGACGACCCAGGCGAGGTCGGGGTGCCTCTCTGCATAGGGCACCGCGAACAGGTCGCCCCAGAGCGAGTCATCGGAGAACAGGCCGGTCGCGTCCGCCCCGGCATCCGCTGTCCTCACGCACACCTCGTAGAGGGCATCGCGGTCGGACGGTCGATACGGACGGATGCGGGACACTGCTGCTCCTCGATGAGTGGGGTGGGCTGTCAGCCTACCGAGGTGACCGCCGGATCGTCTCGGCGCGACCCCGTCACCCACGGCAGCAGCCACGCCCCGAGCACCAGCACGACGCCGGCCCCGACCAGTGCGCCGCCGAGCGTGTCGGTGGCCCAGTGCACCGAGAGCAGGGTGCGCGAGACCGCCATCGCGACGACCCACGCTATGCCGAGAATCGCGGTCCACACCCGCGGGAACACGAGCCACAGCACCATCGCGATCGTCGCTGCGTTCGCCGCATGCCCCGAAGGGAATGAACCGAAGTCGCTCGCTACGATCATGTCCTCCGGACGCGCCCGGCCGAACAGGTGCTTGAGCAGCTGCACCGCACCGGCGCTCACGAGGAACGCCACGGCGGCGAACACGGCCGCCTGCCATCGGCGCGCGATCAGGAGCGCGATGATCACCAGCATCGGCACGAGGAGGATCGCGACCCAGCCGCCGCCGATGTGATCGAGCAGCAATGCGAACGACAGCATCCAGTCGGAGCGCGACGCGCTGATCGTGTCATTCCACCAGGTGTCGAACCCTGGCGGCTCGGTGTACCCGAACACGATCGCCGCTCCGAGGAGCGTCGCCGCGACGAGCATCCCTGTTCCCCACCACAGCAGCGTTCGTGATCTCATCGGACCATTCTGCCGGTCGGAAGCTGAAAATCAGGGAGCCAGCATGCCGACAGTCCGCGGTCGCACGATCAGCCACAGCGAGAGGATGCCGATCGCGGCGCATCCGACCATGACCGATGCCATGCTCGTGGCGGTGATTCCGGTGCCGTGCGAGATCCATCCGACGACCGGCGAGACGAGTCCCGCGACGCCGAAGTTCGTGGCGCCGATGACCGACGCCGCAGTGCCTGCCGCCTTGCCGTGGCGGTCGAGCGCGAGCACCTGCACGTTCGGGAAGGTGAAGCCGCAGGCCGTCATGAAGACGAACAGTGGGATGACCGTGCCCCAGAGGCCGAGCCCGAGCCGGTCGGTCACGATGATCGCGATACCGGCGAGCAGCAGCACCGCTGTGGAGTACGCCATCACCCATTGCGGGCCGAATCGTGCGGCGAGTCGCGAGGCGGTCTGGACGCCGGCGACGACGCCGAGCGAATTGACCGCGAACAGCAGGCCGTACTGCTGCGCATCCAGCCCGTGGGTCTGCTGGAACAGGAACGGCGATGCCGACAGATACGAGAACAGGCCGGAGAAGGTCATGCCGCCGATGATCAGCACGCCGATGAAGACACGGTCGGAGAACACCGAGCGGTAGCGCTGCAGGACGGTCGCGCCGCCCTTCTCCTGGCGACGCGCGATCGGCAGCGTCTCGGGCACGAACACCACGGTCGACACCAGCATCACCACGCCGTAGAGGGCGAGCACGACGAAGATGCCCCGCCACGGCATGAACGTGAGCAGCCATGACCCGATCAGCGGGGCGATCACGGGCGCGACGCCCGAGACCAGAGCGAGGCGCGACAGCATCACGACCAGACGACGACCGCCGAACAGATCGCGCACGATCGCCATCGCGACGACGCCACCTGCGGCGGCTCCCACTCCCATGAGCACGCGGGCGCCGCTGAGCAGGGGAAGGGTCGGGGCGTAGGCGGCGGCGACGCTGGCCAGCACATGGAGCGCGGTCACGATGATCAGCGGAATGCGCCGACCCACCTTGTCGCTGAGCGGGCCCACCACGAGCTGGCCCAGTGCGAACCCGATCATCGTGCCGGTCAGGGTCAACTGGATGGCGGCGGCCGTGGTCTCGAAGTCCTGCTCGAGCACCGGGAAGGCAGGCAGGTACAGGTCGATCGTGAAGGGTCCGAGCGCGGTGAGAGCACCGAGCAGCACGATGTACAGTGCGCGGCGGCCGTTCGAGATCGAGTCGCCGGGGTGCAGCATGATCGGGGCCGTGGCGGGGTTCGACCCGAGGGTGCGGATCGCCCCCGTCGCCGACGGGATGCGGATGCTGCCCGTCGCCGTCCGCTCGGGCGCGGGGGTCGTCGAGATGGAATCAGTGCGTGGAGCGTCGGGCACGACGGTCCTTCCGGAGTTCTAGGGGCGTGTTCGAGGAGGGTGCGCTCGAGGGATGTGTTCGCGTCGCAAGGGCCACCGAATCGGCGAACGCTGTCGAATCGATTCGAATCGGGCGAAGAGTCCATGTTACAGCCCGCCGGCGCACACCCGCATGCCGCGAGGACGGATGGATGCCGAAACGCGCGGTCTCCGCATGCATCCGTCTTCTGAGCAAGCGCCCGCATGGTGATCCGCACCCCGAGACCGCCGACCTCGGCGGACGGCGGACCCGGTGGACAGACCTCCGACCTCCGACCGACGACCTGCGATCAGCGGAGGCGCGCGAGTCCCTGCTCGAGATCGGCGATGAGGTCGTCGACGCCCTCGATGCCCACCGACAGGCGCACCACGTTCTCGGGCACGGCGAGCGCGGTTCCTCTCACCGAGGCGTGGGTCATGTCCGGCGGGTAGCCGATCAGCGACTCGACGCCGCCGAGGGACTCGGCGAGCTGGAAGAGCTCGGTCGACTCGGCGAACGCCTTGGCGGCATCCGCACCCGCCGACAGTCCGAGCGACAGCATCCCGCCGAAGCCGCTCATCTGCCCTGCGGCGATGTCGTGCCCAGGGTGCGAGGCGAGCCCCGGGTAGTACACGGTCGCGAACTCGGGGCGCGCCGTGGCCCACTCGGCGATGGCCTGTGCATTCTCGGAGTGCTGGCGCACCCGCACCGCGAGCGTCTTGATGCCGCGGGTCGTGAGCCAGGCGTCGAGCGGGGCAGAGACCGCGCCCACGGCGAACTGCTGGAACTTGACCTGCTCGAAGAAGCGGTCGTCTCCGAACACCACCGCGCCGCCGAGGACGTCGGAGTGTCCGCCGAGGTACTTCGTGGTGGAGTGCACGACGAGGTCGGCGCCGAGCGAGAGCGGCTGCTGCAGTGCCGGAGAGGCGAAGGTGTTGTCGACGACCGCGATGGCACCGGCGGCGTGCGCGATCTCGGCGACCAGCGCGATGTCGACGATCTTCAGCAGCGGGTTGCTGGGTGTCTCGACCCAGACGATCTTCGTCTCGGGGCGGATCGCCGCGCGCACCGCGTCGACGTCGGACAGTTCGACCGTCGAGAACTCGATCCCCCACGGTGCGAGTACGCGGGCGAACAGGCGGTAGGTGCCGCCGTAGACGTCGTTGCCGAGCACGACATGGTCGCCGGGCTTCAGAATGCCGCGCAGCAGCGCGTCCTCCGCTGCGAGCCCCGAGGCGAACGACAGGGCGTTCGCGCCGCCCTCGAGCGCCGCGAGCTGCGTCTCGAGCGAGGAGCGCGTCGGGTTGCCTGCGCGGTTGTACTCGTAGCCGTCGCGGAACCCGCCGATGCCGTCCTGCACATGGGTGGACGCCTGATAGATCGGCGGGATGATCGACCCCGTGGTCGGGTCGGGTGCCTGACCGGCGTGGATGGCTCGGGTGGCGAAGGCATGCTCTGACATGCTCCTCAGCCTACGTCCGCCCCGGGGAGGGCGGCTGGCCCTGTTACGCCGGGCGTCAGCGCGAGAGGTACGACAGCAGATCCTGCCGGGTGAGGACGGTGTGCGGCTTGCCGTCGAGCGTGACGAGCAGCGCGTCGGCGTCGGCCAGAGCGGCCCTCGCCTGCGCGAGGGGGGCATGGATGCCGAGAAGCGGCAGCCGCTCACCCACGTGCGCTCCCACGGCATCCGCCGGCTTGGCGTCGCCGCGGAACAGCAGGTCGAGCAGACCCTTCTCGTCGACCGTGCCGATGACCTCGCCCATCATCACGGGCGGCTCCGCGCTCAGCACCACCAGCTGCGAGACGTCGTACTCGGTCATCATGCCGATGGCCTCGAGCACGGTGTCGGTCGGGTGCGCGTGCACCAGATCGGGGATCCCCTCCCCCAGCCGGGCGGTGCGGGCGGCCAGCACGTCGGCCACCGTCTCGCCCTCCTCGACCTCGCTGAAGCCGTAGGAGCGCATCCAGCCGTCGTTGAAGATCTTGCTGAGGTAGCCGCGTCCGCCGTCCGGCAGCAGCACCACCATCACGGCATCCGCCGGCAGGTCGCGAGCGACCCGCAGCGCGCCGACCACGGCCATGCCGCTGGAGCCGCCGACGAGGATTCCCTCTTCACGCGCGAGTCGCCGGGTCATCGCGAACGACTCCGCATCGTCGACCGCGACGATCTCATGCGGAACCCTCGGATCGTAGGCGCCGGGCCAGATGTCCTCGCCGACCCCCTCGACCAGATACGGGCGTCCCGTGCCACCGCTGTAGACGCTGCCCACCGGGTCGACTCCCACGATGCGCACGCGATCTTCCGACACCTCACGCAGATAGCGACCGGTGCCCGTGATCGTGCCCCCGGTGCCGACGCCGGCGACGAAGTGCGTGATCAGTCCGTCGGTGTCGCGCCAGATCTCGGGACCGGTGGTCTCGTAGTGGCTGCGGGGTCCGTTCGGATTCTCGTACTGGTTCGGCTTGAACGCCCCGGGGATCTCGCGGGCGAGCCGATCGCTGACGCTGTAGTACGACTCCGGGCTTTCTGCCGCGACCGAGGTCGGCGTCACGACCACCTCGGCACCGTATGCCCGCAGCACGTCGATCTTGTCCTCCCCGACCTTGTCGGGCAGCACGAAGACGCACTTGTATCCGCGCTGCTGGGCGACCAGTGCGAGGCCGACGCCGGTGTTCCCGCTCGTGGGCTCCACGATGGTGCCGCCCGGCTTCAGGTCGCCAGAGGCCTCGGCGGCATCGATGATCCGCGAGGCGATGCGATCCTTCGCGGAGCCGCCGGGGTTGAGGTACTCCAGCTTCACCAACACGGTGCACGCGACGCCCTCGGTGACGTGCTGGAGCTTCACGAGGGGCGTGTCGCCGACGAGATCGACGATGGAGTCTGCGTACTTCATGTTCACAGCGTACGTGCGACGATGCCGCGACCGGGGCTGTGTTGCGCCCGATCGCGGCATCGTGTGCTCGACCTGTCGTACTGAGCCGATCAGCCCTTCGTGGAACCCGCCAGGAGTCCTCGCACGAAGTACCGCTGGAGCGAGAAGAACACGATCAGCGGAACGATGATCGACACGAACGCGCCTGCAGTCAGGAGGTACCAGCCCTCACCGCGGCCGGTGATCTCGGCGAGCACCTTGGTGATCGGCGAGGCGGCACCGTCGGCGAACACCAGGGCGACGAGCAGATCGTTCCAGACCCACAGGAACTGGAAGATCGCCACCGAGGCGATCGCCGGCATCGTGAGCGGCAGCACGATCCGGAAGAAGATCTGGCCACGGGATGCACCGTCGACGCGCGCGGCCTCGATGATCTCGCCCGGGATCTCCGACATGAAGTTGTGCAGCAGGTAGATCGCCAGCGGCAGCGCGAACATGGTGTGGGCGATCCACACCTGCGCATAGCCGCCGGAGGCGTCGAGTCCCTGTGTCACCTGCACACCGAACAGGTTGATTCCCCGCGAGAACGATGACAGCAGCGGAACCAGCGCCATCTGGATCGGCACGATCTGCAGTGCGAACACGAAGATGAACAGCGCGTTGCGTCCCTTGAAGTCGATCCACGAGAACGCGTACGCCGCCATCGCCGCGATCATCAACGGGATGAGCGTGGCAGGGATCGTGATCACGATCGAGTTGAAGAACGACTCCAGGATCGTCAGCTGCGTGGTGCCCGACTGCAGCACCGCCACGTAGTTGTCGATGGTGAACTGCGGGTTGGTGAAGAACGTCCACCACCCGGTGGTCTCGATCGCATCCCTCTCACGGAACGACGAGATGAACAGTCCGAGCGTCGGGATGGTCCACACCACGGCGATGACGATCGATGCGACCGTCGCCCACGGGCGGCTGAGCCGCTTGCGTGCACGGCCTGCCGATGCCTCGAAGCGTCCGGCGGTCGTGATCGCCCTGGTGCTCTGGCCGGTGTCTGAGTTCACGGTGTCGGTCATCGGATCTCCCGCTGCTTCTTGATCTGGCGCGCGTTGTAGATGACGATCGGGAGCACCAGGATGAACAGGATGACGGAGAGCGCAGCACTGCGACCCGCCTCGAACTTGGAGAACTGCGTGTACATCTCGTTCGCCAGCACCGATGTGCCGTAGTTGCCACCGGTCATGGTGCGCACGATGTCGAACACCTTCAGCGAGGCGATCGAGATCGTGGTCAGCACGACGATCAGCGCGGGTCGGATCGACGGGATCGTCACCGAGCGGAAACGCTCCCAGGCGTTCGCGCCGTCGAGCTCGGCCGCTTCGAGGAGCTCGGTGGGCACGCCCTTGATCGAGGCCGAGAGCACGACCATCGCGAAACCGGTCTGCACCCAGATGAGCACGACGATGAGCGCCAGGTTGTTCCACGGGCCGTTGAGCAGGAACTGCTGCGGCTCTCCCCCGAACCAGACGATGATCTGGTTGAGCAGACCGATCTGCTCGAACTCGGGGCCGCGGTAGGCGTACACGAAGCGCCAGATGATGCTCGCGCCGACGAACGAGATCGCCATCGGCATGAAGACCAGCAGCTTGTAGATCTTCTCGCCGCGGGTCTTGTCGATGAAGACCGCGTAGGCCAGACCGACGATGGTCGAGAGCGTCGGAACCAGCAGCACCCAGACGATCGTGTTCACGACCGAGGTCACGCCGTCGGACTGGGTGAAGATCCAGAGGTAGTTCGAGAAGCCGACGAAGTCGCTGCCGGTCGAGTTCCAGAACGATGCGTACACGGTCTGGATCGACGGCAGGATCAGGCCTGCGAGCAGCAGCAGCATGGCCGGAGCCATGAACGCGACGAGCTGGATCAGGTACCCGGCTCCGTCGCGCGACCGATAGTCGAGGAAGAAGAACAGTGCGCCGACGGCGACCGCGACTCCCATCGCCCAGTAATAGGAGTTGAAGAACCACATCACCGCGAACGGGATGAGAAGGCACATCGCGAGGCGGATGCCGGTGTAGAGCGCGCCTTTTCGCGGCGCGATGTCGACGAGAAGCAGGATGACGACGACGACCACCGCGAAGGCGAGGACGACGGCGAGAGCTTGGACGATCGGGGGCAGAGACCCGATCCATTGGAAGAACACAGTCGCGTTCATGGATTCCCCTTCATGAGACGGAGCTGATCAGCAGCCGGCGCGGCGATGCGCGGACTGGGAATGAGAAGGTGGGCCGCCCACGGGGCGGCCCACCTCATCCGATCAGCTGGAGGGCCAGCCGGTCTCGATCTGCGTCAGCACCTCATCGGTCGAGGTCCCGTTGATCCAGGCGACCATGCCCTTCCAGAAGGTTCCGGAGCCGACGGCTCCGGGCATCTGGTCGGAGCCGTCGAAGCGGAAGGTGACCGAGTCGTCCTGGAGGAGCTTGATCGACTCCTGCAGGATGGGGTTCTCGACGGCCTCGATGTCGACGCCCTTGTTGGCCGAGGTCACGCCGCCGAGTGCCAGACGGCTGTCAGCCCACTCGGGGCTCGACAGGTACTCCAGCACCTTCTGCGTCGCCTCGTCGTCGCTGAACGCTCCGACGATCTCGCCACCGCCGGTGATGAACGTCTCGTCCTCGCTCTGGCTCGGAAGCAGGAAGGCCCAGACGTCGCCTTCCTCGGAGATGTCCGTGCCCTCGGGGAAGAAGCCCGAGAGGAAGGATGCCTGGTGGGTCAGCGCGCACTCGCCGCTCGCGACCTGCGGCGCGACGTCACCGAACGCGGTCGAGTTGATCGAGCGCACGTCGCCGAAGCCGGCGTTGACGTAGGCCGGGTTGAGCAGGAGCTCACCCGTGGCGTCGAACGCCTCCTTGATCTGCGGATCGGTGAACGGGATCTCGTTCTTGACCCACTGATCGTAGACATCGGCGCCGGAGTTGCGGAGCACGAGGTCCTCGATCCAGTCGGTTCCGGGCCAGCCGGTCGCGACGCCGGACTCGAAGCCGGCGCACCACGGCGCCTTGCCGCTCTTCTCCTGAATGGTCTGGGTGAGCGTGAGCAGCTCGTCCCAGCTCGTCGGCTCCTCGACGCCCCACTCTGCGAACTTCTTGGGCGAGTACCAGACCCAGCCCTTGACGCTCGCCATGAGCGGAGCGCCGTAGAACTCGTCCTCGTAGGTGCCGAAGTCGACCCACCCCTGCGTCCAGTACTCCTTCGCGTTCTTCTCGACCGCGTCGGGTGCCGGCTTCAGGAAGTCGCGGGCCGCGTAGTCCGCGAACAGACCCGGCTGCGGGAAGATCGCGATGTCGGGCGGGTTGCCGCCCTGTGCGCGCGTGCCGAGCTGCGTCTCGAAGTCCTGGCTGCCCTCGTACTTGATGGTGATGTCGTTCTCTTTTTCGAAGTCCGCCCAGGACTCGGCGAGGAGCTCTGCCTCGCCCTCGACGATCGTGCCGTAGATCGTGACGGTGTTGTCGCCGCCACCACCGCCTTCTCCTCCGCCGTCCGTGCCGCCGGGAGCACCACAGCCGGCGAGCGCGATGCCCGCGACTCCCAGCAGTGCGATTGGCGCGTAACGCCGGGAACGCTGTGACAGACCCATGTGAATTCTCCTCTTCGAGTTTCACGGTTCCCACGTCATTCTGCGCCGCCCCTCGGCGCAGAATCGGGAACCGATTCCAGGACAACCTACCGGGGTCTCACGCCGCGACACAATAAGCCAGGATCACAAGCTCGCAACCTTTCGTGATGTCCGATGCTCGGACGTGGGAGCGCTCCCGAGCGATTCGTATGGAACCGGTTCCTTTCCCGCCGCTGAACGGTTACGCTGTCATCGGCGTGGAGGCGGGGACTCGCGTCGAAAGGCATGGTCGAGGAGGACCGATGAGCACGATCGCGGACGTCGCGGCGCGCGCAGGCGTGTCGAAGGCGACGGCGAGCCGAGCGCTCAGCGGACGCGGATACGTCTCCGACGGCACCCGTCAGAGGGTCGCCGATGCCGCCGATGAACTCGCCTACGTCGCCCACTCCTCCGCGACGAGCCTCGCCACGGGGCGGACGCAGACCGTCGGCGTCATCATGCCGCCTGTCGACCGCTGGTACTTCTCCGAGCTGCTGGCCGGGATCCAGGAGTCGCTGTTCGCTCTCGACTACGAGCTCGCCCTCTACGGCATCCGCGAAGGCAGCGAGACCCGCGAGCGACTCTTCGACACGGTGCTGCCCGGCCGGCGGTTCGACGGGATCATCGCCGTCGGCATCCAACCCAGCGCGCAGGAGCTCGAGCGGCTGCATCGCTCAGAGCGGCCGCTCGTCAGTGTCGGCCCCTACAGCGAAGGGTCGAGCGCGGTGTCCATCGATGACGTCGCCGCCGCTCGCATCGCCACCGAGCACCTCATCGAACTCGGCCACACCGACATCGCATTCGTCGGCGGTTCCACGGATCCGGACGACCTCAGCTTCGGCGACGCCCAGCGTGTCGAAGGATACCTCGAGGCACTCGCTGCAGCGGGCCTCGAAGCGATCGCCAGGATCGCGGATGCGCGGCCGACGATGCCCGGCGGCTACGCCGCCGCCGTCGAGCTGCTCGGTGATCGTCGAGGGCGACCCACCGCGATCGTCGGCGTGTGCGATGAGGCGGCGATCGGAGCGATGATCGCGGCCCGGCGGCTGGGGATCGCCGTCCCCACGGAACTCAGCATCGTCGGGGTCGACGACCACGAGCACGCCGAGATGTTCGCGCTCACCACCATCAAGCAGTCGCCACGGGAGCAGGGGCACGAGGCGGTGCGGCTGCTGCAGCAGCAGATAGACCAGCCGGACTCGCCACGAGAGCGCACTGTGACGGCATCCGCCCTGGTCGTTCGCAGTTCCACCGCGGGTCGACGCTGACCCGCGACCTCGCTCGCGAGGCCTCTCACCGGCCCCGGACGCACGAAAGCCCCGGGCGGACCCGGGGCTTTCGTGAAGCGTTCAGACGCATCCAGGGCGAGGCGCACGCGCCGCGACCTGGAACGGATTACTTGAGGGTAACCGTGGCGCCTGCCTCTTCGAGAGCAGCCTTTGCCTTCTCGGCGGCTTCCTTGTTCGCGCCCTCGAGCACGGCCTTGGGAGCACCGTCGACGACAGCCTTGGCCTCGCCGAGGCCGAGCGAGGTGAGCTCGCGGACGGTCTTGATGACCTGGATCTTCTTGTCGCCGGCAGCCTCGAGGATGACGTCGAAGGAGTCCTTCTCCTCGACCTCTTCAGCAGCGCCGCCGCCTGCGCCTGCAACGGCGACGGGGGCAGCAGCGGTGACCTCGAACTTCTCCTCGAACGCCTTGACGAAGTCGTTGAGCTCGACGAGGGTCAGGCCTGCGAACTGCTCGAGCAGCTCCTCAGTGGTGAGCTTAGCCATGATGTATCTCCTAGATAGATGGGTTTGTTGAACGAGATCGCAGGTCGCTCACGCGGCCTCAGCGGTCTCCAGCTTTTCGCGAAGAGCATCGATGGTGGCGGCAGCCTTGCCCATCGTGGCCTTCATCATGCCCGCAGCCTTCGCCAGCAGAACCTCACGGCTCTCGAGCGCGGCGTACTTGTTGACCTCGTCGGCGGTGAGGGCGTTGCCCTCGAAGATGCCCGACTTGATCACGAGAAGCGGGTTGGCCTTGGCGAAGTCACGAAGAGCCTTGGCAGTGGCGACGAAGTCACCGTGCACGAACGCGACGGCCGACGGACCCTTGAGGTCGTCGTCCAGCGCGGTGATGCCAGCCTTGTTGGCGGCGATCTTGGTCAGCGTGTTCTTCACCACGGCGTACTCAGCGTCCTGACGGATGCTGTTGCGCAGCTCCTTGAGCTGGGCAACCGTCAGACCGCGGTACTCGGTCAGCAGAACGGCAGTCGAGTTCTCGAATGACTTCGTGAGCTCGGCAACCGATGCGTCCTTCTGCGCCATGGTCACTCCTTGGTGTGTACGAGGCGCCCCACGGAGGTGAGGCGCCGGTTCCGACCGCTGGCAACAGAAAAGCTCCGGCGCAAGCGCACGGAGCTTTGGGAAGTTCGTGTCCTGCGCGGGCCCCTGCTGAGCAGAGCTTCGATCCTCATGCGCTTGCGCACACGACGATGACCAGCGGTCTTCGGTTACGACAACTGTACCCCACGGCATCCCCGGCCCCAAATCGGTCGGGATCACCGACGGTGCGCGGCGCGACCTCCGTGGCCCGCGAGCGCGTCGGCGGCGCGGATGAGACTCAGGTGCGAGAGCGCCTGCGGGGTGTTGCCCGCCTGCCGCGCGTTCGCGACGTCGTACTCCTCCGACAGCAGTCCGAGGTCGTTCGTCATCCCCATCAACCGCTCCATCAGATCGCGCGCCTCGTCGACACGCCCACTCGTCGCATACTGCTCGACCAGCCAGAAGCTGCACGCGATGAAGGGATGCTCTCCTCCGTCGAGCCCGTCCACACCCGACTCCGTGCGGTAGCGACGGAGGAATCCATCGGTGAGCAGGGTGCGCTCGATCTGCTCCACCGTGCGGAGCATCCGCGGATCGTCAGGGTCGCAGTACCCCACCTGAGGCAGCACGAGCAGCGACGCATCCACCTCGATCGAGCCGTAGTGCTGAACGAAGTACCCGTGGTCCGCGTCGACTCCGTGCTCGTCGATCTCGCGCCGCAGTCCGTCACGGACGCCCGCCCATCGATCGGCGTCGCCCGGGAGGCCATGCTCCTGCACGGCCCGGACGCCGCGGTCGAGCGCAGCCCACATCATGACCCTCGAATGCGTGAACCACTGCGGCTCGCCCCGGATCTCCCAGATGCCGTTGTCGGGACGCTGGATCGAGGCGATCGCCTGCTCGATGAGCGCCCGCTGGAGGGGCCACGAGAAGTCCCCCTCCTCGAGGCCGGCGATCCGGGCCGCCTCCAGAGCGACGAGCACCTCGCCGATCACGTCGCCCTGGTACTGGTCGACCGCGCCGTTGCCGATCCGCACCGGGGCCGCGCCTCCGTAGCCGGGCAGACTCGTGAGCTCTCGCTCGATGAGGTCGCGCTCTCCCGCGATCCCGTACATGATCTGCACCTCGTTCGGCTCGCCGGCCACGGCTCGGAGCAGCCACCGCCGCCAATGGTGCGCCTCGGTGAGGAACCCGTGAGCGATGAGGGCTTCGAGCGTCAGGGCGGCGTCCCGCAACCAGACGAAGCGGTAGTCCCAGTTGCGCGAGCCGCCGAAGTCTTCGGGAAGCGATGTCGTGGCCGCAGCCACGATGCCACCGGTGTCCTTGTTCGTGAGTGCCCTCAGCACCAGCAGAGACCGCACGACCTCGCCGCGGTACGCGCCGTCGTGCTGGATCCCGCTCGCCCACCCCTGCCACCAGGATCGCGTGGCGGCGATCGCGTCGTCGACGTCGAGTGCCGCCGGCGCGTGCTCGTGCGAGGGGAACCAGCTGAGCGTCAGGTCACGGACCTCCTCCGCGGCGACCGTGAACGTCGCACGGTGCCGGTGATCCTCCGCGACGAGCCGCACGCCGCGCACGGTCACGGCTTCGGGTCCGGCCGTCGCGCGTAGCGCCGGCTCCTCACTCGTGCCCACCTGCCGCACCCACGGGAGCCTCCGGGAGTAGTCGAAGTGCAGGCGCAGCTCGGTGACGAATTCGACGTGGCCCGCGATCCCGACGATCCTGCGAACGACATCGCTGCGCGAGGAGTGCAGCGGCATGAACTCCTGCACCTCTGCGATGCCGCCGGCCGTCTCCCATCGGGTGACCAGGATGAACGTGTCCGACACGTAGTGGCGCTGCGAGGTCGCGGCGGCGTCGAGCGGTCGCAGGCTCCAGCATCCGTTGCTCGCCTCTCCGAGCAGGGCTCCGAACAACGACGGCGCATCGAAGCGAGGAAGGCAGAGCCAGTCGATGCTGCCCTCCTTCGAGACGAGCGCGCCGGTGCGGCAGTCGCTGAGCAGGGCGTAGTCCTCGATGGGAGCGGGCATCGACCGATTCTGGCACGACCGTCCGTCGAGTGGACGGGATACGGTGAGACCATGACCGATGCGACGACGCTGGTGATCCTCGGGGCCGGTGGCGACCTCACCGCCCGGCTCCTCCTCCCCGCGCTGGGACAGCTGCTGACACGGGAGCCCTCCCGCGCGGTGCGCATCGTCGGCGCCGACCGCGAGGAGTGGACCGACGCGGATCTCGAGTCCGTCGTCCGCGCGTCGTTCGCGTCGATGGATGCCGAGGACGCCGCGTCCCGCGTGGACGTGACGTACACGCGGACCGACATCACACATCCGGACGACCTCCGCGCACTGTTGAAGGACTGCACCGGGCAGGTCGCGCTCTACTTCGCCGTGCCGCCCGCCGTGGCCGCGGCATCTGTCGCGACTCTCACCCCCGACATGCTGCCGGCGGGCGCGATGCTCGTCATGGAGAAGCCCTTCGGCACGGACGAGGCGAGTGCCGAAGAGCTGAACCGGACGTTGACCGATCTCGTGCCCGAGAGCCAGGTGTTTCGGGTCGACCACTTCCTCGGCCGCTCGACCACGCTCAACCTCCTCGGGGCGCGGTTCGCGAACCGCATCCTCGAGCCGCTCTGGTCTGCCGAGAGCATCGAGTCGGTCGACATCGTCTACGACGAGTCGCTGGCGCTGGAGGGACGCGCGGGCTACTACGACAAAGCGGGCGCACTGGTCGACATGATCCAGAGCCACCTGCTGCAGGTGCTCGCCGTGCTCGCGATGGAGGAGCCGGCGACTCTCGATGAGATCGACTTCCGGGCCGCGACCTCTGCGGTGCTGCGTGCGACCGCGGTGTGGGGCGACGACCCCGCGGGGTCGTCGCGCCGAGCCCGATACACCGCAGGAGAGATCGACGGCGCGGCGAAGCCGTCGTACGTCGACGAGCCGGGGGTCGACCCCGACCGGCAGACCGAGACGCTCGCCGAGGCGACGTTCGAGGTGCGGAACGCCCGATGGGCGGGGATTCCGTTCCGGCTCCGCTCCGGCAAAGCCCTCGGCACGCCTGCAAGGGAGATCGTCGTGCGCTTCCGTCCGGTCCGCCACCTGCCACGGGGACTCACCGGCACGTCGGACGGCGCGGTGCTGCGGTTCTCGCTGGGACCGGACCGGATGTCCCTCGAGCTGAACCTCAATGCGTCCGAGGACCCGTTCGAGCTGGAGCGGGCCACGTTGTCGGCCGAGCTCGGAGAGGGTGCACTCAAGGCGTATGCCGAGGTCCTGTCCGGCGTCTTGGACGGCGACCCGATGCTGGCAGTGCGCGGCGACGCCGCCGAACAGTCGTGGCGCATCGTGGCTCCGATCCTCGAGGCGTGGCGGCAGGGCGATGTGCCGCTCGACGACTACGTCGCCGGATCCTCCGGCCCCGAGGGGTGGCCTGAGCTCGGCTGACCCCTTTCCGACGCGGAGAGCGCCCGGGGGATGCCACGGAGCGGCGTGTGCGGGAGGGAGAGTCGGCGACGGGGGTTACCCTCGATAGGTGACCCCCGAACTCCAAGCTCGCATCGTCGCGGACTCCCGCGACCGCGTGGCCTGGATGAGGGCACGCTCGCGCGGGATCACCGCAACGGACGTCGCCGGACTCACGAGCGAGAGGTCGATCGCGCGCGCGGCCGACTCGAAGCTCGGCGGTGGCCCCCGCTTCGGAGGCAACGCCTATACCGATCACGGGAGACGCCGCGAGCCCGAGATCGCCGCCTGGGTGGCGGCGACCCACGGCATCCTGCCTTCGTCCGCCCTGTTCCGCGCCGAGGTCGAGCACCGGCACCTGGCGACCCCCGACGGCATCGCCGTCGACGCAGACGGCCGCGTCAAGCTCGCCGAGATCAAGACCACGAACAAGGCGTTCCGCGGCATCCCCCGCACCTATCTTCGCCAGATCTGGTGGCAGCAGCACGTGCTCGGCGCCGAACGCACTCTGTTCGTCTGGGAGGAGCACGTCGACTTCGCTCCGATCCACGATGAGCCCCGCTGCGTCTGGATCGATCGCGACGACCGCGAGATCGCGAAGCTCGTCGGCCTCGCCACCGACCTCATCGACGAGCTGTACCGACGAACCACCGGCATGCAGGTGCCCACCCGGATAGCGGATGCTGCGGCAGCGGCCGCCGCCAGTCGCCGCGAGCACCTTCGCGAGCGCGACGCCTTCCGCGCGCTCGCTCTCGCCGACTGAACCCGCTCTCCCTTCCGCACTCACGTGCAGGACGCGTTCAATCCGAGCAACGCGATCGAGAGCTGGCGGGACGATCCCGCCGACACCCACGTGGTGCCCACCAGAAGGTTCGTCGCCGTCATCGTCGTCGTGCTGCCGAGCAGGTTCGAGATGAGGCTGCTGAGCAGGCCCTGCGTGAGGATCGCCGTGTGCGTGTAGAGGCCGGCCGCCGGTCCGGTCGTCGAGATGTTCGCCGCCGGGACCACCGCCGTCGTCGCCCCCTGTGTGAGCGTGAGTCTGACTCCGGTTGCCGGGTATGGCGAGGTCCAGTCGAGCCTGACGCTCTGGAAGACACCCAGACCGTTGTTGGTGATCGCGCAGGCGATGATCGTGGGCGCGGGAACCTGGAACGCCGTGATCGTGGTCCTCGCATATTCCGGATCTGTGAACGCGGCATCGGTGGTCTGAGCAGTCGGGGCCACCCCGACTCCGACCAGCATCGTCACGCCGACGAGGCCGGCGAGGATTCGACGCTGACGACGCTCGTTCATGGCCCGCTCTCCGTCGAATGAGTCGCGCCGCGACGCCGCACCGCGCTCAGCGCAGCGCCTCCGGCGACCAGTGCGGTTGCCCCGCCGATCGCCCAGGGTGCGAGGGGCGCAGGTCCCGTCGTCGCAAGCCCTCCGTCGGGTCCGATCGTCGCTGACTCGCCGGCACCGCGCGCATGCACGCGCACCTGCGTGCTGCCGCCATCGTCGCCGTTGAGAGCGATGACGAGCCTGAGGTGCGCGACCTGTGTATCCGCCATCTCGATGAGCGGGACTTCGACTCCGTCTCGCGGTATCGACCATCCGGTCTCGAGCTCGACGGGGCCCCCGGAGCATCCGCTCTCGTCCCACTCCTGCGCGCAGCGGAGCACGTCGATCACGAGCGCCGCACCTCCGCTCGCGCTGATTCCCACCGCCACGGTCCCAGGGTCCGGTGCCTCCGCACTCACCGTCACGTCCCACTGCACCGGCTTCCCTGGCACGAGGCTCGACGCTGCGTCCCAGTCGGCGACCGAGACCACGCGTAGGACCTCACCCTGCACGACCTGCGTCGAGGTGGCCGCCCACGCAGGGCCTGCCGCCATCAGGAGCCCGGCGACGATCGCCGAGACGCCCGTCGCACCTGCCGCCCGCCGGTTCATCGATCGGCCTCCGTCGATTCGTCCGCCTCGCCGTGCTTCTTCGGCAATCGCGGCCAGAAGGCCCAGATGACCAGAGCCGTCGCGCCGATCGTGAGCCCGCCGAGCACATACGGGTTTCCCATGGCCACGACCACGGTGGCGATTCCCGGGATCGAGAAGAGCACGACTCGAACGGTCTGCACGGAGTACGGGTAGGGATCGTCGGCCGCGTTCGCGTCCCCTCTCATCGTGATCACCCTCTCGTCCTTGCTCGCGCCGGGAGCGATCGAGGTGATCCGGTGAGTGACAGGGAGGTCGCCCTCCCGATCGACGGTGACCACGTCACCGACCTGCACCTGTGAGGCCGCGACGCTCTGCACGACCGCCACGGAGCCCGCCGGAATCGTCGGCGACATGGATCCGGTGCGGAACATGATGAGGGTGATGTTCGCCGTGAGGGCCACGACGACCAGCACCATGCAGGCGGCGCCGGCGATGGCCGCGAGCCAGAGAAGGGCGTCGGCGAGCACGCGCCCGGGACCTCGCCGGGCCGAACGCGGCGGGACGGATGCCGACGCTGCGGGTGCGGAGGGCGACGCGTCGACGGTCGCCGTCTGCTCACGCAGGCTCCTCCTCGTGGGTGCGCTCATCGTTCCTCCTCAGACCCGATCCGCAGCTCTGCCCGCGTATCAGCTCGAGACTCCGGCGACCTGCCATGTCTGGATTGCCGTCAGCCCCTGGGCTCCGTTGTCGGTCGCAGCAGGCAACGTCACCGCGAAGCAGTAGTTCACGGTCGTCCCGCTGTTCGCCGCGACCGCCTGGGTTCCGGTGCCCCCGACCGACATCAGCGAGTTGTCGGGAACGACCGCGGTGCCTGCCGCATACGTCGTGCCGTTGCAGGCGGTGCCGGCGATCGCCCGCACTCCGTAACGCAGATACGAGCCGAGCCCGGTTCCCGCCGTCGAGGTCACGCTCAGCTGCAGCGTGCCCGCGACGGATGGGTTGGCGGTGCGTACGCTGAACAGCGCATAGCTCGTGTTGCCGGGGGCCATGGCCGAGAACGGTGCGCTGAATGACAGGGCCGCCGGGGTGCCGACCGGGTGACTCGAGAAGGTCGCCCCGTCGGTCGCACCCACGATGTCGAACCTCCCCGCGGTGAATGTCGCGGTGCCGTATTCGGAATCGTTCCAGGCGGCGAGAGTGATCGTCGCGCCGACACCGAACACCAGGCCGCCCGCGAGCACGGCGCGTATCCGGCGGGAGAGCAGTCGCTTCCCCTCCCGCATGCCCCTGCGGGTGACAGCCATGATCAGTTCGCGGTCGAGGTGGCCGTGAACTTCCACGTCGCGGTCGCCGCAGCGCCCTGGGTCAGTCCGGCGCCTGCGGTCACGGCGAAGCAGAGTTGCACAGGCGTGCCCGCCGTCCCGGCAGTCGCACCCTTCGTCAGCGGCACGGAGGCCGGGCCGGTCTGTGCGCCGAGTGTCGCTCCGGTGGCGACGACCGTGCCCGTGGCTCCCGCCCCGCAGGTCGCAGCGGGGCCGATCGCCGTCACGGTGTACGACAGGTTCGCGGTGTTGCCTCCGGCGCCCGCTGTGACGCCTGCGGGCAGCAACGTGGCGCTGTTCGTCGTCGTGCTGTCGAGACGCACCCAGAACGGCGCGTAGACGACGTCTCCGGGCGACATGGACGAAGCCACGGCGGGCAGCTGGAAGACCAGCGTGGCAGCAGTGTCTCCGTTGTCGACGTTGTGGTTGGCATATCCGGTCGTGGCGCTCGTCGTCGATCCCTCCAGGTTGAACGAGCCTGCGGTGAACGTGCCGGCCGCGAACTCCGAATCGTTCCAGGCTGCGAGCGTCACCCCGATCCCGACGCCGAGCACCAGCCCACCGGCCAGAACTGCCAGAACCTTGCGTTGTGTGTCTCTTTCAGCCATGACATTCCCCCTCCGGAATTCATGAACCGCAGATGCCTGGGGATGGTCGCCCTTCTGCGGCCTGCATCCGAGTGTTCATGTCATTGCCGACAGCTTTGTCCAAGAACTCGACGAATACAAGGGCATCTGCCTTACGAATTCCTCCGACCGGGTCAGTTCAGCGACATAATGTCTGGACGAATTCGTCACCGATCGGCTGGATGGCCGTCAGCGCGACAGCACCCGCCGCGCCTCGTCCGCGACCTCGGCGGCGATGGTGTCGAGCAGCCGAGACCGCAGATTCCACTGCTGCCAGTAGAGGCTGACGCGCAGCGGTGGTCCCCCGAGCCGCACCAGCTCGTGATCGCCCTGCAGCAGCGGCACCATTCCCCAGCCGAGCCCCAGCCGGACGGCGAGCGCGTAATCATGCGACGCCGGCACGTAGTGCCTGGGGACCCCGTGCTGCGCGACGCCCATGGCGCTCAGCCACTCATGCTGGAGCGTGTCGCGTCGATCGAAGTCGACGAAGGGCGTGGCGGCGAGAGCCTCGGCCGTGACGCCGTCGCCGAACCAGCGCCGGGCGAACGCGGGCGCGGCCATCGCGTGGTACTCCAGCACGCCGAGCGGCGAGACGGAGCATCCGGCCACGGGTTCCGCCTCGCTGGTGACCGCCCCCATGACGGTGCCCGACTCGAGCAGACGGGCCGTGAAGTTCTGGTCGTCGCGATGCAGGTCGAAATCGAGCTCGTGCGTCGCAGAGAGTCTCGCCAGCGGGCTGAGGAACCACGTCGCCATCGAGTCCGCATTGACGGCGAGAGGGACGCGGGTGCGCGGCGCGTTCACATCGTCGAGGCCGAGCGCCGTGAGGGCGTCGTGTTCGAGCAGGGCGATCTGCCGCGCCAGTCGAACGACCGACTCACCAGCCTCTGTGAGGCGCGCCGGCTTGGCGCGCACCACGAGCACGCGTCCGAGCTGCTCTTCGAGGCTCTTCAGCCGCTGGCTCACCGCAGAGGGGGTCACCCCCAGCGCGCGGGATGCCGCGTCGAAGGTTCCTTCGTCAGCGACCGCGGCAAGGGTGACGGCGAGTTCGGGGTCGATCTTCACATTAGCGATGCTAATGGTTGACAAGGAATACGAACTGGTGTTGATGTCGACTCGGACCTAGCGTGGGATCATGCTCCCCGTGTTCTCCGGCCTCGGCCTCGGCCTGTCCCTGATCGTCGCCATCGGCGCTCAGAACGTCTTCGTCCTTCGTCAGGGCATTCGCCGTGAGCACGTGCTGCCCGTCGTCATCATCTGCGCCGTCTCGGACGCCCTGCTGATCGCCGCGGGCGTCGCCGGACTCGGATTCGTCATCTCAGCGGCTCCCTGGCTCATCGTCGTCGCTCGCTGGGCGGGTGCCCTGTTCCTGCTGGTCTACGGAATCCTCGCGGCTCGTCGAGCGTGGCGGGGCGGCGAGCAGCTGCGGGTCGACCCGGCAGACGGTGAAAGAGCGAGTGGCCGATCGAGCGGCCCTGCCACGGCGACCGCGACTCGCACTGCGCTCGCTCCGGTGGTCGCGACGGCGCTGGCGCTGACCTGGCTGAATCCCCATGTCTATCTCGACACCGTGCTGATGCTCGGATCGATCGCGGCCACCCACGGCGAGGATCGCTGGCTGTTCGCGGCCGGAGCGATCATGTCCAGCATCCTGTGGTTCACCGCGCTGGGCTTCGGCGCCCGCTACCTCGGTCGCTGGCTGCGCACTGAACGCTCATGGCGCATCCTCGATGCCCTCATCGCGATCGTCATGATCACGCTGGCTGTGAGCCTGGTGCTGCCGGTGCTCGGCGCCTGAGACGCCTCGAGGCCATCCACCCCCGCGTCTCGGCGCGGTCTGCGGTCACTCGCCGTCGAGGGGCCTCATGATGCGGGTGAGGAATCTCTTCGTGCGCTCGTGCTGCGGGGCGCCGAAGATGTCGGCCGGGGCGCCCTCTTCCACGACGACGCCCGCATCCATGAACAGGACATGGTCAGCCGCCTCGCGCGCGAAGCTCAGCTCGTGCGTGACGACCACCATGCTCCAACCCTCATCGGCGAGCTCTTTGATCACCAGCAGCACCTCCCCCACGAGTTCGGGATCGAGCGCGCTGGTCGGCTCGTCGAAGAGCAGGAGGTCGGGGCGCAGCGCGAGAGCGCGAACGATGCCGACACGCTGCTGCTGCCCACCGGAGAGCTCGTGCGGGCGGGCGTCCGCCTTATCGGCGAGCCCGACCCTGGCGAGGAGCACCTGTGCTTCTGCGACGACCTCGGCCTTGGGGCGTCCCTGCACGCGCCACGGCCCCTCGATCACGTTCTCGAGCACCGAGAGGTGCGGGAAGAGGTTGTGGTGCTGGAAGACCATCGCCGAACGATCACGCAGCGCGAGTCGCTTCTGTGCCCGCGTGCGCTTCGACACCGGCGCCTCAGGGGCGAAGTCGATGTCTGGCCCGCCCGCGACGACGATCGTGCCGGAGTCCGGTGTCTCGAGGCCGTTGAGCGATCGGAGCACAGTGGTCTTGCCGGAGCCGCTCGGGCCGATCAGCACGACGACCTCGCCGCGGTGCAGTGTGAGATCGATGCCGCGAAGCACCTCGTTATCGCCGAAGCGCTTGTGCAGGCCGCGCGCGGTCAGCAGCGCGTCCGTGGTGGTCTCACCGAAGCCGGTGGGGTCAATGCGCGACATCGCGGTCGAGCCTCCTCTCGAGAGCGCTCTGCGCGAACGACAGAATCAAGCAGATCACCCAGTACACCAACGCTGCCGCCAGATAGACCACCATGAACTCGAGGGTGGCCGATGCGATCTGCTGCGCCACCTTGAACAGGTCCGTCACGAGGATCAGCGACGCCAGCGAGGTGTCCTTGACGAGGGAGATGAACGTGTTCGACAGCGGCGGCACCGAGACCCGCGCGGCCTGCGGGAAGATGACGCGGGTGAGCGTGCGGGTGCGGTTCATGCCGACCGTGTACGCCGCTTCCCACTGCCCCTTGGGGACCGACTGGATCGCCGCGCGGACGACCTCTGCTCCGTAGCCGCCGACGTTGAGCGACAGCGCGATGATCGCGCTCGGCCACGGGTCGAGCTTGATCCCGATCGATCCGAGGCCGTAGAAGATCACGAACAGCTGCACGATCATCGGCGTGCCGCGGATCACCGAGATGTAGAACCGCGCGATGCCTGACACGATCGGGATGATCGAGATCCGCATCAGGGCGACACCGATCGCGATGACGAGCCCCAGCGCGAACGACACGAGCGCGAGCGGCACCGTCACCGTCACCCCCGCCAGGGCTATCGGCCCGAGCGACGAGAAGAACAGCTGCCAGGGATTCTCCATCGGCTACTGCGTCACGTCTTCGCCGAAGTACTTGTCGCTGATCTCGGCCAGGGTGCCGTCTGCCCGCAGCTCTTCGAGCGCACCGTCGACGGCCTCGACGAGGTCGGTCTTGTCCTTGGTGAACACGAACGCCTGCTCGCCCGCCTCCTCGGTCTCGGCGGCGATCTTCAGACCGGACGGGCTGTTGGTGGTCTCGTAGTCGAGGAAGGTCAGCTTGTCGTTGATGGTGGCGTCGACACGGCCCTGGCGGAGCAGCTCGACGGCCTGCGCCCAGCCCTCGACGCCCTCGACCGTGGCACCGGACTCGGTGGCCAGCTCATACCAGTTGCTGGTGAGGGACTGCGCGGTGGTCTTGCCTTCGAGGTCGTCGAACGAGGAGATCGAGTCATCGTCCTCGGCGACCACGATGACGCCGGGCGAGACGGTGTACGGAGTGCTGAACAGGTACTTCTCCTGCCGCTCCTCGTTGATGCTGACCTGGTTCGCGATGAGGTCGAAGCGCCCCGCGTCGAGGCCCGCGAAGATCGCGTCCCACTGGGTCTCCTGGAACTCGATCTCGAGGTCGAGCTTGTCGGCGACAGCCTGGATGATCTCGACGTCGAAGCCGGTGAGGTCACCCGTGCCGCCGTCGCCGTGGAAGCTGAACGGACGGTAGGTCCCTTCGGTGGCGACCGTGAGCACACCGTCGTTGACGAGACCGAAGTCCGAGCCGGCCTCGCTCGAGCTGCTCTCAGCGGGGGTCGTGCTTCCGCTGCAGGCGGTGAGTGCTGCTGCGGTGACGACCAGTGCGGTGACGGCGATGAGGCGACGGGACATGTGACCCTCCTGGGGTGCGATGAGGCGCGATTGCTGTGGCGCGGAACTCATTCACAGTACGCGGCATCCGACCCGCATCCCAACATCCGATGACGCTCGATGTCGTTCTGGATGCAGAAAGGCCCCCGCAGAATGCGGGGGCCTTTCCGGAATCACACTCAGATGGCGTTGACGTCCAGCGGGATGCCGGGGCCGAACGTGGTCGACACCGCACCCTTCTGGATGTAACGGCCCTTCGAGCTCGACGGCTTGAGGCGGACGATCTCCTCGAGCGCTGCGCCGATGTTCTCGTCGAGCTGCTCAGCCGAGAACGACGACTTGCCCACGACGAAGTGCACGTTGGCGTGCTTGTCGACGCGGAACTCGATCTTTCCGCCCTTGATCTCCTCGACGGCCTTGGCCGTGTTGGGGGTCACCGTGCCGGTCTTCGGGTTCGGCATGAGTCCACGCGGACCCAGGACCTTTCCGAGACGACCGACCTGGCCCATGAGCTCCGGGGTCGAGACGGCCGCGTCGAACGCGGTCCAGCCTGCGGCGACCTTCTCGATGAGCTCGGCGCCGCCGACCTCATCTGCACCTGCGGCGATCGCTGCCTCGGCCGCGGGGCCGGTGGCGAAGACGATGACGCGGGCGGTCTTACCGGTGCCGTGGGGCAGGATGACGGTGCCGCGCACCATCTGGTCTGCCTTGCGGGGGTCGACTGCGAGCTTGAGCGCGACCTCGACGGTCGAGTCGAACTTCGACGAGCCGGTCTCCTTCGCGAGGGCGACTGCCTCGCTGGGAGTGTAGAAACGGTCTGCCTCGATCTTCTCGGCGGCAGCCTTGTAAGCCTTGGACTTCGTAGCCATGATTATTCTCCTCAGCCCTCGACCGTGATGCCCATGGAACGGGCGGTGCCGGCGATGATCTTCGAGGCAGCCTCGATGTCGTTAGCGTTCAGGTCGGCCTGCTTGGTCTCGGCGATCTGACGAACCTGGTCCTTGGTGATCTTCGCGACCTTGACCGTGTGAGGCGTCGAAGAGCCCTTGGCCACACCGGCGGCCTTCTTGATGAGCTCCGCGGCCGGCGGGGTCTTCAGGATGAACGTGAAGCTGCGGTCCTCGTAGACGGTGATCTCGACGGGGATGACGTTGCCGCGCTGCGACTCGGTCGCGGCGTTGTACGCCTTGCAGAACTCCATGATGTTGACGCCATGCTGACCGAGCGCGGGGCCGATCGGCGGCGCCGGGTTGGCTGCACCGGCGTTGATCTGAAGCTTGATCAGGCCGGTCACCTTCTTCTTCGGTGCCATATCCTCTTCCTTTCATCGAACGGATGCGGGTGCATCCGCTCTCCCGCGAACCCGGCATCTCCGGGCTGCGGTCGTCCGCGCGCACGCCGAAGCGGCACGCAAACCACACAAGTCTACCTGATCCGGAGGCATGCCTCCTACGCAGGAACGGCCGCCCCGGAATGGGACGGCCGTTCTCTGAGGCGTATGTCAGATCATCTTCGTGACCTGGTCGAACGACAGCTCGACCGGGGTCTCGCGCTCGAAGAGCGACACGAGCACGGTGAGCTTGCCGCTCTCGGGCTTGATCTCGCTGATCGAACCGGGAAGACCCGCGAACGAGCCCTCCTTGATCGTGATGGTCTCGCCGACCTCGAAGTCGACCTCGGCGGGGAGCGGACGAGCGACCGCGAGGCCGCCCTTCGACGCGATGTTCTTGGCCGTCGGGACGTCCTTGACCTCGACGAGCGACTTCAGCATGTTGAAGGCCTCTTCGAAGCGCAGCGGGGTCGGGTTGTGGGCGTTGCCCACGAAGCCGGTGACGCCGGGAGTGTGGCGCACGACCGACCAGGTGTCTTCCGTGAGCTCCATGCGCACGAGCACGTAGCCCGGGATGCGCACGCGGGTGACCATCTTGCGCTGGCCGTTCTTGATCTCGACCACGTCTTCCATCGGGACCTCGATCTGGTAGATCTCGTCCTCGACCTCGAGCGTCGACTTGCGCTGCTCGATGTTGGCCTTGACCTTGCGCTCGAATCCGGCGTACGAGTGGATGACGTACCACTTGCCCGGAAGCATCCGGAGGTCCATGCGGAAGGCCTCGTACGGGTCTTCCTCGGCGTCGTCCTCGTCGGACTCGGCGTCGTCGGCCCCGGCCACGATGTCATCGTCGCCGTTGACGTCGGGTCCGTCGTACGGGGTGACCTCGTCGGCCTCAGCAGCCTCGAGCTCGGCGGTCTCTTCCGCCACAGAGTCGTTGAGGACCTCGGCGGCAGCCTCAGACTCAGCCGCTTCATCCAGGTTGAGAGCGTCGTTCACGATAGCGTCCGCCTCCGGGTCGTTGATGTCGATGTCGGTGTCGTCGTCCTGCGCGTCGACGTCGTCGTCTCCGTCGACGTCCTCGATGTGGAGGGCGACATGTTCGGCCGAGGTGACCGACTGCTCCTCCGCAGCGAGCACGTTGCCCTCCTGGGCCTCGTCCTCTTCGCTGGACTGCTCGGCAGCCGTCGCCCAGTCGGCGTCGTCGGAATATCGTTCAGACACGTTGTTTCTTTCCAATCACTGCGGCCAGGGCCGCGAGGGCGTCAGGCGCCCGGGACCCCGAAGACGATGTGCGTCACCCAGGCGAACAGGGTGTCCAGTCCGTAGACGATGCCCATGACGATGAGAACGAAGACGAGCACCACTGCGGTGAACTTGACCAGCTCTTTGCGGGTCGGCGTGACGACCTTGCGCAGCTCTGCGATGACCTGACGGAAGAACAGGGCGATCCCTGCGAAGAAGCCCGCGATGCCACGCTTCTTCTCGCGGGTGGCGCCGGCCGCGACGACCTCGCCGCGCGGTTCGTCCTGATCCATCCTGAATGTACCTTTCATGTGTCAGCGTGTGCTGACGCGCAGGGCGGACAGGAATCGAACCTGCAACCTGCGGTTTTGGAGACCGCTGCTCTGCCAATTGAGCTACCGCCCTAGAGACCGGGAGGTCTCGGGGTGTCGTCTCCATCCTGCCACCGCTGTCGGACCGGAAGGACCGGGCACGGCGAAAGAATGCAGACAACAACTGCTGGTCAAGCATACGGCATCCGCCGGTCGGTGCCGAACCGGGCCCGCTCTCGTCGTTGTTGTTAGGCTCGGCGAGCCGACGAAACGGGAGGGGGCGCAGTGAGCGCTGACGTGCAGCAGTTCCAGGTGGACCTGCGCGGTGTCGTCGACCTCCTGAGCCGCCACATCTACTCGAGCCCGCGCGTGTATCTGCGCGAGCTGCTGCAGAACGCCCGCGACGCCATCACGGCACGACGCGAGGTCGACGGCGGGGGCGGGAGCATCCGCATCACCGCGCTGACGGACGACTCCGGCGAGTTCGTGCTGCGAGACGACGGAGTGGGCCTGAACGCCGCCGAGGTGGGCGATCTGCTCGCCACGGTCGGACGCAGCTCGAAGCGCGACATCTTCGATCTCCCTCGCAGCGACTACCTGGGTCAGTTCGGCATCGGCCTGCTCAGCTGCTTCATGGTCGCCGATTCGATCGTGATCCGCTCGCGCAGCGCACGGGGCGGTTCGGCCGTCGAGTGGACGGGCAGCGCCGACGGCACCTTCCGCGTCGTGGAGATCGACGACGAGCTGCCCGTCGGCACGAGCGTGCACCTGAAGCCCCGATTCGACGCCGACGAGCTGCTGCGCCCCGCAGCCGTGCGCGAACTGGCCACCGCCTTCGCCGAGTTCCTGCCCGTGCGGGTGACGCTCGAGTCCTCGAACGGCGACATCGACATCACGAGACTCGCGCCCTTCCTCGACGCCGTCGACGACATCGACGGCGCGGTGCAGTACGGACGCGACCTGCTGGGTGCCACTCCGCTCGACGCGATCGAGCTCAGCGAACCCGCCACGGGCACTCGAGGGCTCGCCTTCGTGCTCCCCTACGCTCCCCCACCGGGTGCCCGCCAGGCGACTCGCATGTACCTCGGCAGGATGCTGCTCGGCGAGCGGGTCGACGACGTGCTGCCCGAATGGGCCTTCTTCGTGCGGGCGGTCGTCGATTCGACCGGCCTCGCCCCGACGGCGAGCCGCGAGTCGCTCGTCGACGACGCGGCGCTCGAGCGCGTCCGCGAGCAGCTGGGCGCCGGCATCCGCCGCTGGGTGCTCGAGCTGGGGCTGCGCGAGCCGCACAGACTGGCCCAGTTCGTGGCGATCCACGAGGTCGGTCTGAAGTCTCTCGTGCGCCACGACGACGAGCTGGCGACGTTCATCACCCGGTGGCTCACCCTCGAGACGACGCACGGCACGATGCGCATCGGCGATCTCGTCGAGCGGTACCCGCACGTGCGCTACGCGCAGACGGTCGACGAGTTCCGCCAGGTCGCCGGCATCTCGCCCGGCTCCGAGGTCCTGGTCAACGGCGGCTACCTGTACGACGCAGACCTCGTGCGCATGCTGCCGGACCTCTACCCCCATGTCACGATCGAGCTCGTCGACGTCGCGGGTGAGCTCGACCGCCTCGATCCGCCGCCCCTCGACGACCGCGATGCCGCGATGGCGCTGGAGGAACGAGCGGGCCGCGTGCTGACGGCATCCGGATGCTCCGTCACGGTGCGCTCGATCGACCAGCCGGAGCTCGCAGCGCTCTACGTCGCCGATCCGGAGGTGCTGCGCCGGATCGACCGCGGTCGCACGAAGGGCATCACCGGATCGCTGTGGGGCGGCGTGCTCGACCGCATCGACTCGACCGTCTCGGCCTCCCGCGACGACGATCTGAGCGCGCGCCTCTGCCTGAACTGGTCGAACCGCGTCGTGCGGGCGCTCGTGCGCGTGCAGGACGACGCGGTGTTCGCCCGCACCGTGCAGCTGCTCTACATCCAGGCTCTGCTGGCCGGTCACCATCCGCTCTCCGACGCCGATCGTGCACTCATGACGACGGCGCTCTCCGACCTCGTGTCGCTGTCGGCCGGCATCGAAGAGGACTCGATCCCCTTCGGTGACGCCGTCTGACCACAGCTCTGCCATCCGCTCCGTCCGAAGGATCCCCATGACACGTCCGAAGAAGCGCTTCACGCAGCTCATCGAGGAGATCGACCGCACTCCGTGGGGCCCGGCGGAGCAGGCGCTGGTGGCGGATGCCGTCGCACTCGCCGTCGAGCTCGGCGACGAGCGGCTCGAGTACGAGGCACGGATGCGGCAGACCGCGTCGGCGAACATGAACGGCGCGACCGACGTGATGCTGAACTCCTTCGCGTGGTGCCTCGCCAGGCACGACGCCGACCCGCAGCGGTTCCCCGCCGATCTCGAGTACGGCGGGGCCGATCTGATGTGGCAGTTCAAGTGGATGGCCTCGTCCCTGCGTTCGTCTCCCGCCTTCTCCGTCGAGCAGATCGCGGCGGTGCTCGACGACATGGAGACGCACTACCGCACAGCCGGGCTCGGCATGAGCGGGGTGCTCACGGCCCGATTCGAGGACGCCTGGGACGCCGGGCGCATCGACGACGCCGAAGCGCTGCGCGTGCAGCTGGAAGCCACGCCCCGCGACGACCACAGCCACTGCGACGCGTGCGGGCGCAGCCAGTTCGCCGGGTTCTTCGCAGAGACCGATCGAGACGCCGAGGCCATCCGGCTCGTCGAGGAGATGCTCGAGGGCGGATTCTCATGCGGCGAAGAGCCGGAGCATGCGCTGTCGCGCGTGCTCGTGCCCTACCTGCGCGCTGGGCGCCTCGACGAGGCGAAGAGCGCGCATCTGCGCAGCTACCGTCTGGCGAAGGACAACCCCGACAACCTGCGCATCGTCGCGAACAACATCGTGTTCTCCGCCCTCACCGGCAACGAGGCCAGGGCGCTCGCCCAGGTCGAGCGCCATATCGCGTGGCTCGCGCACGACGGCCTCAACGTCGACGCGCACTTCGCGGCGCTGGCCGCATTCGCCTTCGCCCTCGACCGCGTCACCGCAGCAGGCCACGGCGACGCCCCGGTGCGCGGTGCCGACTCCCCCTCGCTCATCGCGTTCTTCGGCGAGCACGATGGGGCGTGGGGCGCAGCCGAACTCGCCGCCGCCGCATGGGGCGCTGCCGAGCGCATCGGCTCCCAGTTCGATCGCCGCGACGGCACCGAGGGCCACGCACGCAGCCTCGCCCGCATGCGCGCTCTCGCAGACGAGCACTACGACGTGCCGATCAGGTCGGACGCCTTCGCCACCACGCCGGACTCGGCCACGCCCGGCGATCCGGACGCCTGGTTCGACCGGGTCATGGATCTCGCCCAGTTCGGGGCGGAGCACGAGACGCTGCAGGCTCTGCCGCATGCCCTGGCGGTCGAGGACCCCTCGAAGGTCGCTCAGCTCATGTCGATGCGCCTCGGCATCCTCATCGCGCTCGATCGCGCCGACGAGGCCGCCGACCTGTTGCCGGCACGGATCGATGCCCTGCGCGCCGCCGGCCTCGATGCACAGGCCGATCTCGAGCAGCGCGTGGGTCTGGCGACCTTCGGGCTGAACACCGCCGATGCCGCAGCGGCGCTCGAGGACGAGCTCGCGAACGCCGAGTCCCTCCCGGCCTGGTCGCGGGGAGATGTCGCGATCAGCCGCGCCTCGCTGCACATGCCGGCCGACGAACCGGATGCGGCGCTCGACATGGCGGAGATCGCCGCCCGGGCGTTCGCCGACGCAGACGATGTGCGCCTCTCGAACACGACGACTCTCGTGGCCATCGCGGCGGTGCTGCAGAAGGGTGACATCGAGGCGGCATCCGCTCTGCTCGATCGATTCCTGGCCCAGGACGATCTCAGCGTCGGTCACCGCGCCCAGGCCCTGCAGACGCGTGCCAGGGTGCGCGGAGGCAGCGAAGACTACGCGCGAGGCGCGGCGGATGCCGATGAGGCGTCCCGGCTGCTCGCCGGGCTCGGCGCGACCACGGCGCTGGCAACGGCGCACCTGCTCGCCGGGGCGCTCTGGGAGGACGCCGGCGACCCCGAGAAGGCGGTCGCCCGCTACCGCGTCACCTCGCGTCTCGTCGCCCAGGAGGGCGGCGACCAGGCGGGGGCGGACTTCCGCCTCGCGCGGGCGATGCTCGCCGCGGGTGACGCCGAGGTGGCCGCCGAGCTGTTCGGTCAGGTGCTCGAGCGTGAGGAGCAGGCCGAGGTGCCTGCCGCTTCTCGGGCGATGACCGCATCGCTCCTCGCCCGCTCCCTGGGTTCGGCCGGCGAATTCGGTCAGGCGGTCGGCGCTTTCGGGTATGCGGCCGATCTCTTCGGTGAGGCGGAGGAACACGCCGATCAGGCCATGGCGTTGACCGAACGTGCGAAGATCCTCGCCCGATTCGACGAGCACGACGACGCGATCGAGTCGCTCGAAACGGCATCCGAGATCGTGCGCAAGGCCCCTGAGGCGGTCGGCGCCCTCGCCGACGTGCTGCACAACCTCGGGCAGGCCTACGGCGCGAAGCAGGACGACCGCGCCTTCGCCCTGTTCGACGAGGTCGCAGCGCTGGCTCAGGAGCACGAGGCGGGGTGGCTGCTCGCCGACGTGACCGATTCGCGAGGTCGGGTGCTCGCTCAGTTCGGACGGATCGACGAGGCTGTTGCCGCTGCTCTGACGGCAGCCGACGGATTCGCGGCGATCGGGGATGCGGGTTCGGCGGGCGGCTCCGAGCTGTTCGCCGCCCGCCTGCTCGCCGGCGACGACCGAGCGGCTGACGCCGTGCCGGTCTACCGCAGCGCGCTCGAGCACGCGGTGGAGCATGCGCCGCTGCGTCAGGTGTCGGCGCTCGAGCTCGGCAACGTGCTCGAGTCGCTCGGTCGCCAGGTCGAGGCAGCCGAGGTGCGCGCGCTCATCGAGAGCTAGGCGCGGGTTCGGAGCCTTCGCTTCGCCGCGGTTTCGACACCGTGGCAGCACCTCACCGCGAGCTGCCCGCTCGTCGGGAGGAGATCTTCCCCTCGGGAGGAGGAATCGGGCCGATTCCTCCTCCCCAAGAGGCGTTGTCCTCCCGAGCGCCCGAGGCTCAGAGGAACTGACGCCAGTTCGCGCGCGCGAGGTCGAGCAGTTCGTCTCCCTTGCCCGACATGACCGTGCGGATCGCGTACAGCGCGAAGCCCTTGACCTGCGCGGCCTCGATCGCCGGCGGCATCGACAGCTCCTGCCGCTCGGTGACGACATCGAGCAGCGCGGGGCCGTCGTGTGCGAGCACCTCGCGGACGGCATCCGGCAGATCCTCGCTGTTCTCGACGCGGCGGGCGAAGATTCCCATGGCCGCGGCGATCGCCGCGAAGCTCGGGTTGTCGAGCGCAGTGCCGTAGTTCACGAAACCGGCGGCCTTCATCTCGAGCTCGACGAAGTTCAACGACGAGTTGTTCACCACGATCGTCTTCACGGGCAGCTTGTTCTGCGTGAGGGTGAGCAGCTCGCCCAGCATCATCGCGAGCCCGCCGTCGCCGGCGAGTGCGATGACCTGTCGATCGGGATGCGAGACCTGCGCGCCGATGCCGTGCAGCAGGGCGTTGGCCATCGATCCGTGCGTGAACGAGCCGATCAGCCGTCGATCCTCGGTCATCGACAGGTAGCGGGCGGCCCAGACGGTCGGCGAGCCCACATCTGCAGTGAACACCGCGTCATCTGCCGCCTGCTCATCGAGCAATCGCGCGAGGTACTGTGGGTGGATCGGCCGACCGGCCTTCGTGGGTGTCGCGAGGTCGTCGAGCTTCGCCCTGGTCTTGCGATAGTGCGCGGTCGAGTCGTCGAGGTGATCGCGGTCGCTCTTCTCCGCCAGCCTCGGCAGCAGTGCCTCGGCGGTGGCGCGGACATCACCGACCAGACCGAGATCGAGCGGATGCCGCTTGCCGAGCTGTGAGCCGCGGATGTCGACCTGGATGGTCGTCGCGTGCTCGGGATAGAACTGCTCGTACGGGAAGTCGCTGCCCAGCACGAGCAGCGTGTCAGCCGCCTCCATCGCCCGATAGCCGGAGGCGAAGCCGAGAAGGCCCGTCATTCCGACGTCGAACGGGTTGTCGTACTCGATGAACTCCTTGCCTCGGAGCGCATGCACGATCGGCGCGCCGAGCCGATCGGCGAGTGCGATGACCTCGTCGTGGGCGCCCTCGACACCGGCTCCGGCGAGGATCGTGGTCTTCTTCGAGGCATTGAGCAGTGTCGCCGCCCTGGCGAGTTCGTCGCCGCTCGGCACGATCACGGGGTGGGACCGCTCGATGACCACGGCTCGGTCGTCGGCGATCTCGGCCAGAGCGACATCGCCGGGGATCACGAGCACCGCGACTCCGCGCTGTTCGATCGCCGCGCGCATCGCGATCTCGAGCAGGCGCGGCATCTGCTTGGGGTCTGCGACGTACTCGACGTAGACGCTGCACTCGCGGAAGAGCTCCTGCGGGTGGGTCTCCTGGAAGTACCCCGTGCCGATCTCGGTCGTGGGGATGTGCGCCGCGATCGCGAGCACGGGGACTCGTGAGCGGTTGGCGTCGTAGAGGCCGTTGATCAGGTGCAGGTTGCCCGGTCCGCACGAGCCGGCGACGACGGCGAGGTCGCCCGTGAGCGCCGCATCCGCCGCCGCCGCGAAGGCCGCCGACTCCTCGTGCCGCACGTGCACCCAGCGGATGCCGCCGTCCTTTCGGAGGGCGTCGGTGAAGCCGTTGAGGGAATCACCCGGAAGGCCGTAGACACGGTCGATCCCGTTGGCGCGGAGGGTCTTGACGATGTTCGCTGCGACGGTTGCCATGCTTCCAACCTACGCCCGGGTGCGCATGCGGGCTCCGGCATCCGTCGAACCCCGGACGCGTCAGGAACCGGGCACCGTGCGCACGGAGGGGCGGATGCCGCAGCATCCGCCCCTCCGTGCGCTGAGCGTCGCTCAGCCGATGCGGATGAGCTTCTTGTTGACGAACTCGTCGGCCGCGAGGTGGCCGAGCTCGCGCGAGGTGCCGCTGCGCTTGATGCCGCCGAACGGCAGCTCCGGGCTGTCGGCCAGCACGAGGTTGACGTAGACCATGCCCGCCTCGATGTTGTCGGCGACGCGCTCGGCCTGCTCGGCGTCGGTGGTGAAGACGTACGAGCCGAGACCGAAGGTCGTGTCGTTCGCGAGAGCGACGGCGGCGTCCTCGTCGGCGACCCGGTAGACGACCGCGGCGGGGCCGAAGAGCTCCTCACGGTAGACGTTCATCTCGGGCGTCACATCGGCCAGCACGGTCGGCGCGAAGAACGCTCCGTCGCGGGTTCCGCCGGTCAGCAGCGTCGCGCCCTGCTCGACGGCCTGGTCGATCTGCTTCTGCAGGTTCTCGGCCGCCGTCTCAGATGAGACGGGCCCGAGCACGGTGTCGTCGAGTGTCGGGTCCGAGGGCTGCACGGCCGCCATCGCAGCGGTGAACTTCTCGACGAACTCGTCGTACAGACCGTCGACGATGATGAAGCGCTTGGCGCCGTTGCACGCCTGTCCGTTGTTGTCGAGACGCGCGTCGACGCCGGCCTGCACCGTGGCGTCGAGGTCGTCGGTCGACAGCACGATGAAGGGGTCTGAGCCGCCCAGTTCGAGCGCGACCTTCTTGAGGTTGCGCCCGGCGATCTCGGCGACCGCGGCGCCTGCGCGCTCCGAGCCCGTGAGCGAGACGCCGGCCACGCGCGGGTCGGCGATCATGTCGGCGATCTGCTCGTTCGTCGCGAGCACGTTCTGGTAGGCGCCCTTCGGGAATCCGGCGTCGTGGTAGATCGCCTCGATCGCGGTCGACGACTCGGGGCACTGCGGCGCGGGCTTCAGAAGGATCGTGTTGCCGACGATCAGGTTCGGCGCCGCGAAGCGGACGATCTGGTACGCCGGGAAGTTCCACGGCATGATCCCGACGAGCGGTCCGAGCGACGACTTGCGGACGATCGCCGAGCCCTCTCCGAGGATGGCGATCGGCTGGTCGGCCATGATCGCCTCGGCCTGGTCTGCGTAGTACTCGGCGATGTCGGCGGCGAAGTCGACCTCTCCGAGTGCCGCCTCGCGCGGCTTGCCCATCTCGCGCACGAACACGTCGGCGAGCTGCTCGCGACGCTCGCGGTGCAGCTCGGCTGCCCGACGGAGCAGCGCTGCGCGCTCAGCCACGGTCGAGGAACGCGACCAGTCGCGGTGCGCGGCGTCGGCGGCCGCGAGTGCCTCCTCGATCTGCGCATCCGTGAACGTGTCGAAGGACGCCAGCGTCTCTCCGGTGGCGGGGTTGATGACGGCGTAATCGGTCATGTTCTTCTTCCTCTCGTTCGGTTCCCGGTCGTCGAGCGCGGAGCGGAGCTCCGCCCGCCCGACGACCGGAAGGATCAGGAGATCGGGATCAGGGTGTACTTGGTCGACAGGTACTCGTGGATGCCCTCGAGACCGCCCTCGCGGCCGACGCCCGACTGCTTGACGCCGCCGAAGGGGGCAGCTGCATTCGACACGACGCCGACGTTCAGACCCATCATGCCGGTCTCGAGCTTGTCGATCATCCGCTGCCCGCGCTGCAGGTTCTCGGTGAACACGTACGAGACGAGCCCGTACTCGGTGTCGTTCGCGAGGCGCACGGCGTCGTCCTCCGTCTCGAAGGTCGCGATCGCGAGCACCGGGCCGAAGATCTCCTCCCGAAGGATCGCGGAACCTGCGACCACGTCGGTGAGCACGGTCGGCTCGTAGAAGGTGCCGGTGCCCTCGAGCGCCTTGCCTCCGGCGAGCAGCGTTGCTCCGCGCTCGACGGCGTCATCGACGAGCTCGCCGGCCTTCGCGACGGCGTCCTCGTCGATGAGCGGTCCGATGGCCACGCCCTCTTCGGTGCCGCGGCCGATCTTCATCGCCTTCACGCGCTCGGTGACCTTGCGGGCGAACTCGTCGGCGACGTCCTGGTGCACGATGAAGCGGTTGGCGGCGGTGCAGGCCTGGCCGATGTTGCGGAACTTCGCGGCAAGCGCGCCGTCGACCGCCTTGTCGAGGTCGGCATCGTCGAAGACGACGAACGGGGCGTTGCCGCCGAGCTCCATCGACACGCGCAGCACGCCCTCGGCGGCCTGGGCGATGAGCTTGCGGCCCACCTCGGTCGAACCCGTGAACGACAGCTTGCGCAGACGCGGGTCGGCGATGATCGGGGCCGACAGCGCCGACGACTTCGACGTCTGCACCACGTTGACGACACCGGCGGGGAGGCCCGCCTTCTCGAGCAGCGAGGTGAAGAACATCGTCGTCAGCGGCGTGAGTGCCGGTGGCTTGATGACCACGGTGCAGCCGGCGGCGAGGGCAGGGGCGATCTTGCGCGTCGCCATCGCGAAGGGGAAGTTCCACGGCGTCACGAAGAACGAGGGGCCCACAGGACGCTGCGAGACGACCATGTGGCCGGTGCCCTCGGGATTGATGCCGTAGCGGCCGCTGATGCGCACCGCCTCCTCGCTGAACCACCGAAGGAACTCGCCGCCGTAGCCGACCTCTCCTCGTGCCTCGGCGAGCGGCTTGCCCATCTCGAGCGTCATCAGCAGCGCGAGGTCCTCCTTGTGCTCCTGCACGAGGTCGAACGCACGGCGCAGGATCTCGCTGCGGGTGCGCGGTGCCGTCGCCGCCCACGAATCCTGCGCGGCGACGGCCGCATCCAGCGCACGGATGCCGTCGCCGGGGGTCGCATCCGCGATCGTCCGGATCACCGCTCCGGTCGCCGGGTCGATCACGTCGAACGTGCCGCCGGTCTCGCCGTCGATCCACTCTCCCCCGATGAAGAGGCCGGTGGGGATGCTGTCGAGCAGCGCCTGCTCAGTCTGAGTGCTCATGGAATCTCTTTCTGTGGGAAGGAAGGAAGGCGGATGCCGCGGATGCGGTCAGCGTCTGCGGATGCTCGCGGGAGCATCCATGCTGAGCGTCTCGCCGCGGAAGAACGCCGGGCGCTTGATCGACTGCCAGATCATGATGACGATGCCGATCGCGATGATGCCGACGCCGAGGACGAACACGAGCCCGACCCCGCCGATGCTCGAACCGCTGCCGTACGCGGGGTCCATCGAGTCGATGAGCGTCGTCACGAACAGCACGGCGAGGATCGCGCCGCCGACGAGCGGGAACAGGAACGTGAAGAAGAAGCTCCTGGCCGAGTCGAACCACTGCTTGCGGAAGTACCAGACGCACGCGAACGCGGTGAGGCCGTAGTAGAAGCAGATCATCATGCCGAGCGACAGGATGGTGTCGGTGAGCACGTTCTCGCTCACCAGTCGCATCACGGCGTAGAAGACCGAAGCGACGACGGCCGAGACGATCGTCGAATAGCCGGGCGTGAAGAAGCGCGGGCTGACCCGTGCGAATTTCTTCGGCAGGGCGCCGTAGTGCCCCATCGCCAGCAGCGTGCGGGCGGGGCCGACGGCGGTCGACTGCAGCGACGCCGCCGAGCTCGACAGCACCGCGAGCGAGACGAGGAACGCGAGCGGGCCCAGGATCGGGTCGGACAGCGCAAAGAACACGTTCGCCGAGATGTCCTCGTTCGCGAGCCCGTAGTCGCCCGTGCCGACACCGGCGAACATGATGAGACCGATCGCGAGCAGCAGGTAGAGGCTGACCACGACGACGACGGTGACCATCGCCGCACGACCGGGAGTCTTCTCGGGGTCCTTCGTCTCCTCGTTCATGGTGAGGACGACGTCCCAGCCCCAGAAGATGAAGATCGACAGGGAGAGCCCGGCGGCGAAGGCGCTGAATGACGGCACCTCGAACGGGTTGAACCACGACCACGAGAACGCCGTGGGCTCGGGGGCATCGCCGGAGACGGCCTTGACGATCGCGACGGTGGCGAAGATCACGAGCACCAGCACCTGGAAGCCGACGAGGATGTACTGGAACTTCTGCGTCGTCTGCATGTCGCGGTACGACACGAGCGTCGCGCCGAGCATGAAGAGCAGGCACACGACGACGTTGATGATCGGGTTGAAGGCCAGGTCGGCGATCTCGGGGTTGCCGCTGAGCTGTGCGATCAGCAGGAAGAGGAACTCGACGGCGATGCCGGCGAGGTTCGACAGCACGATCACGGTGGCGGCGATCAGGCCCCACCCCGTCATCCAGCCGATCCACGGGCCGAAGGCTCGCACTCCCCACGTGAACGAGGTGCCCGAGTCCGGCATCATGCGGTTGAGCTCGCGATAGCCGAACGCGGTCAGGAGCATCGGGATGAAGCCGACGAGGATGATCGCCGGAACCTGGGTGCCGACGACAGCGACGGTCGGGCCGAGCGATGCGGTGAGGGTATATGCCGGGGCGATCGTGGAGACGCCGATCACGACGGCTCCGAGGACTCCGACGGCCCCCGCGCGCAGGCCCTTCTGCGAGATGCCGGTCGTCACACCGGATGCGGGCTCCGTCGCCCGGTTCGAGCTGCTCATCAGCGGACTCCTGCTTCGGCGCGCGTGCGCGGGACGACGATCATGGGCACGGGCAGTTCGTGCAGCATCTTCGCTGCGGTCGAGCCCAGGAACAGGCGGCGCGGCTGCGCCAGGCGGCTGGAACCGACGAGGACGACCTCGCCGGGCAGCCACGACAGATGAGCGACGGCGTCCTCGACCGTGTCGCCGGGGGCTTCTTCGACCTCGGCCTTGAGCTCTTCGGGCAGCAGACCCTTGGCGATCTCGAGAACTTCGTTCGCGTGCTCGTCGCCGACCACGCGGATCGCCCCGGTGTCGAGACCGGGGGGCACGTCGAACGGCACGAGGGAGACCAGACGCAGACCGACGCGCGACTCGGTCGCGATCGCAGCGGCCTCGTCGAGGAGATTGTCTGCGCCGGCGCGGTTGCCGACCGCCGCCGTCACCCGCGGGAGCACGTGGTCGTCCTGCTCCGCCGTGCCGGCCGGGGCGAGCGCGACGGGGATGGTCGACGAGTGCAGCAGCTCAGAGGCGACGCTGCCGAGACGGTGGCGTCCGAAGATGCTGCCGCCGGCGGTGCCGATGACGATCAGCCGCGCATCGAACTCCTCGCCGGCGGCGATGAGCCCTTCCGCGAACGACTCGGCGAAGCGCACATGACCCGTGCGGGTGAGCTCCTGCGGCAGCCGGACGACGGCATCCTCGAGCCACTCCTTCGCCTGCCGGCGGATGTGCTCTTCGTACGCCCGCTCGGGCGGAACCGCCGCGTTGCGGGTGCCCTCAGAGGGAAGCACGATCACCAGGTGCAGCACCGCTCCGAGGCTGCGCGCGAGCCGTGCGCCGAGCGCTGCGGCATCGGCTCCCGCATCCGTCGCCGTGTAGCCGACGACGATCGCGCCGGTCATCCGTCGACCTCGGCGGCGTCGCCCGCGGCACGCGTGGCTTCGACGATGGTCGATGCGACGAGGTGCCCCATGCGGATCGCGCCGTCGACGTGCTGGTATCCGGCGCCCGCCATGTCACTGCAGGCGAAGTGGATGGGTCCGACGGCCGAACGCAGGTCGGCGCCGTAGCGGTGCAGTCCGCCCATGTCGAAGCTCGCCGCGTACGCGCCGCGGGTCCACTCCTCCGTGCCCCAGTCGCTCTCGTAGTACACGACCGGGTTCTTCGCCTCGTCGCCGTAGTAGTGCGAGAGGGACTCGAGGATCCGCTCTCTGCGCTCCTCTGCCGACAGCGTGAACAGGTCGTCGGCGTTCTGGTCGCTCACGAAGCCGACCAGGGTGCCCCGCTCGTCGCCGTGGTTGGTGTTGTCGTACGCCTCGTGCGCGAGCTCGTAGGGGCTGAACGCGGTGCCGCTGAGGCCCTGTTCGCGCCAGAACGGGCGGTCGTAGACGGCGTGCACCTTGATCACGAAGCCCATCGAGATGTGCTGGTGCATCTGGTGCTGGCGACGCGGCAGCGGCGGCACGAAGGCGATGCGGCTGTAGAGGATCGGGGCGTGCGCGAGGATCGCGAAGCGCGCGCGCACCGTGGTGTCATCGGTCGTCGCGGTCACGCCGTCGGCACTCCATTCGAGCGACCGCACCGGCTGGTTCAGCAGCACGTCGTCCCCGAGGCGCTCGGCGAGCAGCAGCGGCACCTTCTGCAGGCCGCCGACGACGCGCTTGTCGAGGATGAAGTCGGCGTCGACGAGGTTCGAGTACGAACCGGCGGATGCCGCCATCAGCAGCGACTGCAGCAGCGAGAACGAGTGCGTGGGCTTCGTGAGCATCGCGGATCCGGTGGCGAATGCCAGGTTGCGCACCGCCTCGTCGTCGTCGGTCTGCGCGCGCAGCCAGGCATCCCACGTGACCGAGTCCCACTCTTTCGCCTTCGCGTGCTCCCAGGGGCGGTCGGGGTCGATCTCGGCCACCATGGCGTCGAGACGCTCGGTGATCTCGGCGATGACGGCCTCGGTCTCGGCGGACACCGGGAACATCTCGCCCGTGAAGCGGTGCGTCTGTCCGTCGGGGCCGACGTACACGCTGTCGCCCTCGCGATAGCGGCTGTAGGTCTCGAGCCCCAGCTCCTCGATCGTGTCCTTCAGGGCATCCTGATCGGGCGAGACCCACTGGCCGCCGATCTCGAGCATGGCGCCGTCGATGACGTCGGTCCACAGACGGCCGCCGACGCGGTCACGCGCCTCGAGGACGGCGACCGACAGGCCTGCCTTGCGCAGGTCGTTCGCGGCCGTGAGCCCTGCGGCTCCGGCTCCGACGATCAGCACGTCACGAGTGATCTCAGCCATCTGCTTCTCCTTCATTGGAAATGTGTGTGCCGGCCGCGACTCGAAATCCCCCGATCCTCGTCGCGGCCGGACGTGTGGTGGCGGTCACGACTGAGCGCGACCGCTGGTCTGTCAGGCCGCGTTCGCGGCGAGTGCGGCCGCGACGACGTCGAGGCCCTCGTTGAGCAGGTCGTCGCCGATCGACAGCGGCGGCAGGAAGCGGATGACGTTGCCGTACGTGCCGCAGGTGAGGACGATGACCCCCTGGGCGACGCACGCCTTCGCGACAGCAGCGGTCAGGGCGGCGTCAGGCGCCTTGGTCTCGGGGTCGACGAACTCGGCCGCGATCATCGCGCCATGACCGCGGATGTCACCGATGCGGGCATCCTTCTCCTGCATGGAGCCGAGACGCTGCACCAGGATCTCGCCGATCTCACGGGCGCGCTCGATCACGCCGTCGTTCTCGAAGACGTCGATCGCGGCGAGCGCTGCGGCGCAGGCGATCGGGTTGCCGCCGTAGGTGCCGCCGAGGCCGCCCGCGTGCGAGGCGTCCATGATCTCGGAGCGCCCGGTGACGGCGGCGAGCGGCAGACCGCCGGCGATGCCCTTCGCGGTCGTGATGAGGTCGGGCTCGATGCCGAAGATCTCGCTCGCGAACATGTGGCCGGTGCGGGCGAAGCCGGTCTGCACCTCGTCGGCGATGAAGACGACGCCGTTGGCGCGGCACCAGTCGGCGATCGCGGGCAGGAATCCGTCGGCCGGCACGATGAAGCCGCCCTCGCCCTGGATGGGCTCGATGATCACGGCGGCGAGGTTGTCTGCGCCGATCTGCTTCTCGATCTGCAGGATGACGCGGGCCGCAGCCTCGCCGCCCTCGAGCCCGTCGCGGAACGGGTACGACATCGGTGCGCGGTAGACCTCGGGGGCGAACGGGCCGAAGCCGCTCTTGTAGGGCATCGACTTGGCGGTCAGCGCCATCGTCAGGTTGGTGCGGCCGTGGTAGCCGTGGTCGAAGGCGACGACCGCCTGGCGACCGGTGTGCTTGCGGGCGATCTTGATCGCGTTCTCGACAGCCTCGGCGCCCGAGTTGAACAGGGCGGTCTTCTTGGCGAAATCACCGGGGGTGAGACGGTTCAGCGCCTCGGCCACCTCGATGTACGACTCGTACGGCGAGATCATGAAGCAGGTGTGCGTGAACTGCGCGGCCTGGGCGGCCACCGCTGCGGCGATCTTGGGGTGCGCGTTGCCGACCGTCGTCACGGCGATGCCCGAGCCGAGGTCGATCAGCGAGTTGCCGTCGGCGTCGACGACCACTCCCCCGCCGGCCGCGACGGCGGCGACGGGAACGGTGTGCCCGACGCCTGCGGCGACGGCATCCGCCTTGCGGGCGAGGATCTCGGCCGATCGGGGGCCGGGGAGTTCGGTCACGAGGCGACGCTCCTGGGGGAGGTCGGGTCCGCCGAGGGGGACTGCAACAGCTGCGGTGTCGAGGAGAGCCATGTTCGTGAGCGTACGACCGGATCCGCCGTGGGCGCATTCGCCCGGCTGTACAATCTCGAAGAGATCATCGCCCGACCGTATAACGCGCTGACCGCGGAGACGAGAGAGGAGCGTCGCATGGATGACACCGAGCAGCCCACCCTGCGCGCCCTTTTCCGACGTCGTGACCTCGGACTCGGCCTGATCTCGGCCGAAGAAGACCTTCCGGCCGGCGCCCTCGATCGTCCACTGCGCTGGGTGCACAGCTCCGACCTCGCCGACCCGACGCCGTTCCTCGCCGAGGATCTTGCTCTGCTGACCACAGGCACCCAGTTCGACGCCGGCACCGACGTCGATGTCTACGTGGGGCGGCTCGCGGATCGCGGGGTGCTCGGCCTCGGATTCGGCACGGACGTGCACCGCGCAGGGATCCCGGAGGAGCTGATCCTCGAGTGCGCACGCCGCGGGATCCCTCTCTTCGAGGTGCCCTACCGCACACCGTTCATCGCGGTCGCCCGCGCACACTCCGAGGCCATCGCCGCTCAGGCATATGCCCGCAGATCATGGGCGCTCGACACCCAGCGCGCGCTCGCACTGGCGGCTCTCCGCCCGCGGGGACTCGACGCGACCGTCGCCGAACTCGGCCGTCGCCTCGGCGTCTGGGTCGGCATGTACGACGCGGCCGGTGCTCTGCAGCTGTCGCACCCCCGGTCAGCCGTGTCTGCGGGCCGCCTGACCGAGCTCGGCGAACGCGCCACCGAGATCCTCACCCGCGGACTCGAAGCAGGGCAGTCGCTGACGATCGACGATGAGACGTTCACGCTCTTCACGGTCGGCCGCGGCGGACACCTGCGGGGAGTGATCGCGCTGGCCGTCGATGCGCTCGACGCCGAGGCGCGCACGGTCGTGACCTCGGTGATCGCGATGGCCGGGCTCGCCCTCGAGCAGAGCGACCAGCTCGCCCGCAGCAAGCGTCGGCTGAACTCGCAGCTGCTGAGCTCTCTGCTCGATGACGACCCGTCCCTTGCACGGAAGGTGCTCGGCGGCATGCCGTCGGCGCCCGTCGTGGTGGCGATCGCCGCGGACGCACCGACCGGACCGTTCGCCGACTGGTGGGACCGCCGCCGCGCCGAGCACGGCACCGCCAGTTTCCTCGCCGAGTCGCCGGAGGGCGTCGTGCTCTGCGTGTCGATGGCCGACGACGCACTGCTCGACGAGGTCGCCGCACGTTTCGGCATCCGCGTCGGCGCATCGGGCTCGGAGTCGTACGACGCGTTCTCGCGTGCCCACGCTCAGGCGCTCGCGGCCCTGCGCCAGCAGTCCGGCACAGGGGTCTTCCACTTCGCCGATGCGGCAGGATCCAGCATCCTCAGCGCGCTCGCGACCGACGAGGCTCGCCTGGTCGCCGAGTCGCGCCTCGCTCCCCTGCGCGACCACGATGCGCGATCCGGCGGCGACCTGGAACGCTCTCTGCGAACCTGGCTCGAGCACGATGCGAAGGCCGATCCGGCGGCCGCTGCTCTCGGGGTGCACCGTCACACGCTGCGGTCGCGGATCACGCAGGCCGGCGCCCTGCTCGGCAGCGATCTGTCGTCGTTCCCCGCCCGCGCAGAGCTGTGGGCGCTGCTGCAGACGGCTCGGGACTGACGCCTTCGGCGTCGCTACTCCCCCGCACCCTCGCCGAGGTTGTCGGAGACGACCTCGAGCGCATGAGCCCGCGCCTGCACGGCATCCGCGCCCCGCTCCGCCGTGACGGCGGCGGCGAACACCTCGGCGAACACCAGATATGCGACGCGCGAGGTGTGCTCGAGCTCGTCGCGGAAGCTCACCCCGGTCGGGGCGATCACGAGCGACAGCGTCGCGGCCTCGGTCAGCGCCGATGAGGCGAAGGAGGTGAGGGCGATCACCGTCGCACCGCCCCGGGCTGCCGCGGTCGCGACGCGCAGGCTCGCCTCGTTCGCGCCCGATCCGCTGACGATGAGGCAGACGTCGTCGGGTGTGAGATGACGTGCGGCGATCTGCTGCGCGATGGCATCCGCGATGAACTCCGCCGCACGACCCGACGCGGTCAGCCGCATGGCGAGGTCGTTCGCGATGGGCGAGGACAGACCGTTCGCGAGCACGAGCAGCCGGCGAGCGGACGCTGCGAGCCGCACGGCCTCGCTCACGGCATCCGCGTCGAGCAGGCTCGCGAGGGCCGGAAGGGATGCCGCGACGCGATCGATCTCGCCCCGCATCCGCCCGAGCGCGCCCGGCCCGTGGTCGATGCCCGCCTCCCCCGGCCCGCTGCCGAGTTCGGAGGCGAGCGCGACGCGCAGCTGCGGGTATCCGCGGTAGCCGAAGCTCTGGCACGCACGCACGACCGTGGCGCGGCCGACACCCGCTCGGTCGGCGAGCTCCTGGGCGGTCCATTCGACCACCGCCTCCGCCGACTCGACGATCAGCTCGGCGACGCGGCGTTCGGCGGGCTGCAGGGTGTTGAGCACCGCGGCGATTCGAGCGGTGGGTGGGGCGCTAGGAGAGAACACGGGCGCGGGCTCCCTCCATGATCCGGCGGCGGATCGCGCCGGACACGGCATCGATCAGCATCGTGACAGCGACGACCACGATGAGCAGGACGCCCACCGTCGACCACTCACGGTACTGGGTATAGGAGGTGAGCATGTCACCGATTCCGCCGACGCCGATCAGACCGAGCACCGCCGACGAGCGCACGTTGATCTCGAAGCGATACAGCCAGAACGACCAGAACGCGGGCTCGACCTGCGGCCAGACACCCCAACGCAGCACCTGCAGGGTACCGCCACCGGCCGCGCGTGCGGCCTCGATCGGCCCGGACGGCACGGCCTCGACCGCTTCGTATCCCCACTTGCCGAGTGTGCCGATGCCGTTGATCGCCAGCGCGAGCGCACCCGTGAACGGCGTGAGCCCGGTGACCGACAGGATCACGATCGCGATGATGATCTCGGGAACGGCCCGGATGAGCGAGAACAGGCCGCGCAGCAGCGCGCGCAGCCAGGCGGGGCCGAATCCGCGCGCGGCGAGCAGGCTGATGGGGGTCGCGAGCAGGATGCCGAGGATCATACCGACCCACGCCATCTCGATGCTGCGCCAGGTCTGCCAGAGCGCCTCGGGCAGCTTCTCCCAGTTCGGGCTGCCGAACATCAGGAACGTGTAGCGGACGATCTCCGCAGGCAGGTCGGCGAGACGTGCCCAGTTGATGTCGATCGACCAGAAAGCCAGCACGACGATGGCGGTGACGATGATCCACGAGGCAACGAGCCACGGGCGTCGCGGCCTGTCGGGGATGACGGTGATGGCAGGAGGCGGAGTGAGCACGGTGGTCATACGAGCCTCCGTCGGATGGCGTCGGAGACGAGGTCGATCACGATGACGACGATGAGGATCTCCAGGATGATGAGCGAGAGCTGGTCGTAGCGGTAGAACGTGCGGACGGCGTCGATGAGCAGGCCCATGCCGCCGGCGCCGACCAGACCGAGCACCGTCGAGGCGCGGACGTTGAGCTCGAAGACGTAGAGGGTCTGGTTCGCGAACGCCGGCCAGGCGTCCGGGAGCGCGAGCGTGCGGTTGATCTTCGTCTGAGTGGCTCCGACCGCGCGGCCCGCCTCGAGCGGACCCCGATCGTTGGTGTCGATCGCCTCCGAGACGAGCTTGACGATGATTCCGACATTGAACAGCAGCAGCGCGAGGATGCCGGGGAGCGCGCCGACACCCACCATTGCGACGAGGATCGCCGCGTAGAGCAGGTCGGGGACGCTGCGGATGACGTTCAGGATGCCGCGCACGATGATGCGCGCCGGAGCGTTCGGGTTGGTGGCGCGAGCCGCCCAGAAGCTCAGCGGCAGCGAGATCACCGCGCCGATCGCCGTCGCGATGACGGCCATCTGCAGCGTCTCGATGAGCGGCGGGAGCGTGCGCGGGAAGAAGCTCCAGTCGGGCATCAGCAGCTTGATGATCTTGTCGGCGCCGTTCTGCCAGTTGCGCGCGATGGCCGAGAGGTCGACCCCGATGCCGATGCCGGGCAGGCACATGACCACGGTGATGGCGACGATGGCCAGCAGGATCACGGGCCCACGCCACGCGCCGGACGGCCGCCGAGGTATCTCGAGCGGTGCCGGTGTCGCCTCGGTCACGTGTCGAGCCGATCGTCGGCGGTGAGGGATCGGCCGTAGATGCTCTCGAAGTCGGCATCCGTCGCGCTCGCTGCCGGACCGTCGTAGACGATCCTCCCCGCGCGCATGCCGATCATCCGCGCTCCGTATTCGCGGGCGAGGTCGAGCAGGTGCAGGTTGACCAGTACGGTGATGCCGAGGTCCCGATTGATGCGGCGAAGGTCGTTCATGACACCGTGCGCGGTCGGCGGGTCGAGGCTCGCGACCGGCTCGTCGGCCAGGACGATGCGCGGCTCCTGCGCCAGTGCGCGTGCGATGGCGACGCGCTGCTGTTGCCCACCCGAGAGGTCGGATGCGCGCGAGTGGATCTTCGGCAGGATGCCGACACGGTCGAGCGCCTGATAGGCCAGTTGCCGGTCGGCGTCGGGGTAGGCGCCGAGCAGGGTGCGCCACAGGGGCGTGTGGGCGAGACGCCCGACGAGCACGTTCTGCAGCACGCTCGCCCGGCCTGCGAGGTTGAACCCCTGGAACACCATGCCGATGTCGCCGCGCAGGCGTCGCAGAGTGCGGGGCGAGGCTCCGCTGACGCGGTGCTCGCCGACGTCCAGCGTTCCGCTCGTCACCGGCACGAGGCCGTTGATCGTGCGGATGAGAGTGGACTTGCCCGACCCCGAGAGGCCCACGACCGCGACCATCTCTCCGGCGTCGATGTCCAGCGAGACACGGTCGAGACCGACCGTCCCGTTCGGGTATCGCACCGTGACGCCATCGAGACGGATGGACCACGGCGTGGACGCCGCAGCCTGGGCTGCGGCGTCCACGTGCTGGATCTGATCGGACAATTTACTGGAGCCCCAGTGCCTGGGCTGCGCGGGCGACGACGTCGAGCGACTCGGGATCGGCGGGCGCGAGCTTCGTGATCGAGTAGATGCTCGTGAGGATCTCGGAGCCCTCCTCTGTGTTCGAGAAGTCTTCGAGAGCCGTGGAGATGCGGTCCTGCAGCTCGGGCGACAGGTCGGACGACAGCGCGACGCCGTCATTCGGGATCTCCTCCGTCAGGGCGAAGACGACGACCTTCTGACCCACATCGGGGGTGTCCTTCTGCACGATCGTGCGGGCATCCCAGAAGCTGAAGCCGACCTCGGCGTCGCCGTTGTAGACCGCTAGCACGGACGCGTCGTTCGCTGTCACGGGGATCTGCTGGATGTCGGTGTCGGTGTCGAGTCCCGCCTCCTGCAGCGCGAGGACCGGGTAGATGTAGCCGGCCGGCGAGCCGGGTCCGAGCAACGCGACCTTCGCGCCCTCGACCTTGTCGATGCTGTCGAGACCGGCAGGACCCGACATGGCGTCGGCGCCGTTGCAGAACAGCATCCCGTCGCGCTCGACCGGCTCGTCGTCGCAGTACTTGTCCGGGTTGTTCGTCATGAACTGCGCGGGGTAGGTGATGTTGCCGTTGCGCTCGGTCTGCAGCACGACCGATGCGTCGTACATGTCGTTGGCCTGCCACAGCTGCAGCGACGGGAGGAACCCGATCTGCGCCTGACCTGCTCCCATCGCCTCGACCGCGGCCTGGTAGTCCTTGGAGACCACACCCGTGACCTCGATGCCGAGCTCCTCGGTGAGGTAGTCGGTGAGCGGAGCTGCGGTGTCGACGAGGCCGTCCTGGTCCTGCGAGGGGACGAGCGCGAGCACGAGCGATTCCGGGTCGGCAGCGGGGGCGGCGGACTCGTCGGGCGCGGCGGTGTCGGTCGAGCAGCCGGTGAGCACGACGGCGAGCAGGGCGCCCGCGGCGACGAGCCCCGCGGCGGTCCGGCGGAAGGGGGAGGTACGCATTGTCATCCTTCGATGGGGTGGTGGGTGTGAGGGAGGGTGGAGTGGTGCGGGTTCAGGAACGCAACCATGCGGTGAGCTGAGGGATCAGCGTCGCGAAATCGGCAGCGCGATAGGTGGGGGTCGCGTGGGGGTCGGCGAATCCGCCGATCAGCGCGGTCTCGTGGCCACGGGCGTGGGCGGGGGCGAGGTCGTTGTGCCAGATGTCTCCGATGCTCAGCACCCGCGCATCAGCGGGCAGGTCAGCCAGGAACACATCGAGACCGGCCGGCTTGCCCGCACTCGTGACGATGCGGTCGAAGAGCCCGGCGAGGCCGAGCGCGTCCAGCGCCTGGTCGATGCGGATCGCCGGTGCGTTGGTGACGAGAACGAGCTCCGCGTCAGCCGCAGCAGCGGCGAGGAAGGCTGCGAGGCCGTCGGGTGCGGTGATCGGAGCCGCTGCGGTGGCGAGTTCTGCGCGGCTCGCGAGATACGCGGCGCTGAGCATCCGGGCATCCGCACCTCGAGCAGCCGCAGCCCGCCGCACTGCGTCGTAGCCGTCGAGGGCCTCACCGTCAGCAGCGGAGAGCGTCTCGCGGATGCCGTCGACGAAGCCGTGGTCGTCGTCGAGAGCGGCGGCCACCTGCGTGGCGTAGGCGAGAACGGGGCCGTCGCCGAGCGCGATCGTGCCGTCGAAGTCGAAGAGGAGAATGGAGTTCACGGTGTTCTTTCCGCATCCGCACTCTGATCTCGCGGACGCTCCGTCCAGCATGGTCAGTCATTGTGGACAGAAAGTCCCGATCGTGTGAACGCCGTGTGAACACTCCGTCCATCGGAGTCTTGTAGCGTGAACGCCGTGTCCGGAATCGACGACCTCACGACCGCTGCGATCCGCGCGCAGTCAGACTCGGCGACGGCCGCGCGCACAGCCCTCGACAGTCTTCCGTGGCTCGTCGCCTCGCTCGAGGACGACCGTGCCCACGGACGCTTCGACGCCTGGGGCCGATCGACCGTGATCGACGAGAACATCGGCGCGGCCGTCATCTCTCCGGCGCTGTTCGACGAGTTGCACCGCCGAGCGGGCATGAGGGCGCAGTGGCCCGTCGGCAACGCCGGCCTCCTGCACTGCTACGGGTATCTGCTGTCACTCGTCGAGACGCCATACGGGCTCAAGCGCGACCGCTGGGTGACAACCGCTCTCGCCGAGGCGTGCGCTCTCACACCCGACGCGTTCCTGCCCTGGCGCGAAGACGCCACACTGCTCGACAGGGCAGGCACCGCCGCATCCGAGATCCTCCACAGCGCATCATCGTCGCGCACAGCGACCGTCGACGGGCGACACACCCGCGTCGGGGTCACCCGCGAGCAGGGACCCGCGGCTCTGGTCTACGCGGTCGCCGCCGCCTCCGAGACCACTCCGCTGCTGATCACGATGTTCCCCGTCGCCGACGCGGGCGTCGTCCTGACGGAGTTCGCGAGCACTCCTCGCCTGCGCTGGAACGCGGTGTGATCCACATACATCAGGCGCGCCGGTCACGATGCTGATCGGCGTCGAGTGGAACTTCGTCGCCTTCGCACTCGTGGCGATCGTCGCGGCGGTGGCCGTATCCCTGGTGCCGAAGAAGCCCGCGACTCTCGGCTGAGGCACGTCAGCGTGGTGCGTGCGCCTCGAGGAACTCGTAGACGTCCGTCGTGTCGACCCCGGGGAAGGCACCGGTCGGCAGCGTGGCGAGCAGCGTGCGAGGAGTCTTGACGTTCGGCCAGGAGTTCTCGCGCCACCGCCCCTCGAGGTCGGCCGGCGCGCGGCGGCAGCAGACCTCGACCGAGTGCTTCGAGACCCCACGATGCGGGGTGTCCCGGCCGACGAACCACTTCGTGTCGTCGAAGCGCACGCCCACGCTGACCGAGTGCAGTCCCTCGCTCGACGCCTCGACACGGGCGGTGCACCAGTAGGTGCCGTTGCCCGTGTCGGTGTACTGGTAATACGGGTTGAAGCGGTCGTCCTCGTCGAACACGACACGGCTCGTCCATCGGCGACAGCACATCTGTCCCTCGATCGAACCGAGCCTGTCCGTCGGGAAGTTCACGTCGTCGTTCTCGTATGCCTTCGTGATCGTCCCCGACTCGTGCACCTTGAGGAAGTGCACCGGGATGTCGAGGTGGCGGGTCGCGAGGTTCGTGAACCGATGCGCCGCCGTCTCGTACGACACCGAGTAGGCGTCTCGGAGGTCTTCGATCGAAATGGCCCTGCGGGACTTCGCATCCTTCAAGGCGGGCACCACGTGGGCCTCGGGAACCAGCAGCGCCCCGGTGAGATAGTTCGTCTCGACGCGCTGGCGCAGGAACTCGGCATAGCTGCGCGGTTCGGCATGCCCGAGGATGCGGCTGGACAGCGCCTGCAGCACAGCCGTTCTCGCATCGCCCTTGGCCGGCACACTGCTCGACAGATAGAGCCGCCCGTTCGCGAGGTCGGCGACACTGCGCGTGGTCTGCGGCAGATCGGGCGCGTAGTGCAGGGTGAATCCGAGATAGGCGGCGATCTCGGATGCGGTGCGCTGCGTGAGCGGTCCACCCGGGTGCCCGACCGCCGCGAGTATCTCGGCGGCCTTGCTCTCGAGGTCGGCGAAATGGTTGTCCTGCCTGCGCATGAGGTGACGCAGCTCGACGTTCGCTCGCCTGGCCTCCTCCGGGGTCGCGGCCCGCTCGTCCCTGAGCCGGTCGATCTCGCCGTGCAGCGCGAGCAGCGCCTTCAGCGCATCCGTCGGCATGCTCTTGGCGATGCGGAAAGGCTCGATCCCGAGCGCCTGGAACGTCTGGCCTTTCATGGCGCGCTCGAGGGCGATCTCGATCGCGCTGCGCTCGTCGAGTGGCTCACCCTCGAGCAGCGCATCGATCGTGACACCGAGAGCGCGCGCGATCGCTTGAAGCTGGGTGAGCTTCGGTTCGCGCTTGCCGGTCTCGATCATCGACATCTGGCTCGGTGCTCGATCGACGGCCGCCGCGAGGTCGTCGAGGGTCATTCCCCGCGCGGTGCGCAGCTGACGGATGCGTCGACCGATCGTGAGGGAGTCGGCGTCTTCTTCGACCGCTGAAGTGCTCATGCGGCCGATTCTGTCACAGAAACAGAATTTCGGGCGATCTTCACAAGCCGAGTGGCCGGTTTCAGGCCAGATCTTCACGCACAGTGGAAACACGCCACCCGGCTTCACGGTCCGGGCATCCAACGGAGGAGACACCATGACGAACACCGCTCAGAATCACACCCCCCGCCCCGCAGGTCTGCGCGCCGGAGACCAGGTTCAGACGGCCGCCGAGCTCCGGGAGGTCTGGGAGACGGATCCCCGTTGGGACGGCGTCGAGCGCACCTACTCGGCCGAAGACGTCATCCGGATCCGCGGCTCGGTGCGCGAAGACGCGACCCTCGCCCACCGGGGCGCCGAGAACCTCTGGAACCTGCTGCACACCGAGGAATACGTGCGGGCGCTCGGTGCCTACACCGGCGGCCAGGCTGTGCAGCAGGTGCGGGCAGGCCTCAAGGCCATCTACCTCTCGGGGTGGCAGGTCGCCGCCGACGGCAACCTCGCCGGCCAGACCTACCCCGACCAGTCGCTCTACCCCGCGAACTCGGTGCCGGCGGTCGTGCGTCGGATCAACAACGCGCTGATCCGCCAGGACCAGCTCGAGCACGCCGAGGGAGAGATCACCCAGGACTGGCTCGCGCCGATCGTGGCCGATGCCGAAGCCGGCTTCGGCGGGCCCCTCAACGCCTACGAACTCGCGCAGTCGCTGATCCAGGCGGGCGCCGCCGCCATCCACTGGGAGGACCAGCTGGCGAGCGAGAAGAAGTGCGGCCACCTCGGCGGCAAGGTGCTCGTGCCCACTCAGCAGCACATCCGCACGCTGAACGCGGCACGCCTCGCGGCCGACGTGGCAGGTGTCCCGACGGTCATCATCGCCCGGACGGATGCTCTCGCCGCCGACCTGCTCACCAGCGACGTCGACGAGCGCGACCAGCAGTTCACCACCGGCGAGCGCACGACCGAGGGCTTCTACCGCATCCGCCCCGGCATCGAGTCGGTCATCAGTCGCGGCCTGGCGTTCGCGCCGTACGCCGACCTGCTGTGGGTCGAGACGGGCGAGCCCGACATCGAGCTGGCGCGTGCGTTCGCCGCGGCGATCCACGAGCAGTTCCCCGGCAAGATGCTCGCCTACAACTGCTCCCCCAGCTTCAACTGGAAGCGCCACCTGTCGGACGCCGAGATCGCGACGTTCCAGCAGGAGCTGGCCGACCTGGGCTACAAGTTCCAGTTCATCACGCTCGCCGGCTTCCACGCCCTGAACCACTCGATGTTCGACCTCGCCCGCGGCTACGCCGATCGCGCCATGAGCGCGTACGTCGAGCTGCAGGAGGCCGAGTTCGCCGCAGAGGCGAACGGCTACACCGCCACCAAGCACCAGCGCGAGGCGGGCACCGGCTACTTCGACGTCATCTCGACCGCGCTCAACCCCGACAGCGCGACCCTCGCCCTCGCCGGCTCCACCGAAGCCGCGCAGTTCCACTAAGCCATTCCAAAGGACTCAGATCATGACCACTCCCACCGCTCCCCCGACCACCGCGCCGATCCAGACGACACAGCAGGGCCCGGCCATCAGCGTCACCGGCCCGCTGCGTGAGCGCTACGACGAGATCCTCACCCCCGAGGCGATCGCGTTCCTCACCGAGCTGCACCACCGCTTCGCCGCTCGCCGTCACGACCGGCTCGCCGACCGCATGCGCCGCCGGTTCGAGATCGGCAACGGGCACGACCCGCGCTTCCGCGACGACACCGCGCACATCCGTCAGGATGCCGACTGGCGTGTCGCCGGCCCCGGCCCCGGACTCGAGGACCGTCGGGTCGAGATCACCGGACCGACGGATCCGAAGATGACGATCAACGCGCTGAACTCCGGAGCGCGGGTGTGGCTCGCCGACCAGGAGGACGCCACGAGCCCCACGTGGAAGAACGTCATCGAGGGTCAGCTCTCGCTGCGCGACGCGATCCGCGGCGAGCTCTCCTTCACCGGACCAGCGAGCGAGCAAGGGCCGGGCAAGGAGTACCGCGTCACCGCCGAACGCACGCCGACGATCGTGATGCGCCCTCGCGGCTGGCACCTTCCCGAGAAGCACCTGCAGTTCACCGATCGCGCGGGGCGCCGCACTGCGGCATCCGGTTCGCTCGTCGACTTCGGACTGTACTTCCTGCACAACGCTCGGGAGCTGATCGCGAACGGCCGCGGACCGTACTTCTACATCGCCAAGCTCGAGTCGAGCGAAGAGGCGAAGCTGTGGGACGACGTGTTCACTTTCAGCGAGGAGTACATCGGCATCCCGCACGGCACGATCCGCGCGACGGTGCTCATCGAGACCCTGCCCGCGGCGTTCGAGATGGACGAGATCCTCTTCGAGCTGCGTGATCACTGCGCCGGCCTCAACGCCGGACGCTGGGACTACATCTTCTCGATCATCAAGAACTACCGCGGCCGGGGCGCGCGCTTCGTGCTTCCCGACCGCAGCGAGGTGACGATGACCGTTCCCTTCATGCGGGCGTACACCGAGCTGCTCGTGCAGACCTGCCACAAGCGGGGCGCCTACGCGATCGGCGGCATGAGCGCCTTCATCCCGAACCGGCGCGACCCTGAGGTGACGGCACGGGCGATCGAGAAGGTCTCGGCCGACAAGAAGCGCGAGGCCGGCGACGGCTTCGACGGCACATGGGTGGCGCACCCCGACCTGATCCCGACCGCGCAGGCCGAATTCGACGCCGTTCTCGGCGATCGCCCGAACCAGGTCGACCGTCAGCTCCCCGAGGTCACCGTGACTGCGTCGCAGCTGCTCGACCTGCACATCGGTCGCCCGATCACGGCTCAGGGCGTGCGTGACAACGTGTCTGTGGCGATCCGGTACCTCGAAGCGTGGTTGCGGGGCCTCGGCGCGGTGGCCATCGACAACCTGATGGAGGATGCCGCGACCGCCGAGATCAGTCGCTCGCAGGTGTGGCAGTGGATCCACCAGGATCGCACCACGGAGGACGGCACGCCGATCACCGCCGAGTACATCGAGGGCTTGATCGGCGAGGTGCTCGACGAGGTCGAACGACGCGACGACGACCGATTCGACGACGCGGCATCGGTGTTCCGCGATGTCGCGCTGCACGAGGAGTTCCCGGCGTTCCTGACGCTCGGCGCCTACAGCCGCTTCCTCGTCGAGGAGGCCTGACACTCTGCACAAGGGCCCCTCGGATGCCGCAGTTCGGCACTCGAGGGGCTCTGTCACGCGACGCCGGACGTTCGCCGAAGGGTCGGATCCGCCCCTCGAGAACGGGCGTAGCCTGAGATCATGAGCGACGTCTGGTCCGACATCTCCTCCGAGTTCCTGCATCTGTATCCTCGCGGGCGACGGCTGGTCGTCGTCGCCGGAGCGGATGCCGAGCGCTCACGCCGCGCAGCGGACGACCTCGCCTCCACCCTGACGTCCGCGGGTCAACAGGTCGAGCGGAAGCACAGCGCAGACGGCGACGAGCAGGCACTGCGCGCCGACATCATCGCTCCGTTCCGCGCCGCACCCGACGGCGGCACCGTTCTCATCGTCTCGGGTCCGCCCGAGTTGCTCAGCACGACAGCGCGCGGACTCTGGAACTTCATCGTGTGGCAGCTCGCCGGCGACGAGACGCCGCACTCGATCGCCGCGGCGATCGTCGATGTCTCAGACCCCGATCATCCGACCCGACGCTTCGCCGACTACTGCGCACTGCCCTCGTCGTTCGGCGCCTGACAGCATCCTCCGCAGCCGGGTTCGCGGGTGCCTCGGTCCCCCCGACCGAGGCACCCGCACGTCCGCCGGCGCTGCGCGCCGACGATCCGTCGTGCCCGACGCTCTCGCGCCTTCCCCCGAGCTTCCGGACGGGCGATCCCGCCTCGTCCGGAAGCCGTGACGACGGGTGTGTCGGAAGCCGCGGCTTCTCCCTCACCTGCCGTCATGGCCCGCCTGGGGACACGGGCAGGTTCAGGTTATGCACGTGGCCAGGATGCCGAAAGCGCCGCGGACCGTCCCGTCACCGGGTGAGCGGAGCCCGGCACGCTGTGCCACAGTTGGCGCCGGAATCGCGGTCGCGCGTCACTCTGCGCACCGCGTCCGGTCAGCGCGCCGGCCCCACCAGACCCCGATCTCGAACGCGGCGACCCTCGTTCGATTCCGGCGCCCGGCGCCCGACACCGCCGACTCAGACCGAGGGGCCCGGCTGCTCGTCGCTGAGAAGCATCGCTTCGGCAAGCCGCGAGGGTTGCGTGCGCGCGGCCATCCGAAACGCACTCGGGCTCACCCCGACGTGACGGGAGAACTGGGCACGAAGCGCCGCCGCGTCTGCGAAGCCGGACTGCGCAGCGACCGTCGCGAGATCCTGTGGCGGAGCGGACACCAGCTGCTCACGCGCCGTCACCAACCGCCGACGAAGCAACCGCGCGGCAAGACTCTCGTCCATTCCGGCGTACAGCCGGAAGAGCTGGCGACGGCTGACATGCAGTTCATCTGCGAGTTCCGCGATGCCGAATGCCGAATCTCGATGGCGTCGTTCGATGATCCTGTCCGCCTCAGCACGCACCAGAGAGGCCCGATCCGTCTCGCCGTCGCCCGGGAACTGCCGGAACAGGCTGCGCACGAGCGCGACGAGCGCCGCTTCGGTGCCCGCCAGAGCTCCTTCGCCCTGATCAGGATCCTTCGCCCATTCGAACAACATGCGCCCCAGAGCGGCTCCTGCGGCCCTGGTCAGCGGGGTATCGGGAAAGACGTCGGCTCCCGCTGCGAGCACATGCTGATATCCGGGCACTGCGGCGACCGGCACGACCACACCGGTCGTCTCGCTCACACCGAGATGCTCGATCGACGACGTCCCGAGACTCGACATGAATCCCATCCGCCCGACGCTCAACAGCTGCACGCCCGCGGCGGTGCGCAACCGCTGTCCGCCCTGATTCGCCATGCCGAGGATGATGATGTCCATGCCCTCCGGTGCGCCGACTTCGTAGCTGACCGTGTGCGACGTCTCGAGCGTGCTGTAGAGCATCGTGGCGCCGATGGATCTGCGCAGCAGGGCAGCCTCGAACGCATCCGGATCAGCCGCCTTCATGGTGCCGAAGTTCGAGAGCTGCAGCATGCCGAGCGCACCGTCCAGGCGCATCGTCTGCGCGGTGAACCACGACGGGATTCTCGCGCCGTCGCCAGCGCCCCCTGCTGGCGGCGACCACAGTCCGCCTGAGAGCCGACCCAGCCATGCGGCCATCTCCGCATCATCGAGTACTCGTGCCATCGCATCCCCCAGCGGGTGCGAGCCGCCTTCTGCGCCCGCCCCAATCCCCGCCCTCACGATAATTCCGCTCGATGAGGCACAGCAATATATACGTTCGACCGAGCCCCGCACGACGTCGACCCCGCGCACCGAGGCGGCGGATGCGCGGTCCGACGGCGGGTGACGTCGGCAGCTCAGCGGAAGGACGCGGCGACCGAGTTGCGGTGATAGTCGAACACGATGCTGGTCCGGGTCGAGGCGACGCTGCTCTGCGCAGAGAGGTGCTCGAGCACGAATTCGCGCATCTCCGAGGAGTCCGCCACGGCGATGTGCAACAGGAAGTCGTCGTCTCCGCCGAGGAAGAACACCTGGATGACCTGCGGCAGCACCCGCACCCGGTCGGCGAACTCGACGATGCTCTCCCTGCGCCCGCTGGGACGCAGGGTCACGCCGATGATGGCCTGCAGTCCGGCGCCCAGCATCCGCTCGTCGACGCTCGCGTGGAAGCCGCTGATGACTCCCCGCTCGACGAGTGCGCGCAGGCGGGCGTGCGCGGTCGACGGTGCCACTCCGAGCTGGCCCGCGAGCTCTGCGTTGGTCATCCGACCGTCCGCGCTCAGCAGCTGTACGATCCTGGCATCGACCGCATCGAGTGCCGGCGCCCGAAGGGTGTTCGACTGAGGGTCTTCGGATGACGTCTCCATGCGAATGATTATGCAGGATTCGCAGGTGAAACGAATGTTCTTCAGGCATTCTGTCGAATCGTCGACGTTTCTGCGATTCTGAGATGCACTCACGCAACCGTCACTTGGAGGATCGATGAAGATCGGCGTGCCGACCGAGGTCAAGAACAACGAGAACCGCACCGCGCTCACCCCCGCGGGTGCCGATCGGCTGGTTCACGAGGGCCACCGCGTGCTCGTGCAGTCGGGAGCGGGAGTCGGCTCAGGCATCTCCGACGAGGCGTACCGGATCGCCGGCGCCGAGATCGTCGAGACCGCCGAGGAGACCTGGGGCGAGGCAGACCTTCTCATCAAGGTGAAGGAGCCGATCGCCCAGGAGTACGGATTCCTGCGCTCGGACCTCACCCTCTTCACGTATCTGCATCTCGCCGCAGATCGGGCGCTGACGACCGCGCTCGTCGACGCGGGAACCACGGCCGTCGCCTATGAGACGGTGCAGCTGCCCGACCGCAGCCTGCCTCTGCTCGTGCCGATGAGCGAGATCGCCGGTCGCCTCTCTGTGACGATGGGCTCATACTCACTCATGCGATCCGCGGGGGGACGCGGAGTGCTGATGGGCGGCATCGCAGGAGCCCCGCGGGCCAAGACCGTCGTGATCGGCGGCGGCGTCGCCGGCGAGCATGCGGCTGCGAACGCGCTCGGCCTCGGGTCCCAGGTCACGGTGATCGACATCTCGCTTCCGCGTCTGCGCGAGCTCGAGCACCGTTACGGCGGCGCTCTCCAGACGCGTGCGTCGAGCCGGTACGACATCGCCGAAGAGCTCGCGACGGCGGATCTGGTGATCGGATCGGTGCTGATCCCCGGTGCCGCAGCGCCGAAGCTCGTCACCGACGACATGGTCGCCGGAATGAAGCCCGGCTCGGTGCTCGTCGACATCGCGATCGACCAGGGCGGATGCTTCGAGGGATCCCGTCCGACGACGCACGACGACCCCACCTTCGCGGTGCACGACTCGATCTACTACTGCGTCGCGAACATGCCCGGCGCCGTGCCCGAGACCGCCACGAGGGCTCTGACCAACGCCACCCTCCCCTACGTCTCTGCCATCGCCGGCAAGGGCTGGGAGCGCGCTGCGGCAGACGACGCTGCACTCGCCAAGGGCCTCAACGTCCAGGGAGGACGCATCACCCTGGATGCCGTGGCGAAGGCCCACGGTCTCACGTCCGCCTGAGCAGCTGCGGACACACCAGATAGTCCGTGCGGGGTTCACGGCCGGGTGCGATCGTCGGCGCCGTGCTGATGCCGGCGATCGCGATCTCGACTGCGCTCACCGACGAGTTCCGCGGGCACGAGACGCTGCGCCCGTCGAGTCCGCGGCGAGCGCCGGAAAGAACAACGATTCTTGACGGCATCCGACCCGTCATCCGGGCGCCCCACCCGAGTACGCTCGTAGTCGTGACCGAACGCGCTCCTCTCTCTCGCAAGCTCTCCGCCATCGCCGAATCCGCGACCCTCAAGGTCGACGCCAAGGCGAAGGCCCTCAAGGCCGAAGGCAAGCCCGTCATCTCGTATGCCGCGGGCGAGCCCGACTTCGCGACGCCGCAGTTCATCGTCGACGCAGCGGCCGAGGCTCTCGCCGACCCGGCGAGCTACCGCTACACCCCGGCTCCGGGTCTTCCGGCGTTGCGGGAGGCCATCGCCGCGAAGACGCTGCGCGACTCGGGACTCGAGGTGTCACCGAGCCAGGTGATCGTGACCAACGGCGGCAAGCAGTCGGTGTACCAGGCATTCCAGGCAGTGGTGAACCCCGGCGACGAGGTGCTTCTTCCCGCTCCGTACTGGACCACCTACCCCGAGGCGATCCGCCTCGCCGACGGCACCCCCGTCGAGGTGTTCGCGGGCGCCGACCAGGACTACAAGGTCACCGTCGAGCAGCTCGAGGCCGCTCGCACCGAGCACACCACCGCGCTCGTGTTCGTCTCCCCCTCGAACCCCACAGGCTCCGTCTACACGGCTGAAGAGACCAAGGCCATCGGCGAGTGGGCTCTCGAGCACGGGATCTGGGTCATCTCCGACGAGATCTACCAGAACCTGACCTACGAGGGCGTCAAGGCGACCTCGATCGTCGAGGCCGTGCCCGAGGTCGCCGGCCAGACGATCCTCGTCAACGGCGTCGCGAAGACCTACGCGATGACCGGCTGGCGCGTGGGCTGGATGGTCGGACCGGCGGATGCCATCAAGGTCGCGGCCAACCTGCAGTCGCACTTGTCGAGCAACGTGAACAACGTCGCCCAGAAAGCCGCGATCGCCGCACTCAACGGCCCCCAGACCGAGGCCGAGCAGTTCCGCGAGGCGTTCGACCGCCGTCGCCGCCTGATCGTGTCGGAGCTGTCGAAGATCGACGGACTCGTCGTGCCCAACCCGCTCGGTGCGTTCTACGTCTACCCCGACGTGCAGGGTCTGCTCGGCCGCACCTGGGGCGGCAAGACGCCGACCACTTCGCTCGAACTCGCCGACCTCATCCTCGAGCAGGCAGAGGTCGCTGTGGTTCCCGGCGAGGCGTTCGGCCCCTCCGGCTACATCCGCATGTCGTACGCGCTCGGCGACGACCAGCTCCTCGAGGGCGTGCAGCGCCTGCAGCGTCTGTTCGCCTGAGTCGCACTCCCACTCTGCCGCGACACCCGGGACCCCCGCACTCCACATGGATGTGAGGGGGTCTCGGCGTCATGGCCGGGCTCGATGATCGGAGCCCCGCCCGCGCTCATTCCTCGTCGTGGAATCCGATCAGCCAGCGGATGCCGTAGCGATCGATGACCGTGCCGTCGTAGTCGCCCCAGGGGCGCTTCTGCAGGGCGTCGATCACGCGACCGTCCGAGGCCAGCTGGTCGTACCAGCTGGTCAGCGTCGAGGCATCCGCGGTTCCGAGCAGCGACAGGAACATCCCGCTCATCTGCACCGCGTCGTCGTCGGCTCCGGCATCCGCACCCGCGAGCCCGACCGGCCCCGCGAGCTGGCCGTGTGCGATCGCATCTCCCGGCCCGTCGTGTCGTCCGGCGCCGGCGTAGTCGAGGAGTTGAAGCTCACCCCCGAAGACCGAACGGTAGTGCTCCAGCGCTTCGGCTGCGTTCCCGGGGAACAGAAGGTAGGGGATCGGTCCGCTCATGCCGCGAGTGTACGGCGAACGGGCGACGTTGTCAGTCGGGCACGGCGCTGCGATAGCGCCGGGGCTTGCCCTCGCCGAGGTCGATCAGGCGCTCGACCTGCCGCAGCTCGACCTCGACCCCGAGCAGCGCGTCCAGCGCCACGCGGATGGCGGGCTCGTCTCCGCCGACGATCACGGCGTGCACGCGACCGGAGGCAGCCTGCTCGATCGACCACCCCTGGGCACCGCGTGCCTGCAGATGCTGCGTGAGCTCGACACAGGGAACGAGAGTGCCGTCGCCGGCCCGGAACCGCGTGTTCTGGCGCCCCTCGAGGTCGGCGATGCCGAGCACCCCATCGTCGAGGTGCACCAGGCGCCCGTAGTCGCCCGTGCGGTACCTCACCAGCGGCAGCAGGGGGTTCTCTCCCGCGGTCACGACGATCTCGCCCATCTCGCCGAGAGGCAGCGGGACCTCGCGCCGGGGATCCCACACCTCGACGTGCACGCGGCGATCGAGCACCCGGAACGGCCCGTCGTCGGTGCGCGCGGCGATCGGGCGCGTCTCGTGCAAGCCGTACACGTCGACCACGGGACACTCGAACGCCGCGTGGAGTCGTGCACGCAGCGCAGCCGACAGCGCCATCGCGCCGGAGAAGATCACGGCGGGATGCAGCACGGCGTCGAGTCCGGCGTCGAGCAGCTCGGCGAGGCTCGTCGGGTGTCCGCTGAGGATCTGCGGGTCCGCCTCGCCCAGAAATCGGGCGCGGGCATCGAGACCGCTCCACGCCGTCGGATGCAGATTGAGCCGCGCCATCGCCCGGTGTGCGAAGCTCGAGATCGTGGACACGTAGGTGAAGGCCTGACGCTGGAAGACGAGGTTCGCCACCGCCACCCGCTCGCCGTCGGCCGTCACCGTGGCCCCCGCAGACGCCGCGAGCGCGACGAGCAGATGGAAGCCGCGCGCGACCTCCTCGACGTCATCGGGGATGAGCAGCGCCGCGCCCGTCGAACCGGAGCTCGTGCCGTGCAGCATCCGGGAGAGATCCGCATCGAGCGGCACGAACGCCGCGAGGTCGTCGACGAGGTCCGACCGCGAGATCGTGGGGAAGTCGTCGAGCGCGGCATCTGTCGGCATCCCGCGATACCGCAGCGTGCGTCGCGCGGCGGCGAGATGATCGACCAGCCAGCCGTCGGTCGAGAGCGGATGCCGCACCCGCTGCACCTGTTCTGCGGTGAGGCGGTCGCCCGTGGCATGCGTCCAGTGCGGAGCATCGGGATGCTCCCGCCAACGGGTCAGTCGAGCAGTGCCTGCTGCGTCGATCGTCGGCCAGCGCTCGGCATCGGAGAGCACCGCGGCCTCCCCCGGTGCGTATTCGGCGAGCGCGAGCGCCCCTCGGAGGTCGGGGTCACTCACTGGAGTACCTCGCAGCCGCCTCCCTGCGGCGTGCCTCTGCGAGCTTCCGAGCGATCTCGGCCCTGTGCCGGTGCCCCTCGAACGCCTCGGCGAGCGCCCGGTTGCGGGCGAGCGAGTCGCAGGCCGCCAGCAGGGAGGCGGCGGTCGCGGCATCCTCGCCTGCCGGAAGGAAACCGCACCAGAGCAGGAACGTGCGCGCGGCTTCGGTGCGCCGTTCATCGTCTGAGGTCCAGTCCGACGGCGACGCGACCGGGGCCACGCGCAGTGCGAGCGCGTCGACCGCGAGGGCGGCCCAGCCGCTCGCGAGTGCCGGCTCGAGCGGCTCGAGGACGTCTTCGCTGGCGACGAGCCACAGGCCGATCGCGGCACCCTGGCGCACGCGCGGGTCTTCGTCGAATGTCGAAGCGCTGATCTGCCCGGCCAGGATGTCTCCGGCGAGCGCTCGCAGCGAGATGCGCTCATCGAGGAACTCCTGAGGGACGCGGGAGATCCGCGTCGCGACGGACTCCAGCGACGGCCCCGGCCTCGCGCGAGCCCAGGCCGCGGCCTCTCCGTCCGAGCGCTCGCTCCAGGCGGCGAGCAGCGCCTCGGTGTCAGCCATGCAGCGCCGCCGCCAGAGCCGCGCACGCAGCCGGTGCATCGGCCATCGTCCGGAGGTACACCACGTCGTAGCCGTCGCGCTCGGCGAGCGTCGCGACCTGGCGTCGGGGGTCCATGAGCACGAGCGTACCCGTCGTGAGCACCTCGCGAACGGTCCTGGCGACGCCGGCGTACGGTTCGTTGCCCACCCCGAACATCGATACGAGTCCGTCGTCCGACAGCACCACCACATGACGGGGCGCGTCTTCTGCTGCCGCGGGAAGACCGGCGTATCTGGCGGAGTACAGGTCGAGCGGGAACGACGTCGATCGACCGAAGAACAGCGAGATCGCGGCGATGATCTCCGACGGATCGCGGCCGAAGCGCGGCATCCCCGCCACGTCTCCGGTTCCCGAGAAGCTGGTCACTCTGACCCTGCCACCGCCGCGGAGGATCGACAGCGCGAGGATCGTCCCCGCGAGCACCGCGGGTGAGCCCTGTCGCGGATGTGCCATGGAACCCGAGGAGTCGATGTAGAGGTCGAGTTCGAGACTCGTCTCCTGCACGAGGGGCTCGTCGGCGAGCTCGGAACGCCGGCGTGTGGTGACGCCGGGGATCACAGTGCCCGAGCGCATCGTCAACGGCCAGTCGAGGTCGGCGAGCGCATCGCCCACCTCCCACAGTTCGACAGGACCGGGGATGCCGCCGACCGGCCTCATGGGTGCGGGGCGGGTGTAGGGGCGCACCCACCGGGCCGCCTCGTTGCGGTACCAGGCCGAGAGCACGGCGTCCTCACCGCTCTCCCGATAGAGCGAAAGCGTCCGCGCGATCGTCAGACGCTGGCCGTCCTTGCCGGAACCCGCATCCGATGCGTCATCTGCAGCGTCCTCGCCTTCGGGGTCGAGCACCATGCCCGGATGCCGAGGCAGGTCGTCTCGCAGGCGCTGGTCGGCGAGGATGCGGCCGAGCTCGTCGGCCGTCGCCGGTGCGTCGTCGACACCGCATCCGCTGACCGGCTCGCCGGCACCGCTCTCAGCAGCACCCTCGAGCTCGGCCAGGTACGGCGAGGCGATCACGCCGAAGCGGGCGGCACCCGAGACCGGGTCGGTGCTGAAGGTCCGCACGGCGTCGGCGATGAAGGCCGCGTCGACGGCGGGGTTGGTGGCGGTCGCGCCGACGAGCTCGGCGGCCACCCGCGCGCTCTCCGCCTGTGCCGCACGCAGCAGTCGCTCCTTCTCACGGTGCTTCTCGGGGATCCGGCTCAGCGGCACGAGGTTCGTCTGCGCGAGAGTCCGCGCCGGCCGCGGAGGCGGGTCGAGCTCGCAGAGGGTGCCGGACGGCAGCTGCCACAGCAGCTCGTACGCTCGGCAGTACACCCACCAGAGGCGGTCCGTGCTTCCCTGAGGTGCCGGGTAGAGCGCTCGACCGAGGCGCACGATGCCGAGATCACGCGTGGCGGTGCCCGCACTCCCCTGCTCGGCCCGCTGCAGCTGCGCGAGCCGCGTGTTGACCAGCAGATCGCTCCACAGGTTCGACAGCCGCCGCGCTCCCTCCCTCGGATTCGGGCGCAGCGACACGGCGGCGATCGCCTTCGCCATCTGATGGTCGATCTTGAGCGAGTCGATCCGCGTGCTGGGGGCGAGCACGTGGTGGCCGATCTCGTGGGCGAACATGCTCCACAGCTCATCGGCCAGGCCGCGCTCGGCGAGGTAGCGAGGGTCGACGGTCACCGACGGCGGAAACGAGAACCAGGCCGGCGCACCGTGCTCGTCGGCTGCGCCCGGACGCACCGCCGGATCGTCGAGCCGCACCCGCCAGAGATCCAGAGCCCGTTCCCACGCCGCGCGGGCGTCGTCGGTGAGCGGCACCCGATCGACAGGAGCCTTCACTCCTGCTCCCGCACATGCACCCAGGCGAGATGGGTGTCGGGTCCGATGACGATGCTCACCCCGTCGTCGCGGGTATGCACCTCGCTGGGCGCCTCGGAGAGCACGGAGAGACGCGCACCCCAGACGTCGCTGTCGAGTCGCCACCACGAACCCGCGACGAGGATCGCGAAGGCTCCGGCGTCCGCCAGAGTGTCGACGCGTTCGGGAGGCCGGATCCACGCGCCCCCGATTCCGCGGAACCCCCCGACAGCGAGCACATACCCGCGCTGGTCGGCGCGACCGGGCCACCAGAAGCGATCCTTCCGCTGCCTGCGACGGAATTCGTCGAGCACTTCGACGCCGAGTCCGAGCGTCGCCGCAGCGGCCAGACGTTGCTCGGGGGTGTCGAGATGCTCGAGCCGATCAAGTGCGTCGACGCGCAGACCGAGAGCGCCCGACCGCCACGCGGCGACCGACACGAGATCGAGCGCCCGGTCGCGGTCGGTCGCCGCCGCCGGATCCTGCGCCAGTCCCACGGCGAGCGCCCTGGCGAACAGCAGCGGAGTGCCGTGCGCGGCCCGCACCGAGGTCGACGCCAGCGCGGTGTCGAGTCCGGCGGCGGAGAGATCGGGCAGGTCAGCGGGAGGGAACGGAGCCGGCGCATTCGCCAGCTGCACGGGGACGCGATTCACCCGCGCAGCTCCTGCCAGCGCACATACGCCGTGTACCGCTGATGCAGATACTTCAGCGCGATCACGTCGTCGAAGTCACGACCGTAGAGCTTGCCCACCGTCGCGATCCGGCGCAGCTGGGCCTCGACGGCGGTGATGCGGCGGGATGCCTCGAGCGCCGGGAGGCCATCGAGCCCGCGGTCGAACTCGCTGAGCAGGGCAGCGACCGCATCGTCGGCGTCGCGCCCGAGGGCGTCGTATTGGCGGCATGACTGCGTGAACAGGTCGGCCAGCCAACTCACCGTGTCGGTGCTGAGCTCGCGCTCCGCCCCGACATCGAACCGCGGATGTGTGGCGTTCGGCAGCAGCTTTCCGCGGAGCACGAACGGCAGCACCGCCGCGACGTCATCGATTTCGACGGCATCCGCACCCCGGAACCACGCGATCGCCTTCGCGTAGATGATGAGCGTCTGCAAGGCGCGCACCGACAGGCCGTTGCGGGTCTGCGCGCCGAGGTCGATCTCGAGGTCGGCGCCGCTGTTCGCCTCGATCACCTCGCCGACCCGGCCGCCCGCGGTGGTCACCACGTCTTTCGTGCGGTATTCGAAGCGGCGCCCGCCGTGCTGCACGAACTCGAAGTGGCTGAGGAAGAATCGCAGGCGCTCGCGCACGGCATCCGGAATCGGCACCGCGCGGATCTGCGCGCGCATCTCGGTCTGCTCGGCCGAATCGAAGGTCAGCTCGGCTGGCACATGCTCCTCGGGCTTCTCCCCCGCCTCGACGCGGGTGATCAGCTCATCGAAGAATCGGCTGTTGAATCCGGCCGCCTGCACCGTGACGTCCATCCGGTCGCGAAGGGCTTGGATCACCGGGAAGGTACCGCCGCCCGCATCGTCGTTGGCCGAGAAGAACCAGCTCTCCACACCGCCGTCCGGCGCGGTGCGGCGCATCTGGTCGTGGCTCTCGACATACCCCTCGGCCACCATGGTCAGCAGCGCCGACTGGGTCTTGGTGGGGATGCGGTTGTACTCGTCGACGATCTTGACCGGCAACCCGAGCCAGTCGCGCCAGGCGATGCGGATGTCGGTGAGACGCTCGGCGGCGACCAGGTCGCGAGGAAGCGGGATGCCCACGAGGTCGCTGACCGTCAGCTGCGGCTGCCCCTGCTGCACGCTGCGCCGCACGTCGTCGGAGGCGGTGCCGGCCAGCACGCCCATGAGCACGGCGACCGTCGTCTTGCCGCGCCCCGGACCTCCGATGAGCAGGCACTTGCCCCCGACCGCGAAGGTGAGCAGCGGCACGAGGACGTTCGACGAGAACGACGCCTGCGTCGGGAGGGACACCGCGGCGCCGGCATCCCCCAGCCCGATCGACAGCGGCTCTCCGTGCGAGAACTCCATGTCGTAGTAGGGCGAGATGACTGCGCGGTTGACGATCCAGTAGTAGACCTGGCGCAGCTTCTCATCCAGCGGCACCGTGCTGCGCGCGGCCGGGCGGAAGAGATCCTCGGCTGTCAGAGACTCGACGCCGTGGCCGCTGCCGGGGTTCGTGGGTGAGGCGGACACTCGGTTCCAGCGGTCGGGCATGCGATCATCCTAACGATGTCGATCGGGCGTTCTGCTGGAGCGCCCGCTGCTCGTCGAGGGGCCGAGCTTCGAGCGGAAGGGCGAAGCTCAGGTGCTCGGCGAGGAGCGGTGCGAGCGCGGATGCCGCGGCGTCGACCCGTGTCGAGACATCGCCATGCACCTCGAGCCATGGCACGTCCTGCGCGGCGAGCACGTCGCGGAAGCGCTGTTGCATGTCGTGACGGATGTGCTCGCCGTCGCGCAGGCCGTCCTGCTCGAAGGGGATCTCGTCGCCGGTGAGCACGTAGAGGAGCGGCGGGTGCGCGGCTGCCGCCTCATGCAGGCGCGGCGCCACCGCGCCGACGTAGCGCTCATGCCACAGTGCCGTCGCGAGCACATCGGTGTCGCACACGAGCACCGGCACCGGTACCTGCCTGAGCGCCTGCTGCTCGAGGGCGATCTGCCGGTCGACGATGAGGTCGAACTCATCGCTGCGCCACGGCGCGCTCAGCCCGCCCTCGCGGATGACGGAGTGCTCGCGGCCGTACTCCGGCACCCAGAGCGTGCCCAGCCGATCGGCGAGCGCTTCGGCGAGAGTCGTCGAGCCGGTGGATTCCGCGCCCAGCACCACCACGCGCGCGGTCAGCCATGCGCGCACGGCCGGTGCGAGCTCATGCCAGTTGCCGGCGACGTCGGCACGGATCGCCGTGCCGGAGACGGGATTGATCCGGCGCCCCTCGTCGATCTGCACCCAGCGCGCGTCGAGGCGCCTGGCCAGTTCGCCGCCATACGAGTCGCACGAGAAGACCGTGTCGACCGGGCCGTCGAGCAGCGAGGCGATCAGCGCCATGTGCTCGTCCCACGCCGCCTGCGACTCGAAGTCGACCGGGGCGTCGTCCATCGCCGCGACGACGCGCGCGCCGGGGTGCGACTCGCGGATCCAGCTCGCGCGCACCTCCAGCGGGATCGACTCCACCGACGCGCCCAGCACCTGCACGGTGACCCGGTCGCTGTCGCGCTGCGCCCGACGGATCAGGTGCGAATGCCCGCTGTGAAAGGGATAGAACTTGCCGAGGACGAGACCGTGTCCGCTCATGCGCCTCACCTCACGCTCGGGCGGACGCCGCGACCGCAGGGGTCTCGCGGTCGGCGACGGCCGCCTGACGCCACGAGCGGTAGCCGATCACGCACAGGGCGATGAAGAGCACGTACAGCGCCGCGATGACCCAGAGACCCGCGGCGATCGAGAGGCCGACGAAGGCGATGTCGACGCAGATCCACACGAACCAGTTCTCGATCCACTTGCGGTTCAGCATGTACTGCGCCACGAGACTCGCCGCAGTGGTCGCCGCATCGGCGATCGCGACCTGCGAGTCGGTGAACGTCGTGAGCACCCACACCAGCACGGCCGTGCCCGCGACCGCGGCGAGAGCCAGCCATGGCCATGCCCGACGCGGCGTGTTGACGACATACGTGCGGCTCTGCTCCGCACCGCGCGTCCATCGCCACCACCCATGCAGACCCATCAGCAGGTAGACGACCTGGAGGGCCGATGTCGCATACAGCCCCGCGCCGATGAAGACGACGAACAGCACCACGTTGTTGGCGATGCCGATCGGGTAGTTCCAGACGTTACGGCGGCCCGCGAGCCACACGCAGACCGCGCCCGTGACGAAGCCGAGAACCTGAGGCCACTCGGCCTGGAGCCACTCGAACACGGGCCGCTACAGTTCGACGCCGAGAAGCACGGGCTCCGGCTGCAGCACGAGCCCGAACTCCGCATGGACGCGGCTCTGGATGAAGCGGGCGAGCTCTGAGACCTCGGCGGCCGTCGCGCCGCCGCGGTTGGTGAGGGCGAGGGCGTGCTTGGTAGAGACGGATGCCCGTGACCTCGGCAGCTTGAAACCCTTGCGGATTCCGGCCTGCTCGATCAGCCAGGCGGCACTCACCTTCACGTCGGGCGCCTCTGGCTTCGCGGCGGGCACATAGCCGTCGTACGAGGCGAGTGGGATCACCGTGACGGTGTCGAGGTCAGGGGTCACCGGCCACCGCGGGCACTCGGGCGGCAGGGCGCGGGCGATGACCTCGGGCACGATCGCATTCTGGAAGAACGAGCCGACGCCGTGCGTATCGGGGTCGTTCTCATCGAGCAGCATCCCCTTCGACGCGCGCGTGGCGAGGATCCGCTCCCGCACCCATGTGAGCGGCACAGGGGCGTCGGAGTCGAGCCCTAGCGCCCTGCGCAGCTGCTCGCCGCGGACGACGCGCTCCTCGGCGACGAGAAGATCGACCGTGACCGACAGGATGACGGCACGGCGCTGCGGCACACCGCCGTAGTGATGCTTGAGCACGGAGGTTCGGAACCCGAGCCCGAGCTCGGACGCAGGGACGACCGACACCTCGCCCGTAGCCTCGTCGATGAGCTCCACCTCGACCAGGGTCTCTTGGATCTCCTGACCGTACGCACCGATGTTCTGCACCGGCGAGGCACCGACGGTGCCCGGGATTCCGCTCATCGCCTCGAGTCCGGCATACCCGTGCTCGACGGCGTAGGCGACGAGATCGTCCCAGCCGTGCCCCGCCTGCACATGAAGGCGGATGCGTCCGGCATGCGGCGACGGGAGCTCCTCGATGCCGCGGGTGAGGATCCGGATGACGGTTCCCTCGAACGGTTCGTCACCGATGAACAGGTTGGAGCCGCCGCCGAGGACGAACCACTCGTCGCCGCGTGACCACACGTCGGTGAGCGCGTCGACCAACTCGGCGGTGGTCGACGCCTCGAGCATCCGCTCGGGGGCCCCACCCGTTCGGAGGGTCGTGAGAGTGGCCAGCTTGAGCGGCTCGACCTCGCGCACCACGCCGTCGCCCATCAGGAGGCGACGCGCAGCTGCGCCTTGACGAGGACCGTCGTCTCGCCGAAAGTGACCTTGAGGTCGATGCGCGTCGATTCCTCATCGACGGCGCCGACGGTGGCGACGACGTGAAGGTCGGCTCCGTCTGCGGGGTCGACCACGACCGGCTTGGTGAATCGCACGCCGTAGTCGAGGATGCGGGTGCCCGGTTCGAGGGCCGCGACGACCACCGACGAGGCGATGCCCATCGTGAGCATGCCGTGCGCGAGGACGCCGGGCAGACCCACCTCGGCGGCGATGTCGTCACGGTAATGGATCGGGTTGAAGTCGCCCGATGCTCCCGCGTAGCGCACCAGCGACTCGCGGGTGATGTGCACCGTGCGCTCTGCGACGACGTCTCCGACAGCGAACGGCATCACTCTGCTCCTTCTTCGGCGCCGACCAGCAGCACGCTGGTGGCGGTGACGACGTGCTCGCCGGCGGCATCCGTGATCTCGGCCGCGCTGGTGATCATGGCGTTGCCACCCATCATGCGGATGGCGGTCACGCGCAGCCGGCCGGTGAGCTCGTCGCCCGCCACGATCGGGCGCGAGTAGGCGAACTTCTGCTCGGCGTGGATCGTGCGCGCCAGCACGATGCCCGAGTCCGGTTCGGCGAGCAACTGCTGCAGCGTGAGATCCTGAATGACCATCGCGAAGGTCGGCGGCGCCACGACATCGGCGAAGCCGGCCGCGCGCGCAGCCTCGACGTCGGTGTGCTGCGGAGCGTCGGCGAAGACCGCGCGCGCGAACTCGCGCACCTTCTCGCGACCGACGAGATAGGGGGACGTCGGCGGGAACTCCCGGCCGAGAAGATCTTGGTTCACTGCCACCCCTCGATCCTACGTTCTCAGTCGTGGAGCTCGGTGACCGAAGGCCGGTTCAAAAGCTGCTCAGTCCTTCTTCTTGCGTCCCTTGACCGCCTTCATGGCCATCTGCACGGCGATGACCACGAGGTATGCCGCGAACAGCATGTTGCCGACCTGCGGGTCGATCAGCGTGGCCAACCACGCGCCGAGCGCGGTGGTGGTGCACGCTGACACTCCGACGAGCGCCGCGGCCACGAGGTCGACGTTGCGGTTGCGCAGGTTGCCGATCGTGCCGGAGATCGCGGTGGGGATCATCATGAGCAGCGACGTGCCCTTGGCGACGAGGTCGCTGGTGCCGAATGCGAGCATCAGGATCGGCACGACGATCACGCCTCCGCCGACCCCGATGAGCCCTGCCAGGATGCCGGTGGCGACGCCGACCAGCACGAGGGCGATCCCGTTGAGCAGCTGCAGCTCGAACTCCGCGTCTCGTGAGGGGATGACCAGGAACAGGCTGACGATGACGACGACGAGGAAGCCGACGAAGAACCAGCGCAGCACGGTCTGAGAGATCTTCGGCAGCATCCGGGTGCCGATCTGCGCGCCGACGACAGAGCCGGCGGCGAGGATCAACGCGGGGATCCAGGCGACCGATCCGTTGATCGCGTACGAGATGACGCCGACCGTCGCGGTCGGGACGATCGCGGCGAGCGACGTGCCTGCGCCGAGCCGCTGGTTGAAGTGCAGGAAGAGCACGAGCAGCGGAACGATCACCGTGCCGCCGCCGACGCCGAAGAGGCCGGAGAGGAGGCCCGCGATCAGGCCGATGCCGATGAATGCCGTATAGGCGCGAGGCCCTCTGCTCAGGGTCTCTGCATCAGTCACCGGATCAGCCTACTCGCAGGCGCGCTCCCGTACTCGCGCCGCACTGCGGGGGCCCGCGTCCCGACCGCCGCGCGAAGGATCCCCCTGGGACCCGGTCTCCTCCTGTGCGACACTGGATCGCATCAGACGGCGTCGTCGATGACCCGGATCGAAGGAGATCTCATGGTGCGCAGTTCCTATCCCGATGTCGAGATCCCGGCGGTCTCGATCCACGACTTCCTGTTCGGCGATGTCGAGGACGACCGCCTCGACGCGATCGCGATCGTCGACGGTGTCAGCGGTGCCACCACGACCTATCGCCAGCTGATCGCACAGATCGACCTGTTCGCGGGCGCCCTCGCCGCACGTGGAGTGGGCGTCGGGACGAAGGTGGGCGTGTTGTGCCCCAACATCCCTGCCTTCGCGACGGTCTTCCACGGCATCCTGCGCGCAGGGGCGACGGCCACCACGATCAATTCCCTCTACACACCCGATGAGATCGCGAATCAGCTGACGGATGCCGAGGCGACATGGCTCATCACCGTCTCACCGCTGCTTGCCGGGGCGAAGGCGGCAGCCGCGGCTGTGGGCCTCGACGACGACCACGTCATCGTCCTCGACGGCGCCGACGGGCATCCGTCGCTGCCCGCCCTGCTCGGCGAGGGGCGCACCGCACCCGAGGTGAGCTTCGATCCGGAGACACATCTCGCGGTGCTCCCCTACTCCTCAGGCACCACCGGTCGTCCCAAGGGTGTCATGCTCACGCACCGCAACCTGATCGCCAATGTCAGCCAGTGCCGCTCCACGATCTCTCTCGGTGACGACGACCGCGTGCTCGCCGTCCTGCCCTTCTTCCACATCTACGGCATGACGGTGCTGCTGAACTTCGCGCTGCGTCAGCGCGCGGCCCTGGTCACGATGCCCAGGTTCGATCTCACGGACTTCCTTCGCGTCGTCCAGGAGCACCGGACCAGCTGGGTCTTCATCGCGCCGCCGATCGCCGTCGCCCTCGCGAAGCACCCGCTCGTCGACCAGTACGACACCTCGGCGATCAAGGTCATCTTCTCCGGGGCCGCTCCCCTCGACGGCGGCCTCGCGTCTGCGGTCGCTGATCGCCTCGGCTGCACGGTGTGCCAGGGGTACGGCATGACCGAGACCAGCCCGGTGACCCATGCGATCCCCTACGACCGACCGGACATCGACCGGTCGTCGGTCGGCATGCTGCTCGCGAACACCGAGGCGCGGCTCGTCGAAGAGGACGGCACCGACGTCGATGCGCCGGACGAGGGCGCCAGCGAGCCGGGGGAATTGCTGATCCGCGGACCCCAGGTGATGGCCGGCTACCTGAACAGGCCCGACGCGACAGCCGAGATGCTCGATGCCGACGGCTGGCTGCACACCGGCGACGTCGCGACAGTGACGCACGACGGCATCTTCCGCATCGTCGACCGGCTCAAGGAACTCATCAAGTACAAGGGCTACCAGGTCGCGCCGGCAGTTCTCGAAGCGGTGCTGCTCGAGCATCCGTCCATCGCCGATGCGGCTGTCATCGGCGTGCCGGACGCCGATGGACAGGAGGTCCCGAAGGCGTTCGTGGTGGTGCAGCAGGGAGCGGAACTCGATGCGGATGCCGTGATGGCACACGTCGCCGCGCACGTCGCACCCCATGAGAAGGTGCGACAGGTCGAGTTCATCAACACGATTCCGAAATCGGCATCCGGAAAGATCCTGCGCAAGGATCTGCGCACGCGCTGATCCCCGCGCCCGGAGACGAAGAAGCCCGCCGTCCCTTTCGGGGCGGCGGGCTTCTTGGAACGAGCGAGGTGCTTACTCGGACTTCTTCTCGACAGCGTCCTCGGCGGCAGCCTCGGCTGCCTCTCCCTCGGCCTGCGACTCGGCGCCGGCGTCGGTGGTCTCCTCGACGGGAGCCTCCTCAGCCGGAGCCTCCTCGACGACCTCGACGGGCTTCTCAGCCTTGGCAGCCTTCTTGGTGGACTTCGCCTTGGGGGTGACGGGCTCGAGAACGAGCTCGATCACTGCCATGGGGGCGTTGTCACCCTTCCGGTTGCCGACCTTCGTGATGCGGGTGTAGCCGCCCTCACGGTCTGCGACGAGCGGGGCGATCTCGGTGAAGAGCACGTGTCCGGCGTCCTTGTTGGAGCGCAGCACGGTCATCGCACGACGACGCGCGTTCAAGTCGCCGCGCTTGCCGAGCGTGATGAGACGCTCCGCGAGCGGACGCAGGCGCTTGGCCTTGGTCTCGGTCGTCTTGATCGACTTGTGGATGAAGAGCTGTGCCGCCATGTTGGCAAGCAGCAGGCGCTCGTGTGCGGGGCCGCCTCCGAGGCGGGGACCCTTAGTGGGCTTGGGCATAATCGTCTAACTCCTGGTCAGAAAGGTCGGGTTTCAGAAGGACTCGTCTTCGCTGCCGCCGTAGAAGTGGGCGCCGTCGAAACCGGGCACCGAATCCTTGAGCGACAGACCGAGCGAGATGAGCTTGTCGCGCACCTCGTCGACCGACTTCTGGCCGAAATTGCGGATGTTCATGAGCTGCGTCTCCGACAGGGCGACGAGCTCGGAAACAGTGTTGATGCCCTCACGCTTCAGGCAGTTGTACGAGCGGACCGAGAGGTCGAGGTCCTCGATCGGCATCGACAGCTCGCTGGAGTTCACTGCCTCCACCGGTGCCGGGCCGATCTCGATGCCCTCAGCCTCGACGTTCAGCTCGCGAGCGAGACCGAACAGCTCGGTGAGCGTCTTCGCAGCCGACGCGACAGCGTCGCGGGGGCTGATGGCGGACTTGGTCTCGACGTCGAGGACGAGCTTGTCGAAGTCGGTGCGCTCACCCGCACGGGTGGCGTCGACGCGGTAGCTGACCTTGAGAACCGGCGAGTAGATCGAGTCGATCGGGATCTGACCGGCCTCGGCGTACTCGTTGCGGTTCTGCGTCGCCGAGACGTAGCCACGGCCACGCTCGATCGTGAGCTCGAGCTCGAACTTCGCGGTCTCGTTGAGCGTCGCGATGACGAGCTCGGGGTTCTGGACCTCGACACCGGCCGGAGCCGAGATGTCAGCGGCGGTCACTTCGCCCGAACCGGTCTTGCGCAGGTAAGCGGTGATGGGCTCGTCGCGCTCCGACGAGACCACGAGCTGCTTGATGTTGAGGATGATCTCGGTGACATCCTCCTTCACGCCGGGGATGGTGCTGAACTCGTGCAGCACGCCGTCGATGCGAACGCTGGTGACCGCGGCGCCGGGGATCGACGACAGCAGGCTGCGACGAAGCGCATTGCCGATCGTGTATCCGAAGCCGGGCTCCAGAGGCTCGATGATGAACCGGCTACGGTTCTCGACGATCTTTTCCTCGGTCAGTGTGGGACGCTGTGCAATAAGCACTCTGTGTTCCTTTCGATCACATGCCCGCTATATGACATGTGGTGGGGTGAGGTTTTGAGTTTTGGGAGTCGATGCCCGCGCTGGCGGGCGTCGAGCCGCTCGGCCCCGAAGGACCGAGCGGCTCAACAAGCCGGATCAGACGCGGCGGCGCTTCGGCGGGCGGCAACCGTTGTGCGCCTGCGGGGTGACGTCCTGGATCGAGCCGACCTCGAGGCCGGCGGCCGTCAGCGAACGGATCGCGGTCTCGCGACCCGAGCCCGGTCCCTTGACGAAGACGTCGACCTTCTTGACGCCGTGCTCCTGCGCCTGACGGGCAGCCGACTCGGCGGCCAGACCAGCGGCGTAGGGGGTCGACTTGCGCGAGCCCTTGAAGCCCACGCCACCCGACGATGCCCAGCTGATGACAGCGCCGGACGGGTCGGTGATCGAAACGATGGTGTTGTTGAACGTCGACTTGATGTGGGCATGGCCCAGCGCGATGTTCTTCTTTTCCTTGCGGCGCGGCTTGCGCGCGGCGGCCTTGGGTGCAGCCATGAAAGTGTTCTCCTAGTCCCTGGGGGCCGCGCTTAGCGGGCCTTCTTCTTGCCTGCGACGGTGCGCTTCGGGCCCTTGCGGGTACGGGCGTTGGTCTTGGTGCGCTGACCACGGACCGGGAGGCCACGACGGTGGCGGACGCCCTCGTAGGAGCCGATCTCGACCTTGCGGCGGATGTCTGCTGCGACCTCGCGGCGCAGGTCACCCTCCACCTTGTAGGTGCCTTCGATGTAGTCGCGGAGGGCGATCAGCTGGTCATCGCTGAGGTCCTTCACGCGGATGCTCTCGTCGATCTCCGTAGCCTTGAGGATCTCGACCGAGCGGGTACGGCCCACGCCGTAGATGTAGGTAAGGGCGATCACCACGCGCTTATCGCGCGGGATGTCAACGCCGGCAAGACGTGCCATGCGGTTCTCCTGAGTGTTGTGGAGGTATGGAGCAGGATCGGTGCTCGGGCCTCCGCCCCGAGGTGTCCCCCACTCTCGTGGGATCTGATCCTGCCGTTGTGTGTATTGAGTTGTGAGTCAGCTCCGAAGAGTCCGCCGGCCGGGCCGACGGGCGCTCAGCCCTGGCGCTGCTTGTGGCGCGGGTTGCTCTTGCAGATGACCATGACGCGGCCGTGGCGGCGGATCACCTTGCAGTGATCGCACATGGGCTTGACGCTGGGGTTGACCTTCATGATGTTTCCTATTCGCTGTCTTCACCGGGCAGGCTGAGTGCCTGGGGTGTTACTTCTCGACCGATCAGCGGTAGCGGTAGACGATTCGTCCACGGGTGAGGTCGTAGGGGCTGAGCTCCACGACGACACGGTCTTCGGGGATGATGCGGATGTAGTTCTGCCGCATCTTGCCTGAGATCGTTGCAAGGACCTTGTGTCCGTTGGAGAGCTCAACGCGGAACATCGCGTTGGGCAGAGCCTCGGAGATCACGCCCTCGATCTCGATGACACCGTCTTTCTTAGCCATAGCCTCGCTGACGCTTCTGCAGACCGGTCGATCTGCGGTGGGTGATGGGATTGCGGTGCTTCTTGCCGATTCAGACACGCCGAATCAAGGCGCAAGGCACCAAGGATCTATGTTATCCGACAACGGGAGTTCCGGCAACCTGGCCAGGATGCCGGAACTCCCGTTGTGCGACTGACGCGGATCAGCCGAGGATCTTGGCGAACTCCGTGGCGATCTCGCTGTTGTCGATGCGGGTGCCGTTGATCTCGACGGTCGGCGTCCCCGAGATCTCGTGCGCCTTGGTCTGGGAGTCGGCGAACTTGTTGTAGGTGCCGTCGGCGATGCAGTCCGCCGCGGCCCCCGCTCCTGCCTGCTCGGCGAGGGCGCTCAGCTCCTCGGCGCTGAGTCCGGCGGAGTTCTCCTCGGGCTGGTTCGCGAACAGCAGGTTGAAGTAGTCCAGAGTCGCGTCGGGAGCCTCTGCGGCGACGCAGTACATCGAGCCGGCCGACAGCGAGGAGAACTCCCCAGTCGTCGAGAGCCTGTTGAGGATCGACACGGGGTGGATGTTGAGCGTGATCTTGTCGTCAGCGGCTGCTGCCTGCAGCTGCTCGCCGTAGGCGTCCTCGAACTGTCCGCACACGGGGCACATGAAGTCGACGTAGGTGTCGATCTCGTCCTCGCCGGAGCCGAACGAGATGGCCCCGGTCTCCTCGTTGACGATGGAGCTCTGCGGGGCGGTGCCGGGGTCGGTGGCCTGGTTGTTCAGGAACACGACGACGAAGGCCAGCACGGCCAGCACGACCACCACTGCCGCCGAGACGCCGATCACGAACCAGTTGGTGTTGCTCTTCGCGGCTGCCATTGCTTTCCGTTTCTGTCGAGGCCCGACGTGGCGGACCCGGCCTGAAGTCTTCGGGTGCATGCGCACCCATACACCCATTGTGCCCGGAGAAACCTATGCGCACGTTGTGATCGCGTGCAGGGTCACAGTTCGCGCCGCGTCTGAGGGCGCAGAGAGGTCAGGCGATGGGCGTCGGCGTCACGCCGAAGGACGCGAGGCCTGCCGCTCCCCCGTCGGGGGCGGTGAGCACCCAGATGCCGTCCTCGTGCAGGGCGACGCTGTGCTCCCAGTGCGATCCGTCGGTGCCGTCGACCGTCGAGACCGTCCAGTCGTCGTCCTCGACGAAGGTCTCGTCGCTGCCGGCGGTCACCATCGGCTCGATGGCCAGCACCAGACCGGGCTTGACTTCTGCACCGGGATCGGGCGTCCGGTAGTTGAAGACGCTCGGAGCCTCGTGCATCTTGCGACCGATGCCGTGGCCGACGTACTCGCGCAGGATGCCGTAGGTCTCCCCCGAAACGGCTGACGGTCCCTGAGACTCGATGTATCCCTGGATGGCGGCGCCGATGTCACCCAGGTGGGAAGCGGACGCCATTGCGGCGATACCGGCCCACATGGACCCCTCTGTCACGCGCGACAGCTCCTGTCGCTGCGCGACGAGCTCGGGACGCGTGTCATCGGGAACGACCACCGTGATCGCGCTGTCGCCGTTCCACCCTTGGAACTGCGCCCCGCAGTCGATCGACACTATGTCGCCCGCCTGCAGGATCCGCTCGCCGGGGATGCCGTGCACGACCTCCTCGTTGACCGAGATGCACGTCGTGTGCTTGTAGCCGCGAACCAGCTGGAAGTTCGACTCGGCACCACGGGCGAGGATCACGCGGTTGGCCTCGGCGTCGAGCTCGAGGGTCGTGACCCCCGGTCGGATCAACGGCCGGACGGCGTCCAGCGCCGCGGCAGTGATGAGACCGGGCTCGACCATCGCCCGCAGCTGAGCCGCGTTCTTGTAGATCGACTTGCGGAACATCGCGCGGTGTTCAGGCCGCGAGACGCAGGCCGCGAGCGACGAGAGCCGCGAAGACGCGCTCGGTGATCTCGTCGAGCGAACCGACGCCGTCGATCCGGTCGACGATGCCACGGGGCCCGTAGACCTCGAGGATCGGGGCCGTCTCGTGCTCGTAGATGTCCAGGCGGTGCGCGATGGCCTCGTCGGTGTCGTCCGAACGGCCCTGCTCGGCCGCACGGAGCTTCAACCGCTCGATGCTCTCCTCGCGGGGAACGTCGAGAAGGATGACGGCGTCGAGCGACTCGCCGCGGGCGGCCAGGAACGCGTCGAGATGCTGCACCTGAGCGGCGTTGCGCGGGTAGCCGTCGAGGAGGAAGCCGTTCGCGGCGTCGTCCTGCGACAGGCGATCGCGAACGATCTCGCTGGTCAGCTCGTCGGGAACGAGGTCTCCCTTGTCGAGGACGGCCGTGACCTGCTGGCCGAGCGGCGTGCCCTCTTTGATGTTCGCGCGGAAGATGTCTCCGGTCGAGACGACCGGGATGCCGTACGACTCGGCGATGCGGACACCCTGGGTGCCTTTGCCCGAGCCCTGCGGACCGACGATGAGAAGACGAGCTGATCGAGTCATCGGAGGAGCCCTTCGTAGTGACGCTGCTGCAGCTGGGCGTCGATCTGCTTGACCGTCTCGAGACCGACACCCACGATGATGAGGATCGACGCGCCGCCGAACGGGAAGTTCTGGTTGGCGCCGACGGTGGCAAGAGCGATCAGCGGGATCAGCGCGATCAGACCGAGGTAGATCGACCCGGGAAGCGTGATGCGGGTGAGCACGTAGTCGAGGTACTCGGCGGTGGGACGACCGGCACGGATGCCGGGGATGAACCCGCCGTACTTCTTCATGTTGTCTGCGACCTCGACCGGGTTGAAGGTGATCGCGACGTAGAAGTACGTGAAGCCGATGATCAGCAGGAAGTACACCGCCATGTAGATGGGGCTGTTGCCTGTCGTGAAGTTCGCGCTGATCCAGGTCACCCATGCAGCCGGCTCGGAGCCGTCCTGCGGAGTGTTGAACTGCGCGATGAGCGCAGGGATGTACAGCAGCGACGAGGCGAAGATCACAGGGATCACGCCGGCCATGTTGACCTTGATCGGGATGTAGGTGTTGGTGCCGCCGTAGGTGCGACGACCGACCATGCGCTTGGCGTACTGCACCGGGATGCGTCGCTGCGACTGCTCGACGAACACGACGAGCGCCATCACGATGATTCCGACCAGGAGCACCAGGAGGAAGACCTCGAAGCCCTTGCTCTCCCAGATGAGCCACATGGCGCCGGGGAAGGTTGCGGCGATCGAGGTGAAGATGAGCAGCGACATGCCGTTGCCGATGCCGCGCTCGGTGACGAGCTCGGCGAACCACATGATGAGTCCGGTGCCTGCGGTCATGGTCATGATCATGAGCAGCTGCGCCCACCACACGTCGTTGGTGAGGAGGTTCTGGCACGCCGCGATGTCGGTCGTGCCGAAGAGCTGGCCGCTGCGGGCCACGGTCACGAGCGTGGTCGACTGCAGCAGCGCCAGCGCGATCGTGAGGTACCGCGTGTACTGGGTCAGGCGGGCCTGGCCGGCCTGGCCCTCCTTGTGCAGAGCCTCGAAGTGAGGGATCACGACGCGGAGGAGCTGCGTGATGATCGTCGCGGTGATGTACGGCATGACACCGAGCGCGAAGATCGAGAGCTGGAGGAGCGCGCCACCCGAGAACAGGTTGACGAGCCCGAGGAGTCCCTCTGTCCCGGAGTTCAGCGCGAGGCACTCCTCGACGTTCGGGAAGTTCACGAACGGAGCAGGCACATTCGAGCCGAGCCGGTAGATGGCGACGATGGCGAGGGTGAAACCGATCTTCCGACGCAGGTCGGGCGTGCGGAAGATCCGCGCGATGGCGCTAAACAAGGACGTCCTCCTGAAAGGTTGCCGATCCCTGAAGGACGGCTGAAAGAACAGGCTAACCCATAAGAGGGGCCGGAGAATCTCCGACCCCTCTCATGAAGTGGTTACTTGACGGATCCGCCGGCCGCCACGATCTTCTGCTCGGCAGAACCCGAGACCTTGTCGACCGCTACGGTGAGCTTCACGGCGATGTCGCCGTTTCCGAGAACCTTGACCTTCTCGTTCTTGCGAACGGCACCCTTGGCGACCAGGTCGCCGATGGTGACGTCGCCACCCTTGGGGTACAGCTCCGCGAGCTTCTCCAGGTTCACGACCTGGTACTCGACGCGGAACGGGTTCTTGAACCCGCGCAGCTTCGGGGTGCGCATGTGCAGCGGCATCTGCCCACCCTCGAATCCGACGCGAACGGTGTTGCGAGCCCTCGTACCCTTGGTACCGCGACCCGCGGTCTTGCCCTTGGAGCCCTCACCGCGACCGACACGGGTCTTCGCGGTGTTGGATCCGGGAACCGGACGCAGGTGGTGCACCTTCAGCACGCCGGGGCGGGATGCCGGAGCATCCTTCTTCGGCGCAGCCTTCTTGGCAGCGGGCTTCTTGACGGCGTCGGCCTTTGCCGAAGACGCCTTTGCAGGTGCCTTCTTGGCGGCGGGCTTCTTCTCGGCTGCGGCCTTGGGAGCGGCAGCCTTCTTCGGGGCCTTCTCGGCCTCGACGGCTTCGTTCTTCTCAGCCATTAGTCGATCTCCTCAACCTTGACGAGGTGGGCGACGGTCTTGACGTAACCGCGCGTCTGCGCGTCGTCGGGGCGAACGGTGCTGTCACCGATGCGCTTCAGACCGAGGCTGCGCAGCGTGTCACGCTGGTTCTGCTTCTCGCTCACCTTGGATTTGACCTGCGTGACCTTCAGGCGCGCAGCCATCAGGCACCTACCTTCTGTGCGGCGATGGCGTCAGCCTCCGCACGGACAAGACGCGCGGGTGCGACCTGGTCGAACTCGAGGCCACGACGTGCGGCGACCGCACGGGGCTCCTCGAGCATCTTCAGGGCCGTCACCGTCGCGTGCACGATGTTGATCGTGTTCGACGAGCCGAGCGACTTCGAGAGCACGTCGTGGATGCCGGCGCACTCGAGCACGGCGCGGACGGGACCACCGGCGATGACACCGGTACCGGCAGCGGCCGGACGAAGCAGGACGACGCCTGCTGCAGCCTCACCCTGCACGGGGTGCGGGATGGTGCTGCCGACGCGCGGCACGCGGAAGAAGTTGCGCTTGGCCTCTTCGACACCCTTGGCGATCGCCAGGGGGACCTCGCGAGCCTTGCCGTAGCCGACGCCCACCAGACCGTTGCCGTCACCGACGACCACGAGAGCGGTGAAGCTGAAGCGACGACCACCCTTCACGACCTTCGAGACGCGGTTGATGGTGACCACGCGCTCGAGGAACTGGTTGTCCCCACGGTCGCGGGAGTTGCGGTCACGGCCACCCTGGTTGCGGTCACCACGGCCACCGCCGCGGCGGTTGTCGCGCTGAGACGGCTCTGCCTGCGTGGTGCCGGTGGCAGTCTCGGAAGTGGCAGCTGCCGCTTCGGTCACTTCGTTCTCCTTGTTGTCACTCACAGTGCCAGACCCCCTTCGCGGGCGCCGTCGGCGATGGCGGCGACACGACCGGCGTAGCGGTTGCCGCCACGGTCGAACACTGCCTCGGAAACGCCGGCAGACTTCGCACGCTCGGCGAGAAGCTCGCCGACCTTGCGGGCCTTGGCGGTCTTGTCACCCTCGAGCGAGCGCAGGTCGGTCTCGAGCGTCGATGCCGACGCCACGGTGTGACCCTTGCTGTCGTCGACAAGCTGCACGAAGACGTGGCGAGCCGAGCGGTTGACGACGAGACGCGGACGCGACTCGGTGCCGACGACCTTCTTGCGAAGGCGGGCATGACGACGCGCGCGGGCGTCAGACTTTGACTTGAGAGCCATGGTTACTTACCACTCTTTCCGGCCTTGCGACGCACGATCTCGCCGGCGTAGCGCACACCCTTGCCCTTGTACGGCTCGGGCTTGCGGATCTTGCGGATGTTCGCAGCTGCCTCGCCGACAGCCTGCTTGTCGATACCACTGACCGTGAGCTTGTTGGTGCCCTCGACCGTGAGCGTGATACCGGCGGGCGGGTCGATGAGGACCGGGTGCGAGAAGCCGAGGGCGAACTCGACCGAGCTGCCCTTCTGTGCCACTCGGTAACCGGTTCCGACGACCTCGAGACCCTTGGTGTAGCCCTGGGTCACGCCGATGATGTTGTTGTTGATGAGCGTGCGGGTCAGGCCGTGAAGCGACCGGGACTCGCGCTCGTCGTCGGGACGGGTGACGAGAACCTGGTTCTCCTCGACCGCGACCTCGATGGGCTTGGCGACCGTCAGGGTGAGCTCACCCTTGGGGCCCTTCACCGCGACCTCACGGCCGTCGACCGAGATGGTCACGCCCGCGGGAACGTCGATGGGAAGTCGTCCAATACGCGACATTTTCGATTACCACACGTAGGCGAGAACTTCTCCGCCCACGCCCTTCTGCTCTGCCTGACGGTCAGTGAGAAGACCGGAGGAGGTGGACAGGATGGCCACGCCGAGTCCGCCGAGGACCCTGGGCAGCTCGGTGGACTTCGCGTACACGCGGAGGCCGGGCTTCGACACGCGCTTGATGCCCGCGATCGAACGCTCACGGTTGGGACCGTACTTCAGCTGCAGGGTGAGGTTCGTGCCGACGCGAGCGTCAGTCGTCTCCCATCCGGCGATGTAACCCTCCTGCTGGAGGATCTCGGCGATGTGCGTCTTGAGCTTGCTCGACGGCAGGGTCACGGAATCGTGATGCGCCGAGTTCGCGTTGCGCAGACGGGTCAGCAGATCTGCGACCGGGTCTGTCATTGTCATTGTTGTTTTCCTTTGTTCATGAGGTTCCGGCTGCCGTTACACGACAGACGGCCTGCGATGACACGCAATCTTCAATTGTACGGGATCGGGCGGGGCGCTGTGCGCCCCGCCCGAAACCGCTTACGCCTTGGCGTCTTCCGTACGGAAGGGGAAGCCGAGGTGACGCAGAAGCGCGCGACCTTCGTCGTCCGTCTTCGCGGTGGTGACGACAGTGATGTCGAAACCGCGAACCCGGTCGATCTTGTCCTGATCGATCTCGTGGAACACGCTCTGCTCCTGGAGACCGAAGGTGTAGTTGCCGTTCCCGTCGAACTGCTTGCCCGACAGACCGCGGAAGTCGCGGATGCGGGGCAGAGCGAGCGAGACGAGACGGTCCAGGAACTCCCACGCACGGTCACCGCGGAGGGTGACGTGTGCGCCGATGGCCTGGCCCTCGCGCAGCTTGAACTGCGCGATCGACTTGCGAGCCTTCGTGACGAGCGGCTTCTGACCGGTGATCTTGGTGAGATCGTCGATCGCGCCGTCGATCACCTTGCTGTCGCGGGCCGCTTCACCGACACCGGTGTTCACGACGACCTTGACCAGACCGGGGATCTGCATCACGTTGGTGTAGCCGAACTCATCCTGCAGCTTCTGCTGGATCTCGGCCTTGTACTTCGCCTTCAGGCGGGGCTGGATCTTGCCAGCCACCGCAGCGTCGGTGGTTGCCATCAGAGGTCCTTACCTGACTTCTTCGCGTACCGCACACGAACGGTGCGCTTGACGCCGTCCTTGGTCTGCTCCTCGACCCGGTGGCCGACCTTGGTCGGCTTCTTGGTCGAGGGGTCGACGAGTGCGACGTTCGAGATGTGGATGGAGGCCTCGACAGTCTCGAGGCCGCCCGTCTTGGTGCCACGCTGCGTCTGACCGACGCGCGTGTGCTTGGTGACGTAGTTCACGCCTTCGACGATGATGCGGTTCTTGTCGGCCAGGATCTCGAGGACCTTGCCCTGCTTGCCGCGATCTCCGCCACGCTCCTGCGTCGCTCCGGTGATGACCTGAACCAGGTCACCCTTCTTGATCTTCGCCATGACTTAAATAACCTCCGGCGCCAGCGAGACGATCTTCATGAACTTCTTGTCACGAAGCTCGCGACCGACCGGTCCGAAGATACGGGTGCCGCGGGGCTCCCCGTCGTTCTTCAGGATCACGGCGGCGTTCTCGTCGAACTTGATGTACGAGCCGTCGGGACGACGCGTGGACTTGACCGTACGGACGATGACGGCCTTGACCACATCGCCCTTCTTGACGTTTCCGCCCGGGATCGCGTCCTTGACGGTCGCGATGATCGTGTCACCGAGACCGGCGTAACGACGGCGCGAGCCGCCGAGCACACGGATGGTGAGCAGTTCCTTCGCGCCGGTGTTGTCGGCGACCTTGAGGCGGGATTCCTGCTGGATCACTTGGCCTTCTCCAGAATCTCAACCAGACGCCAGCGCTTCGTGGCGCTGAGCGGGCGGGTCTCGTTGATCAGGACGAGGTCGCCGATGCCGGCGGAGTTCGCCTCATCGTGCGCCTTGACCTTCGAGGTGCGGCGGATGACCTTGCCGTAAAGCGGGTGCTTCACGCGGTCCTCGACCTCGACCACGATGGTCTTGTCCATCTTGTCGCTGATGACGTAGCCACGACGCGACTTGCGGTACCCACGGGCATCCGCATCGCGAACATCGTGTGCTGCGTGCTCAGCCTCGACGGCAGCTTCCTTCTTGGTGGCCATCACTCAGCCTCTTCCTTCACGGCGTCGTCGGCGGAGTCCGCCTTCTTCGCCTTCGACTTGGTCGCCTTCTTGGCCGGAGCCTCGACGGGAGCGGGCGTCGCACGGATGCCCAGCTCACGTTCGCGGATCACGGTGTAGAGACGCGCGATGTCGCGCTTGACGGCGCGGATGCGGCCGTGGCTCTCCAGCTGGCCGGTGGCCGACTGGAAACGGAGGTTGAACAGCTCCTCCTTGGCCTTACGCAGCTCCTCAACGAGGCGCTGGTCTTCGAACGTGTCGAGCTCTGCCGGAGCGAGCTCCTTGGTGCCGATCGCCATTACGCGTCGCCCTCCTCGCGCTTGATGATGCGTGCCTTGAGAGGCAGCTTGTGAATGGCACGGGTGAGTGCCTCGCGAGCGAGTTCTTCGCTCACGCCTGAGACCTCGAAGAGGACGCGACCCGGCTTGACGTTGGCGACCCACCACTCGGGGGAACCCTTACCGGAACCCATGCGGGTCTCGGCAGGCTTCTTCGTGAGGGGACGGTCGGGGTAGATGTTGATCCACACCTTGCCGCCACGCTTGATGTGACGCGTGACCGCGATACGAGCGGACTCGATCTGACGGTTCGTCACGTAGGCAGGCGTGAGCGCCTGGATCCCGTAGTCGCCGAAGGAGACCTTCGTGCCACCAGTCGCCTGGCCGCTGCGACCGGGGTGGTGCTGCTTACGGAACTTGACCTTGCGGGGAATAAGCATCAGGCAGACGCTCCTTCTGCGACAGGGGCCTCGTTGCGCGGCGCGCGGCGGCGGTCGCCACCACGGTCGTCACGACGGGACTTCGGTGCGTTGGCCTGCTCGCGAGCAAGCTCCTTGTTGGTCAGGTCACCCTTGTAGATCCAGACCTTCACGCCGATGCGGCCGAAGGTGGTCTTCGCCTCGTAGAAGCCGTAGTCGATGTTCGCGCGCAGCGTGTGCAGCGGCACACGACCCTCGCGGTAGAACTCCGAGCGGCTCATCTCGGCGCCGCCGAGGCGGCCGGAGACCTGGATGCGGATGCCCTTGGCGCCAGCGCGCTGAGCGCCCTGGAGACCCTTGCGCATCGCACGACGGAACGCCACGCGAGCAGAGAGCTGCTCGGCGATGCCCTGTGCGACGAGCTGAGCGTCAGCCTCGGGGTTCTTGACCTCGAGGATGTTCAGCTGGATCTGCTTGCCCGAGAGCTTCTCGAGGTCGCCGCGGATGCGCTCGGCCTCGGCGCCACGACGACCGATCACGATGCCCGGACGGGCGGTGTGGATGTCGACGCGGACGCGGTCACGGGTGCGCTCGATCTCGATGTTCGAGACACCGGCGCGGTCGAGCTGCGTCTTCAGCAGGTTGCGGATCTTGATGTCCTCGGCGACGTAGTCGGCGTAACGCTGACCCGGCTTCGTCGAGTCCGAGAACCAACGCGACACGTGGTCCGTGGTGATGCCGAGGCGGAAGCCGTACGGGTTTACTTTCTGTCCCATTACTTGCTCGCCTTCTTGTTGCTGTCGCTTGCAGCGGCCGGGGCCGCCTCAGGCGTCGAGAGCACGACCGTGATGTGGCTCGTGCGCTTCTTGATCTGGAAAGCGCGACCCTGTGCACGGGGGCGGAAACGCTTGAGCGTCGTGCCCTCGTCTACGTAGGCGTTAGCCACGTACAGGTCCTGCTCGTCGAGGTACTCGCCGTCACGATCCGCCTTGACCTGCGCGTTGGCCATGGCCGACGCGACAAGCTTGTAGATCGGCTCACTGGCGCTCTGCTGTGCGAACTTCAGGATCGCCAGAGCCTCCTGGGCCTGCTTGCCCTTGATGAGCGCGACGACACGACGAGCCTTCTGAGGGGTCACGCGGATGTGTCGCACGCGTGCGATGGACTCCACCATTTCTCTCTCCTCTATCGCCACCGCGTCAGCGGCGGCGGCCCTTCTTGTCGTCCTTCTCGTGGCCGCGGAAGGTGCGGGTGGGCGCAAACTCGCCCAGTTTGTGGCCGACCATGGTCTCGGAGACAAACACAGGAATGTGCTTGCGACCGTCGTGGACCGCGATCGTGTGACCCAGCATGGCCGGGATGATCATGGACCGGCGAGACCAGGTCTTGATGACGTTCTTGGTGCCGGCTTCGTTCTGCACGACCACCTTGCGAAGCAGGTGATCGTCGACGAAGGGGCCCTTCTTAAGACTGCGAGGCATCTTCTCTTACTCCTACTTACGCTTCTTGCCGGCGTTACGACGACGCACGATGTACTTGTCGCTTTCCTTGTTGGCGTGACGGGTGCGACCCTCAGCCTGGCCCCACGGGGAGACGGGGTGACGTCCACCGGACGTCTTGCCCTCACCACCACCGTGCGGGTGGTCGACCGGGTTCATCGCGACACCACGGACGGTCGGGCGGACGCCCTTCCAGCGCATGCGGCCGGCCTTGCCCCAGTTGATGTTCGACTGCTCGGCGTTGCCGACCTCGCCGATGGTCGCGCGGCAGCGCGAGTCGACGTTGCGGATCTCGCCCGAGGGCAGACGCAGCTGGGCGAAGTTGCCATCCTTGGCGACGAGACGGACGGATGCACCGGCCGAACGTGCCATCTTCGCGCCGCCACCAGGACGGAGCTCGATCGCGTGGATGACGGTACCCGTCGGGATGTTCTTCAGCGGGAGGTTGTTACCCGGCTTGATGTCGGCACCAGCGCCCGACTCGATGACGTCGCCCTGCTTCAGCTTCGCCGGCGCGAGGATGTAGCGCTTCTCGCCGTCGAAGTAGTGCAGCAGCGCGATGCGAGCCGTGCGGTTGGGGTCGTACTCGATGTGAGCGACACGGGCGTCCACGCCGTCCTTGTCATTGCGACGGAAGTCGATGACGCGGTACTGGCGCTTGTGGCCACCACCGATGTGACGGGTCGTGATGCGGCCCTGGTTGTTGCGACCACCGGTCTTCGAGAGCGGGCGCAGCAGCGACTTCTCCGGCGTCGATCGGGTGATCTCGGCGAAGTCAGCCACCGACGAGCCGCGACGGCCCGGGGTCGTGGGCTTGTACTTGCGAATAGCCATTATTGTCCTTATCCCCCGGATCAGCCGATTGCCGTGAAGATGTCGATGGTGCCCGACTTCAGGGTCACGATGGCACGCTTGGTGTCCTTGCGCTTGCCTGCGCCGAAGCGGGTGCGACGAGCCTTGCCGACGCGGTTGAGGGTGTTGACCCCAGCGACCTTGACGCCGAAGATCTTCTCGATGGCGAGCTTGATCTCGGTCTTCGAAGCGCGCGGGTCCACGAGGAAGGTGTACTTACCCTCGTCGATGAGACCGTAGCTCTTCTCGGACACGACCGGCTTCAGGATGATGTCGCGCGGGTCCTTGTTCAGGGCCGTCTGGAGAACAGCTGCCTGCTCGCTCATGCGGAGACCTCCTGGTTGGCGCCGGACTTGGAGGCGATGAAGCCCTCGAGCGCGGCCTGGGTGAAGACGATGTCGTCGGAGACGAGCACGTCGTAGGCGTTGAGCTGGTCGAACGTCAGCACGTGCAGGTTCGACAGGTTGCGGATGCTCTTCAGCGTCACGTCGTCGTTGCGCTCGATCACGACGAGCACGTTCTTCGACGAGACGACGTTGGTGAGGAAGTTCACCGCGGTCTTGGTCGAAGGCGTGCCGTTGATGCCGAAGGTCTCGATGGCGTGGATGCGGTCGCCGCGGAAGCGGTCGCTGAGCGCACCCAGGAGGGCGGCCGCGATCATCTTCTTGGGCGTGCGCTGCGAGTAGTCGCGCGGCTTGGGGCCGTGCACGATTCCACCGCCGGTCATGTGCGGCGCGCGGATCGAGCCCTGACGGGCGTTACCCGTGCCCTTCTGCTTGAAGGGCTTGCGGCCGGCACCCGAGACCTCACCGCGACGCTTGGTCGAGTGGGTTCCCTGGCGAGCCGCGGCGAGCTGCGCGACGACGACCTGGTGGATGAGCGGGATGTTCGTCTTGGCGTCGAACAGCGCGGCGGGAAGCTCGATCGAGCCAGCCTTCTTGCCGTCTGCGTTGAGGACGTCAAGCGCGAGAGTGGAGTCAGCCATGATCAGGCACCCTTCACTGCGTTGCGGACGTAGACGATACGGCCACGAGCACCGGGGACGGCGCCCTTGACGAGCAGCAGACCCTTCTCGATGTCGATGGCGTGCACCGTGAGGTTGAGGACGGTCACGCGCTCGCCACCCATACGGCCGGCCATGCGCATGCCCTTGAAGACGCGGCTCGGGGTCGACGATGCGCCGATGGAGCCGGGCTTGCGGTGGTTGCGGTGCGAACCGTGCGAAGCCGAGACGCCCTTGAAGTTGTGACGCTTCATGACACCGGCGAAGCCCTTGCCCTTGCTCGTGCCGACGACGTCGACGAGCTGGCCTGCTTCGAAGGTGCCGTCGACCGTGAGCTCCTGGCCCGGCGTGTAGTCGCCGGCATCCGCGGTGCGGATCTCGGTGACGTGACGACGCGGCGTGACGCCGGCGGCCTCGAAGTGGGCGGTCAGCGGCTTGTTCACCTTGCGCGGGTCGATCTGGCCGTAGGCGATCTGAACGGCGTTGTAGCCGTCCTTCTCGGGGGTACGGATCTGCGTGACCACGTTCGAGGCGAGCTCGATGACGGTGACGGGAACGAGCTTGCCGCTCTCGTTCCAGACCTGGGTCATACCGAGCTTGGTGCCCAGCATGCCCTTGGAAATCTTGGAGTTGATATCAACCATGTCCGACCTCAGAGCTTGATCTCGATGTTGACATCGGCAGGCAGGTCGAGACGCATCAGCGAGTCGACAGCCTTGGGCGTCGGGTCGATGATGTCGATCAGACGCTTGTGGGTGCGCATCTCGAAGTGCTCGCGGCTGTCCTTGTACTTGTGGGGCGACCGGATGACGCACACGACGTTCTTCTCGGTCGGCAGGGGCACGGGGCCGACGACCGTTGCGCCCGCGCGGGTCACTGTGTCGACGATCTTGCGTGCGGACGTGTCGATGACCTCGTGGTCATACGACTTCAGGCGAATGCGGATCTTCTGTCCCGCCATTGTCTGCTCTCTCTCTTTAAGCGTCTTACCGACCTGGGCCGGGTGACCCAGGGGCATTGGACGCACGTCGGCGCTGTTCGCGCCTCGGCACTCAGACGGCTCTCGCGAGTCGATCTGCTGCACCACTGTTCTGCTGTCATCCCGCACGCCTCGCAGCGAGCGGGTGTCCGACCTCCGCCGCGCACGGCGAAGCCCTCGTGATGAAGATGTCGGGATCGTTCTGCCACCCGCGGCCTAGGTCCCTGCGCGTCTGCGCCGCCTATGCACTGTCGTGATGGTGATCCGGCCACGCTGAGCGCGCCGGAATGTCGAACCTGTCTATTCTGCCACGGCCGATTTCACTTGCGCAAACCCGGGCGTGTCGCGTTCGCTGTGCATCCGCTGGACTCGTCCGTCCGGGGTCGGATCGACGTGCCCGCGATGCCCCGATCGATCGTCAGAAAGGCGGTGAGAGCGGGGCGAGGCATCCCCATGCCTCGCCCCGCTTGGGGAGGGCGTTCAGTGCGAGGGGGCACACCGAACGCGAGGAGCCCGGCGTGAAGGGACGCCGGGATCCTCGACCGAGGGCGCGGCGAAGCGACCGCCGCGCGGGCGGGATGACGTCTGAGCGCACAGAGTGCGCGCGTCGCACGATGATCCCCAAAATCGTTATCCCCAGTTTGACGCGGCGAACCGCGTGAGTGCGGGAGGTCGAACCCCTTCGACATCCCTGATCGCAAGTTCCCCAGGCGATCGTCATCCATTCTAAGGGGACGCTGTCGTGAAACGCGATACCGCCGGGCGGAATACTTGGTGCCGGATGCAGAAGAGCGGCGACTCCCCCGATGGAGGAGTCGCCGCTCTCGGTCTCAGTCGAGAGTCCTATTCGTTGCCGACGGCCTTGTCGGCGGTGTCGCGGATCTCGTCGATCTTGTCGGCGGCCCCGGGCGCGATCTTCTTGGCGAAGTCAGCGACGCCGTCGAGGACCTTGTCGCTGATGTCCTCGGCCTGCTCGCTCTTCACTGCCTCGGCGATCTTGTCCTTGTTCTGCTCGTACAGATCTCTGCCCTTGTTGACGGTCTCATCGATACCCATTGCGGGCCCCCTTGTATCCGTTCTGATGCGCCGGGTCCCCGACGCACGTTCATTCTGCACGCAACGGGTTTCCGGTGGAAGTATTTCGGAAGGCGGCCGTCGGTTCTACGAGACCCAGTAGTTCTTCTTGACCGTCACCTGCTGGATCCGAAGCCCCCCGTTCAGTGCACGGACCTCCGCGAACAGACGAATCGGGGCCGAGAGCGAGTACGGAAGGGAGTAGTGCCCGTAGGTCGGTGAGTTCCTGGTCGTGGCTATCGTCCCGTGAATCTCGAGCGCCGGTTGAGGAGTGACGTTCGTGACCCCTCCACTCGCGTTGAGCGTCTCCGCCACCACTCGAACCTGGAAGCCTCTCGTGACACCGCTCGCGGTGAAGTAGATCGTGAGGTCGCCGGTCTCTTTGACTGTCGCGCTGCTGTGCGCGAGCCAGTACAGGTCTGCGGCGACCGGCACTCGAGTCCAGACGCCGACCGGCACTATGGCGTTCCACGAATAGGTGCTGGACTGATGAATGGGCACGGGGTCCTCCGGTTGGGCGTAGTTCTCGAAGTCGACGGAGTTGGTGAATCCCATCTGCAGCGGAGTACCGCCGATCCACAGGGACACGTGGACATGAGGGCCGTACCCGTTGTCGCTGCCGAAGCCGGACGCGCCCGAGTAGGCGATCACCTGTCCGCGCACGACACGCGAGCCCAGGGGCACCGTGCTCGATCGCAGATGCAGATAGCGGATGTAGTTGCCGTCGTCGGTGCGGAGCGCCAGGTAGCGTCCGGTCGCGGTCGTCGTGGAATCCTTGCGATCGACGATCACTCCGTCGGCGGCCGCCCGGATCTGCGTGCCGACGACGACCGCATAGTCGGTACCGGGCTCGCCGGATGGCGGATTCCGATTCTTGTGCCCCTGCCAGGAGCTCGAGATGGGGACGTTGCCACAGGGCCGAAGGTAGGTTCCTGCCGCGGTCGCGCTGAGCCCCGGAGAGAACACGTCCCAGCCGACGGCGGATGCCCCGAGCGCAGTGCCCGCCGCGATCAGCATCACGCGCCGCGAGAAGATCGGCTGCGGCGTGTGGCTCCTCGAGGGCTCTACGTCCCCCGCGTCGCACACTAGCGATCGCCGCCTTCATTCTCGCCGCGGATCAGGTTCTGGATCTGCTCCTCCGGCAGCGGCTCGAGCGACGCCGATGACATGCCGAGCTCGGGTGCAGAGGGCGTACCGCCGATCGTGCACTGGGCCTGCGCCTCGAGCCCGGAGGCCTGCGCAGGAACCAGCACGAGCCATTCGGGCGAGACCAGTCGCTGCTCGATGCGGGTGTCTTCGATCGTGAAGGCGACGTCGGCCGGGAAGGCCGAGAGCGTCGCGTCGATGCAGATCTGCGCCAACTCCGCACTGGCGAATCCGCCGAAGTCGTCGGACGCGGTCGGCGTCGGCTCCGGGGCGACCGACGGCTCGGAGGTCGGCTGAGCGGTCGATGGCGTGGGGTCGGGAGTCGAAGCCGTCGAGGTCGGAACGGGGCTCGACGCGCCCGGAGCCGCAGCGCAGCCCGAGGCACCGCCGACGAGGAAGACGACCAGAGCACTCGCGGCGACACATCGGGCAAGGGGGGATCTCATGATTTTGAATGTACCCAGCGACCGGCCTCAGCCGTGGATGCGACGCGGACAGTCGCCGGGAATCTTCGCGACCCGGACTCAGTGCGCCGTGGCACCGGGGGCGACCACCGTGCGCACCGTGCGGAACAGGATGATGAGGTCCTGCATGAGCGACCAGTTCTCGACGTAGTACAGGTCGAGGCGGATGGTCTCCTCCCACGACAGCGACGAGCGCCCGCTCACCTGCCAGAGTCCGCTCATGCCCGGCTTGACGAGCAGGCGGCGATGAGCGAAGTCGTCGTAGAGCGCGACCTCCGTGGCACGCTGCGGCCGCGGTCCGACGAGGCTCATGTGCCCGAGGAACACGTTCACCAGCTGAGGCAGCTCGTCGATGGAGTGTCTGCGGAAGAAGCGTCCGACCTTCGTGATGCGCGGGTCGTCGTTGATCTTGAACAACGGCGTGCCGGCGGCGCCCTGCAGATCGAGAAGCGTCGCCAGTTGGTCGTCGGCGTCGGCCACCATCGACCGGAACTTGAGCATGCCGAACGTATGTCCTCCGCGGCCGATCCGCTCCTGACGGAAGAAGATGCTGCCAGGTCCGTCGATGCGGATGGCGATAGCCGCGACGAGGAAGACCGGAGACAGGGCGACGAGGAGCAGCGAGGATCCGACGATGTCGAAGGCGCGCTTGAGGAAGCGCTTCGCGCCTTCCATGCGGGGGAAGTCGACGTGCACGAGGGGCAGACCGGCGACGGGTGTCGCATGCATGCGCGGCCCGGCGATATCCGTCAGCACTGGGGCCATGATGAGCTGGATGTCACGGTCAGACACCGAGTAGCCCAGGCGGCGCATCGTCAGGGGGTCGAGGTCATCCGACCCGACGATGATCAGCGCATCGAAGCGCACCTCATCGAGCACCCGCTCGACGTTGGCGATGTCGCCCAGCACCTCGAAGCCCGAGATGTCGGCAGCGGAGGTGTTCTCGGTGATCACGCCGAGGATCTCGTACCCGCTGCTCTTCGCCCGCCGGATCTCGCGCCCGACGAGGGCCACCTTCGACGGCTCGCCGATCACGACCGCCCTGTGCAGATACTGCCCCGTCTTCTGCCGACCACGCAGCCACTGGCGGCACATCCATCGCGACAGCAGCAGAAGCACCAGACCGAGGGGGAAGACGACAGCGACGAGGGCCCGGGAGAGCTCCATCCCGAGGAAGAACGCGATCGCGACGGTGACCGCGAACACTCCGATCGACGCGTTGACGATGCGTCGGTATTCATCCGCTCCGTGCCCGACGGTGTGGCGGTCCCGCGAATCCGCCACGTCCAAGGCGATCAGCCAGAGGATGCCGATCGATGCGAGCACGACCAGGTACGACACTCGGGGTCCGCTGGGCCAGGACACACCGGTCAGAAGCCCGGGAAGCACGATGATCGCGGCGACGATCAGCGTGACCAGCACGACCACCACGTCGTTGTAGAAGAGGCGACTCGCGTAGAGCCGAGTCCACGCTGGTCGCCGCATCTTCTTCACGCGAACCTGGGCGGTGCTCGTCGACTCACGCGGGGCACTGAAGCCACCGTGCTCGACTTGAACGACGACGACTCTCACCCCCCTCGGCTGTACTGACGCCAGAACGCGAGCAAGTATATCGGTCTGCCCGGAATCGGGGACAGGCCTCAGCCGGAGCAGCCGTCCGTGACGACGGGCTTCGCGCCCCGCACCATCGGGTTGGTCCTCACCTCGAGAGGGCCGTAGTCGTCATCGCCGCCGACGAACGTCGCGGTGACGTCGACCGAATCCCCCGGGTCGAACCAGGCCTCGAACGCGACCACCGGCCGACCGAGATCATCGATGTCACGATGCATGACCGACACCTCGTCACCGTTGAAGGTCGCATCCGCGAGCGTGGTCCCCGGAGGACCGTAGACGAAGATCCAATCGCGGAACCGGGCGCCGAAGGTCATGCTCTGCACATAGCGCGGCAGCGCCTCGGCCTGGCGCTGCGTCAGCGGCAACGTGAGCGATGCGGTGGCCGTGAACGTCGCCGTGTCTGCTTCGCACACGGCAGTGGCCGTCGTCGCCGTCTCCGTGAAGTAGTCGATCTTCGAGCCGTTGCTGTTGTTGAAGTAGATGCCCATGGTGGTCACGTTGGAGTTGTCCGCCGGAAGCACCCCGCTGATCTTGGCCCCTTCGATCGCCTCAGCCACCTGCTCGTCGTCGCTCCAGACCAGCACACTGCCGTGAGACGCGCTCTCCGTGATGGCCCACAGCATGTCCTTCAGATCGAAGTCACCGGCGGCGATCTTGTCGAAGACCGCGGCAGCCGTGTCGGCGAAAAATCCGTCGACGAGTTCGGGCTCCTTGTACGAGTCCCAGCGCCCGTAGACCTCGCTCAGCAGCAGGGAGACCGCGTTCTCTTCGGAGAGGACCTCGCCCGAGGCGAGCTCGATGGGGCCCGTCGCCTTGAGGATGCGCCCCAGCGCCAGCGGATCGATCGAGACCACACCGGCGATCTCGTCGTCTGCGATGTCGCGCTGCCACCAGGCACGCATGATCTTCGCTGCGGTGGGGAAGTCGGGGCGGCTCATGCTCGTGTTGATGTGGTCGACGAGATAGCGCGTGTACAGCTGGATGGCGTTCGGGGGCACCTCCACGTCGACAGCGACGCCGTTCTGATAGTTGCCGCTGTCTCCCTGCGCGCCGATCGCGATCGCCCCCTCATCGACCTTCACGAGAGTCTGGGCGGCGGCGCTGCCCCCGAGCGCGAGCGTTTCGGCGTTGTTCTGGAAGACGAGGAGATACTTGCGCTCGCCGTCGCCGCCGAGCAGTTTCGGAAGGACCCCGATCATCGGGGCGGCCGCCGACATCACCTCGTCGACCTGATCGACTCCCTCGCGCACGACGGAGACCAGGAAGGGCGACTTGGAGACGGACTCCAGTCCGTCGGCGAGCTCGGTGATGTGCGTCGCCTGGTCGTCTGTGGCATCGAGGAGCCGCTCGGTGATCGATCCGGTGGAATCCTCGTCACCCATCACCGGCACGGCGACGCCGTTGACGAGTGCGTCGAGCGACTGCGCCGCGAGGCGCACACCTTTGAGGTTGTCGCCCACGACCGGGACCCACTCCATGACCCACCACACAGGGTCGGACGCCGCGGCACCGGCGCTGGCGGCGCTTTCGGAGAGCTGAGGGAGCGCATCGTCGACGTCGCCACCGCCCTGGATCTCCGAGATGAGGTCCTGGCTCTGGACGAGTCCGTCCTTCACCGTGATCGCGCGCAGTCCCACCCAGCACACCGCGATGAGGAAGGCGATGATGACCAGGATGACAACGGTCCAGATTCGGCGCCGCCGCCGCTGACGGCCCGGCATCCGCTCGTCGATGCCCTGCGCATCCTGACGCTCTGCGCTCATGGACGACGTACCTTTCGTGCGGGGGTGATCTGGTGAATTGTACCGGCGACGCCTGAAGCCGCCCCGTCCGCGCTCACTCGGACTCCGAGGAGATGAAGATCGGAGACGCGCCGAGAGTCAGCGAGACCTCGCCGTCCTCGGGCTCGATCGTCTCGGTGTTTCCGGACATGTCGGTGACAACCAGGGGAACGTCGGACGTGAAGGTGCGTTGCACCTCGCCCTGCGGCGCCCACGCGATGCGCGTCGCCTCATCTCCTGAACCGAAGACCTCGACCGAGGTCTGCTCGTCGGATTCATCCGAGGTGAAGGCCTTGTCGCGCAGCTGAGTGATCATCAGCGCCTGGGCGAAAGCCCCGGGCTTCGGAGCGAGAGCGACGACGCCTGCACGTGGTGCGTTCTCATAGAGCCCGAAGTTCGCTTCGCCCGCAGCGGGGTCGGGGGTGTCGTTCACCAGGTCGTACCAGAAGTACTTCTCGACGCCGTTGGCGAAGGCAAGCGCCTGGTTGCGCACCATCATCTGCCCCTGCTCGAGCAGCGAGACTCCTGCATAGTGCGTCGGGAACCCCATCTCGGTCACCCACACGGGCCGGGTCTCCCCCGCGGTCTCCTGCATGTCGGCGTAGGACTGCTGCACGGTTCCCGCGATCAGATCGGCGTCGCGGTTGATCCACGATTCGTACGGGTGGTAGCTCGCCACATCGGTCACGCCCATCCCGCCGGCCTGCCAGAACCCGACGAACCAATCGCGGTCGTAGAGTGCGGTGGAACCGGTGACGATCGGGAGCTCCGGATACGCCGTGCTGACGTGGTCGCGGACCGACTGCGCGATGGGCACGTAGCACGCCGGCGCCGCCCCGCACGCCGTGTCGTTCTCACGATGGTTGAACTCGTTCAGCACCTCGAGTCCGACGAGGTCGAACCTGTCGGCGACGGCCTTCGCATAGGCGCCGTATGCCTGGATCGAGGTCTCATTGCCCGGTGCCTTCCTGGCGCCGTAGAGCCTGTTGCCGTAGACGACGAGGCCCAGCAGCTTCACGTCGTTCGCGTGCATGCGCTCGAACTCGCGCACATAGTTCTCATCCCACGCGTACTGCCCGGCCACCTTCTCGTTCCGCTCCCACGAGATGTCGTTGCGCACCTCGGCGAAGCCGATCGCAGCCGCCAGCGAACCCGTGCCGACGAAGGCCTCCTTCTCGACATGCGCTCCCACCCCGAAGCGGCCGTCCTGGGCCACGGCGAAGCCGTCGGCGTCGATCACAGCGACATCCGTCTGGATCTGCCGACCCGCGGAGTCGTTGACGGCGACCGTGTAGTGTCCCTGCGATACGCCGGTCAGGGGCAGGGCGGAAAGCGGACCCGTGGAACCGAACTCGCCGGTGATCGGCTCACCACCGGACGTCGACGTGGCGCTCCACTGCACGGGCCCTTCAGCGAGCGAGACGGCGAGCAGAGCGGATTCGTCGGTCATGATCAGAGAGTCGTTGACGATGCCGGCCGGCGTCTGCACGGCCTCGAACGATCCGTTGGGCACGAGGTTGTCGCCGCCGGCCGCGGTGATCGACACGTCGTCGATCCCGAAACCTCGCACGGCACCGGAGAACGCGACGTCGAACGTCGACGCGGCGGGCTGATCGCTCGCCGACGTGAACGGGAACTCGATCGTCTCCCACTCCGCATCCAACTCGGGAAGCGTGAAGGTCTGACCCGCCACGTTCAGGCGAACCCCGGTCTCGGTCTTCTCCTCGGCGAGCACCCGCACGGATACTCGGAGCGTGTAGTCCGTACTCGGAGCGAGCGCGACGGGTGCGGACGCAGCGATGATGTCCGCATCGTCGGCCGGCGCATCCACGCGCAGCGACACGGCGCCCTGCGCCGCGTCGCCGACCTCGGGAAGGACCGTGCCTACTACTCTGCGGTCCGCGAGCGTCCATGCGTCGACCGAGGCCCGCGCGACGTTCGTGACAGGGACCACGGCCGGCTGTTCGGTCACGACCGGCTCGGGAGTGGCCTCAGGCGATGGCGATGCCTCGGCGCGAGGCTGGGCCTGCTGCCCGGAGATCACCATCGCAGCCGCGGCGCCCCCTCCGACAAGGAGCACGGTGACCGCGCTCGCGATGATGATCGTCTTCTTCGTCGCGCGCAGAGCCATCATGTCCTTCCCCCGTAGTGTTCGCCCTCCAACATATCGGGTGGAGTCGAGACGAAGCTGACAGCCCATCGCAGCCGTGTGCGCAGAACTTCCCTAGACTCGACGCATGCTTGCAGAGGCCCCGCCGACACTGCGCGCCCGCGCACGACGGGGTGCGAGGTCGGCGCTGTGAGCGGCGTGCTGGTGCACGAATGGCTCGCGCCGAGAGGCGGCTCCGAGAACGTCTTCGAGGCCATGAGCGAGGTGTTCCCGGACGCCGCGCGCTATTGCCTGTGGAATGACAGCGAAGGTCGCTTCGAAGTCGACGGCGAGACGTGGTTGGCTCGCACTCCGCTGCGCGGGCGCAAGGCCGCAGCTGTGGGGCTGATGCCTCTCGCGTGGCGGACTCTTCCGAACGTGGAGGCGGACTGGATTCTCGCGAGCTCGCATCTCTTCGCACACCACGCGAGATTCGCAGGAGCTAAGCACAGCGCCCCGAAGCTGGTGTACGCCCACACCCCGGCGCGCTACATATGGAATCCCGAGCTCGATGTGCGCGGCGACACCTTCGCCGCGAGGACCGCAGCGAAGATGCTGAAGGGGCTCGATCGCAGGCGCGCCCAGGAGCCGATCGCGATCGCGGCGAACAGCGTGTTCGTGCAGAAGCGCATCGCTCAGGCATGGCACCGCGAGAGCACCGTGATCCACCCTCCCGTCGACGTGACCGGCTTCCTCCGCGCACCGGAGCCGGACGCACGCGATGAGGCCGCCCTCGCACTCCTGCCTGAGACCTTCCTCCTCGGCTTTTCTCGATTCACCCCCTACAAGCGGCTGGATCTCGTGATCGAGGCCGGAGTCGCCGCCGATGTGCCCGTCGTGCTCGCGGGTGCGGGCCCGGACGAGGCTCGTCTCCGTTCGATCGCCGAGGAGCGCGCGCCTGGTCGGGTCTTCTTCGTGCGGTCGCCGGGAACAGAGCTCTACCGGGCACTTCTGCAGCGCTGTATCGCCCTCGTCTTCCCCGCCGTCGAGGACTTCGGCATCGTCCCCGTCGAGGCCATGGCAGCAGGTCGACCTGTGATCGCCACCCCCGTGGGCGGGACGGCCGAGACGATCGTCGACGGCAGCACCGGCGCGTTCGTCGAGCACTGGTCGCGCGACGAGCTGCGCCGCGCGGTCGACGTGGCCGGCGGCGTGTCCCCCGAGGCATGCCGAACGCAGGCGAAGAAGTTCTCCGAAGCGGTGTTCGCCGATCGCATCAGGGAGTGGGTGGCGGAGTCGGTCGACGGGGCGCGCCTGCCGGAGACGAGGAGCGCGTGACCGTCCTCGTCGACGACCGGTACCGCGGTACGCACGGCATCGGCCGCTACGCCGCGGAGGTCCTCCCCCGGCTGGCGCTGCCCTGGGAGTCGCTGAACCTCGGCGGCACCCCGTTCTCGGCGGTCGACGCGTTCCGCTCGGTGGGTGCGGCGGCCGTGCCCGGTGCCCTCGTCTACTCACCGGGGTACGGCGCTCTCGTGCGCGCTCGGAAGCAGCTGCTCACACTGCACGATCTCATCCAGCTGAGCAGCCCGGGCCTCGACCGCTGGAAGTTCGCGGCCTACTACTCCGGTCCGGTCAGAGACGTCATCCGCAGAACCGGCGTCGTGCTCACCGTCTCAGAGACGTCGGCCCGAGCGCTTCGTTCGTGGGTACGGGATGACGGGGTCGAGATCGTCAATGCCGGCAACGGATGCTCTGATGCCTTCCGCCCTCGCGCAGACGCGCTCCCACAGTCCGACCCCTACGTGCTGTTCGTCGGCAACGGCCGCGCACACAAGAACCTCGACGTCGTTCTCGACGCGCTGGCCTCGGCGCCCGACCTGCGCCTCGTGGCTGTCGTCCCCGAGCGCGAGATCGCAGACCTCGAGGCCAGGGCGACGCAGCGGCTCGTCGACGCCCGAGTGCGCTGGGTGACCGGAGTCGACGACGAGAGGCTCGCCGACCTCTATCGGGGCGCTGCCGCGACCGTGATGCCCTCGACGCTCGAGGGGTTCGGCCTTCCGGCCCTGGAGTCGGTCCGCTGCGGCACCCCTGTCGTGCACTGGGCGGAGTGCGAATCGGTCGCGGAGATCGTCGGAGATCGCGGTCATGCGGTGCACTCCGCCGACGATGTGCAGGAGTGGGCGCACGCGCTGACCGAGGCGATGTCCGTTCAGCGACGGGTGTCGCCGCCCGAGGGCTACGACTGGAACCGCACCGCGGGGATCATCTCGGAGACGATCACCAGACTGCTCGACTGATCAGGCTCGGCGTCCCCGGATCGACCGGAGGAAGTCCTCGAGCGAATCGGTCTTGCGCTCCCACGATGCGGCAGACGCCGCGTCGGCGCCTGCGCGGTTCGGCGACGTCTGTGCGAGTGCGCGTTCGAGCGCGGCATCCGCGCCGCTGTCGTCGGTGTACACCTCGATGCCGAGATCGGATGCTGCGCGGATGCCGGGCGTCTCGCGCGCTACGACGGCGAGGCCGGCGGCGAGGTACTCGTAGAGCTTCATCGGGCTGCGGCCGGCGTTGAGGGGACTGTCGGAGAGCGGCAGAAGACCGACCCGCGCCGTGTGCAGCAAAGCCGGGACCTCTGTGTAGGCGACGGGCCCAACGATGTCGACGTTCGACGGCAGGGGACGCGGCGGGCGCGCGTCCGGCCCGGCGATGACGAACCCGACGTCCGGCCGTGCTCGTGCCCAGGCCTCGACCCGTTCCCAGTCGAACCGGCTGTCCAGCGCCCCGACATAGACGCACCGCGCCGCACGGGGAGTGCCTTCGGCGGCAGACGGTGCGAAGCGCGCGACCTCAGCCCCGTTCTCCAGCACGCGGGAGGGCACGCGCAGCGTTCCGAGTCCTCGCAGGACCTCGTCGGATGTGGCGATCACGCCGTCGACCTCGTCGAGGATGCGTCGCTGCAGAGCGTGCTTCAGCCCGTCGGGATACAGGTCTGTGGGTCGATAGATCACGAGATTCGAGAGCGATCGCACGGAACCGTCCCACAGCAGCGGCTGATCGATGAGCACGGCATCGAATGCGGCGGAGATGCCCTCGCGCTGCAGCATCCGAGCAACGGTCGGCGCTCCCAGCGGCGCCGGCATCGTCGTGCGCGGGACGACCTGCAGCACTCCGTCATCGTCGCGTCGAGCGCGACGAGGCACGATTGCCAGGTGCTGTCGATCCACACGTCCGGTCACCCGATGGAGGAGGGAGATCGGGGTGCTCAGATGCACGACTTCCGCTCCGCGCGCGGCGAGCACACGGGAGTAGTGGTGGCTGCCGACCCGGAAGGCGCCGAAGGGGTGGCTATGCGAGAGGAACAGGATGCGCGCGGGCGGGGTGCTGGCTCGCCCCGCGGCGTCGGTCATGCTCGCACCCTGCGCACGGCATCGCGGATCCCGTGCTGGATTCCTTCGAGAGTCGCCGCCGCGATGCGCACGCGCTCGGAGACCTCGGCCGCGCGTTCCGGCGTCGGGAGAAGCACCGCGCGCATGCGCGTCGGATCATCCGCGGACGAATCGACGGAGACGCCGTGCAACCCGATGGCCGCGAACGCCTTCGTGATCTTCATCGTGGGGCCGGGAACCAGTTCGACGGGAACCGCCCCGCTCAGAGCGGCGAGCACGAGCACGTGCATGCGGTCGCTGATGACGACCTGCGCCGCCTCGTAGCGCTGCCGGAGGCTCTCCTCCTGTACGAGGGGATCAGTATCGCCCCAGGCGTCGAACTCGCCGCCGAGCAGCTGCGCGAGCTCACGCGCTCGGCTCTCGTCTTCGCGCACCTGCACGACGGTGCGGATCGAGAGGCCGGCGCGCTCGGCTGTCTCACACACCGCGCTGAGCCACTCCGCATCCGGCAGCGGGCGCGCACCGCGCAGACTCACCAGCAGCTCGGAGCGCTCGCCCCACGGGAGTCCAGGGCGCGTCCCTGCCGAGAATCCGATATCCGGCGCCAGCCGGCCGCATCGCGCAGTCGCGAGCGTCGACTCGTCGCGCCACAGAGTCACCTGCGAGAGCCGGGCCGCCAGGCGATGAATCGCGAGCGAGGGCTGCGAGGGCGCGCGGATACCTCGCGGCGGGCGGACGACGACCCCGCCCTTGAGACGGACGATGAGAGTCTCGGCCAGGAACACGAGCTCTCTGAGCCCGTTGCCACGGTCGAGCGGAATCTCGCCCGCTTCGAACACCAGCACGGGGTGTCGAGGAGCGAGAACGAGAAGACGGAGCCACCGCGGCACCGATTTCTTGTCCCGCAGAACGATCGCATCGGCAGGCACGCCCAGTTGCGTGAGCCAGACATCGGGCGCATGTCCGGTGTAGGCGACCAGCTCGTCGCTCGTGCCCATCGCCCACCCGAGGGTCTCACGGCGGATCAGCGCGTCACCGATGTTGCCCGCGGGCCCTGTGAGCGATACGAAGGTTCGGGTGGCGCGGGGCGCTCTGGACGATCGTGAATCCCGGCGGCGCATGAGGTGGATCTCCTCGGTCCGATGCATCGGACGATCAGGGGGTGGTGGTGCCGGTTCCCGGGTCAAAGACGGGAGGCTCCGTGATCGGTGGCGTCGTGGGCTCAGGCGCCGGATCGGTGGGCGGCGTGGTCGGTTCGGGCTCGACAGGGGGCGCCGGCTCGGACGGGGTGACCGGCTGGGGCTCTGTCGGCTGCGAGGGCTGCGGTTCGGGCCGAGAGTCCTCGTAGTCGGGCTCCTCTTCCTCGACCGGCAGCACTCGCGCGACCGAAGCGGACGCGCTGACCCGCACGCCGTCGGCGTTCTCTGCGGTGACCGTGTAGACGACGGCCTCTTCCGCACAGGAGAAGGGCACGGCTCGATCGGAGAGGTTCTCCGGCAGGGCTGCAGCGAGCGGTAGCTCGAGCGCATCGACCTGTGTCTCTGCCGCCGCGATCGCGACGCTCTCCGCGTCGTCGATCTGCCAGCTCAGCAGCACCTGTCCGTCTTCAGCGTCCTCAGAGGCGCATTCGACGGTGGCCGTGTTGACGGCGAAGCTCTGAATGACCGGATCGGCGGCGGCGGCCGCGGACGGCGCGGCTGTCGGACGCGGGGACGACTCGGGTTCGGTGGGAGCTGCGACGCTGCTCAGTGTGCCGATGATCGCCCCCGCGGCCACGGCGAGGAGCACGGCGACGCCGGAGAGCACCATCAGCAGAACGCTGCGCTGTCTCGTGCGCTTCTCATCGCGGCGGTGCCGCTCGCGACGGGCGATCGCTCGTGGCTCGTCTGCGGCGGAGGAGAGCGCGACGGGCACCGAATGCGCTCGCGACGAATCACCGTCCACGACGGTGCTCGGATCGAACCCGACCGCGACCGGTGCGTTCTTCGTCGAGGGCCTCGGTGCGGAGGCCGCACCGACAGCGCTGGCGCCGGGGTTCCTCGTCCACGCGATGTACTCGGAGATCACATCGTCGGCGGGGCCGTCGGCGATGAGCTCGCCCTTGTGGACCCAGAGCACGCGCTCGCAGGTCTCCTTGAGCGACCCGACCGAGTGGCTGACGATCATCACCAGACCGGCGCTGTCACGCAGCTCGTTGATGCGCTTCTCGCTCTTCGCCCGGAATCGTCGATCTCCGACGGAGAGCGCCTCATCGATCAGCAGGATCGAATGCGCTCTCGCCGAAGCGATGGCGAATCGCAGGCGGGCCGCCATACCGGAGGAGTAGGTCCGCATCGGATGGTAGATGAAGTCATTGAGCTCTGCGAAGTCGGCGATCTCATCGACCTGAGCCGCCGCCTCATCGGGAGCGAACCCCATCGCCAGCAGGCCGAGTCTGATGTTGTTCTCCCCCGAGAGCTCGGGGACGAGTGCGGCATTCACACCGAGCAGAACGGGTCGCTCGCGAGCGAAGATCGCGCCCTCGGAGGGGGGGATCAAACCGCTCATCGCCCGGAACAGGGTCGATTTCCCGGATCCGTTGTGCCCGACGACACCGATCGACTCACCCTCGGTGGCAGTGAAGCTGACTCCGCGCAGCGCGGGGACCACCTGCAGATCACGCCCGCCCCGGATCGAGCTCAGACTCGTCAGGGACTCTCGTGCGGTCATCCTCTTGCCTGCGGCGAAGACGCGATAGTTGACGTGCACATCGTCGGCGATCATCATCGCCCGCGGCGCATGAGCTGCCACGGGAGACTGTCCGGGGAGCAGGAGGTCAGTCACTGAGTCCGTACCTCGGTTCGCCCTGCCAGAAATAGAGCACGCCGCCGACGAGCATCACCAACGCCCAGACCGGAGCAGCGATCCATGCGAGCAGCGGTGCCGAGTATCCGGACAACAGCACGTCTCGCGCGAGGGAGATGAAGTCGTACGTCGGGATCAGGTGCACGATCGTGAGGATCGTCGGGAATTCGGCGAGTGCGCCGTCGACGTTGAAGAAGATCCCGCTCGCATAGAAGAGCACACGGTTGATGATCGGCACCAGCTGCTGGATGTCGCGCGTGCGCACCGCGATACGGGCGACCACCAGTGCGACACCGAAGTTGAACACGCCCATGACCGCGAGGATCGGAACGATGAGCAGCCACGACCATGAGATCGGCTCACCCAGGATCAGCAGGAGGATGCCGAGCAGGACCACGACGGGGATCATTCGCATCGCCTGTTCGGCGATCACGGACGCCGGGAGCAGAATGCGCGGGAATCCGAAGCTCTGCACGAGCTTCGCGTTGCTGGTGATCGCCTTCGACCCGCTGCCGAAGCACCCGGTGAAGAACTCGAACACGAAGACGCCGACGATGAGATACGGCACGAAGTTCGCGGGTCGTGCGGCACCGGCGAGGATGAAGTTGAAGATGGTGCCATAGACGATCGCGAGCGCGAGAGGCTTGAGAACGATCCACAGGACGCCGAGTCGGTTCGGCAACAACCCTGCGATCAGACGGCTGCCGGCCAACCGCAACGCAAACGTGCGCAGACGCCACGTCTCGACGAGGTAGACGCCCAATCGAGGACGTGTCCCCACCTCCGTCAGACCGGCGGTCGCGGGCACAGCCATCGCTCCCATTCGGAATCCTCTACCTCTCTCTACCCCGATGCGCGGCGAGTCTGCACCAGGGCGGCATATCGGATCATGCTACCCCACACGGCGATTCCGTCGCCCTGAGGCGACTCAGTCGCGACCGTAGATGTCGCGCGTGTAGATCTTGTGGGCGACGTCGTCGAGCGCATCGGTCGAGCGGTTGGCGATGATGACATCGGCTCTGGCCTTGAACTCGTCGAGGTCGCGCACGACTTCCGAGTGGAAGAACTCGTCTTCGTCGAGGGACGGCTCGTAGACGACCACCTCGACGCCCTTCGCCTTGATGCGCTTCATGATGCCCTGGATCGACGATGCCCGGAAGTTGTCAGACCCCGACTTCATGACGAGGCGGTACACGCCGACGGTGCGGGGCTCTCGGGCGAGGATGTCGGTGGCGACGAAATCCTTGCGGGTGCTGTTGGCATCGACGATCGCGGCGATGAGGTTCTGCGGCACCTTGGAGTAGTTCGCGAGCAGCTGCTTGGTGTCCTTCGGCAGGCAGTATCCGCCGTAGCCGAAGGAGGGGTTGTTGTAGTGCGACCCGATGCGCGGGTCGAGTCCCACGCCCTCGATGATCTGCTTGGTGTCGAGCCCGTGCACGACCGCGTAGGTGTCGAGCTCGTTGAAGTACGCCACGCGCAGCGCCAGGTAGGTGTTGGCGAAGAGCTTGATCGCCTCGGCTTCGGTCGACTCGGTGAGCAGCACGGGCACGTCGGTGGCGATCGCGCCCTCGAGCAGAAGCGCGGCGAAGGCCTCTCCGACAGGGCCCCGGTCACCGACGACGATGCGCGACGGATAGAGGTTGTCGTGCAGCGCGCGCCCTTCGCGCAGGAATTCCGGCGAGAAGACGATCGCCGCCCGCGGATGCTCTGCGTTCATGCGCGCGGTGAATCCCACCGGCACCGTCGACTTGATGACGATCGCCGCGTCAGGGTTCACCGCGAGGACCGTATCGATGACGTTCTCGACCGTCGAGGTGTCGAAGTAGTTGGTGACCTCGTCGTAGTTCGTCGGGGTGGCCACGACGACGAAATCCGCGTTCCTATAAGCCGCCTCGGCATCGACCGTCGCTGTGAGGTCGAGATCATGCGTGGCGAGGTAGTCCTCGAGTTCGACATCGGCGATGGGCGAGACTCGGCGACTGAGCATCTCGACCTTGGCGGGGTCGATGTCGACGGCGAACACCTCGTGGTGCTGGGCGAGGATGACGGCGTTGGACAGGCCGACGTATCCGGTCCCTGCGATGGCGATCTTCATGCCCTCAGGCTATCCCGGCCCGCGGATAGACTCGTCCGCGATGACACTCCGCCCTCTGCTCACCATCGTCATGCCGGTCTCGGGCGACGAAGCGACTGTCGCGACGGCTCTCGAGAGCGCCCTGGCACAGACGCTGGTCGATATCGAGATCATCTGCGTCGACGATGCGTCGACCGACGGCACCGCAGCCGTGCTCGAGCGCTTCCGGCACCGAGACCCGCGGGTGCATGTGGTGAGTCATGACCGCAATCTGTCGGCGTTCCAGGCCCGCCGCACAGGAGTCCTCGCGGCGAACGCCGACCGTGTGATGTTCCTCGACGGCGACGACGAGCTGACGCCGGATGCCGCAGCGACAGCGGTCGCGCAGGCCGAGGCGACGGATGCCGACATCGTCGGCTTCGGCGTCACCGTGGTCGAGCGCGACGGCCGCACCGGCAGTCCCTACGAGGTGCGGCTGCAGCCGCCGCAGCATCCGCTGACCGGCCACGACGTGCTGAGCGGATTGTTTCCCCTGGGAAAGCCGGCGCAGGGCCAGCTCTGGCGGTTCCTCTTCCGCACCCGCGTGTTGCGCGAGGCGTACTCGCTGGTCGCCGACGACCTCGCGCTGCCCCGAGTCAACGACCTCCCGCTGCTGTTCCTCGCGGCGGTGATCGCGACGAGCTATGCCGCTGTTCCCGACAGGCTGTACCGCTACCACTTCGGTCGCGGCGGCAGCGGTCACCGTGTCGACACCGTCGAACGCGCGCAGTTCTACACCGGAGCGATCAATTCAGTCGATGCGATCGGGCCGGCCGTCGATGCGCTCACCGTGTCTCACGCCGACCCGGGCCTCGTGCGCGACACCTATGAGTCCGTGCGCCTCTCGATCATCGGGTATGTGTGCTTTCAACTCGTCGAGCACAGCGATGACGCAGTGCTCGACAGCGCTCTCGCGCACCTGCACACGGTCGCGAGCGGGCAGGACATCGTGCATGCGGCCGCGCGGTTCTATCCGGCGACACTCAAGGCTCTGAAGTTCCATACGACGTGGCAGGGCCTGCCCGAACGGCCCGCGCGCAGCATCCTGCTCGTGACATCGACGCTGCGCACCGGAGGCGTCTCCGCCGTGCTCACGTCGCAGGCGCGATACCTGCACGAAGCCGGTTACCGCGTGACCGTCGTGGCGCGCAACGGCGGGAGCGACGCGAGCGCGCTGCCCGCCGGCATCCCGTTCGTCGAGCTCGCCTCACGTCGGCTTTCCGATCAGCTCGCGCAGTGGGCTGAGCTCTGCCGAGCACACGAGGTCGATGTGATCATCGACCATCAGGTGCTCTACATGGACACCTGGCCGGAGTTCGCCCTCGTGGCGCGAGCAGAGGGCGCGGCGACGATCGGCTGGCTGCACAACTTCGTCGCTCGGCCCGTGTACGACGGCAACGACCGGCTGACGCTCATCGAGCGGTGCAGCCCGACGCTCGCCCAGCTCATCACTCTGTCGCCGCTCGACGTCGCCTACTTCCGACTGCGGGGCGTCGAACACGTCGCATACCTGCCGAATCCCCCCTCGCCGCTGATGCTCGAGTCGGCGGCTCACTCGAGTGCGAAGCGCGCCCCGTCGGGTCGGCTCGAGCTGGTGTGGTGGGGACGACTCGAGCAGCGCACCAAGCAGGTGCGTGAGCTCGTCGAGGTGGGCGTGCAGCTGCGCGCCCTCGGCGTGCCGTTCGCCCTCACGATCATCGGGCCCGACTGGGATGACGTCACCGCGAAGAAGCTCAACGCGCTCGCACGGCGGCGCGGCGTCGGCGACGCCGTCGCCGCGGTCGGGCCTCTGCGAGGGGCTGCCCTGGTCGCTGCGATCGACTCGGCAGATGCCTTCATCTCGACGAGCATCATCGAGGGGTACCAGCTCACGATCGCGGAGGCGCAGGCTCGCGGGCTGCCCGTCTTCATGTACGAGCTGCCGTGGCTCACACTCGTGCAGGAGAACCAGGGCGTCGTCGCCGTGCCGCAGGGCGACGCGCGGGGTCTCGCCTCTCGGCTCGCGGAGACGCTCGAGGACCCGGAGAGCTATCTGCAGCTGTCTCGGGCGTCGCTGGACGCCGCGTCGCGGGCACGCGAGGACGACTTCGCTCAGCTGTATGTCGACCTAGTCACCGGTGGTCTTCCGCCGAAGTTCGCACCTCAGCCGGCTCTCGATGATGCGCGGCAGCTGCTCGGACTTCTGGTGTTCTTCGCCGAGCGGGCGGAGGGTCGCACCGTCGCGTCCACGGATTCGCCGACCTGGGGCAAGCGCATGTGGCAGTCCGCGGCACCACTCGGGCGAGCAGCTCTTCGGCGCCTCCCAGGACTCCAGCCGCTCGCGCACCGCGCGAAGGGGTGGCTCGGCGCGCGCTGAGGCCCGACCGCGGGCCTTACGCCACTGCGTCCATCGCCGCACGGATTCGCGCGGTCAGGTCTACGATCTCGGCGCGGGCGACGTTCACCGCCGGTGCGAGCGTCGGAAGGTGGGTCTCGAATCGAAGGGCGAAGTCGCCGAACTGGTCGTACCGACCGACGAGGTCGCCGAGACCCACCGCCGCCAGCAGGCGGGAGATCTTGTGCGGGTCGCTTCCCGAGCCGATCGGGTACGCACCCTCGCTCGCGCCCATGATGAGGCCGTGCGCTCGATCGCTGATGACAGCGAGCGACTGCCTGTACACCGCGCGCACGTACTCGTCGAGCGCGTCGTGGCGCATGCTCGGGGGCTCCAGATAGTCGCCTCCCAGCGCTTCAGCGAGACGCACCGCACGGGGAGAATCGCGCGCCACCTGCGTCACCGTCACGATGCGGGTCGACGTCGCACGAGCGAACGCCCTCACCGCCGAGAGCCACTCATCGCCCGGCCACGGCCGGTCGAACCGGAACGTGACCGCGAGGAGCGGCCGCTCGTCGGGCTTGGCCCAGTCAGCGGTCGCCCGACCGAGCGAGTACGCCCAGTCCGGTGCGAAACCGCCGAAGCCTGCGGCATCCCGTGAGCCCTGGTCGCGCCACGACATGACCGCGGCGTCGCGGAACGCCGGGTCGAACTTCACGGAGCTCACATCCTGAGCGTTGCGGATGCCGATGCCCGTGGCGAGCACGATGCCGCCGTTCGACACCGCGCGCGTGGCTTCCTTGACCAGGCGCGGTCCAGGGAAGACCCCCGGACGCGGGTTGATCTCGCCCGCGTTGAACGCGTAGACGGGGCGCGTCGTCGCGTTCATCGCACGAGCCCATGACACCCGGTCCTCGTAGAAGGTGACATCCGATGTGGTCGAGAACCGCGCGGAGTAGTCGGTCGTGGGCGTCGCGAGGAAGACGTGCACGTGCCTTCCCTGACCGCGAAGGGCATCGAGGTACGCAACGCGAAGCTCGGAATCGCCGAGGTTGTCGTCCTGGCCGCTCAACTGCGCGAAGACATTCTGAGTAGTTTCCATGTTCACCGAGGTCAAAGTCTATTGTTAGGAGTGTGTCGTTCGCGTTCAGGTCTCTCGTCGCCCGCACGCGGACCCGTTTGGGCCGTGTGAGTCCCAGCGGGGACGAGCGAGACGTGAGTCTCAAAGTACTCGTATCCGGACGTCCTCCCTCGCATCGTCTCCGTTACGTGGATCAGATTCTGGGAGACAGCTCGGTTTCCAGCCCTCCCTTCGGGATCGATTTCGAGTACCGAGACGCCCCGAGTGGCCGCGACTCAGTGGACGTCGTTCATCTCACCGACTCGGCCGCCGTCTTGGGGAACCGCCGCGTGCCCGAATCCGAGAAGGTCGCCCGAGCGACTGCATTCACACGGGCTCTCAAGCGACGGCGAGTCTCACTCGTGCGAACCGTGACCGCCGACGTCGACCGAGATTCACGAGGATCCCGAGCCGAAGCCATCCTCGACAGAGCGACGTCGACCTACATCACCCACAGCGCGCATCGCACGGTCCCGCAGGGGCGCGAGGCGACACTCATCCCGCATGGTCATCTGCGCTTCCGGTTCCTGGGCTACCCCCGCGGCGTCGCTGAGTCCGGCCGTCTGCTCTTCGTCACTCCGGACAGCTTCCACAGCGCCTACGAGGCGGCGGTGAAGGTCTTCGCTTACGCAGATCTTCCTGCGCACACGCTGCGCATCGTGGGCAAGATTCCCTCGCGGCTCGCCTCGTCGTTCGCACGCACGATCAGCGTGAACAGCAAGACCATCACGCTGCTGGACGACACAGTCTCAGACGCCGCTCGGGTCGATGAGATCAGCAGAGCTGCGCTCGTGATCGTCGAGGCCCCGGAGACGGACGAATCGATGAGCACGATGCTGCTGGCGCTGTCTCTGGACCGCCCTGTGCTGGTCGAGGACACACCGTTCACGAGGGATCTCGCTGCAGAGGTCGGAGACTCGTGGGTACGGCTGCACCCAGGGCGCCTCACAGCCGTCGAGCTGGAGAAGGCCCTCGCATCGTTCGCGAAGTCGCCCCCCACCGGCACACCGGATCTGGACGCGCGCGATCCTGACACCGTCTCGCAGCAGTTCACCGCCGTGTACCGGTCTGCCGCCGCGTCGCGGTAGTCGACGCCTCTTGAGAAGTCGGAATCGCCATGTCATCGCCGTCGCCACTCGTCACCATCGTCGTCCTCATCCGCTCGGACACTCGATGGACCTCAGAGACGCTCCAGTCATGCCTCGATCAGACTCTTGCTCCCCTCGAGATCCTCTGTGTGGTCGACCGCGCGTCTGCGCAGGCGACACGGGACCTGATCCCGCGAGACGACCGTGTCCGCGTCATCGAGCATGAGGGCGACGGGACGACGAGAGAGGCGCTGCGCGCAGGGGTCGCCGCCGCGAGCGCGCCGTATGTGATGTTCCTCCGACTCGGCGACGAGCTGCACCCGGACGCTGCCGTCAAGGTCCACGGACACGCCACTCGTTTCGACGCGGATATCGTGGAGTTCGGCATCGAGACCGCGGAGTCGCCAGCCGGTAGCGGTCCGTCCTCTGCAACGCTGGTCCCGGAGCATGCCCGCCTCAACGGGGTCGAGATCCTCCGTCGGCTGTTCCCCCCGTCTTCCCCCACCGACACCCGACTGTGGAGGCTCGCGTTTCGCGCCGAGAGGTTGCGAGCAGCGTGCGCCGCGTTGCCTCCCGCTGGACTCTCGGAGTCGTGGGCCGACGATGTGCTCGTCGTGCTCCTCACAGCTGCCGAGGCAGACACCTACGTCTCCTTCAACGCTCGGATCTACCGGCATTTCCCCTCACGCGGGAGTGACGTGCTCCCTGTCGCCGCCGACGACCGGATGCGCGCGGCGGTCGAGACGATCGCGGTCCTCGATGCGGTCGCTCCCCTCGTGCGGAGCGCGGCACGCCACCACTTCAATCCCGAACCGCTCGTGGATGCCTACGAGTCGACTCGACTTGCTGCGATCGGCCAGGCGGTGGCCCTTTCGGAGCGCTCGACGCAGGAGATGCGCGACGAGGTCCGAGGTGCCCTGCGCAGCAGCGTCAGCTCCGCCGACGTGGTCACGGCGGCCGCCGCGTTCGCCCCGGACGCGCTCGCCTCCGTCACCGAGTTCGCTGACCACCCTCCTCTTCGCGGGCGGAACGCGCGGAGCGTGCTCCTGACGACGAACGTCCTGACGATGGGCGGAGTGTCGAGCGTTCTCATCTCGCAGGCACAGGTCCTGCTCGCCGCAGGCTACCGCGTCACCATTCTCGCGCACCGTCGCGGGAGCGACATGTCACTGGTCCCCGAGGGCGCGACGCTCGTGGAGCTCCTCGGCTCCGGCAAAAGCGAGCGTCTCCGTCAGTGGACGGCGCACTGCCGCGAGTTCGAGATCGATCTCGTCATCGACCACCGCATCATGTACTCACGGGACTGGCCCGCATACGCGCTCGTCGCCAACGCGCTGGACGCAGCCACCATCGGGTGGATCCATGCGTTCTCCGGACGCCCGACGTACAACGGCACAGATCTGCTCTCGCTGCTGCAGGACAACCTCGGTGCGCTCGCTCAACTGGTCGTGCTCTCGCCGCTCGATGTCGCCTTCTGGAAGCTGCGCGGTGTCGAGCACGTGGCGTATCTCCCGAACCCGCCCTCGTCGCTCATCGTCGACTCGCTGGGCGCTGTCGCACCTCGGTCCGCGCCGCGTTCACGGCGGATCGAGCTCGTCTGGTGGGGACGGCTGGACGAGACCACCAAGAAGGTCACGCATCTCATCGAGGTGGCTGTCGCGCTCAAGCGTGCAGGTGCAGACTTCCGATTGCGGATCGTCGGTCCGGATTGGAATGACACCACTGCAGCCAGCCTGACCGCCCTCGCCCGGAAGAGGGGTGTCGAGGGCGTGGTCGAGTTGACGGGGGCGCGGCACGGACAGAGTCTCGTCGACACCATCGACTCCTCGGATGTCTTCATCAACACCAGCATCATCGAGGGATACCTGCTGACGATCCCCGAGGCGCAGTCACGCGGCCTCCCGGTCGTGATGTACGAGCTGCCCTGGCTCCTGCCAGTCCAGGAGAATCCGGGCGTCATCCCGGTGGCGCAAGGGGATGCCCGGGCGCTCGCGAATGCCGTACTCGCGTTGATCGACGATCCGGATCGCTATGAAGAGCTGTCTCGCGCGTCCATCGACGCAGCCGAGCGCATCGGAGCGGTGGACTTCGACGATCTCTACCAGAAGCTCGTCCTCGGCGACCTCCCCGACGAGTTCTCGCCCGCTCCTTCGATGGAGTCAGGACAGCAGATCCTCGACCTGCTGATCTTCTTCGCCGAGAACAGGCCCGCACCCGCGCCGACCGGAGGTTCCGGGAGCAAGAGGCGAGGGCGCACGGCGAGCACCGCCGGCAGACGTCACTCTGCGGGACCGCAGACCCTGGCCGCCACGATCGAACGGCGGCTCACCGGTCCAGGACAGCGCGCCATCGATCGTGCTCCGTGGATCCGCCCCGCTGCGCGACGCGTCAAATCCGCACTCCTCCGTATCGACACATGGCGGGCGTCCCAGGGCCGAGGGCGGAAGTCATGACCACGCGAGTTTCTCAACAGGGTGAGAGCAGAATGGAATCCACGCCACTCGTATCGATCGTCATTCCCGTCTACAACGACGCCGAGGTGATCGCCGGAGCTGTCGAGAGCTGTCTTCGCCAGACTCTGCAGGCGGTCGAGGTCATCGTCGTCGACGACGGATCCAGCGATGGGACCGCTGAGATCGTCGAGCAGTACGCGATGCGAGACGCGCGCGTCCGGGTCATCCGGCAGGGGCAGAACCTGTCTGCGTACCAGGCGCGGAGAATCGGCATCCTCGAGGCACGGGCCGCGCATCTGCTCTTCCTCGACGGAGACGACGAGTTGGCCGAGGTCGCTGCGGAGCGGTCCCTGGCGAGGGCCGTCGCGACCGGTGCTGACCTCGTGCAGTTCGGCATCGACGTCGTGAGGAACGACGGCGCGACCGGCGGCGGCTTCGAAGCACGACTGCAGCCCACGCAGGACGGACTCACCGGGACGGACGTTCTTCGGGGCCTCTTCCCGGTCGACCAACCCGCTCAGGGACAGCTCTGGCGCTTCCTCTTCCGTACACAGGTCCTCGCCGACGCGTACGCGCTGATGCCGGACGACCTCGTGATCCCGCGTGTGAACGACCTGCCCATCACCTTCCTCGCCGCGGCGCTGGCCACGAAGTACGCTTCGATGCCGGACCGCCTGTATCGCTATCATTTCGGCCGAGGGGGCAGCGGGCAGAAGGTGGCGGACCTCGGCTGGGCGAAGTTCTATGCAGGAGCGATCGACGCGATCAACACCATCGCGCCCGCCGTCGATCGGATCTCCGCGCGGAGCGACGAATCCGATTTCATCGTCGACACCTACCAGGCCGCTCGGTCATCGATCATCGGCTACACGACCTACTACCTCGCCGAGCACACGGCCGAGCATCTGCTCGATGCCACGTTCCAGCATCTTCTGACCCGTGCGCCCGCGCGCGATATCGTCAAGGGAACCGCGCGGTTCTGGCCAGCAGCCCTCGACACGGCGGCCCGTCACCTCGGTGTCAGGCACCTGGGCGAACGAGCTGTCCGCAACGTGCTGCTCACCACCAACATCGTGCGAACCGGCGGCGTGTCGGGGGTTCTGCTCTCGCAGGCGAGGTTCCTCGTCCAGGCGGGCTATTCGGTGACCATCGCGGCGCGAGAGCCCGGGAGCGATGCAGCGATGGTTCCGCCCGGAGTCGAATTCGTCGAGGTCGACGGCCCTGATCTCGCTTCGAAGCTCGATCAGTGGGCGGAGCTGTGCCGCACCCGCGAGGTCGATGTCGTGATCGAACACCATTGGCTCTACACGCGGACGTGGCCGGCGTTCGCCCTCGCGGCGAGTGCCGAGGGAGCGGCGACCATCGGCTGGGCCCACAACTTCGCGGGCCGGTCACTTCTCCTCGGTCTCAACAGCCTGGACTTCCAGGCTCGCCATGTGTCTGCGCTCTCACACCTGATCGTGCTGTCTCCGCTCGATGTCGCGTTCTGGAAGCTGCGCGGCATGCCCAGAGTCTCTTACCTGCCGAACCCGCCTTCCCCGCTGCTGCTCGAGTCATCGGCGGTCGCGGAGCCCAAGCATGCCCCGGAGCGGCGTCCGATCGAGCTCATCTGGTGGGGCAGACTCGAGCAGCGCACGAAGCGTGTGGCAGAACTGGTCCTGGTCGCGGCAGAGCTCGACCGTCTCGGCGTCGACTTCCGGATGCGCATCGTCGGCCCGGATTGGAGCGGAATGAGCGCTGAGAAGCTGATGGCCCTCGCGTCCGAGCACGGTGTCGCCGACCGCGTGCACGCGGTCGGCCCCCTCCACGGCGACGAATTGATCGCTGCCATCGATTCCAGCGATCTCTTCGTGAACACCAGTGTCATCGAGGGATACCCGCTCACGATTCCCGAAGCCCAGTCGCGGGGCCTGCCCGTCGCGATGTACGAGTTGCCGTGGCTCGCCGTCGCCGAGGACAATGCCGGTATCGTCACGTCCGGTCAGGGCGACGCCGCAGGTCTGGCGATGAGGATCGCCGAGATCGCTGCGACGCCCACGATGTACGACAGTCTCTCACGGGCCTCTATCGAGGCCGGTCGCCGCGAGCTCACGTACGACTTCGCGTCTCTCTACGAGCAGCTGGTGAATGGTGAGCTCCCAGCCTCACATTCGCCCTCCCCCACCACGGACGACATCCGTCGGCTCGTCGACCTGGTGGTGCTGTTCACCGAGCAGAACGCCAAGGTCCGCAACGCGGCGGCGAAAAGATCCGCGCCGTCGAGGCGGGGCCGCCCGGCCGCGGGACGCCGGGCGACTCCTGCTCGTTCGCGCACCTGGCGTCTCGTCGCGCGCGTGACGCCGGCTGCCCATGTGGTGCTCGACATGGCCCCGTGGTTGCGTCCCACGGCAGCGCGGGTGAAGCATGCGCTCTTGAGCCGCTGACAGGGGTCGCTCAGGAGCGGAAGCGGTGCGCGGACGGCGTTCCCGTCGCCGGCGATGCGAGTCAGGCGGGAACGTCGCTCGTCGCCACAGACCGGAACACCTCGGCATACCGTGCGGCGGTCGCGCCCGCGTCGCGCCTGCTGAGATCGGGATGTTCCGAGCGCGGCGTGTTACGGACCGCATCCACGACTTCGTCCAGCCGCTCGGCGGTCACTGCCCCCGCGTGGTGATGCACCCAGCCGGACCCGACTTCTTCCGCCAACAGGCGGGTGGCCGCCGACTCGGGAACGAGGACGGGCCTGTCGAGGCTCAGCGCGAGCATGAGCATGCTCTCGTCCACCAAAGTTGCGTTGTCGGGAAGAATGACCAGCTCGGAAGCGCTGATCTCGTTCACCATCATCGCGTCGGAGACGAGACCGGTCACCGCCGATACACGCTCAGGGTGACGCCCCAGGACCTTCTCGAGCAAGGCATCGAGGGCCGCATTGGGCTGCCCCATCACGCGGAGGGAGAGGCCCGGAGTATTGGTGAGCGGAAAGATCTTCAGCGGGCCGGCCGCCACCTTGACGAGGCGATTCGGTGAGATGGCGAGGAGTCGACCAGGAATCTGCTCCTTGCGCGGGTACCCGACGAAACGATCACGATAGTGCGCATGAGGGATGACGGTCGTGCGCCCGGGGGCAGGGGTCGAGGTCGCCTCGTCGAGGACGATGAACATCGCTGTGGCATCGTCGAACGCGCGACGCCACTCGGCGCCCGCACCCTGGTGGGGACCGTACAGCGTCTGGACGAGGGGAAGCTCGCGTCGTCGCAGCTCAGCGACGACCGCCTGTGCGATGTCGGCACGCTCGTCGTTCGTCGTGCCCGCTCCGCCGAGCAACCGGACCGCCTGGTTGACGTGGACGACGTCCACGTCCAGGTCTCTGAGCTCGCGCGCGAAATGGGAGAACTTGATGCCGTCGACGCCTTCACCGATGATCTGATCGATGTAACTGACGTTGGCTTGCGGTGAGCGGTGATCCGTCAGCACCACGAGGGGATCGATTCGACTACCGGGATTCGCGAGACGCACTCGACAACTATATGCTGGACCGTGATGAGCGCCAACAGACCCCAGGATCTCTTCTTCCACCTGGCGGGGCAGGACGACAACCTCGGCGACTCGGCCCTCCGGCTCGCTTATCTCAACGCCGCTCGCGGCGAAGGTCGGCGCCTGCACATCTACTTCGGTGCAGCCACCCCCGACTACACCTCCGGCTTCGCGCTCGGCAGGCGCGACCGCATCTACACGCACCGGCCGACCTGGCTGGCCGCCGGTGATGCCGCGCGTCGGGGAGTTCACTTCCTCAACGCGGGAGAGATCAATCCGCCGCCAGGACTGTTCCCGAACATCCACCGCACCCGCGAGCTGCGCCGCACCGTCGACGCCGGCGGCGTGTTCATCGCGGCCGGTTTCGGGATCAAGGACCCCTCGTCGATCGAGCAAGTGGAGTTCGACGATGTTCTTCGCAACGCGGCGATCGTCTCCTGGCGCGATACTCCTTCTCGTGACGCCGCAGGATTCGGCGACGTCGCACCCGATTGGGCGTATTCCCTCGGAACGCCGACGAGCCAATGGGCGCCGGCGGATGAGCGTCCTCTGCTCGCGGTGACGCTCCGATTCGATCGTCCGTGGCCGGGTTCGCGATGGATCGCATCCGTCCGCGATCTGGCTTCGCGCACGTCGACGCGGATCGTCACTCTCGCTCAGGTCTCGCGCGACGCACCTCGGGCGGTCCGTCTCGCCGAGGAACTCGGCGGCGAGTACCTGATGCCTCCCGGCATGGACCATGCCACTCTCGACGCGCATGCACGCGGCGCGTTCAAGATGTCCCGATTCGTGGTCAGCGATCGAGCGCACGGCCTCATCATCGCGGCATCCGAGGGAGCATATCCCATCGGCTCGGGCGCCGACCCGCAGAAGATCCATCGCCTCCTGGCCACCGCCGGTCTCGGCGAGCTCGTCGGGCGCTACGACCAGATCGATGAGTTCTCCGCACGGCTCGACGAGCACCTCCCTCTGCTCGCGCCGTCGATCGACACCGCGCGCGATGAGTTGGCAGCGCTGACCAAGCGAATCCACGACGTCATCGACGCCGACTGACACGGCCCTTCTCACCGTTCCCATCGCCGACGGGCCCCGGATGGAGAGCGGCAGGAGGACAGCGACGGGCGCCCTGCAGGTGGCGAGCCAATATACTGCACTAATGGTGTTGACCGTCGGCGACCGATCCAAGATCCATCAGCGCGTCTCTTTCTCCCACAGCGACGATCGCCCGATCACGATCGGCGACGGGGCGAACTTCTACCGAGGCACCGAGATGCTCGGCCCGGTCACGATCGGGAACAACGTCTTCATCAACAGAGACGCGTACATCCGCCCCAACACGTCCATCGGCGACGGGGTGCGGATCGGCCCCTTCGTTCGCCTCATCTCGGACACTCACGAAGTGGGCCCGCCTTCCCGCCGCGCGGGCAAGTCCCGATTCGATCCGATCGTGATCGGCGCAGGAACATGGATCGGGGCATCGGTGACGGTATTGGGCGGCGTCACGATCGGCGAGGGATGCATCATCGCCGCCGGCGCGATGGTGACCAAGGATGTTCCGGACAACACCCTCTACGGCGGGGTCCCCGCTCGGTTCATCCGCGATCTGCCGATCGACGATCGATCAGGAGAGTCCGCCCGCACTGCCTCGACGGAACCGACCGACACAGCGTCGTAGCGCCACCAGCCGACAGGAGCTCCAGTCCTGATCGGAGCACGAGTCGGTTCTCCGATCAGGCAGCGGTCAGCGTTCTCGAACCATCTTGTTGAACTTGTGCGCCGTCGGCCGCAAGCCCGGCATGACCTTCAGGACCACGCGCCCGAGCGGCCGGATCATGCCGACGAGCAGCGGATCCGGTTGTACCGGAGGGGCGGTCTTCGCTCGCGTCGACGCCTGAGCGGACGGCGACGGACTCGTCGACTGCCGTGAGATCCTCGCCGCAGTCGGTGTCGCACTCTGAGTCCGCTCCCCCGCCTGTCTCGTCGCGCTCTTCTCCGCGGCCTTGGCGGCGATCCTCGCTGCTTTCCTCGCAGCCGCCTTGGCTGCGACTGCGGCCGCCTTCTTGGTCGCCGCCGCTTCTGCGGTGGCCTTCCTCGCGGCCGCGACTGCCGCCGTCTTCTTCGCCCTGAGACCGGCGTTGCGCTCGGTGAAGAAGATGAGCAGATCGATCAGGCGTTGTGCATCGTCGAGCGTGGGCTCAGGTGAGAAGGCAGCAGGCAGCTCTCCTTCGACGAGCTGACGGTACGTCTGACCGAAATCGAAGTCGCGCTTCCTCTTGGCCACGGCCAGGGATTCATGGGAGAGCTCGTCGTAGCGATCGGGACTCTCGACGATCGCGACGACCTCACGTGCGAACGCCGCCGGGGTGGCCTGAGGAACGCTCACGATCCCCCCGTTGTCGGCAGCGAGAGCCAGCCAGGGCATGTCGTACATGACCACGGGAAGGCCGCGCGCCTGAGCCTCGAGAATCGTCAGGGGATATCCCTCGATGACGCTGGTGTTGACGAAGATATCCGCGGCATCGATGGCGGAGAGCAGATGCTCGCCGTACAACGGTCCCGGGACCGACACCTCCTCCAGCCCGAGCTTGCGGGCCTCTGCCTCGAGCATGTGCGGTTCCGTTTCCGCCCACCCCGGCCCGATGATCTTCATCTCGAAGGCGACGCCGAGCTTCCGGAGTTCTGCCGCCACGAGCAGAAGTTGGCGGACCTGCTTCGTGTGCTGTTCGAGACGCCCCCACCAGAGGAGTCTCACCGGGCGTCCCTGAGGCGCCGTCTTGACGATGTTCTCGATCGGCGCCTCCAGGATCATCGGAGACGGCGGATTCGGGAGATACGCCACATGTCGAATGCCACGAAGCTTCCAGAATGCGACGTCGAGCGGTGAGAGGGTGATGAGCTGAGCGAGCGCGCCGAGATGATCGGTCATCAGCGAGGTGAGGTCGTTGAGGTCGTAGACCGGCCTGGCAGCGAAGTTGTGGACCCATCCGATGGTCGCAGCCCCCAGTGAACGCGCGATGAGCGCGTACGCAGGCCAATCTCTGCTGTAGAGGATCTGATGGTCGATAACGAGATCGATGGACTCCCGACGACAGATCTCGCCCCATTGAGTGACCTGTGCGAGGAGGCTCCCCTCGCCGATCTCGACGAACTTCGCGCCGTACGGGACTGCGTCCGCCGAGCTGCCCGGCCGTCGCGCTGCGATCGTGACGTCGTATCCTGCGTCCAGGAGAACTCTGGCCTGCGTCAGGAGAACGCCGGACACCCCGCCTGTCGTGAGCGACTTCGTCGTCAGCAGTACGCTGCGGATCGGGCGGCTGCCGAGCTCGATCCGGTCGCTGCTCTGCGCCAGGAGCGCGAGCGCCCCGGGGCAGAACCCCGTCGCCGCCAGAACCACATCCTCTTCGGAGACGCGCTCGCGCAGCAGCCCGAGGCAGTCGGCCCGAACGCCCTCCGCTGTGTTGTTGATCAGGTAGTTGAGCAGGTTGCCGATCACCGACAACCTGGCGGACGCATAGCTGTCCATGAGGGGATCCGGGTCGATCCGCTTGCGTGCCTGCTCGCGCACCGCCGGCGCGATGCTGTCGATCGAGTCGATCGCGCGCAGGTAGAACTCGAACTGCGAAGCCTCCTCGACGCGGTGTCCGCTGATTCCTCGGCCGAAGTTGTAGCGGTACAGCTTCGCCGGCAGTGAGACGTACCGCTGCGCCGCCGCGATCGCAAGATATGCGATGGGCAGATCATTGGCTCGGTAGAGCTCGAGGTCGGGTGAGAGCTGCGCATAGGCGACACGGAGCAGCCCGACGTGAAAGAGGTAGCGCCAGATCTGCCCGCGCGCGGGCACTCCGACGGGGAAGAGACTCGGAAGGATGGCATCGTTCTCGAGGAGCTCGTGGGATGGCTGCAGCCGCTTCTCGAAGCCCCCACCGCTTCGCCCGTCTGGAGTCACGACCTCGACACCGAAGCCGACGAGATCCGCACTCGTCTTCTGCGCCTCAGCCGTGGCCTTCTCAGCGGCATCCGGAGCGAGCTCGTCGTCACCGTCGAGGAACAGCACATACGGAGCCGTCGCGGCCATGATGCCCGCTCGTCGAGCCTGGAAGGCCGAGCGATTGCGGTCGAAGGAAACGAGGCGGATGCGCGGGTCGACGGCCTGGTAACGCTCGACGATCTCTCCGCTGCGGTCCGTGGAAGCATCGTCTACACAGATGATCTCGATCGCGCTCAGCGTCTGACGCATGCAGCTTTCGACTGCCGCGGCGATCCATTCCTCGTCGTTGTACATGGGGATGATGATCGACACATGAGGAGTCGGCAGGAGAACAGGGGATTGCATACCAGTATTACTCTCGCTTCACAGCTCAGCGTCGGCACCCGATCGAGGCCGTTGGACGGTCGGATCAATCCTAACCACGTTGAGTGTCGGTCGTGTTTCGTGTCCGCCCGGCGGGGGATGCGCCCGCTCAGTGCATCACGCGTCGGTGGACCAGAGCTCCTGGTCCTCGAACACGATGTACGCCTGCTGGGTGATCACATTCGCATAGGCGGTTCGGTTCTTTCCGTTCGCCGGCAAGATGGTGATCTCCCCGAGGACCGGGCCTCTCGGTGTGTTGAAGAGATCGACGCGACAGAACGCTCCCACCTCACTGCCCAGCCGCTCCGCGACGCTGATCATTTCGCTCAGGTTGTCGGGCTCGCGCATCGCGTTGCCCAGGGTCCGGCCCAACTCCAGCGGGTGCGGCAGAGGGCGCCACGTGACCGAGTAGGGCCGTCTGGATGGTCCGGGGTAGTTGCGGTCGAACACTTCGAGGAACCCGGCGATGCCGCGGAACACGTAGAACTTGTAGTCAAGGGGTATGACGTTCGCTTCCGGAGCGAAGCGGTCCGCGACGAACTCCTCGACGATGTACATATCGACCCGGTCCGTCTCGCTCGCGAGCTTCTGCCAGTTCGCCACGATGCGATCCGGTGAGATGGGCTTGCCGGTGAACACGTTGACACCGCGGGATACGGCGAAGACTCCCTTCGCCGATGCCAGACCGTCCGGCTTGGCCACGTAGCGCTGCGGAAGGTCGAGCTGCAGCAGCTCCTCCGGGTCCGAGAAATGTGCGATCTGTCGTGGAATCTCCACGAGGTTCTCACGTGCGAACGCGTGCATCGCGTCCTTCTTCTCCAGCCGACTCTGCCAGAAGGAATGGTTGCCGCTTTCGAACCACTCATGGCGCCGGTCGGTCATCAGCTGCTCGAATGTCTTCACGCCGGTGTGGCGCGACACGGCTTCGACCAGTCCGGTATCCACGCCGAACAGCTCACGGTTCAACCGAAACTTCGCGCGCGCCATTCCGATCGCTTCGTCGATCTCGCCGGCACTCGCACACGCGAGAATGCTCCGGAGTTCGTCGTCGACATCACCCTCCACGCTGGGAATGTCATCCGATGCCAGAACCCACGGCTTGCCCGCCGGTGTCGCGAACGCCAACCGGGTCGTCGCGAGAGTGCGAGTGGCCGTCGCCTGTCCATCGGTCGCCACCACGGCTCGCACGGTGAACTGCTCCTCATCACCGGTGAGCAGCGAGGCAGGCAGCACGAATCGAAACCCGATCGAAGGGCTGCGCCCCTCCTCGGTCGCCAGATCTCTTCTCTCTCTGTCCGCTACGACTGAGCCTAGCCGCCGGGACTCCGCGAATACCTCGACGACCACCGGGACGCTCGGAGCGTCGTCATCGACGGCCCAGCCTTTGAGGAAGTCGCCCACGACTCCGTCCAGATGTACTCGTACAGTCATTCTGAAGCCCTACGTTATTGGAGAAGCGACCGGTTCGCTCAGACTATCTGACGCGCAGAGCACCACCCCGATCTACACAGGAATCCGCACGGTAGGCGCGTCACCGGTCTCCCAGAAGTCCGCGTCCAGCACGCGGGTCACCGGATCGGGCTCCTCAGCCCACGCCTGCGCCTGCTCGTGCGGCGCCGGCTGTGACGCGCGAGCAACCGCGCGCGCCGCGTTCTGCCGCTGCAGTTCGGCCGCAGCGGCACGTCGCTCCCACAGCTCTCGTTCGATCATGGTGCGATCCCTGGCGTGGATCATCGCCCTGAGGATCATCGCCAGCAGCAGGCCCGTGTATCCACCGATCGTGTTCGCCAGCACGTCGAGCACGGTCGATACGCGCTCGTCGAGCGCGATGCCCTGCGTGAACTCGATCGCGCCCGAGAAGGCGGGCAGCAGGAAGATCGCGACCCACCACGCTTTGCGTGCGAGCGCGAGGCCGAGCAGGAAACCCAGCGGAACGAACATGCCGATGTTGGCGGCGAACTCGAGTTCGTTGTAGTCGAATCGCTCGGGCACGCCGAGGTTGTGCAGCGCACGGAGCACACGCCCCGCGATGCTGTCGAACTCGAGCTGCTCAGGCTGCGGCCACATCGTGACCAGCAGCACGAACGCGGAGTACACGATCAGCAGCAGCGTCGAGATCCACAACCGCGCGTGGCTTCGCGGCGGCGGGGGTCCCACCTGGATCTGTGTCATGGTCCCGTTCCTCTCTCACGCCCGAGGTCGGGCGACGGCGATGCCCGCGGGCAGGCTCGGGCCATGTTATCCGTCACGAGTCGCGTCTCACCGCGAAGTCGCCGAGAACCTGCGCGCTCACGACATGTCCGCACCCGGGTACGACAAAGGGGCCGGACCCGAAGGCCCGACCCCTGTGCGAGAAAGCAGATGCTTACTTGATGATCTTCGTGACCGTACCGGCGCCGACGGTGCGTCCACCCTCACGGATGGCGAAGCCGAGGCCCTCTTCCATGGCGATCGGCTGGATCAGCTCGACCGTCACGTCAGTGGTGTCGCCGGGCATGACCATCTCGGTGCCCTCAGGCAGCGTGATGACGCCGGTGACGTCGGTGGTGCGGAAGTAGAACTGCGGGCGGTAGTTCGTGTAGAACGGGTTGTGACGCCCACCCTCATCCTTCGACAGGATGTACGCGGTACCGGCGAAGTCGGTGTGCGGCGTGACCGAACCCGGCTTGACGATGACCTGACCGCGCTCGACGTCCTCACGCTTCGTGCCACGGAGCAGGAGACCACAGTTCTCGCCGGCCCATGCCTCGTCGAGCTGCTTGTGGAACATCTCGATACCCGTGACCGTGGTCTTGACGGTCGGACGGAGTCCGACGATCTCGACCTCGGAGTTGATGGCCAGCGTGCCACGCTCGGCGCGGCCGGTGACGACGGTTCCACGACCGGTGATCGTGAAGACGTCCTCGACGGGCATCAGGAACGGCTTGTCCTTGTCGCGCACGGGGTCCGGAACGTTCTCGTCCACGGCCTCCATGAGGTCGAGGATCGACTGAACCCACTTCTCGTCGCCCTCGAGGGCCTTGAGAGCGGAGACGCGGACGACAGGAGCGTCCTCGGCGAAGCCCTGCGAAGCGAGCAGCTCGGAGACCTCGAGCTCGACGAGCTCCAGGATCTCCTCGTCGTCGACCATGTCGGACTTGTTCAGCGCGACGAGCAGGTACGGCACGCCGACCTGCTTGGCGAGCAGCACGTGCTCACGCGTCTGAGCCATCGGGCCGTCGGTGGCGGCGACCACGAGGATCGCGCCGTCCATCTGAGCAGCACCGGTGATCATGTTCTTGACGTAGTCGGCGTGGCCGGGGGCGTCAACGTGCGCGTAGTGGCGCTTCGGGGTCTCGTACTCGATGTGCGAGATGTTGATGGTGATTCCACGCTGGCGCTCTTCCGGCGCCGAGTCGATGGAAGCGAAGTCGCGCTGCACGTTGGTGTCAGACGGGAACTTGTCAGCAAGCACCTTCGAGATCGCTGCGGAGAGCGTGGTCTTGCCGTGGTCAACGTGACCGATGGTTCCGATGTTGACGTGCGGCTTGGTCCGCTCGAACTTGGCCTTAGCCACTGGGTCCTCCTCAGGACGTCATGTAGAGGGTGCCGGGCACTGGTTTGCGACCGGTTCTCTACGGGTGTGAATCTCAGTTTAGTAGAGAGGGAATGTGAAGTTGTAGGTGACCTGGGAGCCGAGCCGAAACCCGGCTCCCAGGAAAGTGTTACTCGCCGCCCTGGTGCTTCTGGACGATCTCGTCGGCCACCGCGCGGGGAACCTCAGCGTAGCTGTTGAACTCCATCGAGTAGACGGCGCGACCCGAGGTCTTCGAACGCAGGTCGCCGATGTAGCCGAACATCTCGGACAGCGGCACGTGCGCACGGACGACCTTGACGCCTGCGGCGTCTTCCATCGACTGGATCTGGCCGCGACGCGAGTTCAGGTCACCGATGACGTCGCCCATGTACTCCTCGGGAGTACGCACCTCGACCGCCATGAGCGGCTCGAGGAGCGTCGGGTTGGCCCGACGAAGAGCTTCCTTCATACCCATGGATCCTGCGATCTTGAACGCCATCTCCGAAGAGTCGACGTCGTGAGCAGCACCATCGACGATCGTCGCCTTGACGCCGACGATCGGGTATCCGGCGAGCACGCCGACGTTCATCGCATCCTGGAAGCCGGCATCGATCGAGCCGATGTACTCACGCGGGATGCGACCACCGGTGACCGAGTTGACGAATTCGTACGTCTTCTCGTCGTCGAGGTCGAGCGGCTCGATGTTGAACTGGATCTTCGCGAACTGACCCGAACCACCGGTCTGCTTCTTGTGCGTGTAGTCGTACTTCTCGACGCCCTTGCGGATCGTCTCGCGGTACGCGACCTGCGGCTTGCCGACGTTGGCCTCGACGTTGAACTCGCGCTTCATGCGGTCGACGAGGATGTCGAGGTGCAGCTCACCCATGCCCTTGATGGTCGTCTGACCGGTCTCGGGGTTGAGCTCCGTGCGGAAGGTCGGGTCCTCCTCAGCGAGCTTCTGGATGGCGACACCCAGCTTCTCCTGGTCGGCCTTGGTCTTCGGCTCGATGGCGACCTCGATGACGGGCTCGGGGAACGTCATCGACTCGAGGACGACCGGCGAGGCCGGGTCGGTGAGGGTGTCACCGGTGGTGGTGTCCTTCAGACCGATGACGGCGTAGATGTTGCCCGCGGTGACCGAGGGGACCGGGATCTCCTTGTTGGCGTGCATCTGGAAGATCTTTCCGATGCGCTCCTTCTTGCCCTTGGTCGAGTTGACGACCTGGGCTCCGGAGTCGAGCTGGCCCGAGTAGACGCGCACGTAGGTGAGGCGACCGAAGAACGGGTGCACCGCGACCTTGAACGCGAGAGCCGCGAACGGGTCCTTGGCGTCGGGGTGACGCTCGATGATCGTGTCGTAGTCCTTGGGGTCGTGAGCCTGGATCGAGCCCACGTCGAGCGGGTTCGGCAGGTAGTCGACGACCGCGTCGAGCATCGGCTGGACGCCACGGTTCTTGAACGCCGAGCCGCAGAGGACCGGGTAGATCTCGGAAGCCACGGTGAGCTTGCGGATCGCGCCCTTGATCTCGGCGACGGTCAGGTCTTCGCCACCGAAGAACTTCTCGAGCAGAGCGTCGTCGGTCTCGGCGACGGTCTCGAGGAGCTGCTGACGGTACTCGTCTGCCTTGTCCTTGAGGTCGGCCGGGATCTCCTGGACCTCGTAGGAGGCGCCCATGGTGACGTCACCCTTGGAGTCACCAGCCCAGACGAGAGCACGCATCTCGACGAGGTCGATGACGCCGACGAAGTCGTTCTCTGCACCGATGGGCAGCTGGATGACCAGCGGCTTGGCGCCGAGGCGGTTGATGATGGTGTCGACGGTGAAGTAGAAGTCCGCGCCGAGCTTGTCCATCTTGTTGACGAAGCAGATGCGGGGGACGTTGTACTTGTCAGCCTGACGCCACACGGTCTCGGACTGGGGCTCGACGCCCTCCTTGCCGTCGAACACTGCGACAGCACCGTCGAGGACGCGGAGCGAGCGCTCCACCTCGACCGTGAAGTCCACGTGACCGGGGGTGTCGATGATGTTGATCTGGTTCTTGTTCCAGTAGCAGGTCACGGCGGCAGACGTGATCGTGATGCCGCGCTCCTTCTCCTGCTCCATCCAGTCGGTGGTCGAGGCACCGTCGTGGGTCTCGCCGAGCTTGTGGTTGACGCCCGTGTAGAACAGGATGCGCTCGGTGGTGGTGGTCTTGCCGGCATCGATGTGAGCCATGATGCCGATGTTCCGAACCTTGCTCAGGTCGGTGAGCACGTCTTGTGCCACAGGAGTGTCCTTATCTTTTTGGCAGTCGTACTGCGAAGAGGGGGTGCCTGCCCCCGGCGTGTGGCCGGGGGCAGGCGAAGCTGTTTACCAGCGGTAGTGAGCGAACGCGCGGTTCGACTCGGCCATCTTGTGCGTGTCCTCGCGGCGCTTGACCGCTGCACCGAGACCGTTCGACGCGTCGAGGATCTCGTTCTGGAGACGCTCGGTCATCGTCTTCTCACGACGACCCTTGGCGTAGCTGACGAGCCAGCGCAGCGCGAGGGTGTTCGCGCGGTGCGGCTTGACCTCGACCGGAACCTGGTAGGTCGAGCCACCGACGCGGCGGCTCTTGACCTCGAGAGTCGGGCGCACGTTGTCGAGCGCCTTCTTCAGAGTGGCGACGGCATCCTGACCGTTCTTCGCCTCGACGCCCTTGAGGGCGTTGTAGACGATCGACTCGGCGAGCGACTTCTTGCCGTCGACCAGGATCTTGTTGACCAGCTGGCTGACGATCGGAGCGCCGTATACCGGGTCGTTGACGACGGGACGCTTGGGGGCGGGACCCTTACGAGGCATTGGACTCAGCCCTTCTTTGCGCCGTAGAGGCTGCGAGCCTGCTTACGGTTCTTGACGGCCTGGGTGTCCAGGGCGCCACGGACGATCTTGTAGCGAACACCGGGGAGGTCCTTGACACGACCACCGCGGACGAGCACCAGCGAGTGCTCCTGGAGGTTGTGACCCTCACCCGGGATGTACGCGGTCACCTCGGTGCCGTTGCGGAGCTTCACACGAGCGACCTTGCGCATCGCCGAGTTCGGCTTCTTCGGGGTGGTGGTGTAGACGCGGGTGCAGACCCCGGCCTGCTGCGGGTTCGACTTGAGTGCGGGCGCCTTGGTCTTGGTGACCTTGGGCGAGCGACCCTTGCGAACCAACTGCTGAATGGTTGGCACGTTCTCTCCTCATAATGCTGCACGGTGACAGCGTGATGGGTTTCACATCAGTGACCCACCGGCACGCCGGAATCGACGCGCCTTTGTGGTGGTGGGTATGCCGTGGGGGCGGACCGGCATGGTGCCGACGCCCAGCGCGCACGTCGAGACGTGCACACACCTGATCAAGTGTAATGCCACGTAACGTGGTGGTCAAATGAGGGCTGCAGCGATCTACGACTGATCCGCGTCGAACGGGGAGTCGAGCGAGTCGGTGAGTTCAGCCAGCAGCGCCTCGATCTGCGGCTCGACATGCTGCGAGATCGCAGCCTGGATGTAGATGCGGTGGCGCAGCAGGATGCCGCAGATCTCGCGACCGACCATGTTCGCGTACTCGTCGGCGAGGGCGACCTCCTGACGCAGGGCGACCTTCGCCTCGTCGCTCAACGGGGGCAGAGGCGGCAGATCGGCGACTGCCTCGTCGGCCATGCCGGCGATCGTGAAGAGGAACGGGGCGCCCGGAACCGGCTCGGGGTCGAGCGGGAGCCCGTCGAACTCGGGATCCAGACCGTCGGCCGGGCGGTAGCTGCGTGCCCGGTTGCGCGCGGCCTGCTGATCGAGTTCGCGCTGCAGCATCGGCAGGTTCCTGGCGGTGTACTCGGCCACGGCGTGGTCGACGATCGTCTTGATCCGCGTGGAGAGACCGTGCTGCACACCGTGCGGCGTGTTCGAGCCGATGCCCGCCGCAGACAGGATCGGCGACCCCAGACAACGTCGACAGGGCGCGACCCGACCGCGATGGGTCGCCGGCTCCCAGCGCGGCACCCAGCGCAACCAGGCCTCGACGGCCTGGTCGACCTGCGTCTCCAACGAGCGCTCCACACCTAGAGCGTACGGCGCGGCCGCCGCCGACGTGGAGATTTCCACGCCACGGCGGGGCGTCACTCGTCTTCTTCGCGCTCCCACGGCCACTGCGGATGCTGAGCACGCGTGCGCCGGAGCGCGATGCCGCCCCAGGCCGCGATCGCGGACGCGACGAGGAGCACCGCGCTCGCTCCCCCGCGCACGAGGTCACCCGCGACGACCGTCGCGACGATGATGTCGCCGCTGGCGGCGATGACGCCGATCCACACGACGACCAGGTGCGCGAGCGCCGTGGCCAATGCGACCGCCGGCGCCGACACGAACGACGGCTGCGTCCGCCGCAGCGACGACCACAGCGACAGCGCGAACGCCACGACGGCCGCCAGCATCCCGATCGCGCCGGGCAGCTGACCGAGACCGGGGACGGCGATGATGTCGCTGTCGGTGGCGACGCTCACCGCGCCGAGGCCGAACACCGCCAGCGCGAAGAAGCTGATGGTGGCGAGCACCAGCGCCAGAATGACCGAAACCCCCGGGGACTCGGGTCCACGGGGGTTCGGCGACGACATGTTCGTGACTACCTCGCCAGCGTCGGGCCGGCCTCGAGCGTGCGCTCGTACTCGCGCTGCGCTTCGGCGTTGAGCTCGGTCTTGCGTGCCCCGCTGCGGGCGACCCATGCGCCGAACCAGATGGTCAGCTCACGGGCGAAGACGAATGCCGCGATGGCGAGCGGGTGGAAGAGCTGCGCTCCGATGAGCTCGCTGCCCTCCCGAGCGGTGAGCAGCCAGAACGGCGCCTCGAAGAGCGCCCCGAGGATGTGCCCGCCGTAGGCGATGAGACCGACGATGATGCCGAAGACCACCCAGAGTCCCCAGCGTCCGCGGTTGATGAAGGCGCCGAGCAGCCAGAAGCCGAGGAAGAACCCGACGACCGGAACCCAGTAGCCCCAGGTCATCAGCGGAGCGAGAGCGGCTTCGCCGATGTTCTCGCCGGTGATGTCACCCGCGACGGCACGGAGGCCGAGCGTCGCGCCCAGGTAGAGGATCGCGAAGGCGATGGTCGCGAGCAGGCCGATCGCGCCCGCGGTGCCGCGGTTGCCTCGTTCACGGGGCGGTTCGGGAGCCTGGACGAAGATCGGCTGCTGCTGGATCGGAACGACGACCGGCTCGGCGGCTGCCGGCTCCGACGGGACGATCCGGGTCTCCGTCTGGTCGGCCGACGAGTACGCGGCTCCGGCCAGGGCGGACTGCTCGTGCGCGGCCGGCGGCGTGTACGCAGCCGTCGCGTCGGCGTCCGTGTTCCAGGACTTCGTCGCGTCGGCATCCGTGTTCCACGACTTCGTCGTGTCGTCTGCGTCGTCGAGGTACTTCGGGTCGTTGAGCTCCGGCGTCGCGAAGGTGCCGGGGTGTTCGTTCTCGGCAGCCTCGAATGCGGCGACATCGGGGTCGACCGCGGGCTGGGTCGGAGCGGGAGCCGACGTCTCGTGCGTGGGGTCCGCGGGCGTGCCGTGCACGCCTGCACTCGCTGCGGCGGCATCGTCGAGTCCAGCGTTCGCGCTGTCGACGACGTCGTTGACGTCTTTCGGCCGCTCGGGCTGTGGAACCTCGGGGTCACTCATGGGTGCGCCTCTCATCGGATGTGTGCTCTGCGAGATTACCGCCGCGCGCCCGCGCCCCGACGGAGGCGTGCCGACGTGTCGCTGAGCCCGTGATCACGCATCTCGTCCTCGGGACGAGATGCGGCGGCACCGTCAGCGAACGGTGGCGCGGAGGGCGTCGCCGATGAACGAGGCGACGACCGGCACGATCGGCATCGAGAACCAGATCAGGGCGCCCACCACGCCGATGCACAGCACTGCGGCGATCCAGCTGATCACCGCGTTTCGCCCCGCGACACGCGTCATGCCATCACGCTACGACCGCCGGCGCCGCGCCGGCGGTCGCAACGCCGCGAACGATGCGACCACGACCGCAGGTCAGCCCTTCGTCGCGCCGGCCGTCAGCCCGCCGACGATGTATCGCTGAAGGAATAGGAAGAGGATCATCACCGGGATCGCCGCCATCACCGCGCCGGCCGAGAACGCCGACCAGTCGGCGTAGCGCGGGTTCGCGACGAGCTTCGTCAGGCCGACGACCAGGGTCTGCTGGTCGACGTCGACGAGCATGACACTCGCGATCACGTACTCGTTGACCGTGCCGATGAACGACAGCAGCGCGACCACCGCGAGGATCGGGGCGACCAGCGGCAGGATCATCGTGAAGAAGATGCGGGCGTGACCGGCGCCGTCGATGCGGGCGGCCTCGTCGAGCTCCATCGGGAGGGTGTTGAAGAAGCCGTACATCAGGTAGGTGTTCACGCCGAGCGCGCCACCGAGGTAGACGAGGATCAGGCCGGTGTGCGTGTTCAGGCCGATCGCGGGGAACCAGTCCCCGAGCGTCGACATCAGCAGGAAGATCGCCACCACGGCCAGGAGCTGCGGGAACATCTGCACGACGACGATCGTGACGAGGCCGATGCGACGACCGGCGAAGCGCATGCGCGAGAAGGCATATGCCGCGAGAGCCCCGATGAAGACGGTCACGGCGCCGGTCACCACCGCGATGACCAGCGTGTTCAGGAACCACAGGCCGTAGGGGTTCTGCGGATCGCTGAGGATGCGCACGTAGCTGTCGAAGCCGAACGCGGAGAAGAGCTGGTTCGAGCCGGTCAGCGTGCCCTTCGGATTGAGAGACGCCGAGACGACGTACAGCAGCGGGAAGAGCGCGAAGGCGCTCACGACGATGGCGACCACATGGCGCCATCCGGTGTCTGCGAACCACGCGCCGAAGCTGCGGCGACGGGGCGCGAGGTTCTGCGCGACGGCGACGGGGCGGGCGGTGCCGGTGTCCGTGGTGCTCATGTCAGTTCAGCTCCTCGAGGGCCTTGGTCTTGCGGAAGCTGATGATCGAGATCGTCGCGACCACGATGAAGATCAGGATCGTGAACGCGGAGGCGAGGCCGTAGTCGCGGGACTGACCCGTGAACGCCACCTTGTAGACCATCGAGATCAGGATGTCGGTGTGCCCGACCGGGATGCTGACGTCCTCGAACCGCGGCCCGCCCTTGGTCAGCATGTAGATCAGGTTGAAGTTGTTGAAGTTGAACGCGAAGGACGAGATCAGCAGCGGCGCGACCGTCACGAGCAGCAGCGGCAGCTTGATGCGGCGGAAGACCTGCCACGGGTTCGCGCCGTCCATCACGGCCGCCTCGTTGACGTCCTCGGGAATGCCCTGCAGGGCGCCCATGCAGACGAGGAACATGTAGGGGAAGCCCAGCCAGAGGTTGACCAGCAGCACCGACACCTTCGCGAGGTTCGGGTCGGTGAGCCACGGGATGTCCGCTCCCCCGAAGATCACCTGGTTGATGAATCCGAAGCTCTCGTTCATCATGCCCGCCCAGACGAGGGCCGACAGGAACGCCGGGAACGCATACGGGAGGATCAGGATGATCCGATAGCCGTTGCGGAACCGCATCCGCGTGTTGTTGAAGACCAGTGCGAGCAGCAGTCCGAGGAAGAACGTGGTCGCGACCGAGAGCAGTGCGAACACGAAGGTCCAGATCGTCACCGAGATGAGCGGACCGCGGATGTTCTCGTCGCTCACCGCGCGCACGAAGTTGTCGAAGCCGACGGTGGTCTGCCAGCCGGGCAGCAGCTCGGCGCCGTCCTCGGCGATGAACGACCCCTGACCGGTGTCGGAGTACACCGCGCCGGTCGTCGTGTCGGTGATGGTGTCGGCGCCTGCGTCGTACTCGAGCGTCGAGACGTACAGGTACCCCTTCTGTCCGTCGGGGGCGCGCAGGCTGCCGTCGTTGGGGTCGTCGCTGAAGGGAACCGAGAGCTGCTCGAGCTCTTCCGACAGGGTGAACACCTTCGCGAGCGGGAGCGTGGTCCAGCCGTCGACGGCCACGGCCTGATCGCCCTCGAACTCGGCGTCGACCTCCTGCAGGGGCTGCTCAGCGGTGCCGAGCAGCGCGTCACCGGACTCGGGGTCGGTCACGAGCAGACCGTAGGTGCCGAACTGCTCGACGACCGTGACCGGATAGGTGGCGGAATCCTCGACACGCTCCTGGGCGGAGGCGAGGAGCGACGAGATCGCCTGGTCCTTCGTGCCGTTGTGCCCGGTGCCGTAGTTCGTGAAGCCGATGTACCCCGTGTACAGCAGTGTGAAGACCTGGAAGATGATCAGGAAGATGATGCCGGGGGTCAGATACTTCGCGGGAATTCGCTTGCGCGAGAAGTAGATGTAGTTGACGAGCACCGTGACGGCCACGACCAGGCCGAGCACCAGCCACTCCTGCTGGCCGAAGAGGACGAACGCCGCGTACAGCGCGATGGCGTCGACGATGGCGAGCAGCAGGATCTTCAGCAGCATCCAGCCGATGGGCCCGGACGCGGCCTCGGCGATCTTCGCCGCCTGGCGCTGGCGCTTGTTCAGTGGAGCCGTGGGCTCAGCGAGTTCTGTCATCTCGTCCCCGTCGTCGAGCTGCCGGGGCGGACGAGGTCCGCCCCGGCAGGGATGGTGCTGGGTGTCGTTACTTGATTGCTGCGGTCACGTCGTCGACGAGCTTCTGCCACGTCGTCGTCGGGTCGGAGCCGTTGATGATGGCAGCCTCTGCGACGCCCCAGAACTCCCACACGGAGCCCATGGCGGGGATGGCCGGCATCGGCACCGCGTCCTCACCGACGGCCTGGAAGCCGGCGATGATCGGGTCGGATGCTGCGGAGTCGGCTGCGGCCGTCAGCGCGGGCAGGACGTTTCCTGCCTTGAACAGCTCGAGCTGCACCTCTTCGGTGCCGATGTAGTTCACGAGGAAGTCGTTCGCGGCGACCTTGTTCTTCGACTCGGAGCTCACGAAGAAGCCCTTGACGCCGGCGAACGGCGAGGCGGTCTCGCCCGTGGGGCTCGGGATCGGGTCGATCGCGACGTTGATGCCGGCGTCGGTCGCGGCGCCGACGTTCCACGGGCCGGTCAGCCAGAAGGCCGCGGTGCCGTCGAGGAACTGCTGCTTGGCGATCTCGCCGTCGATGTCGGTGTTCAAGGTGCCCGCTGCGCCCTGAGCGGCGAGCCAGTCGGCGAAGGCGAAGCCGCCCTCGCTGCCGAGCTGGAGGTCGCTCGAGTCGTAGCTCCCCGAGTCGTCGGTGCCGAAGACCGGGGCGCCGAATGCCGTCTGGAACGGGTACAGGTGGTACGGGTTGCCCTCGGTGCCCTGCTCGACCACGAAGGTGCCCTTCGAGACCATGTCGTCGAAGCTCGTCGCGGCGGCGGGGACCATGTCGGCGTTGCGCAGCACGGCGATGTTCTCGACCGCGTAGGGAAGCATGTAGACGGTGCCGTCGTAGGTCGCAGCCTGAAGTGCGACGGGCAGGTAGTCGGCCGACGAGTCGCCGAGCTCGAGCGGAGCGACGACACCGTTCGTGGACAGCTCGCCGAGCCAGTCGTGCGCTCCCATGACGACGTCGGGGCCCTTGCCGGTCGGCACCTGCTGGATGAAGTCGTCCTTCATGTCGTCGACGGACTTGCCCACGAGTTCGACCTTGACCCCGGTCTTCTCCTCGTAGGAGTCGGCGGCGCTCTGCAGCGCGTCGACACGCTCGGCGTCGACCCAGACGGTCAGCGATCCGCCGCTCTCGCCCTCGGCCGAGTCGCCGCCATCGGTCGCGGTCGAGCAACCGGCAAGCGTAAGAGTCGAAACGATCGCGATGACGCCGGCGGCGACGATGCCCCTCTTGTTCACCTTCATTGGTGTGTGCCTCTCTGAAGTGCTGTGGCCTGCAGGACTGCAAGCGCTTACAGTATGCATCGAGATCGGCAGGAATCGCAATGCAAGAAGCCTTCGATATCAAGCTGTAACCGCGGAATGTCGGCTGAGGTGTGATGGAAGCGCTTCCAAGCAAGCATGAAAACGACGGTGTCGATACACTTTGCTTATGGCTGACAGTTCCTTTGACATCGTCTCGAAAGTGGATCACCAGGAGGCCGAGAACGCCCTGAACCAGGCGCGCAAGGAGATCGAGCAGCGCTACGACTTCAAGGGCACCGGCTCGTCCATCGCCTGGAGCGGCGAGCAGATCCTGATCATCGCCGGCACCGAAGAGCGTGCGAAGGCCGTTCTCGACGTCTTCCAGTCCAAGCTCATCAAGCGAGGCATCTCGCTCAAGAGCCTCGAGTCGGGCGACCCGTTCGCGAGCGGCAAGGAGTTCCGCATCGTCTCGACCCTCAAGGACGGCATCTCGTCGGAGAACGCGAAGAAGATCAACAAGATCATCCGCGACGAGGGCCCCAAGGGTGTGAAGAGCCAGATCCAGGGCGACGAGCTGCGCGTGCAGTCCAAGAGCCGTGACGACCTGCAGTCCGTGATCTCCCTGCTCAAGGGCTCGGACCTCGATCTCGACCTGCAGTTCATCAACTACCGCTGACCTCGCAGATCTCAGGGGACGGATGCCGAGGCATCCGTCCCCCTTCTCTATGCCCGCCGATCGCATTCCGATATATGGGCCGAAGTGCCCGAGACTGGATGCAGTCGCGTCCCGAATGCGACAGACGATGCGGCGATGCATGACGCGCTGCCGAACCACGGCTCCGCGCTTCGCGGATCGCGGTTCCCGCCTTGTGGGGACTGGGCGCAGTACAGCTCCGTGCACGCCATCGTCTGTGGCCGGCGGGTGTCCCAAACACCCGTCGGCCACAGAAATCACCCGTACTTGATCCCGCGACGACGCACCGAGCGCGAGCCCCGACATGCTCGTCCGAAAACTCGTCTGTGGATTATTGGCATCGCGATCCACTTCGTGATGTAGTGGCCGTCCGGGCACATCATGGGGAGCCCGGATCTGGAAAGCAACTGGGGGCAGTCCATGAACACCAACAGCTCGATGACGAGTGTCAGAGAAAGCAAGCAGCTCTTAGCAGAGGAGGTTTTTCAGCACATCGGCGCGCAGATCGTGGACGGTGTGCTGGAGCCGGGGTATCGCATCCGCGATGTCGATGTCGCCGAAGAGCTGCATGTGTCGCGGACTCCGGTGCGAGAGGCGTTACAGCGCCTCGAGCGTCTCGGGCTCGTGACGATGTACCCGAGCAGATACACCGAGGTCACGGCGGTCACACCCGAGACCGTCGAGCAGACGCTAGAGTTCGCGGGGTATCAGGCGGGGATTGCGGCTCGAATGGGCGTCGCGCGGATGAGCCAGGAAGAACGCGAGAGCCTCGCCGAACTCGTCGAGCAGATGTACACGGCGCTCGATGACGACGTGCACATCTCCAACACGAGGTGGGCGGTGTTCTCGTTTCTGAGCACGCGCAGCCGGAACGCACAGCATCAGGTGCTGATCAACGATGCGAGCATGGCGCTGTTCCGCAACCTCCGCGGCTGGAGCGTTCCCGAGAACGACCGGGAGCGCATGCTCCAGGTCTATCGGGACTTCCACGACGCGGTGCTGCGCGGCGATGCCGATGACGCAGAGCGTCAGGCCCGACTGATGCACTACGTCTGACCGCTGCGTCTGATCGCTGTCAGCGCGCGGCCGTCCAGCCTCTGACCCACCGGTCGAGGCGACGATACGCTTCCTCTCTCGCCTCATGGCGAGAGAGGAAGACGTCGTGCAGGGCACCGTCGATGCGCTCGACGGTGACAGACGGACCGAGCTTCAGCGCCGCCCGCGCGATGTCGTCGACCACCAAGACCGAGTCTGCTCGGGTGAGGTCCTCGGACCATCGTGTGGGCGTCGCCGAGCGTGCGGAGAGCAGCACGCACACGGCTGCGTCGATCGTCAGTCCTGCCGCGACCTTGGCGTGTCCGGAGAGGATCGCGTGGAACCATCCCGCGTGCACGGCCATCGTCTGCGCGGGTCGCCACATGAGGTTCACCTCGACAGGATCCTCGGGGTCGGCGACCTCCTGCTGCGCCCGGGTGTAGAACCCGAGATCGACCTGCGGGGCGACCTCGCGGGGAGCCCACCGCGCCTGGAGCTCGGCGACGGGGGCGATCAGCGGGCGGGCCGATGCGACCTGGAACTCGAGCCACGGACTGTTCAGGATCACGGCATCCGCTGTCTCGGGGTGCCGCGATGCCCACAGGCTCAGCGTGAGCCCGCCCGTGGAATGTCCGAGAAGCACCAGGCGGCGCGTGGATGCGGTCGTCTCGGGGCTGCGGCCCATCGCGTGCAGCGCCGCGGCGATGTCGTCGTCGTACGCGCCGAGGTCGGTGATGTACCCGGGCGTCTGGCCATCGCGCAGACTGCGTCCGTACTTGCGCAGGTCAAGGGCGAAGAAGCGCGCACCTCGCGCGGTCCAGAAGCGAGCGAGTCTCTTCTGGAAGAAGTAGTCCGACCAGCCGTGCACGTAGAGCACGTCGACGTCCTCGAGCGGAAGACGATGCCCCCGCATGCGATTCCACCACGGCTGCTCCCGCGGCAGGGCTCGCACGAGAGTGGCGACCAACGGCCCCTCGTCGTCCTCACCGAGTTCGAGCGTGAGCTGCTCGAACTCGTCGCCGAGAACGTCCGGTATCCACTCAGGCATGCCGCCAGGCTAGCCGACGGCGTGCGGGCTACTCGGGAGCGGTGTGTCCGACCGTGAAGTTGCGCACGATTTTCTCTGCCAGAGGAGCCGGGTCGGCGGCACCGGATCCGTTGTCGTAGGTCATCAGGCGGATCCAGTCGAGGCCGACGCGCACGTCGAGGATCTTCTCGCCGTACTGGCCCTCACTGGCCTTGGCGGCATCGGCGCCCTCAACCTCGACAGGGTCGCCATCGAGCTTCTCGAACGCCCATGCTCCTGCGGGAAGCGTCGTGAGCATCAGATAGCTCGATCCCTCGTACTCGCTTCCGGCCGACTTGAAATAGCAGATGCGGGAGCCGTTGACGACCTCGTACACCTCAGCAGGGATCCCCCAGCCGCCGAAGTCCGTGAAGAGAGCCGCGTCCGAGACTCCGAATGCGGCGTCCACCTGCTCCGGCGTCACGAAGCGCTCGCACGGAGCACCGACGAGGTCGCTGTCGACGTACTCGACCTCGCGCGTGCTCGACGCCGCCGACGCCGCGATCCCCCGCAGCGCCTCTTCGATCGGGGAGGTGTCGTCCGCGCCGAGATCGGGGTCGACGACGGTGGCCGACAGCAGCACGTCTCCGTCTGGCAGCTCGAACCCGCAGCGTCCGTTCTCACAGCTCGCCGCTTCGCCCCAGAAACCCTGACGCTCGGTCGCGCCGGCGATCACCGCCTGCGCATCCGGGACGATCGTGACCTCCCATTTGCGCTCCGCGTCGCCTGCCGAGCAGGCGATTCCGCCGGCCCGCTGGAACATGTGCTGCGCCGGACCGGGAAGCCAGCTCATCGCCGACACTGTTGAGAGCACCGGCTCGACAGGTGTCGACGGCTCGCCCACGAGCTCCGCCATCGTCGCGGCGACGTCGTCGCACGTCACGTCGAACGCCGTCTCCGGCTCGACGATCGGCGCAGGTGTCGGCGTCGGCGTCTGAGACGGCGACTCAGACGGCGAAGCCGAGGGCTTCGGCTCGGCGGTCGGCTCGGCAGTGCACCCTGAGACGAGCAGCAGGGCAGCAGTGCCGAAGACGATCAGAGAGCGCAGTCGCATGCACTCAGCCTAAGGATGCCGGCTCTCCGACACGCGAGGTGCCGACAACGATCCGGTGTCGGTCACTCTCCGCGAGAGACGCGCACCATCTCGTCACGCGGCACGACCTTGACGCGGGCACGCTCCTGCGGCGCGCCGAGGGCGACCTCGTGCTCGTCGAGTCGATGCCAGCCCTCGAGGTCGGTCCACTTGACGCCGCGTTCCTGCAGCAGCGCGGGGATCGCCTCTTCTGAAGGATCCTCCGGGTGCCACCACGACCCCTGGTCGTTGATGATGTGCCGCACGGTCTCCATGGCATCCGACTTCGTGTGGCCGATGAGCCCGACCGGTCCGCGCTTGATCCAGCCGGTGGCGTAGATGCCGGTCATCTGCTGGTTCGAGTCCTTGGCGAGCACCTGGCCCTCGCGGTTGGGGATCACGCCGTGCTTCTTGTCGAAGGGCACGCCGGGGAGCGGTGAGCCGAAGTATCCGATCGCGCGGTAGAGCGCCTGCAGCGGCACTTCGCGCATCTCACCCGTGCCCACTGCGCCGCCCTGTCCGTCGGGCTTCGTGCGCTCGTAGACGAGGGCCGCCACGCGGCCGGCTTCGTCCTTGCGGACCTCGACCGGGCGGGCCCAGAAGTGCAGGTGCAGGCGACGGGATGCCGTTCCCCCTGCGTTGTTCGCATCGCCTCTGGTGTCATTGACCGACGGGCGCTTGCGCCACGACTGCAGGATGCGGTCGATGACCATGACCTGCTTGTTGCTGGCCACGGCGTCCTTCGACGCCTCGTCGTAGTCGAAGTCCTCGTCGTACACGACCATGTCGACATCGCGCAGCTCGCCGAGCTCGCGCAGCTCGAGCGGGGTGAACTTGACCTGCGCGGGGCCACGGCGACCGAACACGTGCACGTCGGTGACCGCACTCGCCTTCAGCCCCTCGTAGACGTTCTCGGGGACCTCGGTGACGAGCAGGTCTTCCGCGTGCTTCGCCAGCATGCGGGCGACGTCGAGAGCGACGTTGCCGTTGCCCAGCACGCCGACCGAAGCGGCATCCAGCGGCCATTCGCGCGGCACGTCGGGGTGTCCGTCGAACCAGCTCACGTAGTCGGCTGCCCCGTAGGCGCCGACCGCATCGATGCCGGGGATGTCGAGGGCGGTGTCTCGGATCGCGCCCGTGGCGAAGATCACCGCGTTGTAGTGGTTTTTCAGATCATCGAGCGTGATGTCCTCGCCGAAGCGCACGTTGCCGAACAGACGGATGTCGCCGCGGTCGAGCACATCGCGGAGCGCGTTGATGATGCCCTTGATGCGGGGGTGGTCGGGGGCCACTCCGTAGCGGACCAGGCCGTAGGGTGCCGGAAGCTGCTCGAAGAGATCGATGGAGACGTCGAACTTGCGCTCGGCCTTCAGCAGGATGTCGGCGGCATAGATGCCGGCGGGGCCCGCTCCGACGATGGCCAGTCTGAGCTTGGTCATAAGGGGTCCTTTCGTATGCCGTCACGCCCGACGCACGCGGCCGATGGCCGCGACGCGGTCAGCTGGAGCGTTCGACGAGGGTCTCTGCGAAACGGGTGAGCGCATCGCGCACGGTGCCGCGCGGAAGCGCGGTGAGCGCATCGATCGCATCCCGGGTCCAGGAATGCGCGAGCGCGAGGGTCTTCTGAGTGCCGACGTGGTCTCGGAGCTCGGTGAGCGGGCCGTCGAGGATCCCGGGGTCCTCGCCCTCGGCGATGCGGGTGACCCCGTCGTCGATACGGGCGGCGAGGTCGATCGACGCGTCGTCGGTCTCGGCCTTCAGCAGCAGGTACGGCATCGTCGGAACGCCGGCGCGCAGGTCGGTTCCCGGCACCTTGCCCGTGTCCTCGGGCTTGGCCGACAGGTCGATCACGTCGTCGAGCAGCTGGAAGGCGACACCGATCTTCTCGCCGTACACCCGCAGCGGCTCTTCGTATTCAGAGGGCGCGTTCGAGAAGATCACGCCGCCCTGCGTCGCCGCGGCGATCAGGGAACCGGTCTTGTCGGCGAGCACTTGGAGGTAGAACTCGATGGGGTCGTCTCCGGGCTGCGCACCGAGAGTCTCGTGCATCTGGCCGAGGACCAGACGCTCGAAGGTGTCGGCCTGCAGGCGGATGGCGCGCTCGCCCAGACGCGACATCAGCTGGCTCGCGCGGGAGAAGAGGATGTCGCCGGTGAGGATCGCGATGTTGTTTCCCCACACCGCGTGCGCGGCGGGGACGCCACGACGGCGGTCGGCGCCGTCCATGACATCGTCGTGGTACAGCGATCCGAGGTGCGTGATCTCCAGCGCCTTCGCGACGTCGATCACCTGCTCGGTGTTGCCGTCGCCCAGCTGGGCCGCCAGCAGGGTGAGCACAGGGCGGATGCGCTTGCCCCCCGCCTCGTAGAGGTAGCGGCTCGCGGCGTCGGCCAGCGGGTCGGCGACGCGCACATCGTCGGCGAGACCGGTCTCGACACGCTCGAGACCGTCTTCGATCGCCTGAGCGATGCGTCGACCTGCAGTGCCGATGAAGACACGGTCGCTGAAACCGAGACGGCTCGCCAGTCGCGAACCCGGGGCTACGCGGCTCGAAGTCACGGTCTCAGCCTACCGTCGTCAGCCGTGCGGGTTCGCGCGTCGTACTCACGCGGCCTTGAACGCCCGGTGCAGCGCGACGATCCCGAACGAGAGGTTGCGGTACTCGACCTCGGTCCACCCGGCCTCGCGAATCCATGCAGCGAGCTTCTTCTGATCCGGCCAGTCGCGGATCGACTCGTTCAGGTAGTCGTACGCGTCGCCGTTCGTGCCGGCGATACGGGCCACCCGAGGCAGCACCTGCGAGTTGTAGAAGCGGTACCCGGCACGGAACAGGGTGCCGGGCGGAGTCGAGAACTCGTTGATCACGAGGCGACCGCCCGGCTTCGTCACCCGCAGCAGTTCGCGGAGAGCCTTCTTCGGATCGTTGACGTTGCGGAGGGCATACGACATGGTGACGGCGTCGAACTCGCCGTCCTCGAAGGGCAGATCGGTGGCATCCGCCTGCACGAACGAGAGATTGCGGATGCTGCCGTGGCGCCGCTTGCCCTCGGCGAGCATGCCGGGCGAGAAGTCGGCGGCGACGACCTGCGCTCCGCTGCGGGCAAGGGATGCCGACGACGATGCGGTGCCCGCACCGAGGTCGAGGATCTTCTCCCCCGGCTTCGGGGCGACTGCCCTGGTCGTGGCTGCGCGCCAGAGGGCGTCGTTGCCGACCGTCATCGCCGTGTTCGTGCGGTCGTAGCCCGCGGCGACCTGGTCGAACATGCCGCTGACGCGGGCCGGGTCCTTGCCGAGATCGGCGCGGTTTGCTTCGTTCGAGGTCACGTGCCCAGTCTAGGCGCGAGGTGCAGGGCATCGAGGCGATCGAGCCAGAGATCCGGAGTCGCATCGTCGAACGGAGCGGTCTGATCGCGCACGCGCTGCTCGAGGTCGAGCGCGAGTGCCTCGAGCCGGGTGATGATCTCGGCGGGATATCCGTACTGCACGATGTGCTCGGCCCACTCGTCGCGGTCGTCGACCCAGATGCCCCGCGGCCCATCGACCCGCACGACGTCGAGGTCCATGTCGATGCCGACCGCGAGCAGCGGGTCGTCCGACCAGCGCACATCCCATCCGATGTCGATGTAGACGCGCATGCCCTTCGGATGATCGCGATTCACGGTCAGGGCGAAGTCGGGCTGTCGCGGCACCAGCGTCACGTTGGGGGTCTCTGCGATGTAGGCCGCACCCGGTCGAGCGCTGGGCCAGCCGGCCGGCTGGCCGATCCAGTCGCCCCACTCGTCTGCACCGAGATACACGCACTCGTGCCGCCAATGCGGCGAGCCGTCCCATTTGCGCCACTGGAAGATCATCTCGGTGCCGGGTTCGGGGCGGGCGTCGCTCATGCACTCAGCGTAAGCGGGGTCACTCACATCCCGGTCGACGAGCGACGAACTAGGCTGGAGGGGTGAGCAGCAGGCTGGTCGTGGAGACCCGAGAGATCGATCCGGTCGAGGATCTCCTGGCCTACGCCGACCCGTCGCGGCCCCTCGCCTGGCTGCGCCGCGGTGACGGCATCGTCGCCGTGGGAGACGGCGTGGTCGAGACGATCCGCATTCCCGCAGGCGCTGCGTCCATGCGCTCGGCCGCCATCGCCGCCGCCTGGCGAGACCTGGCGGAGGATGCCGAGATCGACGATGACCTCCGGCTTCCCGGCTCGGGGCTCGTCGCGTTCGGTGCGCTGACCTTCGACGAGGACTCCGCCGCCGACAGCGTTCTCGTCGTGCCTGCGCTCGTGATCGGCCGGCACCATGGGCGCACGTGGCTCACCCGCATCCGCTCGACGTCGCACTCCGCGGCCGAACCGCAGCCTGATGCGTCGACGATCGGCTACGGCCCCCATTGGGCCGGCACCGTTGGGCCGGGGGCGCAGAGCCCGCAGGGCTATCAGGACTCCGTCCGCCAGGCGCTTGACCGCATCGCCGGTGGCGCCCTCAGCAAGGTCGTGCTCGCTCGCGACCTCACCGGCAGCATCCCCGCCGGATCCGACCTGCGCCGCCTCGTCCGCGCGCTGTCGACCGGATACCCCGACACCTGGGCCTTCGCGGTCGACGGGCTGATCGGCGCGAGCCCCGAGACGCTCGTCACCGTGCAGCAGCGCACCGTCACCGCCCGTGTGCTGGCCGGAACCATCGGCCGAGGGGCCGATGCGGACGCCGACACCACGGCATCCGCTCACCTGGCCTCGAGCACCAAGGATCTCGACGAGCACGAGTATGCGGTGCAGAGCGTGCTCGCCTCGCTGCGCCCGCACACGCGCGCGCTGGCCGCGAGCGAGCAGCCTTTCCTGCTCAAGCTGCCGAACCTCTTCCACCTGGCGACCGATGTCGAAGGCGAGCTGGCCGACGGCGGCTCGTCGCTCGATCTGGTCGGCGCCCTGCATCCGACGGCCGCTGTGGCAGGAACCCCCACATCCGCTGCGATCGCGGCGATCCGCGAACTCGAACCGTTCGACCGCGGTCGCTATGCCGGCCCGGTCGGGTGGGTCGACGGAGCCGGCAACGGCGAATGGGCCATCGCGCTGCGCTGCGCGCAGTTCACTCCCGCCGAGACCGACATCGCCGTCACCGCCTATGCGGGCGCGGGAATCGTCGCCGGCTCGGACCCCGAGTCGGAGCTGCTCGAGACCCGAGTCAAGTTCCGTCCGCTGGTCGACGCCCTCGCCTGAGCGACGTCGGTCGCCACCCGGTCAGCTCGCGGCGAGACGCTTCTTCTCGGCCTCGACGTCGAAGTCGGCCGCCGGCCACTGCGGATCGATCTGCTGCAGTGCGTCGAGCAGCAGCTCCTGCACGGCGAGGCGGGCGAACCACTTGTGGTCGGCCGGGATCACATGCCAGGGCGCCGCAGCGGTCGAGGTGCGCTCGAACGCCGTCTGATAGGCCGCCATGTAGTCGTCCCAGAGCAGTCGCTCGTCGACATCGCCCGGGTTGTACTTCCAGTGCTTGTCGGCCCGCTCGAGCCGCTCCATCAGCCTCTCCTTCTGCTCGTCGCGAGAGATGTGCAGCATGACCTTGATGATGCGGGTGCCGGAGGCCGCGACCTCGGCCTCGAACTCGTTGATCGCGTCGTACCGCCGTTCGATCTCGTCGGACGGGGCCAGCGACCGCACCCGGCCGATGAGCACGTCCTCATAGTGCGAGCGGTCGAAGACGCCGATGAACCCCGGCTCCGGCAGCCGCTTGGCGACACGCCACAGGAAGTCGTGCGCGAGCTCCTCCTCCGTCGGCGCCTTGAACGCCGTGAGCGCGACACCCTGCGGGTCGACGCCGCCGACGACGTGCCGCACGATGCCTCCCTTGCCCGCCGAGTCCATCGCCTGCAGGATCAGCAGCACCGAGTCCTTCGCGACTCCGACGCGGCTCTCTGCGAACAGCCGCTCCTGCAGCTGATTGAGCTCGTCGAGACCGGACGCGAGATCGCGCTTGCCGTCGGCCTTCGCGCCGCTGTATCCCGGAGTGCTCTGCGGATCGACGTCGGAGAGACGGAATCCGTCGCCGACCTGGAGGGTCTTGGCCCACTCGTGCGCTGTCATGCGTTCATCCTGCCACTGCGGATGCACGCCACGCCGAACCGGATCAGCGCGTGAGCGGCACTTCGATCAGCTGACGGCCACCGGCCGGAGCGGTGAGAGCCTGATCGAGCGCCGTGCGGGTCGTGACGCGCTGATACTCCCACCCGTAAGCGAGGGCCAGCTGCTCGAGACGTACCGTGTGCGGGGTGTAGAACGCTCTGTCGAGGTCGGCGCGAGGCGCTGTGCCCGCGACCTCCAGGCCGTCGAAGATCGTGCCGCCGCCATCGTTGCCCACGATGACCTGAATGCGCGGTTCGTGCTCATCGGGTGGCAGCAGCAGCGCTCCGACGTCGTGCAGGAAGGCGAGGTCGCCGAGCAGCACGCGGGTGACCCCCGGGGCTCCCCCGGCCTGACTCGCGAGAGCGATGCCTGTGGCAGTCGCGATCGTGCCGTCGATCCCGGCGAGTCCGCGGTTGGCGTGCACCGGGACCTTCTTGCCGCCGAGCACCGAGTCGGCCACCCTGACGAGGCGCGACGAGCCGAAGACGAGCCGGTCGTGCGGCCAGGTCGCCCGCCAGACGGCGTCGGCGAGGAGTTCGCGATCGAGCGGGCGGCGCACGGCAGCCAGCTCGGCCCTCACGGCATCACGTCGAGCGGACGGATCGGGGGAGGTGAGACCGTCCTGGTCGGGGGCGCGTTCGCTGAGGTCGACGGCGCGAGCGGCGGATGCCGTGAGCCAGGCTCCGAGCCACTCGCGATCGGCGGGGCCGGCGGCGACCGCGACGGACGCCGCAGGCGTCGTGCGCCCGTTGAGGTCGAGAGCCTCCCCACCGCGGCGGACGGCGATCACCTCGACGTCGCCACGCGACAGCAGACGGGCCACCTCGCGGCTGAGAGTCGGATGCCCGAGCACCACGGCGCGCTCGATGCGGCCGCCCAACTCGTCATCGCTCAGCAGCGCTCGATAGCCGTGCACGACCTGGCGTCCGAAGCGGGCACCGCTGACGATCTCGGCGATCAGCGGCCAGGATCCGGCGTGCGCGACCTCTTCGGCATCCGGCCCGGCATCGGCGCCCGCGATCACGACCGTACGCGGCCCGCGCTCGAGCACGAGCGGCTCTGCGGCGACCGGCCTCGGAGCCTCGCCCGGTGCGATGTCGACAGCGGGAACGTCGCCAGACAGCGGCTCACGCGACGGCAGATTCAGGTGCACGGGGCCTGAGACTCCGGGGAGGCCGTGCTCGGCATCGGCCCCCATCGCGGCCGCGACGGCTCGCACCGCCAGACCTGACCAGTCGCCGTCACCGGGAACAGGTGCGTCGATCTGCTCGCGCACCCAGGAGGCGAACATGCCCGGTTGGATCGTCGCCTGGTTGGCTCCGACTCCGCGGAGCTCGGGCGGGCGGTCGGCCGTCAGCAGCAGCAGCGGCACACCGGAGTGGAAGGCCTCCATCGCCGCCGGGAGGAGATTCGCGGCGGCGGTTCCCGAGGTGCAGAGCACTGCGGCGGGAACTCCGGTCTCACGCGAGAGACCCAGTGCCGTGAACCCTGCGACGCGCTCATCGATGCGCACATGCAGGCGCAGGTGCCCCTGGTTCGCGGCGTGCACTGCGGCGAGCGCGAGCGACTGAGATCGAGAACCCGGCGAGAGCACGAGATCGCGGACGCCGTGCGCGATGAGGTCGGCGATCAGGGATGCCGCGGCATCCGTCGCCGGCGATGCTGTCACGGACGCGTGTCCGGCGCCGTGCCGTCCGGTGCGGTGCCGTCGTCGGTCTCGTCCTCGAGCTTCGCGAGCTCCTCTTCGAGGCGGCGGATGCGGGCATCCTGTTCGCTCTTGCTGATGCTGCGGAGGAACTGGGGGTCGTCGTCGGGGGCGATGATGCGGATCGCCCCGCCGTTGTCGTTGGCGCGGCGGCGGCCGAGCGTGAACCAGAGGATCCCGCCGATGACCGGGATGAAGACGACGATCGCGATCCAGGCGGCCTTGGGCACGCCCCGGTGACGCGTCGGCGGCTGCACTGCGCAGTCGACGATGCTGAACACCCAGAAGATGGCGGCCAGGAAGCCGCCCACGATCAACAGTCTCGCCACCCCTCCAGTGTAGGCGGGTCTGCGAGACGTGGACCTGTGGGGGTGCCGTCGAGCGGTCGCCGATGCCCGATTGTTAGACTGCGCGCACCATGCATGCCCCGTCGATGCGACTGCGACACCAGGGCGTCGAGCGGATGCTGATCCTCCGGGTCGCTCTCGCGCTCGGCCTCGCCCTGCTGCTCGTGATCGGCGCGTGGTCTACGTCGCATGGCAAAGCAGATGCGCACGCGACGCTGTGCCTCGCGCCGGGTGCGAGCGCCGCGTCGCTCTCGGGCCACCATGACGGTGGCGGCACCGCGATGGATGCGGCCCCGTCCGATGCCGGGATCGTCGTCGTCGCCGCGCTGTGCTGCTTCGTGCTCGTGCTGCTCCTCCTCCGGTTCGGCAGACGCGGCGGTCTCATCCGCACCGGCATCCCCGTGCGTACGTCTGCTCCGCCTCGCGCGGGCCCGCAGCGGTGCATCCCCGCGCTCACCCTCACGCAGCTGTCGCTCTCCCGCACCTGAATCAGGCACGCCGTTCGTCGGCGACCCCCGGCCGCGCTCTCGTCGCGGCCTCATCACCCTGCCTGATCCGAACCGTTGGAGAACCCCATGAAGACCCCTGTCAAGGCGACCCTGATCGCCATCGCCGTCGCGATCGTCCTCGCGATCGTCGGCATCGTCTATGCCATGTCGCAGCAGTCCGCTGATCCGGCTCCGCCCGAGGGTGAGAAGCTGCAGACCGTCCGCACCGACTCGCACGTGCTCGACGACGGAGGGGCCGGTGCCGTCACGGTCGTCGAGTTCCTCGACTTCGAGTGCGAGGCGTGTGCCGCGTTCTACCCGATCGTCGAAGACCTGCGTGAGCAGTATGACGGCGAGATCACCTACGTCGTGCGGTACTTCCCGCTGCCGGGGCACATCAACTCGACACAGGCCGCTCTCGCCGCCGAGGCCGCGGCAGAGCAGGACCGCTTCGAGGACATGTACCACCGGCTGTTCGAGACGCAGGCCCAGTGGGGCGAGCAGTCGGAGGAGACTCCGGAGGTGTTCCGGGCGCTCGCCGTCGACCTCGGACTCGACATGGCCGCCTACGACGCGGCGGTCGCCGACCCGGCGACGCTCGAACGCGTGCAGGCCGACAAGAGCGACGGCGAGCGGCTCGGAGTGCGCAGCACCCCCAGCTTCTTCATCGACGGCGAACCCGTCGTGCTGGAGGCGTGGGATGACCTCGAGGCGGCGATCGAGGAGGCTGTGAACGGCTGAGTCAGAGAAGGCCGCGGGCGACGAGCGCCTCCTGATAGCCCGCGGCCTTGTCGTGGATCACCTGTCGACAGGCGATCAGCGCCTCGATCTGCGCATCGAGTGAGCGTTCGTGCGCACGCAGCAGGGCGAGTCGCTCGGCCTCATTGCCGCTGCCCGCTCGCACGAGGGCGGCGTATTCGCGCAGCAGCGCGATCGGCGCCCCGGACTCGCGGAGCCGCCCCAGCAGGGCGAGCCATGCGAGCGAATCGTGGGCGTACACGCGCCGCCCGCCGGAGGTGCGGGGCACATCACGAGGGAACAGCCCCTCGGCCTCGTACCAGCGCAGGGTGTGCACGCTCACGCCCGCCAGGCGCGCGAGCTCGCCGATGCTGAACGTGCGCGGCGTGTCGACCACATCAACCATGAGGACTCCTCCTTGACTTCGAGTGCACTCTAGATCGTACGGTCGGATCATGACAGCTCCTCTCGACATGATCGCCCGCCAGCAGCCGCTCTCGTCGGAGTTCGGCTACCGCTCCACCGCGGCCGAGGTGATCGCGGGCACAGACCTCGCCGGCAAGACCGCGATCGTCACAGGCGGCTATTCCGGACTGGGACTCGAGACGGTGCGCGCGCTGGCGGATGCCGGTGTGCGCGTGATCGTTCCGGCACGGCGTGTGGATGCGGCGCAGCAGGCACTCGACGGGATCGCGGAGGCTGAGGTACGGGGCGCCGATCTCAGCGACCTCGACTCCGTCGCGGCGTTCACGGAATCGGTGCGCCACGACGGTCAGCCGATCGACCTCGTGCTGAACGTCGCCGGCATCATGGCCACCCCGTTCGGTCACACGGCGCAGGGCTTCGAGTCGCAGTTCGGCACCAACCACCTGGGTCACTTCGCCCTGGTGGGCGGGGTGGCGGACCTGCTGTCCGACCACGCCCGCGTCATCTCGTACTCATCCGGAGGGCACTTCCGCTCCCCCGTGCGGTTCGACGACATCGACTTCGCGACGACGCCCTACGACCCCTGGGTCGCATATGGGCAGTCGAAGACGGCGAACGCTCTGTTCGCCGTGGGCCTTGCGCGACGCGGCGCCGAGCGCGGCATCCTCGCCTTCTCGGTGCATCCCGGCGGGATCATGACCGAGCTGCAGCGGCACGTTCCCCGTGAGGAGCTGCTCTCTCGCGGCTGGATCGATGAGGACGGCACCCCGAACCCGCGTTTCAAGACACCGGCTGAAGGTGCGTCGACAGGGCTCTGGGCAGCGACCGCCACGGAGCTGATCGAGCGCAGCGGTGCGTATTGCGAGGACTGCTCGATCAAGGGGATCGTCGCGCCCGACCACAGCGACATGACCACCGGCGGGGTGAAGGAGTGGGCGATCGACCCTGAGGCCGCCGAGCGACTCTGGGCGCTGTCGGTCTCCGCGACAGGCGTCGACGCCTTCGCCTGAGTCTGACCGCCGCGGCCCGATCAGTCGAGAGAGAGCCGGAGGATGCGGTCGTCTCCGTCTGACGGATCACCGCGTCCGTCGGTGTTGTTCGTGAGGATCCAGGCGTCTCCTCCCGGCCCGACCACGACATCGCGCAGGCGGCCGAACTCGCCGACGAGCTGTTCGGTGCCGGCCGTCAGATCATCGAGCGGCACCGTGCGCAGGCGCTCGCCCCGGAGGTTCGCGATCACGATGCTCGAGCCCGTCACGGCGATGCCGCTCGGGCTCGCAGTCTCCGGCCGCCACTGCTGCACGGGGTCGATGTAGTCGCCGTCGTCGGCGATTCCCTCGATCTCGGGCCAGCCGTAGTTGCCGCCGGGCTCGATGACGTTGAGTTCATCCCAGGTGTCCTGCCCGAACTCGCTCGCGTACATTCCGCCTTCCGCATCCCAGGCGATGCCCTGCGGATTGCGGTGCCCGTAGCTGTAGACGGGTGAGTCGTCGAAGGGGTTGTCTGCGGGAACCTCTCCTTCGGGTGTGAGCCGCAGGATCTTGCCCGAGAGCGCGTCGAGGTCCTGAGCGCTGTCACGATCGCCCGCGTCGCCCGTCGTGACGTACAGCATCCCGTCGGGCCCGAACGCGATGCGTCCGCCGTTGTGGTTGCCGGCTGCGGGGATGCCGTCGATCACCACCGCCGCGGACCCGAGCGACAGTCCTCCTGCATCCCCGACGATCGTCCGCCGCTCGACACGGTTCTCGCCCTGCGACGTGAAGTACGTGAAGAGCTCGCCGTCGCTCACGGCGAGCCCGAGCAGTCCGCCCTCGCCACCGGGTTCCACACCGTCGATGACAGCGACCTCGTGCACCTCGCCGGTCTCGCCGATCTCGAGCACGCGGGCGCTGTCGCGCTCGCTGACCAGAGCGGCGTCGCCGTGGAAGGCGATCGACCAGGGTGCTTCCAGCTCGTCGACGAACGACTCGGATGCCGGCGCGGACACCGGGTTCGGTGCGGGGGCGCAGGACGCCAGCATGAGAACTGCGCCGACGGATGCGGCGGCGAGCGCGGCAGCGGTGCGCGGCCGGGTCGGTGAGGGGCGCGGCATCCGATTCGCAGGCATGAGTCCATCCAACGCGTTCTTCGCGCGGAGCGACAGGGACGATCCAGGCGTCGTCGCGTGGGCCGCGTCGGCAGGGGTCATCGCGGGCCTGCTTCTCGCCGCGAGGTTCATGACGGTCGGCGGCGTCGGATTCCGATGGGCATGGAGCCACTATGTCCCGCGGCGTCTCACTCCGGAAGATGCGTCGCCCTCGCTACGCTGAGCGCATGACCGAGGCGCGAACCCCCACATCGCATCCTGTTCTCGCCGTGCTGCGACGCATGCCGGCCACCCTCACGATGGTCTCGGTGATCCTCGTCGTCGGCGTGGTGTGGCAGGGACTGTGGAGCCCGTTCGAGAAGACGGACCTGTTCGGCACCGTCGCCTACGGTCTGCCCAACCTCGCGCAGGGCATGTGGTGGACGCCGTTCACCGGCACGTTCTTCGTCAACGCACCCTGGGTGTACGTCTTCACGATCTCGGGATTCTGGGGCATGGCGTACCTCGAGTACCACCGCGGCACCAGAGTCGCGCTCGCCTATTACTGGGTCGGGCAGCTCTTCGCGATCCTGGCCACCGCACTCGTGCTGTTCTTCGCCTCGAAGCTGCCGTGGGCCTGGGCTCAGGAGCAGGCTCAGGCGCTCGATGTCGGCGCCTCAGGCGGCACCATGGCCTGCATCGCCGCGGCGATCGGACTGTTCCGGCCGCCGTGGCGGGTGCGCGGGTGGCTCGTGCTGCTCGGATTCGTGTTCATCGCGATGCTGTTCTGGGGTGCGGTCGCGGATCTCGAGCATCTGCTCGCCGTGCTGCTGATCCTGGTCGTCGACCGCACCCTGCGTGTGCAGCGGACCACCGTGCGCGAACAGCGCCTGATCGCCGTGATCTCCCTGCTGGTGCTGGGAGCGGTCGAGATCATCACGACCCTGGTGGCGACCGACGGCCCGTTCGGTCCGACGGAGCCCGTGTCGGGAGGATTCATCGACCTGGCGATCGACCTCGTGGTCATCGCCGTGCTCGTGAACGGACTGCTGCGAGGCCGCCGCTGGTCGTGGGTGCTCGTGATCCTGCTCGGACTCTTCAACATCCTGATCGCGGCGCTCGTGCTCATCCTGATCACCGTGTTCTCGCAGGCTCAGGTCGACCTGCGCTGGGATGGCGACACCGAGCTCGCCCTCGCCAACGGCTTCCTCTGGATGATCCTGCTCGTCTACCTGGTCGCGGTGCGTCGGGCGTTCCGGGCGAAGCGCAAGTCACCGCTCGGAATCCAACCCGCCCCGACCGTCGATGACGTCAAGACCGAATTGCGCGCGCACGGCGGCGGGACGCTGTCCTGGATGACGACGTGGGAGGGCAACAGCTACGCCCGCAGTGCCGCAGGGATCGTCGCGTACCAGCGCCGGGCCGGGGTCGCGCTCGCGCTGGCCGACCCGATCGGACCCTCGGCGTCGCGTGCAGACGCCGTCGCGGAATTCATCCGCACCGCCGAGCTCGCGGGCCTCGTACCGTGTTTCTTCAGCGCCGACGATGCGACGCGGGATGCCGTGCCGGCGGGCTGGCGCAGCCTCGTGGTCGCGGATGACACGATCGTCGACCTGCCGGGCCTGGAGTTCACCGGCAAGCGCTGGAACTCGGTGCGCAGTTCGCTCAATCGAGCAGGACGCGAGGACATGACCTTCCGGCTGACCCGACTCGGCGACGAGTCGTGGGGGGTGCGGCAGCAGCTGCGGGCGATCTCGGAGGCCTGGGTCGGCGACAAGGACCTCCCCGAGATGCGGTTCACCCTCGGCACGCTCGACGAGGCTGAGGATCCCGAGGTGCGACTGGCTCTGGCGCTGGCCCCGAACGGCGACGTCGACGGATTCCTGTCGTGGCTGCCGGTCTACGGCGAGGGCGGCACCGTGCGCGGATGGACGCTCGATCTGATGCGGCGCCGGGATGGCGGCTTCGGGCCCGTCATGGAGTACCTGATCGGATCGTCTGCGAAGCAGTTCTCGGAGGAAGGCGCCCAGATCATGTCGCTCTCGGGGGCTCCGCTCGCCCACGACTATCCGCCGGATGCCGGCATGATCGCCGTGCTCAGCGACCGCCTCGCCGAAGCACTCGAACCCGTCTACGGTTTCGCGTCGCTGCACCGCTTCAAGCAGAAGTTCCACCCGCGCTACGAGACGATGTACCTGCTGTTCCGCGATGAGGCCGATCTCGCGGCCATCGGCACGGCCCTCACACGAGCCTTCCTGCCGGATGCCACGCTGCGGCAGTTCGCGGGCGCCGGTCTCGAACTGGTGCGCGGCAGCAAGGACTGATTCGGCCCGTCAGCCGTCGCGCGGCGGTCTGCGCAGTCTCTTGACGTCAGTGCGCTGCTTCTTCGCGGTCAACCGACGCTCTTTCGATCCGCGGCTCGGCTTGGTGGCGCGGCGGGGAGGTGCGGGCGGACGCAGCGCCTCGCCGACGAGTGCCACCAGCCGCTCCCGCGCCGCGTCACGGTTGCGCAGCTGTGCGCGGTGCTCGGAGGCGGCGATCGTCAGCACCCCGTTCACCAGACGGCCGCTCAGTCGGTCGAGCAGACGCTCGCGCTGGTGTGGCGAGAGCACGGCGCTGCCGGCAGCATCCCAGACCAGCTCCACCCGGGAATCCGCGGTGTTCACACCCTGCCCACCAGGGCCGGACGACCGGGAGAAGCGCCACGACAGCTCGGCCTCGGGGATCGTGAGACCCGCCGAGACCCGCAGGCCGGGGCGATGAGGGGTGGGCATGCATCCATCATCCCCCCGGCGTGGGGTGCGCGCGTCAGCCGACGGTGTCGACGGCCTCGAGCGGGACGCCGTTCGCGGTGCCCGCTGACGGCTGCTCTCCGGCATCCCTCTTCGCGGTGTTCGCGATGTGCGCCCGGCCGACCACGATCGCAGCGACGACCATGAGCGCGGCTCCCAACCAGTACGGCGCCGCGTGGCTGACGGTGACGTAGAGCGCGCCCGCGATCAGCGGCGCCGCGGTGTTCATCGCGGCGTTGAGCGATTGGGTCGCCCCTCCGAGCCAGCCCTGCTCGTCGTCGCCGACCGCGTTCGACATGGCACCGTCCAGCGCTGCCGTGGCGGCTCCCTGCCCTGCGGCGAGCATCAACGCACCGACGATGAACACCCACGGCTGCGCGAAGACCGAGGCGACGACCGCAAGGCCGATGAGTCCGATCGTCTGCGCGACGATGCCGCTGATGATCACACCGCGCTCGCCTATGCGAGGCAGCAGGATGCCGAGCAGCACGCCCTGGATGAGGATGTCGATGATGCCGACGCCCGCGGTGAGGAGACCGATCTGGGTCGGCCCCCAGCTGATCGAGTCGAGCGCCAGCACACTGAAGTTGTTGACGAAGAAGCCGAACGGCAGCGCGAGCAGGCCGAATCCGATCATCAGACCCCGCAGCTCCTTGCGGCCGAACGCCTCGGTGAAGACGCCGAACGGCTGGATCTCACGGATCGAGATGCGCTCGATGCGGTTCTCGGGCTTCAGGCTCTCGGGCAGCAGGAAGATGCTGAGGATCGCGATCGTGAGGGCGACGGCCGCGGTGAGGAAGACCGGCAGCTGCAGGCTCACTGCCGCAAGGAGGCCGCCGATGGCGGGGCCGATCATCATGCCGATCCCCGAGAGAGCGCCGAGCAGGCCGAACCGCTGCGCGCGCTTCTCGGGCGGGGTGATGTCTGCGAGGTAGGCGAAGAGCGCCGGCAGGTCACCGGCGGTCACCCCCTGGATCACGCGAGCGAGCACCAGGACCCAGATCGCACCGCCGATGCCGAAGAGGGTCATCGCGAACGCCGCTCCGAACGCGGCGGCGATGATCACCGGGCGTCGACCGAAGCGGTCGGAGAGGCGACCGAGGAAGGGGGCTACCAGGAAGGCGCACAGGCCGTTGACGGCTTCGAGCACACCGACCCAGATCGCGAGATCGCCTTCGTGCGAGACGTATTGCAGCACGACGAAGGGCAGGACGGGGAGCACGACGGTCATCCCGATGACGGTGAGCATCGTCAGCACGATGAGCATGATCCAGGCGCGCTTGTCGCTGCGCGCGAGCGGGTTCGTTAGTGAAGTCACTCCGAAACTGTATCAATACCAGTTTTGGTGTCAAGCCAGTTTTGGATCGAATGCGCGATACGGTGGAGGTATGACGAATACCGAGCCACTCGGACGCCGGGAGCGTAAGAAGGCGGCGACCCGCAAGAACATCTCCGATGTCGCGACGATGATGTTCCTCGAGCGGGGCTTCGACAACGTCAGCATCCGCGAGGTCGCCGACGCCGCCGACGTCTCTCCCACGACGGTGTTCGCGCACTTCCCTCAGAAGGAGGCGCTCGTCTTCGACGAGGACGACGAGCAGCGCGACCGGCTCGTCGGCGCCGTCCGAGACCGACCGGACGGCATCACGATCAATCGGGCGATCCACGACTTCTACACCGCAGAGGTCGGCGCCAACATCGATGAGCACGGCAACGATGTGACGCGGATCTTCCTCGCCTTTCTCAACGAGACGCCCGCACTGCGCGACTATGCCGCCAAGATGTGGCTCCGCCACGAGGATGCCCTGTCGAATGCGATCGCCGACGAGCTCGGAGTCCCCGAGCCGACCCCGGAGATCCGCGTCTACTCGCGTTTCGTGCTGCAGATGCAGCTGCTCGTGAACGAGAATGACGACCAGCTCGGCATCCTCGACGCCGGTTTCACCGTTCTCGAGAACGGGTGGGCTCCGGTCGAGGCCCGGATCGTCGAGAGCAACGGCCGATAGGGCCGGAACCCCACCACAGCATGAACGCCTACCGACCGGAGGACTGGGACGCGAGTTCGGAGCATCCGTCGACGATCCGCGCGCCCTACGTGATGGGAACAGGCGTGGTCACCGGCGAGGACACCGGCACTCGTCCGCTCTCGCCTCCGCACAGCCACCCGGACGCGATGCTCGCGTGGTGCTACCGGGGCACCGTCTGGGTGCAGCTGCGCGACGCCATGTGGCGCCTCGCACCGGGGCAGGGAATCTGGATCCCCGCCCACACTCCCCACACGGCGCGCCACGAGCGCGACTCGACCGGGTGCTACACCTACATCGCGGACACGTCGCTCGTCGCTCCGATCGACGATGTCACCCAGGTGCTGGTGCTGCGCGCCGTGCAGGAGATGCTGCTGCACCTCGGCATCAACGACATGCCCGCCGATCTGCGCGTGCGCATCCAGTCGGTGCTCATCGAGATGCTGCAGCATCCGTCCTCCGCCGCCGCTGACGGCTGGGGCGAGGTGCCGATGCCGGCTGACGAGCGCGTCCGCTCACTCGTGCAGGCGGTGCTCGCAGATCCGGGCGACCAGCGCAGCGCGCGCGATCTGCTCCTCACCCACGGACTGCACGAGCGCACGGTGCTGCGCATCTTCCAGAACGACGTCGGCATGACCTTCGGCAGGTGGCGCACCGGTGTGCGGATGACCCTGGCCGCCCGCCTGATCGTCGACAACACCCCCATCGGGGCAGTCGCACATCGCTGCGGCTATGCCACCACGAGCGCCTTCTCCGCAGCGTTCAAAGAGAGATTCGGGCTGACTCCGCGGCAGCACGTCGCACGCGTGCAGGCCGACCCCGCCCACCAGCTGTATTGGCGATGACGATTCGGCCCTGAGCTCGAACGGTCGGATCTGCGACACAAGTCGTCTGCCTGTCGACACTCGCCGCGCATTCCGCGTCCTAGCATCGAAGTGTTAGGGCATGCTTACCTAACTTCTCGCCGCGCGGACGCGGCATACCCCTCCCCCTTTTCTCTGAAGGAGAATCATGACGCACGCTTCTGCGCGCCCGAAGACCCGCCGAGGTGCCGCGCTCGTCGCAGCCGCCATCGCCGCAACCCTCACCCTCGCGGGGTGCACGGCCTCAGCCGACACCGACGAGACCGCCGCCGCGTCGGCGGAGGGCGTGGTGATCGAGCACGCTCACGGCGAGACCGTCATCCCCGAGAAGCCGCAGCGCATCGTCACCCTCGGCTGGATGACCCCCGACATCGTCGCCGCGCTCGGCACGAACCCGGTGGGCATGGAGGAGGTGTGGGGTGCGGACGAGAGCGGATACCAGCCCTGGTTCGAGGACTTCGTCACCGAGGAGTACGGCGAGACTCCCGAGATCATCCCCTTCACCGAGGACGGCCCCAACTACGAGGCGATCAAGGAGCTCGAACCCGACCTGATCCTGAGCCTCTACTCCGGAGTGACGGACGTCGAGTACGAGCGTCTGACCGAGATCGCCCCGACCGTGCCCTACATCGAGCGCGCCTGGGATCCGAGCACGTGGGAGGACATGACCCGCACGATCGGCAAGGCCATGTCGGAGGATGAGAGGGCTGAGGAGCTGATCTCCGAGACCGAGGAGATGATCACCGCGCTCGCCGACGAGCACCCCGAGTTCGACGACAAGACGTTCGTGTGGGGCCTGACCCTGAACGAGGGCGGAACCGACCTCGGCGTCTACCTCGAGTACGACCCCCGTGTGCGCATCACCGAGGCGCTCGGATTCACCTCGACCTCGGCGATGGACAGCTTCCTGGCGAGCGCCGAGGGCGACAACTGGTACACCGGCGTCAGCCTCGAGAGGCTCTACGACGTGCAGGCCGACCTCTTCGCGGCCTGGGGCGGCAGCGTCGCCGAGGGCGAGTACACGGTCGAGAACAAGGTCGTCTCGCGCTGGGAGCCGATCGAAGCAGGCTCGTACGTGATCTACGCCGACGACGCCGAAGCCTCCGCGATCAGCGCGCCGACCGTGCTGTCGCTGAAGTACATCCTGCCGAAGTACGTCGACGACCTCGCAGCCGCGCTGCAGGGCGAGCCGACCATCGCGGGCGAGTGACCCGAGAGGTGTCCCTGGCGACGGAAGACGGCACGGACGTCTCGAACACCGGCGCGGGGAGTCGTGCAGAAGACTCCCCGCGCCGCAACGGGGCGCTCGTGGGTGGACTGGTCATCGCGCTGATCGTGCTGGCCGCCTCCGCCGTCGCCTCCCTCGCGGTCGGCAATCGTGCGATCGATCCGGGGACGGTTCTGCACGCACTCTTCGCCTACGACGACGAGAACCCCCTGCACCTGATGGTCATGGAGCTGCGGGTGCCGCGCACGCTGCTCGGCATCGTCGTCGGCGCGGCCCTCGCGGTGTGCGGCGGGCTGATCCAGGCGTTCACCCGCAACCCGCTGGCCGACCCCGGCATCCTCGGGGTGAACGCCGGCGCCTCATTCGCCGTCACCTTCGCCGTGGGTGTGCTCGGACTCACCGCGCCCGGCGCCTATGTGCCCTTCGCTCTGCTCGGCGCGTTCGTGCTCACGGTTCTCGTCTACACCCTGGGCTCGTTCGGTCGATCCGGCGCGACGCCGATGAAGCTGACCCTCGCCGGTGTCGCACTCGGCGCGGCCTTCACCGGATTCACGACGGCGATCGTGCTGCGCGACCTCGGCACTCTGCAGGTCATGCGCTTCTGGGGAGTCGGCTCGATCGGCGGACGCACCCTCGACCAGCTCGCCTGGGCCGCGCCCCTGATCGCGACCGGTCTCGTCATCGCGCTGCTGTGCGCGCGATCGCTGAACGCTCTGGCACTGGGCGACGATCTGGCCCAGTCTCTGGGAGCACGCGTGCGCGCCACTCGCGTGCTCGTCATCATCGCCGTCACGATCCTCGCCGGCACGAGCGTCGCGGCCGCCGGTCCGATCGCCTTCGTCGGCCTCATGATCCCGCATGTCGTGCGCTGGTTCACCGGTCCCGATCAGCGCTGGGTGTTGACCTACTCGATGGTGGTCGGCCCCGCCTTCCTGCTGGTGGCCGACATCCTCGGGCGCATCGTGCTGCCCAGCGGAGAGCTGCGCGTGGGCATCGTCACGGCGCTCCTCGGGGCGCCCATCCTCATCGTGCTGGTGCGGCGCAGGCGGGTGAGTGGACTGTGAGCGTCGATCAGCGCGAGCGGCGCTCACACGACCAGCCACCTCCGGACTTCGCCCCCGTGGACCATGGACGCCGCCTGCTGCGCATCGACACCGCTCGGATCGCCGCGCTCATCCCGGTGCGCTCTGTCGTCGTCAGCGCGGTGCTCGTGGTCGTGATCATCGCCGCCGGTCTCGCGTCGATGACGATCGGTGCCTATGAGGTCGACTTCCCCTCGGCCATCCGCGCGATCGTCGACCCGTCATCCGACCCCGACATCCGTCAGGTCGTCTTCGAATGGCGACTCCCGCGCGTGCTGTTCGCGGTGCTGTGCGGGGCGGCGCTCGCACTTGCCGGCGGCATCTTCCAGTCGCTCACCCGCAACCCGCTCGGCTCTCCCGACATCATCGGCTTCGGCGTCGGCGCACAGTTCGGCGTGACGCTGATGATGGTCGTTCTCGAGCTGAACACCTACATGTTCAAGGCGGTCGGCGCGCTCGTCGGCGGCCTGTTCACCGCCCTGCTCGTCTACGTGCTCGCGAACAAGAACACGCTGTCGTCCTTCCGACTGATCATCGTCGGGATCGGCGTCTCGGCGGGGCTCGGCTCGCTCACCTCGTGGATCCTGATCTCTGTCAGCGTCGAGAAGGCCATGATGGCCGCGACCTGGGGCGCGGGCTCGCTCGCCTCCCTCGGGTTCGACCAGCTGATTCCGGCCGCGATCGTCTTCGCGACCGTGACTCTCGCCTCGCTGCCCCTGAATCGCACCCTGCCGGTGCTCGAGATGGGCGATGACGCGGCGACCGCGCTCGGCGTCAGCCCCGGACGCACGAGGCTCGCCGCGATGGTGTTGGGGGTGGCGCTGGTCGCCCTCGTCACCGCCGCCGCCGGCCCGATCTCGTTCATCGCCCTCGCCGCTCCGCAGATCTCGCAGCGACTCACCCGCTCGAACACCCCGATGGGCACCGCTCCCGTGATGCTCACCGGAGCCGCGCTCGTGGTGGTGTCGGATGCCGTCGCCCAGCTCGTCGCCGTGCCGGTGGGCGTGGTGACGGTGTCGGTGGGCGGCATCTACCTCGCCTGGCTGCTCGCCGCCCAGTACGCGCGCCGCGCCTGAAAGGAACCCCGATGACCACCTCGCTGCTCGCCCGCGATCTCACCCTGGGCTACGGAGACGCCCCCGTCGTCTCGGGGCTGTCTCTGGAGGTTCCGGATGACTCCTTCACGATCATCATCGGGCCGAACGCGTGCGGGAAGTCGACCCTCCTGCGCGGGTTCGCACGGCTGCTGCGCCCGACCACCGGCGCCGTGCTGCTCGACGGCACCGAGCTGCGCACGCTGAAGCCCAAGGATGCCGCGAAGAAGCTCGGGCTCCTCCCCCAGTCGTCGATCGCGCCCGACGGCATCACCGTCGCGGATCTCGTCGGACGCGGACGCTTCCCGCATCAGAGCGCCCTGCGCACCTGGAGCACCGCCGACGAGCAGGCGGTGTCGCAGGCGATGGCCGCCACCGGAGTCACCGACCTCTCTCGACGCCTGGTCGACGAGCTCTCAGGTGGTCAGCGCCAGCGCGTCTGGGTCGCCATGGCCCTCGCCCAGCAGACCAGGCACCTGCTGCTCGACGAGCCGACGACCTTCCTCGACATCGCCCACCAGATCGACCTGATGGAGCTGTTCGCCGACCTCCATCGCAACGGAACGACCCTGGTCGCGGTGCTGCACGACCTCAACCACGCCGCACGCTATGCGACGCATCTCGTCGCGATGCGCGACGGCGAGATCGTCGCCCAGGGAGATCCGCGCGAGATCATCACCGCCGAACTCGTCGAGGCCGTGTACGACCTGCCCTGCCGTGTGATCACCGATCCCGTCGCCGGCACGCCGCTCGTGCTGCCGCTCGGACGGCGAACGCCATGACGACCACACCCCGGCAGCTCTTCGCGATCGCGCTCACCTCGCAGGGCCGCGGGCTCACCCTGACCGCGGCCACCACACTGCTCGTCGTCCACTCGCTCGCGGAGGCCACCATCCCCGTGATCATCGGCGCGACGATCGACCGCGCCGTGCTGCCCTCCGATCCCGGGGCGCTCGCGTTCTGGCTCGGTGTGCTCGGCGGCACGTTCGTGATGCTGACAGCGAGCTACCAGGCGGCCTCCCGCCTCATGGTCGGCGTCTACGGCTACGGCGAGCAGGCGCTGCGGCACCTCACGCTGTCGCGGATGCTCCGCCCCCGCCTCTCTCGCCGCACGACGACACCCGGAGAAGCGCTGACCTTCGTCACGTCCGACACCTACCGCGTCGCCGGGGTCGCGTGGTCGGTCGCGCAGCAGTGCGCGACGATCGCGGCGATCATCGCTGCGGCGCTCGCCATGCTGGCGATCTCGCCGATGGCCACGCTCGTCGTCTTCGCGTCGACCATCGCGATGATGGGGGTGATGCGGATGGTCTCGCGCCCTCTCGAGCGTCGAGGCTCCGTCGAGCAGCACGCGGCGACCGAGGCCGGTGCCGTCGCCGCCGACTTCATGGCGGGCTTCCGGGTGCTCGTCGGCATCGGCGCCCGCGAGGAGGCGGTGCGGAGATATGTCGTGGCCAGCGACGCGAGTCGCATCGCCGCGGCGGCCGCCGGACGATCGCTCGCGTCATACGAGGCGGTGAGCTCGCTGCTCGCCGCGGTAGCCACCACCGCGCTGGCGGGCCTCTCGGCCTGGTTCGCCGCCGAGGGCCGGATCAGCATCGGCGAGCTGGTGACCGTGCTCGGCCTCGCGCAGTTCCTCAGCGGATCGCTCGCCCACGCCGGGTCGTTCCCGTCGAACTGGATCCACAAGCTCGCCTCGGCGAAGCGTCTCGCCGAGATGATCGATGCCGACGATCTGCTCGACGAACCGTCGGTGATGCCACCGGTCGACGGCGAGCGCGGGGTCGTGAACCGAGCCGCGAACGGAGTCGCCCTCGCCTTCCGCCCTGACCCCGGAGGGTCTGAGCGCATCGAGGTGCGCACGGGCGAGCTGCTCGGCATCCGCCCGTCCGACAGCGACAGGGCCCGTGCCCTCTCTCGCCTGCTCGGCCTGCGGACCCCACCCGAGCGGGGCAGGGTCGCGATCTCCGTCGACGGCACTCTGCATGACATGAAGGACATGGATGCCGTGGACTACCGCCGACGCGTCGTCGCGCTCCCGCACCGCCACACGATCGTGACCGGCACGCTGCGCGAGGCGGTGCGCGGACACCGAGATACCGACGATCCGCGGCCTGAGCTCATCGAGGCGGCTGCGCTGCACGACACGATCGCCGAGGTCGGCGGATGGCAGGCGCAGGTGGGCGAGTCGGGCAGACGACTCTCGGGCGGGCAGCGTCAGCGCATCGGGATCGCGCGGGCCCTGCACACCGACGCCGCCGTCGTGGTGCTCGATGAGCCGACCTCGGCCGTCGACGCGATCACCGAGGCGCACATCGCTCGAGCCCTCTCCGGGCTCGACCGGACCGCCATCGTGATCAGCACCTCGCCGACTCTGCTCGCCGCGTGCGACCGGATCGTCGACCTCTCGGATGAAGGATCGGACGCCCGCCATGACTGACACTCCGACCCCGCTGCTGCCGATCGCGACCGGCTCGAGAGTGCTCGTCGTCATCAGGACGCTGCTACGCCGTCACCGCCGGCGATCTGTGGGCACAGCGGTGCTCTTCCTCGTGGCATCGGCTCTGGGAGTGGTGCTGCCCGCGTGTCTCGGCCGCATCGTCGACGCCGTCTCGACCGACGCGGGCGTGGCGGTCATCGTCGGCTGGGTTGTCGGCGCCGGAGCCGGGGCGATCGCGGCCGCTCTGGTGATGCTCTGGGCCGCACGCGTGCTGACGGGGCTGGTGCAGGATGTGCTGGCCGCCCTGCGCGAGGACGTGTTCGCCTCGGCGATGCGCCTGCCGGTGAGCACGGTCGACGACGGCGAGACCGCCGATCTGCTCTCCCGGGTCACGGGCGACGTCGACGCGGTGGCCGAAGCCGGTGGCGACGTCGTGCCGGTGCTGCTGTCGGCGGGCTTCGCCATCGGCGTCTCCCTGGTCGCCCTTACCGCCCTCGACCCGTGGCTCGCACTCGCGGGGATCGCGAGCGTGCCGTTCTACCTCCTCGGCACCCGGGCGTTCCTGCGACGCTCGCGCGTGGTGTTCCGGGAGGTTCGGGTGCGCGAGGCCGCGCGAAGCCAGGCCGTGCTCGAGGCCGTCGAGGGCATCGAGACCCTCACCGCTCTCAACGAGCAGGATCACGCCCTGACGCGCGTGGGCATGCGGGCGGAGGACTCGATCCGGATGCAGATCGAGGGGGTCCGGGTGCGCAACCGGCTCTTCCGCTGGATCAACGGCGGCGAGCTCGTCGGCCTCGGTGCGATCCTCGCCACCGGGTTCCTGCTGCAGGCGAACGGCGCGATCACCGTGGGCATGGTGACGACGGCCGCCCTGCTGTTCCATCGGCTGTTCGATCCGGTCGGTCAGCTGATCTTCGCGCTCGACGACATCCAACGGGCGACGATCGGTCTCGCACGGCTCGTGGGGGTGATCGACCTGGCCCCGGAGAGCGACTCCGCGGCGTCGGGCGCGACTGGCACGGTCGACGATCATGCTCAGGTCGCGGTGGATCTGCACGACGTCAGCTACCGCTATCCGACGACCGGGCGGGGGGTCATCGACGTCACGCTGCGCGTGCAGCCGGGAACGACCGCAGCCCTCGTCGGGTCGTCCGGCTCGGGCAAGAGCACGATCGCCAGGGTCATCGCAGGACACCATCCGCCGGCATCCGGCAGCGTTCGGCTCGAGCCCGCGGCGACGACCCCCTACTACGTGTCGCAGGAGCTTCATCAGTTCCGCGGTTCGCTCGCCGACAACCTGCGTCTCGTGGCTCCCGATGCGAGCGAAGACGACCTGGTCGCCGCGCTCCTCGCGGTCGACGCCGACTGGGCGGTCGGTCTGCTCGCATCCGTCTCCCCGGCCCCGCTCGACGAGGGTCGGGTCCAGCAGCTCGCCATCGCCCGGGCACTGCTCGCCGACCCCGCTCTGGTGATCCTCGACGAGGCGACGGCCGACATCGGACTCCAGCACAGGGATGCGGTGGAGGGCGCGATCCGGGTGCTGCGGCGTGGCCGCACGACGGTGCTGATCTCGCATCGGCTCGAGCCCGTCTCGACCGCCGAGCAGATCGCGGTCTTCGACGACGGACGGGTGGTGCAGCGAGGGACTCACGACGAGCTGCTGACAGCCGCGGGGCCGTACCGCAGCTTCTGGCGCGCCCAGCGCGCCAGCGGGGGGCCACCGCACCACGGCGCCCGGCTCGACGGCTGAGTTCCCGTGACCATCCCGCACTGTGAACGCGCCCGTTCCCGGACGAGTGCGTCGATGTCTTGGTCGACGATGCCAAGCTGGTGAGATGGCATTCGGGATGGCCCGCGACGTGTTGCGCCCCACAGACTCTCCGCGCGCGGATCGAGTGACCTATGTCGAGCTGTTCTTCGACCTCGTGTTCGTCCTCGCGCTGACCCAGCTGTCTGCCTACCTCTACGAGAATCAGACGCCTTTGGGCGCCCTGGAGGGCGTCATCATGGTGTGCGCCCTGTGGTGGGCGTGGGTGTCGACCACCTGGGTCACCAATTGGCTCGACCCCGTCACGCTCCCCGTGCGCGGGGCGGTGATCGCACTGGCCCTCGTGGCGCTCGTGATGAGCGTCTCGATCGCTGAGGCGTTCGGCGATCGCGCATGGGCGTTCGCCATCGCCTACGTCATCCTCCAGGTGGGACGCACGGTCTTCATCGTGTGGGCGACAGCCCGTCACGACCGGCGGGTGGCCCGCGATTTCTCCCTCCTCCTCTGCTGGGCGGTCGCCGGCGGCGTGTTGTGGATCGCCGGCGCGCTGCTGCCCCTCGGGTGGCAGCTGCCGTTGTGGGCCGCCGCGCTGGCTCTCGAACTGCTGGGCACCGTGCTCGGTTTTCCGGTGCCCGGACGGGGGAAGGTGCAGCTGAAGACCTGGGATCTCTCCGGTCCGCACATCGCCGAGCGCACGTCCCTCTTCGTGCTCATCGCACTCGGTGAGGGCCTGCTGGTCACCGGCTTCGCGTTCGTCGACAAGGAATCGTCCGTCGCATCCATCGCTGCCTTGGTGACGGCGTTCGTCGCCGCCGCGGCGACCTGGTGGATCTACTTCGATCACGGCGAACGCATCGGCGCCGAGGCGATCGAGGCGTCAGGCGAACCGGCCCGGCTCGCTCGCACCGTCTACACGTGGGTGCATCTTCTGATCATCGCCGGCATCGTGCTGATGAGCGTGGGCGACAAGGAGATGCTCGCGCTTCCCGACCAGCGCGGCCTCGCCGCGGCCGTCGTGGTCGTCGGCGCGCCGTTCCTCTTCCTCACCGGCACCGTGCTGTTCCGCCGCGTGCTCGAAGGGCGCTGGGCGCGAGCGCAACTCATCGGTCTGGTGGCTCTCGCTCTGCTCGCCTGCGTGGTGGTCGCGGGCTTCACCGTCGACGCGCTCACGCTGTCGATCACGACGGCGACGGTTCTGGTCGGTGTCGCAGCGGGCGAGACACTCGAGCGTCTGCGCCGCGGTCGCCGCGCAGGGGGCTGACCGCGGGTGGGTCGCGGGCAGAGCCCGAACAAGTGGACGCGACGGCGGGAGTCGAACCCGCCACGCCTTCAGGTATGAGCTGAGGCCCGGGACCGCCCGGATCGCCGCGATGGGAATGACGCTACCCGGCCGCGACCAGGAAGGCCAGGATCGTTGCGGGGATTGACAGAGTGAGTCCCCGCATGACAAGGGGCGTCACGCCGCGTCACACGGCGGCGTCCGACGCCGTCAGTAGACCCCGTGGACGTAGAGCGCAGATTCCGCACGCCGACGGTTCACGAGGCCGGGCAACCCGCCGTTCGTCCAGCGCATCAGCTGTGCGGGAACATCGGCATGCCTGCCCCCATTCACCACCGTGAGAAGCGTCGAATCCCTGAACGCACCGCTGCCGACGTTGAAGGCGAAGCTCACCAGCGCATCGAACTTGTGCTGCGTGAGTGGCACGTGCACGCTCTCGTTCACGGCGCGCTCGGCGATCTTCGCATCCGCGCGCAGGAGCGCGAGACCTTCGGCCCGCGTGATGCCGTCTCGAAAGCCCGCCGGCTCGTTGCCCGAGCATCCGCCCCGGTGCACGAGGTGGCCGAACCCGATTGTGCAATGCCCGAGAGCGTCGTCGTAAAGGCGGGCCCTGAATCCCTCCCATCCGCCGATGAAGGCGAGTCCCTTCGCGCTGATGTCGCCGTTGGCCATCGTTCCTCCCTTCGTACCGCCGTCGTGACTGGCCGGCTATATCGCGAAGTGCACGTGCCCTTTATGGCGACCCCAGACGCTCCCCCAGAACGACGGCGGCACCCGATGGCCGCTGTCGACGGAACCACCGGGGTTGTGGATCAGCTCCGCGAGATCTCCCAGGTGCGTGTCGATCGCCCACCGGACGAATCGCTGCATGTCCGCTTCTGAGCCGACCAGGTCTGCGGCCCTTCCGCGGTAGTGGAACGAGTTCGGCGAGTGCGCCCCCGGGGTCACCGGCCCCCATCTGGCCGGAGCGCCGGGCGCATTGCACTCGTTGACGTTGAGACCGAAGTGCGTCTCGGCGAACGAGCACGAACGGATGAAGAGGGAGGCCTGAGAGAAATCCTCGGCCGCTTCCGCAGTCATCGTTCAGAATCCAGGATGCTGCTGCTGAGCCCGAGCGTTCAGGATCGCCAGCTGGTTGTTGGCCTCCCACTCGATGTGGGAGGGCACCGGCCCTGCACCGCAGTCGCCGCAGAACTTGGGTCCGAGCATGGTGGTGTGCTGATTCGGACACCCCCACCAACCAGGACCGGCTGTCCACACCGGCACGTTCGCCGGCGGTTCAGGTTCGGGCTGCTGCCCAGGAACGACGATCCTCATGGGGGTCTCCTTCATTTCGGCGCTGAAACGATCGGTCCCCCCTGAGGGGATTCTCCTCCCGCCTGCGTCCGTGGACAAGAGCGATCTAGGGCGCCGCCGGGGCGGGATCCCCGCGCGTGAGAGGTCGCACCGAGACCCTCTATCCGAACCGGCATATCGGGTGTACTGTCACCTGCAATCGCAGCCGCTGGGGACGCATCGACGCCATCCCCGGCGCGCCCAGAAGGGACGACGACGATGGTCGAAGAGGACCCCGCCTCCACCAGCTTGAAGACGCATCGCTACCTGCGCCTATCCCTCGTCTTCGTCGTGTTCGCGCTGTTGACGAGCGTTTTGATCCAGACCGTCGTCACCGCCTGGGACCCGTTGACCCTCGGGTGGAATCTGCTCCCATCGATCAGCCACTACTTCTACACCCCGGCCCGGAACGTCTTCGTGGGATCGCTGATCGCGGCATCCCTGGCCCTCCTGGCCCTGTCCGGTCGGCATCGGGCCGCCACACTGCTCGACGTATCGGCCATCTTCGCTCCGCTGATCGCGCTCATCCCCACCGGCATCGCGCCCGATCAGATCGTGGACGGGCTGACCTGCCGACAGACCGAAGACTGCGTTCCCGTGGAGTACCTCGGGGATCTACGGGTCGGCGTCGCCACCTACGTCATCGTGGTGATCGCGATGGTGATCACGCTGACCGCGATCCGCACGAAGAAGGAGATCCGCACGCAGTCCGCTCGCCTCGTGTCGACCATCGCCGTGGTCACCGCGGTCGTGCTCGCGGCTCTCGCCTTCATACCGGCGTTGAACGCGGACTTCCCGTTCAACTTCTGGCCGTTCCCGCAGAGCATCCACTTCGCCGCGACCCTGCTGTTCTTCGGCACGTTCGCGGCTGTGCCGATCATGCATTCGTTCGGGTCGGTGGATGACAACGAGACGGCCCCCACCCCGCGCCAGCAGGCGATCTACCGGTGGATCACCTGGCTGATGGTCGCGAATCTGGTGATGCTGTTCGCGGGCTTCATCCTCCGCCGATTCCTCGGCGACTTCCCGATCGTGCTCATCGGCGAGGCCATCGCTCTCTGCCTCTTCGCCTGGTTCTGGTGGGTGCAGACGTTCCAGCGCTGGAACGATCCTGATGCGCCCTACCTCACCTGACCACGACCGTTTGCGGCGCCGGCGGGAGCCGGCGCATCGAGCGCCCGCAGCAGCCGCTGCACCGACTCCCGCAGCTCGGCGCGATGCGGCTCGGGGAAGCTGGTCGTGTACTCGACGCCCTCGGGGATCCAGAGCAGCGCGTACATCGCCTCGCGCCAGTCCGAGCCGCCGAAGGGCCAGCGCGTGCGATGATCCCCCTCGGGAGTCGCGCCCTCCGACCACGGCCCGAACATGTCCTGCATCTCGGGGAACGGCAGCTGCATCACGGCATCCGCCTCGATCTTCTGCGGCGACCACGACGCGGCGATGAGCACCCGCTCGTCGATCTCCTCGGTCGAGATCTCGCGTCGTCTGAACAGCACCCTGGTGTGCTCGACCGAGACGATCCGGTCGACGCGGAAGGTCCGCCAGTCATCGCGGTCGAGATCCCAGCACAGCAGGAACCACTTGCGGCCCGAGGGAGCGAGCGCGTGCGGCTCGACCCGACGCACGCTCTCGGCACCCGCTCCGTCGACGTAGCGCATCCGCAGACGCTCGTGGTCTCGGGTCGCGAGAGCGATCTCCCCCAGCACGACGGGCGAGACCACCGGGGCATCGCCGATGCGCGGTGGCTGCACGGCGGCGGCGAGCGCATTGACCCGCTGACGCAGCGCCGACGGCAGCACCTGCTCGAGCTTCGCAAGCGCCGTCAGCGTCACCTCGGCACCGCCCACCAGCTGCTGCGTCGCGGCGACGCGAAGACCGATCGCCATCGTCACCGCCTCGTCATCGGTGAGCAGCAGCGGGGGCACGGCGCTGCCGGCCTCGAGACGGTACCCGCCGGCGGCTCCGGGCGTCGACTCCACGCGGTATCCGAGCTCTCGCAGCCGATCGACGTCGCGGCGCACCGTGCGCTCGGTGACGCCGAGCCTGCTCGCCAGTTCCGTGCCGGGCCAGTGCCTGTGCGTCTGCAGCAGATTGAGCAGGGCGAGGGCTCTGGAGGTGGTGTCGGACATGTCTCAAGATTGACAGAAATTGCGGACAGTATCTGTCCTGGTTGCCTTCTAGCCTGCAGGCATGTCGAACGAATCCATCATCGAAACCGAAGGCCTCACCAAGGTCTTCACCGTCAAGAAGACGTCGGTCGAAGCGGTCACCGACCTCTCCTTCACTGCGGCGCGCGGCGAGCTCGTCGCGTTCCTCGGCCCGAACGGCGCGGGCAAGTCGACGAGCCTGCGGATGCTGACGACGCTCATCCCGCCGACGTCGGGGACCGCCCGCGTCGTCGGCCACGACATCCGCACGGATGCGGCCGGAGTGCGCGCACGCATCGGCTACGTCGGTCAGCTCACGAGCGGCAGCTTCTCGCAGCGGGTGCGCGATGAGCTGCTCAGCCAGGGCGCGTTCTACGGCATGAGCCGGCGCGACAGCACCCGTCGCGCCGATGAGCTGATCGAGTCCCTCGATCTCTCCTCGTTCGCGACCCGCACGGTGCAGCAGCTCAGCGGAGGTCAGAAGCGCCGGCTCGACATCGCGCTCGGTCTCATGCACGCGCCGCCGCTGATCTTCTTGGACGAGCCGTCGACCGGTCTCGACCCGCAGAGCAGGGCCAATCTGTGGGAGCACATCCTCGATCTGCGCACCCAGCACGGCACGACCGTCTTCCTGACCACGCACTATCTCGAAGAGGCCGACCGCTACGCCGAGCGGGTGATGGTCATGGACAGGGGTCGCATCATCGCCGACGACGACGCGGCAGCGCTGAAGGCGACGCTCGCCGGCGACGTGCTCACCTTCGGCTTCGCGAGCGATGCGGATGCCGCGAACGCACGCCCGATCGTCGCTCGCCTCAGCGGGGCCGAGGTGGCGCTCGACGACGACTCGCTGACGCTGGCCGTGCCGGACGGCGACCGACTGCTGCCGGTGATCGTGCGCGAGCTGGATGCCGCCGGCATTCTGGTGCGTCGGGCGACCGGCGTCCCACCCACCCTCGACGACGTCTTCCTCGCTCTGACCGGGCGCACGCTGCGCGAAGCGGGCGAAGGCACCGCCGATGCATCCGAGTCCGATGCCGCAACCGGGGTCGAGAACGACAAGACAGGAGTCCTCTCATGACCACCACGACCGACACCCTCGTGCGCGCGAATCTCATGCGCGACACCAGGAACGTGCTGACCCGCGAGCTCAAGCCGGTGCTGCGCGACCCGTTCACCCTGATCTTCAGCCTGCTGCAGCCGCTCGTGTTCCTCGGCCTGTTCGCTCCGCTCCTCATCGGCGGGTCCGGTCGACCGGCCGGAGAGACCCTCGCCTGGTTCGTGCCCGGCGTGCTCGTGATGATCGTGCTGTTCGGCACCGGCGCCACGGGCTCGAACCTGCAGTACGAGATGATGACCGGCTCGCACGAGCGCACGCTGGTCGCACCGCTCGCGCGCTCATCGCTGCTCGTGGGTCGTGCGCTCAAGGAGATCGCGCCGATCGTGGTGCAGGCTCTGATCATCGTGCTGATCGCGTGGCCGTTCGGGTTCGCGATCAACCTGCCGGGCCTGCTCATCGGGCTCGCGCTGCTCGCGGTCTTCGGCGTCGGACTCGGTTCGCTGTCGTACTCGCTGGCGTTGGCCACCAAAGACCGCGAGTGGCTGTTCTGGGGAGTGCAGCAGTCGTTGATCTTCCCGTTGCTGATCCTGTCGGGCATGCTGCTGCCGCTCGACGACGGCCCCGCCTGGATGCGGGCGGTCGCATCGGTCAACCCGGTCAACTGGGTGGTGCAGGCCGAGCGCGCGCTGTTCGCGGGCAACCTGGGCGATCCGACCGTGCTGTGGGGGTGGGTCTCGGCCCTCGCCGTCGCTGTTGTCGGACTCGTGGTGGGAGTACGGGCGATCCGTCGCAGCAGCTGACGCGACACGTCCGCACCGCCGACCCGATGTCCGGGTGGGCGGTGCGGACGTCGCGCGATCAGCGCTCGAGGGTGGCGACGATCTTTCCCCGGCTGCCCCCTGACGCGAGATCCGCGAGCGCGGCGGGTATCTGCCCGAACGGATAGGTCTTCGCGACGACGGGCCTGAGCGCACCTCCGTCGACGAGGGCCGCGATGCGACTCAGCTGCTCGCCATCCGCGCGCATGAAGAGGAACTCGTAGGTGACTCCGAGCCGCTTCGCCTGACGTCCGATCCGTCGGCTCAGCACGGCGATCGCGAGGCGCACCATCACGCCCAGCCCCATCCGCTTCGCGAACGCCGGGTCGGGCGGCCCCGAGATCCCGACGGCGAGGCCGCCAGGCTTCAGGACCCGCAGCGACTTCTCGAGATTCTCGCCGCCGAGGCTGTCGAGCACGAAGTCGTACTCCGAGAGGATCTTCTCGAAATCCTCCGAGCGGTAGTCGATCACGACGTCGGCGCCCAGCTCGCGGACGAAGTCGGCGTTCGCCGCGCTCGCGGTGGTGGCGACGATCGCGCCGAGATGCTTCGCGAGCTGGATCGCGATCGAGCCCACGCCGCCGGCGCCCGCGTGGATCAGCACCCTCTGCCCCGGTCCGACGTGGCCCCTCTCCACCAGCGCCTGCCACGCCGTGAGAGCCACAAGGGGCAGCGACGCCGCCTCAGCCATCGAGATGCCGTCCGGAATCAGTGCCAGATCCGCTCCCGCCACCGCGATCCGTTCCGCGAACGCCCCCATCCGATTCTGATCCGGCCGGGCGAAGACCCGGTCGCCCGCTCTGAAGGACTCGACCAGGCGGCCGACCCTGATGACCGTGCCCGCCACGTCGTTGCCCATCACGACGGGCAGAGAGTACGGCAGGATCTGCGCGAACTCGCCTGTCCGGATCTTCTCGTCCAGCTGGTTGAGGCCGACGGCCTCGACCGCGACCAGGACGTCTCGCTCCCCCACCTGCGGCTCTTCGACCTCGATGAGTTCCAGCGGCTGCTTGTACTCGGTGAGCACGACTGCGCGCATCGTCTTTCCCCTGTTCGTTCTCGTTCGACCGGGATCAGCCGGCCGCGGCCTGGAGCTGCGGGTAGACCGCCTCGAGCGGTGCGCTGAGCCCGGCCTTGAGCTGCACGGAGATCTCGTCGGCGAGCACCTCGTACTCCCCGCGCTCGGTCGCGTCGAAGATCGCACGCACCAGCTCGGCGGGGTCGGTCTTGGGGTCGGACACGTGCTCTGCCATCGCCGTGTCGACGTAGCCGACGTGCACGCCGACGACGTGCACGCCCGACGGAGCCAGCTCGAGACGGAGCGAGTTGGTGGCCGACCACAGCGCCGCCTTCGTCGCGCTGTAGATGCCGCCGACGGCGAACCAGGCGAGAGCGGAGTGGATGTCGATCACCGTCGCTCCGTCGCGACCCGACAACAGCGGGGCGTAGGCCCTGGTCAGGAAGAGCGGTCCGAGGAAGTTCGTCTCGACGTTGTCGCGGATCTCATCGTCCGTATGCGTGAGGATCCCCGCGGTCGGCACAGAGGCGCCGGCGTTGTTGATGAGCACCGTCACATCAGGTGCCGCCTCGACGACGGCGCGGATCGACTCCGCATCCGTGACGTCGAGTCGCAGGGGCACCACCCGCTCGTCGGCCCACTCGCGCGGCGTCCGCGCCGTGGCGTACGCCTTGGCCGCTCCGCGCGCGAGCGCCTCCTCGACGAAACGGGTGCCGATGCCCCCGTTCGCTCCGGTGATGAGGACGACTGCGCCGTCGAGTGAAGGCATGGAATGCTCCTTGATGTTTGGGACAATGTGGTGTCTGCTGAGTTCGCACGTAAGCGACTGCAGTCATAACTGAGCCCAATCAGTTTATATTCCCGAAAGGACGAGATGTCGACCCCAGCACCGGCCCTCGGGCGCCGCGAGCGCAACAAGCAGCAGAAGCTCGAGCGCATCACCGCGGCCGCGACTGAGCTGTTCGCAGAGCACGGCATCGACGACGTCACCACCCAGCAGATCGCCGAGAAGGCAGATGTCGGCACGGGCACGCTGTTCCTGTACGCCAAGACGAAGGGTGAGCTGCTGCTGCTCGTGCAGAACGCGCACTACGCCGTCGCGCTCGAGACCGGACGTGCGGCCGCCGAGGCGACACCGGACACGCTCGGGGCCGCGATGGCTCTCCTCCGCCCGATCATCGAGTGCAATCGCGCCCAGATCGAGAACGGCCGCACCTACCTCCGCGAGATGGTGTTCGGCAATCCGACCGACTCGCACCATGCCGCGGCTCTGCGCATCGTGGGCGACACCGAGAACGCGCTGGCGGACATCCTGCAGCGCGATCCGAGCATCGACGAGAATCGGGCTGCCGCACTCGCCCGGATCGTGTCGGCGGTGATGTTCGTCACGATGGCGGCGAGCGTCAATGTCGAGGCGAGCATCGATGAGATCGCCCAGGACGTGAGGGCGCAGGTCGACGCCCTGCTCCGCCCCTGAGCCCGATCGCCCGCCGGTGTCTCAGCGCCGGATCGAGTCGTGGAACGGGTTCGGCTCGAGGGTGATGTCGGTCGTCGCGTCGGCCCAGGTGCCGCCGTCGCCGGACGCGCGGCCGCGGCGCAGAGCAGCGAGGAGCGCCGTCGCAGGCACCCCCACGGCGAGAGCAGCAGCGCCGCCGAGCGCGCGGTCCTTCGAGCCGAGCACGCTCGCGCGGTGCCACGCCTCGTGAAGCGCGCCGCCTCGGGCTGCCGGCACGCGCTTCGCCGGCAGAGCACCGGCCCGGCGCAGAGCGACCAGCTGCTCGACGTGGTTCCACCAGGTCGACTCGGCCGCCGGGTGGAAGTAGTTGTCTCGCAGCCACGCGGGGTGCGGATGCCGGAATCGACCGGCCACGACCTCGTTGCGCCCGCCGAGCAGCCCACTGCCGACGAAGACGGTGTTGAGCAGGCTCTTGCTGACGCCGAACGAATCGAGCGCGATCACAGGCACACCGAGTGCCACGGCTTCGACGGCCGCGGTCGAGCTGACGGTCACGAGTCCGGCCGCCGTCGAGAGCGCGGCAGCCATCGAGGAGTAGGAGACCACGAGGTTGTCGGGACGCCGGGCAGGCAGCAGCTCGAGATACGGATCGCGCTCGAGGTGGGTCTCGGACTCCCCCGGGCGCGAGCGCAGCTTGACGACGACTCGACGATTCGGGTCGGCCTCGGCTGCCCTGACGAGGGTGGCGGCGATCTCGGCGCGTTCGTCCCGTCCGACCGGCACCAGGGCCTGCGCCGCGAACACGATGTCGGTCGCCGGCATCCGCACGGCGCTCGGAGTCGGAGGGCGATCGGCGATGAGGGTTCCTGCCGGGTGGCCTGAGTCTGCGCCGAGCACCCGGGCTCGGTCAGCGGCGAGCATCCGCGATCGCGATCGGGCGAACGGCAGTGTGGCCAGCGCCGTCGGCACCTGCACGCCGATCCGGTGGCCCAGCTCGGCGAACGCGCGTTCCTCACGATGGGAGTGCACCACGAGCAGGTCGGCATGGCGGCGGTACTCGAGGGCGCCCCGCTGGGCGGGGATCGCCATACCCGGCAGACCCGCGACGACCACCGGGCGGTGCGAGAGCGTGTCGACCAGGCGTCCCATCAGGCGCACGAACGGCCCGCGCCCGGCGAGCAGGACGACGTCGGGACGCTGTCCCTCGAGCCACGCGGCAGCCTGCGCGAAGCCGATGCGGGTGACGTCGTCCGACAGCATCCCGGTGCCGGCCAGCGCCGTGCGCTGCTGATCGACGCTCGCGGCCAGCGGTGTCTGCACCAGCAGCAGATGCGGACGGATGCCGGACACACTGCCGAGCAGCGACGCCGACCACTTCACGAAGGAGTCGGCGTCGGCGATCGCGACGACCCGCAGTGCGCCCGACCTGCTCGTGCCCGGTCCGCTCATGCGGAGATGCGCCGCAGCTTCGCCATGGGCGCTCGCTCGCTGTCGAACACGCGCTTGACTCCGTCGCCCAGAGCCATCTCGATCACACGGATGTCGCGCACGAGGTGCTCGAGGCCGGTGGGCTCGAGGGATGCCGCATGGTCGGAGCCCCACATCGTGCGGTCGAGCGTGATGTGGCGTTCGACGGCGACCGCGCCGATCGCGACGGCGGCGAGAGAGATCTGCAGACCGCGCTCGTGGCCGGAGTAGCCGACCGGCACTCCGGGGTAGCGGTCGCGCAGCGTGGCGATCGCGCGGAGGTTGGCCTCCTCGGGCTCGAGCGGATAGGTGGACGTGGCGTGCATGAGCACGACGCGGTCGGTGCCGAGCGTGGACAGGGCGCGGTCGATCTGCTCGATCGTCGACATGCCGGTCGAGAGGATGACCGGCTTGCCGGTCTCGCGCAGCGCGAGGAGCAGCTCGGTGTCGGTGAGGCTGGCCGAGGCGACCTTGTGAGCCACGACGTTGAGGTCTTCGAGGAACTCGACGCTGGGCACGTCCCAGGGGGACGCGAACCAGTCGAGTCCGAGCATCGTGGCGTGGTCGCCGATGGCGATGTACTCGTCGCGGCCGAACTCGACGCGGCGACGGTAGTCGAGGTAGCTCATGGTGCCCCAGGGCGTCTCGCGCGGGACATCGCGCATGTGCTCGGGGGTGGAGATCTCGGGAGTGCGCTTCTGGAACTTCACCGCGTCGGCTCCCGCCTTCGCCGCGACGTCGATCAGACGCTTGGCGATGTCGACGTCGCCGTTGTGGTTGAGGCCGATCTCCGCGATGACATAGGCGGGGTGGCCGCCGCCGATCACGCGTGAGCCGATGCTGACAGTCATGGTTCCTCCGGTCGTCGAAATGGCCTTCTCCCCTGAGTACGCGCCGAGAATGAACGCCACACGACAGGAGGGTTACCGGCACCGGTCAGGCGGGCAACACCCGTTCGATCAGCTCGCGGACGGCACCATGTCCGCCGGCGCGGCTCAGCACGACACGGGCCGCCTCGAGCACGAGCGGATGCGCGTCGGCCACCGCGACCGGCCAGCCGACGATGCGCAGGGCCGGGAGATCGTTGACGTCGTTGCCGAGGTACGCGATGTCGGCGAGCGGGATGCCGACCTCCTCCGCCCACCCTCGCAGCGCCGACTCCTTGTCGTCGATGCCGTGCAGCACCGGCACGCGGAGTTTCTCTGCCCGAGCGCGCACGACGGCGTTGACCTCGGTCGAGAGGATGAGCATCGGGATGCCGGCGCGCCGCAGCAGCGACACCCCCATGCCGTCCTCGCGGCTCACCCGTACGCGTTCGACGCCGTCGGCGTCGACGGTCGCGGTGTCGTCGGTGTGCACCCCGTCGAAATCGGTGACGATCGCTCGCACCGGCACCCGCTCAGGGCTCTCGTGGAGGGCGGCGAGCGCGCGGGCGATGCGCAGCTGCTGTTCGTCGTCGATCTCGATCGCCGTCCACTCGGGCACCTCGACGATGCGGATGCGGCCGAAGAAGCGATGCCTCGCCTCGCGGAAGCCGTCGGCGCGGAACACGTAGAACGCCCCCGTCTCGAGGAAGTGCGGCTCGCGATCCTGACGCCGCGGGCGATGCGCGGCATCGTGGTTGAGTGCGACGGCCGCGCCGGCATCCGCTCGCCCTTCGGCGCTCGATTCTCCTCGGCCACGGCGCGACCACAGGAATCCATAGGTCTCGTGCGCGGCGAACACGCTGTCTGCCCTGCGCTCGCGCACCTCGCGCACCGCACTCGACAGGGCGTCCTGGGCGATGAACGGCGAGGTCGCCTGCAGGAACGCGACCACCTCGGCCGGCTCCCCCTCGCCTTCGAGCACGTCGAGCGCATGCAGGATCGCGGACTCCGATGAGGCCGTGTCGCCGGAGATGTCCGCCGGTCGCCGCACGACTCTCGCCCCGGCTGCCTCGCTCACCGCGGCGATCTCATCGTCATCGGTCGAGACGACCACGAGGTCGATGCCGTCGGTCTCCGACGCGGTGCGCACGGCCCGTTCGATGAGCGACACCCCGCCGACGCGTCGCAGGTTCTTGCGCGGCACGCCCTTAGACCCGCCTCGCGCCGGGATGATCGCGACGACCCTGCCCGCTTCGGCCTTCTGCTGTTCCGCGCTCATGTCGCTCGTCCCTCGCCGTCGTCGCCCGTCATCGCTGTCATCGCTGTCATCCTGCTCATCGCCCTCTGAGCACCCGCCATGCGCGAGCGAGTCTGCGCCGCGCTGCGAGCACTGTGAGCCTCGCCTGTTCGACCCGGCCGATGCCGCCGACCGGGCGCAGCGCTCGACGCACGGCCGTCTCGCGCGGGGCTCCCGGGAGGCGCAGCTCGGCCAGCCTCTCGGGGGCGAAGTACCGATCTCGATCAGAGGGACGGATGCCGCTGAGCAGCTGCTCGGCCCGACCGCGGAGGTGCCCGGCGACGACGGGCTGCATGGCATAGCCGACCGCGTCGATCAGCAGCTGCATGCGCTCAGGGTCGCGATACGGGGAGTCTGCTCGGGTGAGCGCATCGACGATCGTCGCCGGCACTCGGTTGCTGTTCTCATACGGAGTCAGCCGCGCCAGCACGGTGTCTGCCCCGACCGCATCGATCTCGCGGCCGAACAGCGCCTGCACGGTCGGCAGCGCGGTCGAGAACCCGGCGATGACGGCTGTCGCGTCGATGCGTTCGGCCAGCATCTCTGCGGCGAGCGCGCCGCGGTACTCGCGGAAGTCGACGCCGTGCACCCGCGCCCGGTCGCGCAGAGCGTCGCTCAGTCGAGGCGGGGCGGCGGGGTGCGGTTTGAAGACGATGTGCTGCGGTCGCCGGCTCGCCGCGCGGTCGATCATCTCCTTCTGCAGCGCGATCTCCTCGCCCTCGGTGACCAGTCCGAGAGCCGAGAGGTACTGCCCGAGCACGAGCACGGTCGACTCACTGTCGAGAGCGCTGTCGAGCTCGGCCGTGTCGTCGACCGCCACGGCCGTTTCGGCGAGCACCGCGCGGAACAGGTCGGGTGAGACCGGCACGGGCGTCGCGGTGGGTGCACCCACCAGCGGTGTCAGTCCCGGCACCACGTCGGCGTGCACGACGCGACCGATCCGAGCAGTCACCGTGTGCGGCATCCGCACCCGCATCGGCGAGTACGTCATCAGCCCGTCGCCGATGATCGTGAGTCGCGCGTGCGGGAAGAGCAGCATCAGGGTGCGCGCCGGGGCGACCTGCGGGCTCTGCACGAGCAGTTCGAGGTCGCCGGGGTCGATGCCCCACGCCCGGATCAGCAGGCGGCGCAGCAGCGGCAGGTCCGAAGCATGAGGCTTCCACGAGCTCGGATGCAGAGGGCCGAGCAGCGCGTCGAGATCTTCGATGCGGTCGAACCTGTCGCGGAGGCTCGCCAGCGCGGGGTCGGCGGCGATGCTCACCGATGTCTCGGGCACTCGCGACGACACGAACGGAACGAGGATGCGCTCACCGTGGTCGCCGAGCAGTCCGCCGTCGAGCGCTGCGGCTGCGGTGGCCAGCCCGTAGGCGCTGTGCATCGCGAAGAGCTGCGTCATGCGGCGATCCCGACCGTGCGCAGCAGCGGGGCCAGCACGCGGCGCCGGGGTCCGTCGAGACGCGACAGCACCGCCGATGCCTCTCGCTCAGGCAGACGACCGAGCAATCCGCGCAGGCCGGCACGCATCTCGCCGCGCAGCGACGGGGTCATCCTCCTCGACCGCACGAGGTGGCGCGACGAGAGCGCCATCACGCTCCACACCGCCTTCGGCAGAAACCGGTCGGACTCGGCATCCGCCTCGACGATGTCGAGCACCTCGCCCATCGCGCGCACGAAGTCGAGCTGTCGCCGGTCGCGCACCTGGGTGAGCGATGTCGACACCCCGCGGCGGTAGAGCAGGGCCGGGGCGTCGACCACCGCGAACGAGCGGGCCTGCAGGTGCAGCCGCCAGATCCACGGTCGATCCTCGGCGGTGAAGAGGCCCGGTGTGAAACCGGCGAGCCCCTGGTCGATCAGGCGTCGGTGCATGATCCCGGCCCAGGCGAACGGGTAGTCGACCATGGTCGGCTCGTCGTCGGGCAGGATCGCCTCACGAGGCGAACCGACGGTCTCCCGCCACGGGTACGGCGCCGGCACGAGGGCGCGCACGCCGGCCTTCACCGTGACGTGGTCGGTGCGGAGGAAGTCGCAGCCCAGCTCGTTCAGCCGCCGGGCCAGCACCGAAAGTCGCTGGGGCTGCATCCAGTCGTCTCCGTCGAGGTAGCAGAACGCATCGCCCTCGACATGCTCGAGCCCCTGGTTGCGGGCACTCGCGAGCCCCTTGGGCCGAGGGTTGACGATGACCTCGGCGTGCGGGAACCGCTCGGCGTATCGCCTCATGAGCGTGCCGGTGTCATCGCGCGAGCCGTCGTCGATGGCCACGAGCTTGAGCGAGGCGGGGTCGTCGAACTGCCGTGTCAGCGTCTCGAGCGTCGTGCCGATGTAGGCGCCTGCGTCCTTCGCGGGCAGGATGACGGTGACGAGCGGTGTGCGCACAGAACTCCCCCGGGTCGACGGTCTCGGAATGCTCGCAGGCGCTCCTTGCCGGTCGGGGGCCGGCGGGTGAACGCACGGTGACGCGATATCGGCCGACGCACCGGTGTCCTCTGCCGGATTCGCACCTGGCCCGACGATCGGCGACGATGGGTGCATGCTCTGGCCGTTCGGAACCACCTGGCGCCCGGTGCGCCAGAAGCGCCGCGCCACGGTCGACCTGCGGTGGCTGAGCGCTCGCACCTGGACGCGTCGCTGGTATCCGCAGGGCATCGATCTCGGTCTGTGGCACGGGCGCCGCACACTCGCCGTCAGCTGGTTCCGTCAGCGGCTCGACGGTCACCACCTGGCGTCCCGCGTCGCGTTCGTCGACCTCGAGCGCTCTCGCCATCTCGACGTGCTGCTCGCCATCGACGAGGGCGGAGAGCTGCAGCCCGCCCCGATCCATGCCGGCGGCCTCGCGTGGTTCGACGATCGGCTGTTCGTCGCGGCGACCGGTCGCGGCATCTGGGAGTTCGACCTCGCCGACATCCGCCGGGTGCGGGGTGCCGAGGCGCGACGCATCGCCGGTGCGAGCGGTCGAGGCCTGCGCGCCTCCGCACTCGTCGCGGTGCGCACCCGCGTGCACCCGATCGAGCTGCGGTGCTCATACCTGGGTCGCGTGTTCGACGACGACGGCACGCCCCTGCGGCGAGTGCTCATCGGCGAGTACACGAAAGACGACGCGGGGCGGATCGCGGAGTTCACGGTGCCCGACGCCGATGTCGACGACTTCCGCGAAAAGAGCCGCTCCACCCCCGGCATCACGCAGATGCAGGGAGCGGCACGCTGGGGCGACCGGCACTTCGTCTCGCAGTCCGACGGCATGCGCCCCGGCGCGCTGTGGACCGGCAGCCGGGACGCCCTGGTTCGCGATCGGGTGCCGCTGCCCGTCGGCTGCGAGGATCTCGCTCTCGACCTCGACGCGAAGCTGCTGTGGTCGCTCGGCGAGCACCCGTGGAAGCGCGTCGTACGCGGCATTCCCTTCCAGTCGCTCGGTCTCGACGGCTGACAGCAGACCCCTCAGCTCGCGAACGTAGACTGTGCGGGTGAAGAACCGTGCACCTTTCCTCGTCTACACCGTGCTGCGTCTGCTGGCCTTCCTCGTGCCGCTGGCGATCATGTGGTTCTTCTTCCCGATCTTCCGCGAGTACTGGTGGCTCGCCGCGATCTTCGCCGCACTCATCGGCATGAGCATCTCGATGCTGTTCCTGCGCCGACCTCTCACCGATGCCTCAGCGCGGATCGTCGAGCGTCGCGGAGGCCGCAGCTCCGCCGAGCAGGACGATGCGGATGCCGAGGACGAGGCGATCGACAAAACCGGGCGCTTCTGACGCGTAGCGCCGGACGCTCACGCGGGAGCGCGAGCGGGTTCATCGGCCGGACGGTGCGACGAACATCTCCTCGACGACCGCGACGATCGACTCACGATCGTGACTCTCGAGTGTCGCGCACCGGTCGATGATGACGGCGACGGCCATCGGATCCGCGCGCAGGTGGTCCATCGGCCACAGCAGAGTCGACTCGGCGGTAGTGAGGACGATCGCCCGGCCGGCGGAGAAGGCCGTGACGAGCGAACCCCACGGCACCGTCGCGCTCGCGCCGATGGAGCGGACCGCGGTCACCCCGTCGCGATCCAGCCGGAGGTCGACGCGACGAACACTCCGCGCGATGAGCCGCACTGCATAAACTGCCCCCCCGACGAGCACGAGAGCGAAGGCCCCGAACCACATCGGCAGGTCGAGACCGGGCGCACTGAGTACCGCGATGAAACAGGCCGCCGCGGCAAGGAGAGCGGCGAGGAAGGCGACCCCGAGGGCGACTGGTCCTCGATAAGAGGGGAAGGTCACACCCTCGGAATCCGCATCCGCGATCACGTGGCCCTCACCCCATGACGGAGTGCGTGCGTCGAGCATTCGCTCGAAGACACCCGCAGCCACCATGGCGGCGACGAAGCCATACAGAGCCGGATGGCCGGAAACGACCACGAACCCCAACCCCACGATCAGCAGCACGCCCAGCCCGATCACAGCCCAGGTCGGCGCCTGGGAAGGAGGCGCCGATGGCAGCTCCTGGCGTCGCACCCGCGCGACGAAGCCGTCGATCCGCCGTGATCCCTGCATGCCTAACGCTCCGCTCTCGCGGTCAATTGAACCACTGCCCGATGTCGATGCTCGTCTCCACGAACCAGTCGCCGATCTGCTCCCCGACATCGCCGACGATGATGAAGCCGTCTTCTGAGAACTCGTAGATCCCCTGGCGCCAGGATGCCGGGGTGGACTCCCAGATCGCTCCTACAGCCGCGGATCCTGCCGAGGCTGCGCCGATGACGATCGCCGCCGATCCCCATATCGGCAAGGTCGCGCCTGCCAGCACGGCACCCGCGATGCCTGCACCGCCCAGACCACCCACCCACTGGACGACGACGTCGACCGGCTCCTCGCCGTCAGCGATCGCCCAGACACCGAGTCCGACGTCCACGGCGGGCCCGCCCACTGTGTCGAGAACGTGCCGCAGCGTCTTGGTCATCTCCGCGATGGAGTCGAGGTTCTTGGACACTCCACGAAGGTGTTCCGGCGTCCCGTTCTCGATCGCTTCGAGCAGCTTCGCCCGCAGTGCCGGATCGCCGGCTGCGTAGGATCTCCTGGACATCTCGGCGGCGGCGTACGCGAACCCCTCCGCCTGTGACGTGAGGTACGCGACCTTCTGCTCCCACGAGACGTCGAGATACTTGTTGGTCGCCGAGAAGCCGATTCCGACCGTCTCCCGAATCCCCTCGTTCAGTTCCTGAGCCTGGGACTTCTCGGGCATCGTGCCCGCGTACTCGACCAGATTCGCCAGGATCCACGCCTTGTGGTCAGCGTGCCAGAGCACGACATCGTTCTGGATGCGATCGTAGGTGCGCAGACGTCTCTGATGCGTGCGCCATTCACCCCAGGACTCGTCGTGGTCGTTCTGGGGCACCGGCCCCGCCCATGAGGGCTCGTGCATCGTGGTGCCGGTGACCACTATGCCCGCATCGGCAGCAGAGGCCAGGAATCCCTCGAAGTGCTCCTGCATGCGTTCGACTCGACCGGCGAACACATGGAGGATCTCGGCGAATGGCCCGGCATACTCGGATATCTCGCGAGACGCGGACACCAGGTCTCCCGCCGTATCGCTGAACGCAGCTCCCGCCCGTCCCTGCCAGTACGAGGTGGAGGTCGTTGCGATCAGGCCGTCGATCACGTCGGCCTCGGACGCCGCACTCTCGACTTGATGGCGCAGCCACTCCGCCGCGGCACGAATCGCGGACGGGCTCCCGCCGACCTCGATCGCACAGGAACCGGCCATCAGGAGTTGTCCTCGAGCCGCGACGAGATACGGCTGAGCGCGTCGGCGACCACTTCCTCGTCATCGATGATCTTCGACGCGATGTCCTCCAGGAGCCCGGCCACGTCAGCATGCACCCCCGCATGCAGCGCCGACCAGTGGCTGATCCGGCCGAGGACATCCCCGATAGGCTGCGACCCCTCCCCCGCATCGACCGTGCCGGGGAAGCTGCTGGAGGCAGCTCCGAGCAACTCGGCCGCCTCCTGCAGCTGCGAGGCGGCGAACCGGATCTCTGTGGTATCGGCTTCGATCTTGGTCACGGTTCACCACCCGCCGTGCTGCAGGCGCGGGTCCGGGTCCATCAGGATCCGCGTGATGTCCATCGCGGTTGCCTGAGCCTCGAGCTCGAGCGTCCGCACGAGCATCCACTGCTGGTCGACTCCCCAGACCTTCTGCAGGCGATCCAGCGCGGAATACGCACTCACCGCGAGCTGCCCGGTGCGCAGACGCAGCAACGCGATGCCGGTGCGGCCCTCATCGTCGCGCGTATTCACCGGAACATAGACGACAGGCGGCACGGGCCGCTCCGATACAGCTTCCATGGTCTTCTTCCCCCCGGTCACAAACCGCGTCCAGCATAGGGGGGGTCGAGAGACCTTGTCGGAAGCAGGAGAGACGTATCAGCCGGCGAGCGCCCAGAAGAATGCGCCGGCGTAGAGGAGTGCGGTCAGCGATGTCAGGGCCAGTGCCGTGACCAGCTCTTTCGCCTGGCGGTAGGTCCAGACGATGAGGATGGCCGGGAGTCCGGCGAGCAGCGCGAGCAGACCGATCCACGCGATCGGGTACAGCAGCGCGATCAGCACGAGGATGCCGAAGGGCACGATCACGAACAGAGTGAACAGCACCTGGGTCGCCCGCTTGCCGATCAGCACCGTCAGGGTGCGCTTGCCGACCACGCGATCCTGGTCGATGTCGCGCAGGTTGTTGGCGAGCAGCACAGCACAGGCGAAGAGACCGGCGGCGATCGCTCCGAGCCACGCCTGCTGCGGCAGCTCGAAGACCTGCACCCACGTGGTGCCGAGGGTCGCGACGAGTCCGAAGAAGATGAAGACGAACACCTCGCCGAGCGCGTTGTATCCATAGGGTCGCTTGCCGCCGGTGTAGAACCAGGCGGCGATGATGCAGGCCGCACCGATCGCCAGCATCCACCACTGCTCGGTGCGGATGACGATCGCGACGCCGACCGCCGCGGCGAGCGCGAAGAACACGAGAGCCGCGACGAGCACGGTGCGCGGCTTCACCCGACCGGATGCCGTCAGGCGAGCCGGCCCCACGCGCACGGCGTCCGTGCCGCGGATGCCGTCGCTGTAGTCGTTCGCGAAGTTGACGCCGATCTGCAGCAGCACGGCAACCGCGAGGCACGCCAGGGCGATCACCCAGTGGAACTCCGGACCGGTGCTGCGTGCGGCGCCGGTGCCGATGACGACCGGGGCGACGGCGAGCGGCAGCGTGCGCAGACGGGCGGCGCCGATCCAGTCGCCCAACGTCACGGGCCCGGCGTCGATGACGGCCTGGCTCGCGGGGTTGCCGCTCGCCCGCTTCGCGGGATTGCCGCTCACACGGGTCTGGTTCTTCTTGCGCTTCGAGGATGCTGCCACGCAGGGAATCCTACTGGGGCCGCCGATGGACGACGCGCGGACGATGCCGCGGGCTCAGCCCCGGCGGAAGGTCAGATGCGTGACTCCCGACTCGGCGACCTCGGACTCGACGTCGTAGCCGTTCTCGATCCCGCGCAGACCGTCCCAGATGCGCTCGCCTCGGCCGAGCACGAGCGGGTTCACGGCGAGGTGCACCCGATCGACCAGTCCCGCCCCGAGGAACTGCCGCACCACGTCGATACCGCCGCCGATGCGCACATCGCCCCCGTTCGCGGCGTCCAGAGCACGCGGCAGCACCTCTTCCGGGCTCCCGTCGACGAAGTGGAAGACGGTGCCGTTCGCGAACTCGATCGAGTCGCGCGCGGTATGGGTGAGAACGAAGACCGGCACCTCGAACGGCGGTTCATCGCCCCACCAGCCGCGCCACTGCGGGTCGTCCGGGAACTGGTGCAGACCGAACATCCCGGCGCCCATGATCTCGGCGCCGATCCCCTCGAAGTAGGCGTGGGCGTACTTCTCGTCGACTCCGGTCGTGCCTGCTCCTGAGTCGTCACCGAGCACGCGGCTGCGGAACGTCCGCGTCGCGGCGTAGGCAGCGACCAGACGCGGCCAGTCGTCGCCGAAGGGGTTCTCCGGTGTCTGGTCGGTGGTGGTCGCGAATCCGTCGAGGGAGACGTTGAGATCGACGCGGACGGCCATGATTCTCTCTCTTCTGTCGTGTGCCGGGAGACGCAGGTCAGGGGTTCGGGTTGCTGTCTTTGCCGTCGAGCCAGAGGGTGTCGGACGCGTCACCGTGCGCTCCGCCCTTGCCGACGTGCTTGTCGCTGATCTTCGGGCCTTTGAGGATCACGTGCACCATCGCCTGCGCATGACCGTGGCCCAGGCCGTAGTCCTGCTTGAGCCAGTTGAGGACCACGGTCGACTTGGTCGACTCGTCGAACCCCTGCTCCTTGGCGAGTGCGATGAACTGGCGAGGCGTGAGGCCGGTCTGGGTCTCGACCTTGTCGAGGTATGCCTGGAAGGACATGGATGCTCCTGGGAGTCAGCGCTGGCGTGGGATCCTCTGCGACGAGAGATCTGTCACAGTATGGCCGGTGCGACGCCGTTCTTCCAGAGTGCGATCAGGTGATCGAAACCGGGATCAGGCGTCGGGGGCGACCGAGATGATCGGCCGGTGCTCGTAGTAGGTCTGCAGCACGACCGTCGTGCGGGTGCTGACGTTCGCCGCGAGGCGGATGTCGCGCACGAGCTCTTCCAGCGCACGCGGCGATGCGACCCGGACGAACAGCATGTAGCTGGCGTCGCCGGCGATCGAATGGCACGCCTCGATCGCGTCGAGGTGCTCGAGAAGCTCGGGGGCGTTGTCGGGCTGGGCCGGGTCGAGAGGGGTGATCTCGATGAACGCCGAGAGAGGGGTGCCGACCAGCTCGGGGTCGAGGATCGCGCGGTAGCCGGTGATGACGCCTCTGGTCTCCAGGCGACGGAGTCGCGACTGGACGGCCGAGACGGAGAGCCCGACGGCGTCGGAGAGCTGAGACAGCGTCGCACGCCCGTCTCGTGAGATCTCGGCCAGGATCGCGCGGTCGACGGAGTCATCCATGGATGTAATATTATCGTCAGGATTCCGTATATGCCGGAATCTTTCCGTGAAAGTCTCCGATCGGAGGTCCCGATGTCCATCATTTCCGCCAACAGCTCCGCTGCACAGGCCATCGTCGGCGAACCCGAGGTCGTCGAAGACGCATCGACCGCGGAATCCTCCGCAGCGTGGGCGCAGCTCAAGGACGCGGCGATCGCGATCCGCGAGATGCAGATCAAGGACGGCTCGATCCCGGATGCTGCGCACCACGCCGCAGCCCGCGATCTCGTCGGGGCGGTCACCGCCGGCATCCGCGCCCTCGCCCCGGCCTTCCCGCACGACGCCGAGTACCTCGCCGCGTCGATCGTCGATTTCGACCGCTGGGTCTCCGAGGGATTCGGCGTGCCGGACTTCTTGGATTCGCTCATGGCCTTCCAGCCTCAGCAGCACCGGGTCGACGGCATCCGTCATCTGGTCGTCTTCCCGATGTACACGCAGAACGGCTCGAGCGATCGCCTCGTCGAGGCGCTCATCGTCGAGACCATCTGGCCCGAGTTCATCGCGGCCCTCGAGGCCGGCGACTACGGCAACAAGCTGTTCGTCTCGCTGCGGCTCGTCGACTTCACGCCCGGGTACGACACGAACTCGGCCGTGCTGTTCCCCGAGACCGTCGCGATGCGCGAGATCCCCTCGTTCACGTGGGGCGCGATCTTCCAGGACCGTGAAGCAGCCCGCTACCGTCGGGTCACCCGCGCGGCCGCCGAGATCACCAAGCTCGAGCTTCCCGAGCGTGCCGCCGCGATGCTCGACGACCAGGCGCTGACCGAGCGCGCGTTCGTGATGTGGGACATCATCCACGACCGCACCCACATGCGCGGCGACCTGCCGTTCGACCCGTTCATGATCAAGCAGCGGATGCCGTTCTTCCTCTACTCGCTCGAGGAACTGCGGTGCGACCTGACCGCGTTCCGCGAGTCGGTGAACATCGAGCGGTCCCTGCGTGCGCGCGCCGAGGCCGGCGAGAGCCTCTCCGACTCCGAGCACGAGATGCTCGACCACGCGGACCTCGTGCAGTACGCCGTGATCTTCGACCGGATCTTCCGCTTCGCGATCACGGGATCGCGTGTGCGCAACTACGACGGTCTCGGTGGACAGCTGCTGTTCGCCTGGCTGCACCAGCGCGGCGTGCTGCACTGGACCGACACCGCCCTCGCGTTCGACTGGGCTGCCGTGCCCGATGCGGTCGTCGCCCTCGGCGATGCGATCGACGAGCTCTACTGGCGCTCGATCGATCGCCCGAAGACGGCTCACTGGCTGGCCGCCTACGATCTCGTCCGTTCCGTGCTCACCCCGAACCCCGCCTCGCGTTGGGCCCGCGGCCTTCCGGACGAGATCCTCGCCGGCGCCCCGAAGGGTTTCACCGACGCGGTGCTGGACGACGAGTTCCCCCTGTCCATGTTCTTCGAAGCCCTCGACAAGAAGATGAAGCCGGTCATCGAGTCGACCGTCGGCATCCGGGGCACTGACGACTGACTCGCGCATTTCTGGGGTCCGGTCGCGGGGGCGATCGGACGCAGCGTCTGCGGCCATTCCTGCCCGGGGTGGCCGCAGGACTGTTTCTTCACGAGAGTTGAGCACATGAGCGTCACCGACAGAACCGTCCTTCTCGCCGGAGCCACCAGCCCTTCGGGGCTCGCGCTCGCTCGGGCACTCGTCGACGCCGGGGTGGAGGTGATCGCCACCGGTCGCTCCGCCGAGCGGCTGCAGTCGCTGCGGTCGATCGGAGCCCGGGTCGAGGTGGCTGACGCGACCTCACTGGAGGCGATGACGGAGCTGGCCTCACGGCTCGACACGGTTGACGCGGTGATCCCGCTGGTCGGCGGCTGGCGCGGCGGCGGCGGGCTCGCCGGGCAGTCCGATGACGACTTCCGCGCCCTCCTGCCGGCGCTCGATGCGGTGCGCGCGACCAGCCGGGCGTTCGACGGTGCACTGCGTGCGTCGGATGCCGGACGTTTCGCGATCGTCTCGTCCACCGCCGTGGGGCGCCCTCTGGCGGGCGGTGCGAACTACGCGGCCGTCAAGGCGGCGAGCGAGGCGTGGACACGCGCCGTGGCTCAGGGCTTCGCCAAGGCGGCCAGGGATGCCGGGGAGCCGCTGCGCGCGGCATCCGTGGTGTTCCGGGCGAAGGCGCTCGACCCTGAGTCGCTCGCACCACGGGTGCTTGCGCTGTGGGACGGCGACGCCGCCGATCTCAACGACCAGATTTTCACGCTCGCCTGACCCGGTCGACCGCGGCTAGCGACGCGCCTCGGGCACTTCGGGCGGCAGCCCCCGCAGCGGCGGCGGGGAATCTGCGATGCGGTCGTCGACGCTGCGATTCGCGACCGCGTCTGCCCCTGCAGCGTCGCTGGCATTGCCGTCCTCCACAGCACCCTCGCCGTTCGGATCCTGCTCCGGGGCGTTCGCATAGAGCTCGGTGAGCTTGCGATACGACTTCGTGAAGAACGCGAGTGTGGCAGCCACCACCATGATGATGCCCGCGAACAGGCAGATCAGCGCGATGCCCCGAGCATCCCCCGTGCCGAGCAGCCACTCCCACTGCTGCTGCCCCTCGGACGTCTTCATGTACGGGATGATCAGGAACTCGGCGATCGGCGCGATCAGGAACGCCGTGATGGGGGCGGCTGCGGCCTCCATCGCGGCGGCGACGCCGAACACGCGTCCCTGCCGGTCGTAGCGGACCACCTTCTGGATGATCGTCTGCTCTGCCGCCTCGACAGGAGGCACGAGAGCCATGTAGATCCACATGCCGATCACATAGAGCGGCCACCACTCGCGCAGCATGAACACCGAGCCGAGGATGCCCATCGCGATCACGACCAGCAGCAGCGTGCGCATCGGCTTCGCGCCGAGGCCGAACTTCGCCACGAGCCCACCGCCGATCAGGAACCCGGTCGACGCGAACGCGAGAGCGAACCCCCACATCTGGGCGTCGAAGAGGGTGAGACCGTAGGGGTCCATCAGCGCCATGTACACGCCGCCGATGAGGTTGTTGAAGGTCGAGAAGATGATCAGCGCGAACAGCCCGGGCGCCAGCCTGATGGCCGCCACGCTGCCGCGGAAGTCGAGTGCGCTCTTGGCGTCGGGGTCGGGGTGCGGTGCCCCCTCGGGGATGCGGATGAAGAGCAGGTGCACGAACGTCAGCACCATCGCGCCGATCGCGATCGCCAGAGTCCACCCCATGCCGAGGAAGCCGATCGAGAGCCCCGAGAACACGCTCGTCACGAGGAAGGCCAGCCCCTGCACCGTGCCGACCAGGCCGTTGGCGTTGGCCCGCCGATCTTCGGGCACCAGCAGCGTGACCGTCGTCGAGAGCGCGATGTTGCGCAGCTGCTCGATGACCCCGCCGAACAGGATGATCGCCGAGAACAGCCAGAACCAGGGCCCGCCGAGGTCGAGCAGCGCCGATTCGGGCTGCCAGACGTAGAGCACCCCGGCGATCAGGAACGCGACCGCCGAGATGACGCTCGAGAGCAGCATCACCGTGTGCTTGCGGTTGCGATCGACGATCGTGCCGAAGATCATCGCGAAGAAGGCGACGAACAGCATGTAGGCGCCGCCGATGATGCCGGTCGCGAGCACCGACTGCGTCTCGATGTACACCCAGAACGTCAGCGCGAACCACAGGAAGCTCGTCGTCACGTTCGCGATGAGCGTGTTGACGAGGACGTTCGCGAAGGCCGTCTTCGCTGTGGTGCGCTCCATGATTAGAGGGTAGGCGGGGCCTCGGACATTCGGTAGAGCGGTTCCGCAGCGCGGCGTCTGCGTCCGGCATCCGGCAATAGGCTTGTGCGGTGAGTATTCAGCATGACCCCGCCGTTCGGGGCTTCGCCAGCGACAACTATTCCGGCGTCCACCCCGAGGTCCTCGCGGCCATCGCAGCGGCGAACGGCGGCCACCAGGTCGCATACGGCGAGGACGCCTACACGGCGCGTCTGCAGGAGGTGTTCCGCTCCCACTTCGGAGAGGGCGTCGACGCCTTCCCGGTGTTCAACGGCACCGGCGCGAACGTCACCGGCCTGCAGTCGATGCTGCCGCGCTGGGGCGCCGTCATCGCGGCGTCCAGCGCCCACATCAACGTCGACGAGGGCGGTGCCCCCGAGCGGATCGGCGGGTTCAAGATCCTCGCCGTGCCGACGGACGACGGCAAGCTCACGCCCGAGCTCGTGGACCGCGAGGCCTGGGGCTGGGGCGACGAGCACCGAGCGCAGCCGCTCGTGGTCTCGATCACGCAGTCGACCGAGCTCGGCACCCTGTACTCCGTCGACGAGATCCGCGCGCTCGCCGACCACGCGCACGAACGCGGCATGATGCTGCACCTCGACGGCGCACGCATCTCGAACGCGGCCGCGGCCCTCGACGTGCCGTTGCGCGCCTTCACGCGCGACGCCGGTGTCGACGTGCTCAGCTTCGGGGGCACGAAGAACGGAGCCATGCTCGGCGAGGCCATCGTGGTGCTGAACCCCGAGGCGTCGACGGGTCTGCAGTACTCCCGCAAGTTCAACATGCAGCTCTCGTCGAAGATGCGGTTCGTCTCGGCGCAGCTCATCGCGCTGCTCGAGGGCGACCTGTGGCTGCGCAACGCCCAGCACGCGAACGCCATGGCCCAGCGCCTGCGCGGCGCGATCGAGGCCGGCATCGCCGCCGGCGAGATCACCGGAGTGTCGTTCACGCAGCCCACCCAGTCGAACGGCGTCTTCGCGACCCTTCCCGACGGCATCGCCGACCGGCTGCGCGAGAAGTTCCGCTTCTACGACTGGGATGCCGCGCGCAACGAGGTCCGCTGGATGTGCGGGTTCGACACCGAGGAGTCCGACGTCGACGAGTTCGTCGCAGAGCTCGCGCGCCTCACCACGCGCTGAGAATTCGGTCGCGGCGCCCGCGACCGACGCGAGAGACCCACCATCAGAAGTCGTGACGGTGGGTCTCTCGCGGATGCGGTGACTGCGCCGCTAGCGGAGCAGACCGAGATTGGCGAGCGCCAGACGGATCAGCGTGCCGCGCCCACCCTCCATCTCGGCGGCGACCGTGTCCGACGCCGCCGCCTCCGGCGAGAACCACGTGACCTCGAGCGCGTCCTGTCGCGGCTCGCACGTGCCGGTGACCGGCACCACGAACGCGAGCGAGACGGCGTGCTGACGGTCATCGTGGTAGGCGCTGACCCCCGGGATCGGGAAGTACTCGGCGACCGTGAACGGCAGTGGCTGGGGCGGGAGCAGCGGGAACGCCATCGGGCCCAGGTCGTTCTCGACGTGGCGGAACAGCGCATCGCGGATCGTCTCGCCGAACCGGACTCGACCCGAGACGATCGTGCGCGTCATCTCACCCATGGGGGTCGACCGCAGCAGGATGCCGATCTCGGTCACCTGGCCTGAACCGTCGGTGCGCACCGGGATCGCCTCGACGTAGAGCATCGGCAGGTGGCGTCTCGCCTCTGCGAGCTCGTATTCGCTCAACCACCCCGGATTGGAGTCGCGCGAGGGCTGTGCGGAGCCGAAACCCTCGAGGCCGTCGTCGGGCTCGGGATCGGGATCAGGTGTGCGGACGGACATGTCTCCTTTCTACCAGCCGCTTCCTCGCCCGAACACCGACTTGCGGCCACGACCGGCATACGATCCGACGATGAGCGCCTGCGCGTGTCAGAGGGCGCTGGCAGGATGGACGGGTGAGCGAACAACTGACGATCGACGGGCTCCTCACGCGCTGGTCGACCGAAGACCGCGCGGGCATGCCGCTGCTGGTGCTGCTGCACGGATACGGCGCCGACGAGCACGACCTGTTCGGCTTGGTGCCGTACCTGCCCGAGGGCATCGCTGTGGCATCCGTCGCCGCCCCGCTCGCACCCCCGTGGCCGATGCCGGGGCGCTCCTGGTATGCCATCGAGGGCCTCGACGGCCGCAGCGCCGCGTCGGTGACGCTGGCGGCAGAGGCATTCCTGCGCTGGCTCGACGATGCTCGGGAGGATGCTCCTGCGGTGGCTCTCCTCGGCTTCTCGCAGGGCGCCGCCGTCGCGCTCCAGGCCATGCGCCTCGCCCCGCAGAGCATCGACACCGTGGTGGCGCTCAGCGGCTACGCCGCGGCCGGCGAGCTTCCGGGTGACGAAGCGCTGACCGAGTCGCGACCGCACGTCTTCTGGGGCCGAGGCACGAACGACCAGGTGATCCCCGAGGCGCTGGTCGCCCACACCGCAGAGTGGCTGCCCTCGCACTCCGAGCTGTCAGGGCGGGTCTACACCGGACTCACGCACAGCATCTCGGAGGAAGAGCTCCGCGACGTGCACGTCTTCCTCACGAAATGGCTGGAGCGGGCCGCCAAGGCCTGATCGAGCCTGTCCGCAAATGCGACACGCCCGGGGTTGCGAAAGTCCGACACGCCCGGGTATCGTCGTGGAGTCCTGTCCGCCGTGTCTGGAAGTCCTTTGATCTGATCCGTCGCCTCCGCGCTCACCTTTCCGCGCGCTGACCCGACGATCGCCGACTCCACGGCAGACCACGCCCGCTGTCCTCCGACAGCGCCCCGCTCAGACGGGCCCTCGGGCGACCGGTGTCAGTGCACCCTCGCACTCGACAGGAGACACCATGTCAGTACCCACCCTCCACGCGTCGGTCACCCTCGACCGACTCACCTTCACCTGGCCGGACGGCACCACCGCGCTCGACTCGGTCTCGGGATCGTTCGGCTCCGGTCGCACCGGGCTGGTCGGCCGCAACGGCGCCGGCAAGTCGACGCTGCTCCGCCTCATGGCAGGGGAGCTGAGTCCCACGACCGGATCCCTCACCACGACAGGCGAGGTCGCGTACCTGCCGCAGCAGCTCACGCTCGACGTCGACCGCCGGGTGTCCGAGCTGCTCGGAGTCGCCGAAGCCCTCGATGCCGTCCGAGCGATCAGCGCGGGTGATGTCGACCAGGCGCACTTCGACGCGGTCGGCGACGACTGGGACATCGAGGCACGAGCCGAGCAGTCCCTGGCCGAGGCGGGCCTCGCCCCCGAGTTCCTCGACCGACGTGTCGGCGAGCTGTCGGGCGGTGAGGCGGTGCTGGTCGCGATCGCCGGCATCCGTCTGCGGCGTGCACCGATCACCCTGTTCGATGAGCCGACCAACAACCTCGATCGGGACGCCCGCGCGAAGCTGGCAGCCATGGTCAGATCGTGGAAGGGCACGCTCATCGTGGTCAGCCACGACCTCTCGCTGCTCGAGCTGATGGACGACACCGCCGAGCTCTACGCCCAGACGCTGAGCGTGTTCGGGGGCCCGTACTCCGAATGGCGAGCCTGGCTGGATGCCGAGCAGGAGGCCGCCAGGCAGGCAGAGGTCACGGCGAAGCAGGAGTTCCGCAAGGAGAAGCGTCAGCGCATCGAGGCCGAGGTCAAGCTCGCGCACCGATCGCGCACGGCGAAGAAGGCGGAGATCGAGAAGCGCGTGCCGAAGATCATCGCGCACGGTCGCAAGATGGCCGCCGAGGTGTCGGCAGGAAAGCTGCGCACCGAGGTCGGCGCGAAGGAGGATGCCGCTCGCACCGCGCTCGATGAGGCGGGGCGGCGTCTGCGCTCGGATGCGTCGATGAAGATCGAGCTTCCCGACCCGCAGGTGTCGCGCTCGCGGCGCATCGCCATGATCGGCGACGGCGAGCGGTCGTGGATCATCCAGGGCCCCGACCGCGTCGCCCTGATCGGGCGCAACGGCGCCGGAAAGACGACGCTGCTCGAGCGGTTGGTGGCCGGAGCCGGCGGCGGCGTCGGCGTCGGCGAGTCACCGATGCCGACGATCGGTCCGGATGACGGCTCTACCGCCCACTCAGAGGAATCCCTGCTGAATACTGAACGGCCGCGGCTGGTCGCGACGGCGCTCACCGACCGCATCGGCTACCTGCCGCAGCGGATGGACGGGCTCGACGAGAACCGGTCGGTGTTCGAGAACATCGCGGATGCCGCGTCGCAGGTGCCCGAGAAGGAGCTGCGCAACCGTCTCGCCAGGTTCCTCATCCGAGGAGCCACGGCCGAGCGCCCTGTCGCCGCCCTGTCTGGCGGCGAACGCTTCAGGGTGGCGCTGGCCAGGCTGCTGCTCTCGGATCCCGCACCGCACCTCGTGGTGCTCGACGAGCCCACGAACAACCTCGACATCGACACCGTCGACCAGCTCGTCGAGGCGCTGCGGGCCTACCGCGGGGCGGTGCTGGTCGTGAGTCACGACGACGCGTTCCTCGCCCGTCTCGACCTGGGACTCACGCTCGAGATCGACGCCGAGGGCGCGCTGCACGAGGCGCTCTGACGAGGTGGCGCCCGCCGGCGGGCGGGCGCCACCTCGGATCACGCCTACCGCATGGTCGTCTCTGGGGACAACGGCCGCCCCGATGTCGGTGGCACGGGTGATGATGGACTGATGGGTGACGTGCTCGACCGCTTCACTCCTGCCACGCAAGACTGGTTCAGGGGTGCGTTTCCCGAACCCACTCCTGCGCAGGCAGGTGCGTGGAATGCCATCTCAGCCGGCAAGCACGCGCTCGTGGTGGCTCCGACCGGGTCGGGCAAGACCCTCTCGGCCTTCCTCTGGGCGATCGACAGCGTGTTCCGCGAGCGCACCGAGCAGCCCGCCAGGGCCAGAGACGGCTCGCGCACGCGCATCCTCTACATCTCGCCGCTGAAGGCTCTCGGCGTCGATGTCGAGCGCAACCTGCGCTCTCCGCTCATCGGCATCGGGCAGTCGGCCAGGCGCCTCGGCGTCGAAGCCCCCTCCGTGACGGTCGGCGTGCGCTCGGGCGACACGACGTCGAGCGACCGCCGCAAGCTGGTCTCCGATCCTCCGGACATCCTCATCACCACCCCCGAGTCTCTCTACCTCATGCTCACCAGCCGCGCCGGCGAGACTCTGCGCGACGTGCACACGGTGATCATCGACGAGGTGCACGCGGTCGCCGCGACCAAACGCGGAGCACACCTCGCGGTGAGCCTCGAGCGTCTCGATGCGCTGCGCCGCACTCATGGCCATGACGAGCCGGCCCAGCGCATCGGACTGTCGGCGACCGTGCGCCCTATCGACGAGGTCGCACGGTTCCTCGGCGGCGCCGCCCCCGTCGAGATCGTCGCCCCGCCCGCATCGAAGACGTTCGAGCTGGGCGTCATCGTCCCCATGGACGACATGACCAATCCGCCGCCGCCTCCCGGGGCGCCGAAGGATGCCGGCGATGCCGCCGATGCGGAATACACCGAGGTCACCGGCTCCGTCTGGCCGCACGTGGAGGAGGCGATCGTCGACCGCATCCTGCAGAACAAGTCGACCATCGTGTTCTCGAACTCGCGAAGGCTGGCCGAGCGGCTCACCGGGCGACTGAACGAGATCTACTCCGAGCGCATCGGCGTCGCCCTGCCCGAGGCATCGGTGCCGGCGGCCATGATGGCGCAGGCGGGTGCGACAGCCGGCGCCGACCCCGTGCTCGCCAAGGCGCACCACGGCTCGGTCTCGAAAGAGCAGCGGGCCCAGGTCGAGGAGGAGCTGAAATCCGGCGTCCTTCGCTGCGTCGTCGCGACGAGCAGCCTCGAGCTCGGCATCGACATGGGCGCGGTCGACCTGGTGATCCAGGTCGAGGCGCCGCCCTCGGCAGCCTCCGGGCTGCAGCGAGTCGGTCGAGCCGGCCACCAGGTCGGCGAGATCAGCCGTGCGGCGCTGTTCCCCAAGCACCGGGGCGACGTACTGCACACCGCGATCGTCACCGAGCGGATGCTGGCCGGCAAGATCGAGGCGATCCAGGTGCCGCGCAACCCGCTCGACATCCTCGCGCAGCAGACGGTCGCGGCGAGCGCCCTCGGCGAGATCAGCGTCGAGGAATGGTTCGAGACCGTGCGTCGCTCGGCGCCGTTCCAGTCCCTGCCGAGGTCGGCCTACGAGGCGACGCTCGACCTGCTCGCCGGACGCTACCCCTCCGACGAGTTCGCCGAGCTGCGCCCTCGCCTGGTGTGGGACAGAGACGCCGGCACGCTGACCGGGCGTCCCGGCGCGCAGCGCATCGCCGTCACCAGCGGCGGCACGATCCCCGACCGCGGACTCTTCGGCGTCTTCGTCGCCGGCGAGTCGACCGGTGCCCGCGTCGGCGAGCTCGATGAGGAGATGGTCTACGAGTCACGCGTCGGCGATGTGTTCACGCTCGGCACGACGAGCTGGCGCATCGCCGAGATCACGCATGACCGCGTCAACGTGATTCCCGCATACGGTCAGCCGGGCAAGGTGCCGTTCTGGCACGGCGATGGAATCGGCCGCCCGTTCGAGCTCGGCGAGGCGCTCGGCAGGTTCTCCCGCGAGGTGTCGGCTGCCACTCCCGAGAAGGCCGCTCAGCGCCTTATCGACGCCGGTCTCGACGAGCAGGCCAGGATGAACCTGATGGCGCACCTCACCGAGCAGCGCGAGGCGACAGGCACCCTGCCGACCGACCGCACCCTCACGGTCGAGCGCGGGCGCGACGAGGTCGGCGACTGGCGGGTCATCCTTCACTCCCCCTACGGCATGAAGGTCCATGCGCCGTGGGCTCTGGCGATCAACGCCCGGATCCGCGAGCGCCTCGGAGTCGAGGGCTCGGCGGTCGCGAGCGACGACGGCATCATCGTGCGCATTCCGGATGCCGAGGCCGAGCCTCCCGGCGCCGAGCTCTTCGTGTTCGACCCCGACGAGCTCGAGCAGCTGGTCACGCAGGAGGTCGGGGGATCCGCGCTGTTCGCCTCCCGCTTCCGCGAGTGCGCCGCCCGCGCCTTGCTGATGCCGCGGATGAACCCGAACAAGCGCACTCCGCTGTGGCAGCAGCGACAGCGCTCGGCGCAGCTGCTCGAAGTCGCCCGCCGGCATCCGACATTCCCGGTGATCCTGGAGACCCTGCGCGAGGTGCTGCAGGATGTCTACGACCTGCCGTCGCTGCGCACGCTCGCGGTGTCGATCGCCGACCGACGCATCAGACTCGTCGAGACCCAGCCGTCTCAGCCGTCGCCGTTCGCGCGCGACCTGCTCTTCGGCTACGTCGGCGCATTCATGTACGAGGGCGATTCGCCGCTGGCCGAGCGTCGGGCGGCCGCTCTCTCGGTCGACCCGGCGCTGCTCGGCGAGCTGCTCGGCACGGTCGAGCTCCGCGAGCTGCTCGACCCCGACGTCATCGCGCAGTTCGAGCGCGAGGCGCAGCGCCTCGATCCCGAGCGCCGTGCGCGAGGTCTCGAGGGCGTCGCCGACCTGCTGCGGATGCTGGGTCCGATGGATGCGGTCGAGATCGACGCGCGACTCGACCCCGAGACCGGTTCGGCCTCCGACCACCTCGCCGCGCTGATCGACGCGCGCCGCGCGATCCCGGTCACCGTCGCCGGAACCACGCGCGTCGCCGCGATCGAAGACGCCGGCCGCCTGCGCGATGCGCTCGGCGCGGCGCTGCCCACCGGCATCCCCGTCGCGTTCCTCGAACCCCTCGCCGATCCGCTCGGCGATCTCGTCGCACGGTACGCCCGCACGCACGGCCCCTTCACGACGGATGCCATCGCTACGCGCTTCGGCCTCGGCGCCGCGGTCGCGCGACACACGCTGCAGAGGCTGGAGCACTCGGGTCGACTGACCAGCGGCTACTTCCTGCCCGAGGCCTCCGGAACGGGCAACGAGACCGAGTGGTGCGACACCGAGGTGCTGCGCCGACTGCGGATGCGGTCGCTCGCCGCGATCCGAGGCAGCGTCGAACCGGTGTCGCCCGAGGCGTATGCGCGCTTCCTGCCCGACTGGCAGCACCTCGGCCGTCCGCTCGAAGGACTCGACGGCGTGCTCGCCGTGATCGAGCAGTTCGCCGGGGTGCCCATTCCCGCGAGCGCCTGGGAGTCGCTCGTGCTGCCCTCTCGAGTGCGGGACTACTCCCCCGCCCTGCTCGACGAGCTCACGGCCGCGGGAGAGGTCATCTGGTCGGGTCACGGCACGCTGCCCGGGCGTGACGGCTGGGTCTCGCTGCACCCTGTCGATCTCGCGCCCTTCACACTCCCCGAACCCGACGACGAGATCGCCACCGATTCGCTCGAGGCCCGGGTGCTCGCCGCACTCGAGGCAGGCGGGGCGTACTTCGCCGCCCAGCTGAAAGAGATGGCCGGCGCCGAGAACGAGCAGTCCGTGCTCGAGGCGCTGTGGTCGCTGACCTGGGCGGGGCGTGTGACGAACGACACCTTCGCCCCGATCCGGTCGCTGCTGGCCGGGGGGTCGCAGGCTCACCGCGTGACGCGACGCGCCCCGCGCACCCGCACCTACCGGGGCATGTCGCTCGCGCGCACCGCGGCGCGCCCCTCATCGATCGGCGGACGCTGGTCGCTGCTCCCCTCGGTCGACACGGATGCCGCTCGGCGGGCGACCGTCACAGCCGGCCTGCTGCTCGACCGCTACGGCGTGGTCACCCGTGGCGCCGTGCAGGCCGAGGGCGTGCCGGGCGGCTTCGCCCAGACATACCGGGTGCTCGCGGGATTCGAAGAGGCCGGGCACTGCCGACGCGGTTACGTGATCGAAAGGCTGGGTGCCGCGCAGTTCGCGGCATCCGCCACCGTCGACCGCCTGCGCACGTTCGCGGGGCTCGCCGACCCGCCCCCGCGCAAGGCCGTGACGCTCGCCGCGACCGACCCCGCCAATCCCTACGGCGCAGCGCTCGGGTGGCCCAAGCGCGACGAGGTGTCGCATCGTCCTGGGCGCAAGGCCGGCGGCCTGGTGGTGCTCGTCGACGGTTCACTCGTGCTCTACCTCGAACGCGGCGGGCGCACGGTGCTGTGCTTCACCGACGACTCCGAGGTGCTGCGCGCCGCGGGATCCGACCTCGCCGCGACGGCGCGCGCCCGGCGCCTCGACACCCTCACGGTCGAGAAGGTCAACGGCGAAGGCGTCTACGGCACCGAGCTCGCCCTCGCGTTGCAGGAGGCGGGGTTCGTCGCCACGCCCCGCGGCTACACGCTGCGCAAGGTGATCTGAGCGCCGCCATGACCGCTGCTTCTAGGCTGGACGCATGATCGGGGAGTTCGTCTACGGCATCCGCACGCTGCTGCGCGGCTTCGGCACCTGGCGACGCCGCCCCGGCCTGATGGCCCTCGGACTCGTGCCAGGACTCATCGCGGCGCTGGTGCTGCTCGCAGGTCTGGTGCCGCTCGCGCTGTCGCTCGGGCCGATCTCCGACGCCGTGACACCCTTCGCCGACGGCTGGATCCCCGAGTGGCGATCGGTCTTCCGGGCCGCTGTCGGCATCGTGATCTTCGCCGCGGCGCTCGCCCTGGCCAGTGCCGTGTTCAGCGCCCTCGCCCTGGCCATCGGCGACCCGTTCTACCAGCGCATCTGGCGGGCCGTCGAGGCTGACCTCGGCGACGCGCCGCCTTCCGACGGCGGCGGATTCTGGATGGCGGTCGGTGAGGGACTGCGGTTGGTGCTCCTCGGCATCCTCATCGCGATCTTCGTGCTGGTGCTCGGCTTCGTCCCTCTCGTGGGCGGCTTCCTCGCAGCGGTCGGAGGCGTCGTACTGTCGGGCCGCGTGCTCGCACGCGAGCTCACGCAGCGAGCCTTCGACGCCCGCGAACTCACTCCCGCCGACCGTGCAGTGCTGTTCCGCGGCAATCGCGCGCGGGTGCTCGGCTTCGGCGTCGCGACGCAACTCTGCTTCCTGATCCCCGGAGGTGCGGTGGCCGTCATGCCCGCCGCCGTGGCAGGCGCCACGACTCTCGCGCGCACCATGCTCGAGCGCACACCCCTGGCGCAGCAGACCTCGCCTCCGCTCGCGACCCTGCAGCCGGCACAGCCCGCACCGCCCCTGCAGCCGGCACCGCCCGCACCGCCCGCACCGCCCGCGCCGCCCGCGCCGGGCAGCGTCTCCGCGCCGCTTCCGCCGCCGCCCGCCGGTTCAGGGCACGTCTGATGCCCGAGGGCGATACCGTCTTCCGTACGGCGAAACGTCTCGACGAGGCCCTGGTCGGCGCCGAGGTGGCGCGCTTCGACCTGCGCGTCCCGCGCTTCGCGACTCTCGATCTGACGGGTCAGCCGATCCTCTCCTCGATCGCTCGCGGCAAGCACCTGCTGCTGCGCATCGGCGACAGCACACTGCATTCCCATCTGCGCATGGACGGGGCCTGGCTGGTCTATCGCGCAGGCGAGAAGTGGCGGCATCCGGCGTTCAAGGTGCGCGCGATCGTCGGCACCGCGCAGCGCGAGGCGGTGGGCATCGACCTGGCCGAGATCGAGGTGGTGCCGACGCGGGAAGAGGACGAGCTCGTGGGATACCTCGGGCCCGATCCCCTCGGCCCCGACTGGGACGCCGTCGAGGCCGCCAGACGCGTGAGCGCCGACTCCCGCAGCATCCACGTCGCCCTTCTCGACCAGCGCAACGTCGCGGGGTTCGGCAACGAGTACGCCGCCGAACTCCTGTTCCTGCGCGGGATCCTGCCGACCACCCCCGCCCCGGAGGTCGACGTGCCCGCGCTGCTCGACCTCGGCGTGCGCACGATCCGAGTGAACCGCGATCGTCGTCACCGGACCTTCACCGGAGTCGATCGGCCCGGTCAGGGAACGTGGGTCTACGGCCGTGCCGGCAAGCCATGCCGTCGCTGCGGAACGCTCATCAAGCGCGGCGAACTGGGCGCGGATCCGACCCGTGAACGCATCACCTTCTGGTGTCCCGTGTGTCAGCGATGACCCGCATCCATGCTCGGGAATGAATCCGGCACACCCGTGGTTATTGATATATCCGGAGCACTCCGGAACACGGGGAGGAATCGTGGGCAAGAACTACGTCGACATCGAGAACGACCAGGGCGCGACGCTGCGGTATCGCAAGCACGCCAACGGTCGCGGTCTCGTCGCGCATGGCGCGAAGGTCCATCCGAAGGCGCATGTTGAAGCGGGCGCCTACATCGAACCCGGCGCGCGTATCGGCGCGGGGGCGACCATCGCCCGCGGCGCGTGGATCGAACCGGATGCCGTGATCGGCGAGGGTGCGCACGTCGACGCTCACGCACACATCGGCCAGGGCGCTGCCGTCGGAGACGGCGCGCACATCGGGGTCCGCACCGAAGTCGGAGCAGGTGCTCGCATCGTCCGCGGCGCGCGCATCGGCGACGATGAGACGGTCGCCGCCGGCCTGACGGTCGCCACCGACCCGAAGGGGCTGTGGCTCGCGGCCTGATCACAGCCGCGATCCCAGACCGTCTCGCCGCGTGCGCCGGGTACCCTGGAGCACATGGCGACTCAGGGACGACGACCGGCAGGACGTGCCGGCAAAGGCTCGCCCGTGCGACGCAACAGGGCGGCACCGGCGCAGCGGTTCCCGCCGCCCAAGCCGCCGAAGAAGACCGCCAAGGTCGTGTTCGATGCGCCGGAACGCGAGTCCGAGGAGCCGCGCACGTTCCGACTCGGAGTCGTGCCCGGCGCCACACCAGGCAAGTGGATCGACGCCTGGAAGCAGCGGATGCCGCACGTGCCCCTCGAACTCGTGCCGGTGGAGGTCGCCGATCAGGGCGCGGCGCTCGACGACCTCGACGCCGCGCTGGTGCGTCTGCCGCTGACCGACGAGACCCTGCACGTCATCACGCTGTACGACGAGGTGCCGGTCGTGGTCGCCTCGATCGATTCGCACCTGCTCGCGGCCGACGAACTGACCATCGCCGACCTCGCAGGTGAGATCGTGATGGTCCCCACTGACGATCCACTGGGTGCGATCGACATCCCGGGTGCCCTCGCCCCGACGTTCGCGCCGCTGACCGTCGCAGAAGCCATCACGACCGCTGCCGCCGGAACCGGGATCGTGATCCTGCCCATGTCTCTCGCACGCGTGCACCACCGCAAGGATGTCCGCCATCGACGCCTCGTCGACGGCCCGACGTCGACGGTCGCCCTGGTCTGGCGCCGTGACCACACCACCCCTGACGTCGAGACGTTCATCGGGATCGTGCGGGGTCGCACCTCCAACTCGTCACGGTGATGCGAGCGTGACGTCCCGATGACAGCGATGACGGCGACCCCCTCCGGTCGTCGTTAGACTCTCGTGGTGGTCTCGCTTCTCTACGTCTGTGTGCGCCCCGAGCTCGGGGCGGCGGATGCCGAGCACGCCTCGTTCCGACGGGCGCTCGGCGTCGACGTCGTCGACCGCCTCGACCTGCTCACCGAGCCCCTCGACCCTGCGCGCCTCGCGCGATACGACGGCGTCGTGGTCGGCGGCTCTCCCTTCAACGTGAGCGACGCCGAGAAGTCTGCAGTGCAGCTGCGTGTCGAAGCAGATCTCGAGCGCATCGCTCGGCGGGCCATCGACGGCCGGATCGCGGCGTTCTTCACCTGCTTCAGCATCGGTGTGGTGACGCGGATGCTCGGCGGCGAGATCACGGTGGACACTCCCGAATCGGCCAGCGCCACCGTGATCGAGACGACCGAGGCCGGCGCAGCGGATCCGGTGTTCGGCCCGAGCTCGCCCGCCCTCACCGTCTTCACCGCCCATAAGGAGAGCGCTGCTGCTCTGCCGCAGGGTGCGGTCCTTCTCGCCACGAACGACACCTGCCCGGTACAGGCGTATCGCGTCGGGACTCACCTCTACACGGCGCAGTTCCACCCTGAGCCGACCCCGAGGGACTTCGCCGACCGGATGACGTTCTACCGCACCACCGGGTACTTCGACCCCGACGAGTTCGACGAGGTGCAGGGGCAGGTGCTCGCAGCATCGGTCACCGAGGGCGCCGCTCTGCTGCGCCGTTTCGCGCAGACGTTCGCCGCAGCCTGACTCCGAGCAGGCGAGCAGGCGAGCAGGGCTCAGCCGCGCAGCAGCTCCACACGTTCGCGGAGGTATGCCTCGAGCGGCATCCACCCGCCGGCAGTGCTCCACCGCACCGACGGCGCGGCGTCGATCATCGCGAGCGGCCCCGATGCCCCACCCGCATCCACGGCGTCGAGGTCGATCACCGACCACCCGACGTGCACGACGTCGCCCTCGTCGAATCCGCCCCGCAGAGCCAGCGCGCGACGCTCGGCGCGCTCTCTTGCGGACTCGGCCGTATAGCCGCGGCGGCCGGGGTCGGCAGCGCGCAGCACCTCGGCGGTCGCCAGGGCCTGCGTCTCGGTCAACAGCAGCACTCCGATGTGCCAGGCCGCGCCCACGCGAACGATGCGGCGTCCGCGCCACCGGGATTCCCGCTCCTCGCCGAGTCCCTCCTGCGGCAGGCCCGAGAGCGCACGCACGGCGTCGGCTATCAGCGCGGATGCCGTGGTCACAGCTCCCCCTGGGGTCGCGCGCGAACCAGCTCGGGGTCGACCAGTCGCGCCGCGTCACCGCGGATCAGCATGCCGAACAGCGGGAAGAGCAGCACCGACAGCATCCCCGCGCCGACGAGTGCTGCGGCCGTGCCGGTGTCGATCATCTTGTGGTCCACCCCGATGGCCGTCACGGCGACGATGATGGGCAGCCCTGTGGCGGCCAGCAGCCCGAGCGCCGTGCGGTCTCTGACGCTCGCGCCGGGTGGGGCGGAGAGCTGCGCAGTGGTGCCCCGGAGCACGAGCAGCGCCACGAGGAAGAGGGGCAGCATCAGCATCGCCGAGGACGAACCGGTGAGCGCCTGGAGGTCGAAGTTCACGCCGGTGTAGAGGAAGAAGATCGGCACGAAGAGCCCGAACGCGATGGCCTCGAGTTTCGTCTCCATCGCCGCTGCGTCCTTCTCGGGCGCACGCGCCATGATGATGCGCCACACGGCTCCCGCGACGAAGGCGCCGAGCAGCATGTCGAGGTCGAGCATGACGCTGAGACCGACCAGCGCCGCGATGAGCAGCAGCACGAAGCGCACGCCGAACTGATCGGAGGTGTGCAGCGTGGCGCGCACGAAGGCATGCAGGCGCCCATGCTGCATCCGCTGGGCCATCCACACGGCGAGCCCCGCCAGAGCCACGAAGGCGAGCAGCACGGCGGTGGCGAGCGGCGTGGTGCGGGTGCTGAGGAAGAGCGAGATCGCGATCAACGGCAGGAACTCTCCCACGGCGCCGATCACGGTGACCGCACGACCGAACGGAGTGTCCGTCTCCCTCGCATCCCGCAGGATCGGCATCAGGGTGCCGAGTGCGGTGGAGCTGAGCGCGATGGCGATCACGACCATCCCCTCGCCGGGTGCGAGGAAGAAGCCGATCGCGATCCCGAGCACGACGCTGATGCTCCAGCCGATCGAGGCCCGCACGAGCGGGCGCCCGGAGACGGCGCGGAAATCGATCTCGGATCCGGCCATGAAGAAGAGCATCGCGAGCCCGAAATCGCTGAGCTTCTCGAGGATGGGCGTCGGCTCGACCCAGCCGAGCACGGCGGGCCCCGCGAGAATCCCGAGCACGAGCTCGAACACGATGATCGGCACTCGGATGACGGGTCGGATGCCGCGCGCCAGCAGCGGCGCTGCCACCGCGAGCAGCGGGATCAGCACCAGTCCGAGATCGCCCGCGTCCACGCTCCCAGAGTAGCGACCCGGGGCGACGATTCGCCCGGTGGTCGCATCCACGGCAGAATCGATGCACACCCCCGAGGAGCCCCCATGTCTCAGCCCGACACCGCCCGCCTGCTGATCGCCTGCGACGATCAGCCCGGCATCGTCGCCGCCGTCGCCGGAGTGCTCTCCGCCCACGGAGCGAACATCATCTCCCTCGACCAGCATTCCACCGACTCCGAGGGTGGTCGGTTCTTCCAGCGCACCGTGATCCACCTCCCCGGTCTCTCGGCCGCGCGCACCGCGCTCGAGGCCGACCTCGCCCCGATCGCCGAGCGCTTCGGCATGGAGTGGTCACTGCACGACACCGCCCGCCGCAAGCGCGTCGCGATCTTCGTGTCGAAGTACGATCACTGCCTGATGGAGCTGCTGTGGCGCACGCAGCGCGGACAGCTCGACATCGACGTGACGATGGTCGTCTCGAACCACCCCGACCTCGCCGAGTCGGTGCGCTCGTTCGGAGTGCCGTTCGTGCACATCCCCTCGGGCGACAAGCAGGCGATGGAGCAGCGCCAGCTCGAGATGCTCCGAGGCAACGTCGATCTCGTCGTCCTCGCCCGCTACATGCAGATCCTGAGCGATGACTTCATCACGGGTCTCGGTGCCCCCGTCATCAACATCCACCACTCGTTCCTGCCCGCCTTCATCGGGGCCAACCCGTATGCCAGGGCGAAGGATCGCGGCGTCAAGCTGATCGGGGCGACCGCCCACTACGCGACGGCCGACCTCGACGAGGGGCCGATCATCGAGCAGGACGTCACGCGGGTCACGCACTCGGAGTCCGCGGCCGAGCTGCAGCGCCGCGGCGCCGATGTCGAGCGCCTCGTGCTCGCGCGCGCCGTGCAGTGGCATGCCGAGGACCGTGTGATCGTGCACGGCCGCTCGACCGTCATCCTCTGAGTCAGGGCTTCTGCGGCACCCCGGCGACCAGCTCGGCGAAGGCCTCCGCCGCAGTGGAACAGCGGGCGAGCGGCGCGCCCTGCCCCATCCAGAGGGACTGCAGCTCGCCGAGGTTCTGCTCGCCTGCCGCAGCCCGGAATCGCCCTGTGAGCCAGTTCTGCATCGGGAACGGGGCGATGGAGCCGCTCGCTTCGATCGCCCGCACCGCGCGGTTGCGAGCACCGCGGGCGAGGCGTCCGCTCATCGCCCGTGTGAGAACGGTGCCGTCGGCGGGTGTCGCGCGGATGGCGTCACGATGCGCCTGGTTCGCGGCGGACTCGACTGTCGCCAGGAAGGCCGTGCCGACCTGCACGGCCGATGCACCGAGCGCGAAAGCGGCCGCGACACCGCGCCGATCGGCGATGCCGCCGGCCGCGATCACCGGCACATCGACGGCATCCACGACCTGCGGCACGAGCGAGAAGGTGCCGACGAGCGACTCCTCGGGCGGTCGCAGGAACGACACGCGATGACCTCCGGCCTCGAAGCCGGTCGCGATGACGGCGTCGACCCCGGCCTCGGCGAGGGCTGCGGCTTCGGCGACCGTCGTCGCTGTCGCCACCACGCGGATGCCTCGGCGATGCGCCTGTTCGATGAGGTCGCCGGAGGGGATGCCGAACACCGTGCTGAGCACGGGCGGCGCGGACTCCCAGATCGCGTCGAGCTGCTCGTCGAGCGGGGGCACGTACCGCTCGGGTCGTGCCGGCACTTCGAGGCCGACCGCGTCGTAGAACGGCTGCAGCGCCTGCGCGAACACGGTGTGCTGCGGGTTCGGCGCGACCTCGTCGCCCGTCGGCAGCCAGATGTTCACGGCGAACGGGCGCGAGGTCGCCTCCCGCAGCGACGCGACGGTCGAGCGGATGCGGTCGCCGTCGTAGCCGTACAGCCCGTAGCCGCCGAGCCCACCCGCCTCGCTGACGGCCGCGGCGAGCGCGACGGACGAGAGCCCGCCGAACGGGCCGAGCAGGACGGGGTGTTCGATGCCGAGCAGCGCACGCAGATCAGTCATACATCGAGGCTATCTCCGCTCTCCTGGCCGGAGGTGAGCGCGGATCACCGATCCCCTGCTCGGATGCCGGTGATAATCTCGGCGGGAGGGATCAGAGAGGCGCACATGAGCGAGTGGTTCGGGCAGATGCTCGGCTTCGTCGCGGCCGCGCTCGGGATCGTCGCGGTGCCCGATGCCGCAGCCCTCGGTGTCGCGATCGCGCTGATCGCCCTGACGACGCTCACGATCGCCGTCGCTCTGAGCCTGGCACCGCCCTCGCCGAGCACCGCTCCGCATCCGCTGAGGGCGATCGACGTCTCGACGCTGCTCGCGCAGAGCGATCCTGATGCCGCCGGTCACCCGCGCCCTCGTGCGCCGGGAGTCGCCGTTCCCGCGTAGTCCGTCCTCGTACGGGACTGCGCGGCTTTCGCCGACCCTTCCCGACACACGAACGGACTTCCATGGACATCTTCGCCTTCCCACCCCTGACCTTTCTGCTCGATGCGGCGTACGGCGCCCTCGCCGGGCTCTCCTCGCTGCTCGAACCACTCGCCGGAGCATCCGCCGCAGCCCTCGCAGTGGTGCTCGTGACGCTTCTCGTCCGCGCACTGCTGATTCCCGTGGGTGTCTCGCAGGCCAAGGCCGAGCAGACCAGGGCGCGCCTCGCGCCCCGGCTGCGCGAGCTGCAGCGCCGGCACAAGAAGAACCCCGAACGCCTGCAGAAGGAGATGCTCGAGCTCTATCGCTCCGAGAACACGTCTCCGTTCGCCGGCATGCTGCCTGTTCTCGCGCAGGCACCGGTCGTCGGCATCCTGTACACGCTGTTCATCCGCCCCGACATCGCGGGGCACGCCAACGACCTGCTCACGCACGACCTGTTCGGTGCGCCGCTGGGAACGAGCCTCGTCTCGGCCGTCTTCGGCGGCACGGCGACACCCGAGACGCTGCTGGTGTTCGGCGCCCTGATCGCCGTGATGATCGCGGTGGCCGAGATCACGCGGCGGGTCTTCCGGCCGGCGCCGGTCGACGATGATTCGCCGCTGAACTCGCCGACGATGCAGAGAGTGACGAGCGCTCTGCACTATCTGACAGCAGTGTTCGCCGTGTTCGTGCCGTTGGCGGCCGCGCTCTACCTCACGGTCACCGTCGTCTGGACTCTGGTGCAGCGCATGCTGCTGCGGCGTCGCTATCCCCTGCCCGTGCCGGCCGGGGTCAGCGTCTGACGTTCGGCACTCACTCCGGCAGCGGGATCGGCGCCGTGAACGGCCCGGTCTCGTCGCCGCGGCCCTCATCGTCCGCGCCGGTGTCGTCTCGTGCGGCGGCGTCGGCGCGGCGGCGCTGTCGCCGCACGCCGAGCGTCGTGCCGACGCTCGCTGCGACGACGAGGGCGATCGCGAGCATCCTCAGCGGGGTGGCGGACTGGCCGAGGATCAGCCACCCGGCGAGTGTCGCGAACGCGGGTTCGAGGCTCAGCAGCACTCCGAACACGCGCTGCGGCAGGCGACGGAGCGCCGCGAGCTCGAAGCTGTAGGGGATCACCGACGACAGCACGGCCGTGACCGCGGCGAGCAGCAGCAGCTGCATGTCGCCCGAGACGGTGACGGCCGCCGGCACTCCGACCGGGATCAGCAGCACCGCCGCCACGACGAGCCCGACCGCGAGCCCGCTCGTACCGGGGATGACGGCGCCGACTCGGGCGCTCATGCGGATGTACATGGCCCAGAAGGCCGCGGCGATCAGGATGAAGACGACACCGAGAGGGTCGAGCGGGTCGGCGCCGATCAGTCCGTCGACGCCGAGCAGCACCATGCCGAGCAGCGCGACGCCCACCCAGGCGGCGTCGGCGAGGCGTCGGGTCAGCGCAGCCGACAGCACCAGTGGCCCGAGGAACTCGATCGCGACGGCGGGGCCGAGCGGGATCCGGTCGATGGCCGCGTAGAAGAAGCCGTTCATCGCCGCCAGCGAGACTCCGAACAGCACGGCAGCCAGCCACTGCACTCTCGTCCAGCGCACCGGCCGCGGGCGCACGATGACCACCAGCAGCAGCGCCGCGATCGCGACGCGCAGAGAGGTCACGCCCCACGGGCCGAGCACCGGGAACAGCTGTGCCGCGACAGCGGCCCCGAACGGCAACGACAGGCAGGAGCAGACGACCAGTGCGACGCCCACGAGCGGGCGGGACGACGCGGACTGCTTCACCCCGCCAGCCTACGGCGCAGGGAGGCTGCGGCGAACGCGGGCGATCAGAGGTGCTTGCCGCCGGTGACGGCGAGCACCGCGCCGGACGTGTACGACGACTCCGCCGCGGCGAGGTAGACGTATGCGCCGGCGAGCTCGGCCGGCTGTCCCGCCCGGCCGAGAGGCGTGTCGGAGCCGAAGGTCTTCACCCGCTCATCGCTCCATCCGGTGGCCGGGATGAGCGGCGTCCAGATGGGTCCGGGGGCGACCGCGTTCACGCGGATGCCTCGTTCTCCCGCCTCTTCGGCGAGCGCCTTGACGAATGCGACCTGTGCCGCCTTCGTCATCGCGTAGTCGATGAGGTTGGGCGAGGGCTCGAACGCCTGCACGGACGCCGTCACGATGATGCTCGACCCCGGCTCCAGATGCGGATACGCGGCCCTGGCCGAGTACAGCAGTCCGAACAGGTTCGTCTCGAACACGCGGCGCAGCTTGTCGGTCTCGAGATTCTCGAAGCCGTCGATGTCGTGCTGGTAGGCGGCGTTGAGCACCAGGATGTCCAGCCCGCCGAGGCCGCTCCTCGTCTCGGAGACCACCTCCGTCGCGAAGGCCTCGTCCCGCAGATCCCCGGCGAGGCTGAGCCCCTGCCTGCCTTCGGCGCGGATGAGCTCGATCGTGTCGTCGGCATCCGACTGCTCCTCCGGCATGTGCACGATCGCCACGTCCGCGCCCTCCCGGGCGAAGGCGATGGCGACGGCCCGACCGATTCCGGAGTCGCCACCCGTGATCAGGGCTCGACGGCCCTCGAGCCGCGCGTGACCGACGTATGACTGCTCACCGTGGTCGGGAACCGGCCGCATCTGATCGGTCAGCCCCGGCTGGTCCTGCTGCTGCCCCGGGAACTCCTCCTGGCGATGCTGGCTGCGGGGGTCGGGCATGCTGTCGGCCATGGTGTCTCCTCTTCCTCGCGACTCGCGACTCGCGACTCGCGACTCGCGACCACTGTTCGTTGCGCGAGTCGGGCGTCAACCGAGCCTCGTGGCCTCTCGACGCCCTCGGCAGGGGGTTGACAATCGGCACGACGATCCGGGGCCGGGGCGCGGAGGCGGAGCGGGCTCCTCGACGCGCTCAGGCCGCGGGAGCGGACGGCTCGTCGTCGCCCGTGGAGACGGAGGCCTCCTGCGGCTCGGGAACCAGGTACAGACCGCTCGGAGCGTTGGCCGTGAAGGCGAGCGCTTCGATCCAGGCCCGGTTGACCGACGGCTGCCGGCTGCCGAAGTACTTGAAGACGAGCGAGCTGCCCGGCTGAACCCACACGGTCGTGCGGCCGCCTCCGACGCTGGCGTCTTCACGCCAGCTGAAGGGGAAGGGCTCCGCGCGGCGCAGCTTGGCGGTCATCACGAGCTGCAGATGGGTGAGGGCGCGATCCTCGATCTCGGTCTTCACACTGCCCTCGTAGATGAACTTGCCCATGCCGCGTCTCCTCAGGTGTCCGGGTCTTCGCCTTGCAGTTTATGGGAATCTCCAGCCCGGCTGCGTCGATGAAACCGCCGCCGAAGTCAACCCCCTGCGCTCGGATTCCTCCCCCGCATATCCTGTGAGGGACCGCGAGGAGACCCACCATGAACGCACGACACATCGACGACCGTTCCGACGAGGGCTACACCCCCACGACCACTCACGCCGAGTTCGGCGAAGGCAACCCCCGTCTGCGGGTGACCCGCGACGGCGAGCGCACGGAGTTCGCCCTCGAGGTCGACGTGGTGCGCATCGGCTCGGCCGCCGACAACGAGCTGCGGCTCGAAGGCGCCGACCCCGTGCACGCGACGATCACGCACGACGACCGCGACGAGTACGTGCTCGAACTGCACGGCGAGGGCGAGATGAACAGCAACCCCGACGCCACCGCCACGCACCCCGGCGACCGGTCGCAGACACTGCGCACGGGCGCGCGCTTCACTGTCGGAGAGTGGGAGCTCGTCTACGCACGCGACGAGTTCGCCGACCACGGTCGTCCCTTCGGCGGACGCCTCGGCGGCGAGTACTCCGACCAGCCGCTGCAGCCCCCGCGGCCCGACTACTCCGACGAGGCGAACATCGAGACGGACGCGCCGACGCACGCCGACTCCGCTGAGGAGAAGTGACGGCGGAGCAGCCGTCGCTGGATCGCCTGAGCGAGGTCGCCGCTGAGCGCGGGCTGCGCATCTGCGTCGTCGAGTCTCTGACCTCGGGGCGCCTGGCGAGCACGATCGGCGCGGGTGACGACGCGGGCGACTGGTTCGCCGGCGGCATCGTCGCCTACCTCACCGATGTCAAAGAGAGCCTGCTCGGCCTCACGCCGGGAACCGACCCGTGCTCGGCCGAGTGCGCCGAGCAACTCGCCGAGAGCGCGCGACGGCTCTTCGACGCCGACGTCTGCATCTCCACCACGGGCGTCGGGGGCCCGGAGCCCGAGGGCGGGCACGACCCCGGAACCGTCTTCATCGGGTGGGCGACCGACGACGGAGTCGGCCATCGGATGCTGGCGCTCACCGGCGATCCGCACGAGGTGCTCGACGAGACGGTCGACACCGCGATCCGACTGCTCGCCTTCCATGCCGAGGGCATCAGGCCCGCCGGTCCTCGGCGCTCAGGCGCGGCGTCGACTGAGCTGAACGGGCAAGCCGACTGAGAGCCCTGCGCTCTCCACCGTGCACTCTCCGCCGGATCCGCCGAGGGTCACCGCCCAGGCACGAGTCCGATGCGCAGCGGCGCACCGGGAGCGGATGCCGCGGCTATCGCCTCGTCGATGGCTGCGAGCTGCCGCACCTCGCCGACCGCATCCGCGAACGGGTAGGCGCGTCCTCGTCCGGCGAGGAATCCGACGGCCTCGGCCAGCTCGGCTCCGGTGTAGTTGTGCACCCCGGTGACGGTCACCAGTCGACGCACGATGCTCTCGGCGTCGAGCGGCACGGGCTCGGCAGGGAAGACGCTTCCGACGAGCACGACCGTGCCCCCGGTGCCCACGCCGGCGACCGCGTCTGACACGGCATGCCCCGAGGCCTCGATCACGATGTCCGGGTCACGATCGATCCGGCCGGCACCGAACCGTGCGGCGAGCGCGAGCCGTGCGGGTGCGGGGTCGAGCACCTCGACCGTCGCGCCGTGCTCCACGGCGATCGCGGCAGCCGAGAGCCCGACGAGTCCGGCTCCGTGGATGCGCACGGCCGCGCCCTCGAGGTCATGGTCGCGCGCTGCCCTGGCCACGGCGGCCCAGGCGGTCGCGGTCGCGCACGATGCCGGCGCGAGCACCGAGGCCGGCAGCGACTCGGGCACCCGCACGATCGCGGTGCCCGCTCGCACCTGGACGTGCGTGCCGAAGGCTCCGCTGAGATCGCCGTGCACTCCGATGCGATCATGGCCGTATTTGCCCAGCGTGCGGCACTTCTGCGGCAGGCCCCGCGTGCACCGGTCGCAGGTGCCGCACGAGATCGTGACCGACCAGACCACACGATCGCCGATGCGCACCGGGGTGCCGTCGACCGCGACAGCCCCGGCATCGCCCATGGCGATCACGCGTCCGACGCTCTCATGGCCGAGCACCAGGGGCACCGGAGCCGATCGCCGCCCCTGCACGGTGTGCACGTCGGACCCGCAGATGGTCGACATCTCGACCGCGACCAGCACGTCGTTCTCGCCGAGAGCGACACCGGGCACCGCGATGGTCTCGTGCGGGTGGCCTTCGCCGATCCACACCATCGCTGTGGCTGCGGGGCGCAGAGCGACGTCGCGGCGATGGCCGGGAGGTCGGACAAGCAGAGTTCCCATGAGGGCCACTCAGGCGGTGGGCACGAGCGGAAGCAGCCCGCGCTCGGCCAGCGCACTGTGGAGATGCGTGACGTCTGCGAGCACGGCGTCGGCACCGGCGACTTCGAGGGCACTCGAGTCGTGGGCGCCCGTGAGCACGCCGGCGACGAAGCCGGCACCGGCGCGTCGCCCTGATTCGACATCGCTGACGGTGTCTCCCGCGACCGCGACCGACGCGACCGACGAGGTCTGCGTGCGGATCAGCGCGGTGAGCACGAGGTCGGGCGCAGGGCGACCTCGTCCGGCATCGACGGGCGAGAGCGCCAGGTCGACGAGGCCGATCCATCCGAGACCGTCGATCAGCGCGTCGCGGGTGACCGGAGCGAACCCGGTCGTGAGCACGACGGTCAGACCCGCATCCTTCAGGCTCCGGATAGCATCCGCCGCCCCGGGGATCTCGGCGACCCCCTGTTCCGCCACGATCTCGGCATAGGCACCCTCGAACTCCGCCGTCGCCCGTTCGGCTGCGGCCCTGTCGCCGCCCGCGAGATGCGTGAAGACGTCGATCTTGGACTGGCCCATGGTCGCGCGCACATGGGCCAGCGCGTCGTCCCACGGCATCCGATCTGCGACTCCGGTGCGCTCGGCGGCGCGCTGGAACGCGGTCTCGACGACGCCGTCGTCGAGCACGGTCGTGCCTGCCATGTCGAGCACGACGAGTTCGAGTGCCGGAGGTGCGGAGAGGTGCGTGGTCATGAGGTTCCTTCCATTGCGGGTGCCCACCCGAAGGCGGCGGTGAGATTCTCTTCGGCGAGCCCCAGACCCGTGGTCATTCCGATGCCGGTGGTCGCGGCGAGCACCAGCACCCCCTCCTCGACCCTGTCGATGAGGAATTCGTGCTGCGCCTTGGCGTAGACGCCCTGCCAGCGCTCGAGCACCCGCGGTGCGGGCATGTCGAACAGCGCCTCCGCCTCGGCGAGGAACGCGGCGAACGCCGCCTCCGGCTGGAACGGCTCGGGCGCACTCGACGTGGTGTGAGAGTCGCCGATGATGAGCGTGCCGTCCGGCAGCTGCGTGTACATCTGGTTGAGGTCGAGTGCCGCGAGGTCGGGGCGCTCGGAGTGCAGTCGCTCACGGAGGGCACCGGCCGCCGCACCGTCGGCGAAGCGTCCGTACCGCACGAGCGACCAGCCGGTCAGCAGCGGGGCAGCGAGCGGATGCGGCAGCGTCACCGCCGCTCGCATCATGTCGAGCGCGCACCGCTCGACACCGGCGCGTGCGGCCACCTCGGGCAGCAGCTGGTCGACGTCGTGATTGACCGCGACGACCACCGCGCCGGCCGTGATGGCGCCTCTCGTCGTCTCGACGCGTCGCCCGGCGACCGAGGTCACCGCTGTGCGGAAGCGGAAGTCGACTCCCTGCACGGCGAGGTGTCGCACGATCGCTGCCGCGGCGGTGCGCGGATCGGTCTGCAGGTCGGTTTCGATGTGCGCCCCGCCGACGAGCCCCTCGGCACGGAGCGGGGCGAGACGTAGCAGCTCGTCCGTCTCCAGCATCCGGATGCCGCCGTCGGCCGCCGCCTGCTCGAGCACCGCGATCTCGTCTGCGTGACGGGCGGCGACCAGCGTGCCGGATTCGCGCAGCCAGAAGTCCGCGTCGTGAGCGAGGCGCAGCCACAGGTCGCGAGACAGGTCGGCATAGCGGCGAGCCTCGCCGGTCTGCGCGCCGATGCAGAGATGGCCGAAGTTGCGGATCGTCGCCCCGACCGGGGCATCCGCCCTGTCGACGACGATCACCGTGAGGCCCCGCCGAACAGCGGCGTAGGCCGCGCCGAGGCCGATGATCCCCGAACCCACGACGACGAGATCCGCGCTGTGCTGAGTGCCTTTGCGCTGAGTCGCGCTGTGCTGAGTGCCGTTCATCGGAACACCTTCCGCATCCACATCGCGAGTCCTTCGACGACGAGCACCGTGACGAGGATCATCAGCACGATCGCGGTGACCGTCTCGTAGCGAGAGCCCTGGCTGGCGTTGAGCAGGTAGTAGCCCACTCCGCCGCCGCCGACGATGCCGAGGATCGTCGCCGCACGGATGTTCGTGTCGAGCATGTAGAAGCTGTGTCCGATGAGCGCCTGCATCCCCTGCGGCACTGTCGCCGAGGTGTAGGTCTGCAGACGAGTGGCGCCGACCGCGCGAAGCGCTCGCTCGGGGCCTCGGTCGACCTCCTCGAGGGAGTCGGCGATCAGTTTGCCGAGCAGTCCGATGCCGCCGATGGCGAGTGCGATGACTCCCGCCTGCGCACCGAGCCCGGTGATCACGACGAGCACGATCGCGAGGATCAGCTCGGGGATGCCGCGGATGCCGACGAGCAGGAATCGTGCGACGCCGCGCGCGCCAGGGCCGGGTGCGACGTTGCTGGCCGCGAGCGAGCCGAGGATCAGAGAAGGCAGCAGGGTGAGCACGGTCGCTGCGAGTGCGATCGCGATCGTGTCGCGCATGGCGGCGATCATCGCCGACGCCTCGTAGCTGCCGAAGGACGGCGGCCAGAACTTCGCGGCGACCTCGGGGAGCTTGGCCCAGAAGGTGAAGAAGTCGAGCCAGTTGATCTGGCTGACGACGACGCTGCCGATCACGACGAGCACCGCGACGATGATGCCGCTCGTGTTGCGCACGCGCTCTGCCGTCCACGGTCGTCGCACCGCGGTCTGAGGGCTTGCCGCCCATGCAGGTCGTGCGGTCCCCGTCGAACTCGCGCTCGACGAGCCGCGCAGTCGAGGGTGGATGATGCGGTCGATCCACGACCGGGTCTGCCTCTGCTGTCCGAGCATCGCCCCGCGCACCAGGCTCGAGACGATCTCCATCGCGACGCACAGGATGAAGATGACCAGCGCGATGCCCAGGCCTTTGCCGTAGTTCAGCGACTTGAACGCGTACGACATCTCGAGCCCGAGGCCCGCCACACCCACGTAGCCGAGCACGACGCTGCCGCGCAGGTTGATGTCGTTGCGATGCAGCACCGTCGCGACCCAACTCGGCAATACCTGGGGAAGGATCCCCGAGGCGAACTCCTGCATCTTCGATCCGCCGGCGGCGCGGATCGCAAGCCGGGGACCCTCGTCGATCTGCTCGATCGCATCGGCGAACATCTTCGAGATCATGCCGATCGAGTGGATGCCGATGGCGAGGATGCCGGGGAGGGTGCCGAGCGAGAACATGAGCACGAACGCCATGGCGAGCACGACGTCCGGCAGCGCGCGGGTGAGCACTCCCACGAATCGGGCCGCGGCCCGCCATCCGTTGCCCGGGGTCGTATTCGAGGCTGCGAGGTAGGCGATCGGCACCGAGAGCACGGCGGCGAGCAGCGTGCCGACGAGCACGAGCCCCACAGTGAGGGCGATCAGCCATGCGAGGTCGGCCGGCTCGGGGAACGAGAGTCCGCCGACGCGGGCCACGAAGTTCTCGGCATTGCCCCAGCTCTGCACCATCGCCGGGATCGAGATGCCGACCTCTTCGACCGCGAGGATGCCGAGCACCAGGAGAGCCACCAGGGTGAGCCCGGCGGCGATGCGCTCGGCCGAGAGCGGGCGTCGGGGTGCGCGGTCGGAGACGGTGGCATGCCCTGGGGCCGCGGACGACGAGGGTGCGTCCGAGAGCACGGTCATGAGACCCGGGCCGTGTCGATGTCGGCGATGTCGACCGCGATCTCGGTGAGCTCGTTCTGAACGGCGCGAATCTCAGCCGTGGTCGTGGCGACGCGGCCGTAGATCTCCATGACCTCGGCCTTGGTGAGGTCGCCGGTCGGTGTGTCGAGCACGATCTCACCGTGGCGCAGGCCGACGATGCGGTCGGCCCACGAGATCGCGAGGTCGACCTGGTGCAGGCTGCAGACGACGGTGAGGCCCTCGTCGGCGGCGATCTCGCGGATCAGCGCCATGACCTGATCGCTCGACTCGGGGTCGAGCGAGGCGACGGGCTCGTCGGCGAGAAGGATGTCGGGCTTCTGCATCAGGGCGCGGGCGATGGCGACGCGCTGCTGCTGGCCGCCCGAGAGGGTGTCGCTGCGCTGATAGGCGCGATCGAGGAGTCCGACGCGGTCGAGGTGTTCGAGGGCGCGCAGCTTCGCCGCCTTCGAATAGCCCCAGAGCCCGAGGCGCGGTCCGCGGACCTCCGACAGCGATCCGGTGAGCACGTTCTCGAGCACGGTGAGCGAGGGCACGAGCTCGAACTGCTGGAAGATGAATCCCACCCGACTGCGCAGGCGGCGGAGCGCCTTGCCCTTCAGAGTCGGCACCGGGGAACCGAGCACCTCGATGTCGCCCGAGGTCGGGACCTCGAGCCCGTCGACGTGTCGCAGGAGCGTGGACTTGCCCGAGCCCGAGAGGCCCAGCAGCACGACGATCTCGCCGCGAGACACCTGCAGCGACGCGTTCTTGAGCGCCGTCGTCGTGCCGAAGGTCTTCGTCACGCCGTTCAGGCGGATGAGGGCATCGGATGCCGTGTTCATGTCAGTTCTCCTCGTGAATCTCTGAAGCTCGTCGGTAGAGGTGGCGAGCGAGACGAAGCGCATCGACCTCAGCGCGTCTCGTCTCGCTCGCCGTGACCTCCCGCTCGACGAGCGGGAGCGAAGCGGATGTCAGGGTGTCAGCCCTGGCACTGCTCCGCTTCGGTCTCCTTGCAGATGTCGCGGATCAGGTCGTAGTACGCGTCGTCGACCGGCTTCGTGGCGAAGAAGACGCTGCGGAAGGAGTCGGTGTCGGCGCTGTCGATGCCGGCGGCGATGATGTCGTCGATCGTGATCTCCGAGAGGCCGTCGATGAGCTTCTGGGCGACGTCGTCGGGAAGCGTCGACGAGTAGACGAGCGGGGCACCGGGCACCATGGTCTCGTCGATGACCTTGACGGCATCCGACTTCTCGACCTCGGAGTCCTCGGCGAAGCCGACCTCGCACTCGACCCCCTCGCCGACCTTCTGCACGCTCACGTCGTGCTTGCCCGCGAAGACCGGAGTGATGTCGGTCTTCGGGTCGATGCCCGCCTCGATGAGGTTGTACGAGGGGAAGAGGTATCCGGACGTGGACGACGGGTCGACGAAGCAGACCTTCTTGCCCGCGAAGTCGTCGATGCTCGAGATGTCGCTGTCAGCGGGGACGATCGCCTGTGAGAAGTAGCCGGGCTCCTGGCCCTCCTCCGTGACGATCGACGAGATCGGGGTGAGCTTCGCACCGTTGTTGGTGGCGGTGACGTAGGTGAATCCCGAGAAGGAGGCGACGTCGACCTTGCCGGCGACAGCGGCCTCGATGAGCGCGGCGTAGTCGGTGGACTCGTGGTACTCGACCGACTTGCCGGTGATCTCGGCGATGTAGTCCATGAGCGGCTGGTAGTTCGTCTCGGTGTCGACCGAGTCGGGCACGACGCCGAAGACGAGCGTGTTCTCGTCGACCGCGAAGCCGCTCGCGGTCGACGATGCGTCGGCATCGGACGCGCCGGTGGCCTCGGCGGTGCCGGAACAGGCGGCGAGGCCGAGCGCGAGGATCGCGGCGCCGGCGAGTACGGGGAGAGCGCGGAGCTTCATGAGGACCTTTCGGAGTGGGAGGGGGTGATCCACGAGCAACTCTGACAGGGCGCGGGCCGAGATATATACCTAACTTGCAAGAGTTCAAGGTTCGTTCACCCGGGCTTTCCTGGGATGAACACAGACAGAATGCTCGACCTCCCTGTGATGTCACCAAGTAGTATGCCTATGTGGCCGAAGCTGTATACACCCAGATCGCAGACGACCTGCGCGCCCAGATCGCGGCCGGCTCTCTGCGCCCCGGGGATGACGTGCCCACCGAGTCGGAACTCGCCGAACGCTGGCGCACGTCTCGTGGTCCCATCCGGAACGCCCTGGCCGCACTGCGCAGCGAGGGCCTGATCGAGACCGGAAGAGGCCGCCCCGCTCGGGTCGTCTCCCGCAAGGCGAGCCAGGCCGTCGACGTGTCGGTGCCGTTCACCCGCTGGGCTCGCGATCTCGGCGTGACCCCCGGTGCCCAGACGCAGGAGCTGAGTCTTCGCCGGGCAGGCGACCGCGCCGAGCTTCTCGGGGTCTCCCCCGAGGACACGATCGTCGGCGTCGTGCGACTCCGACTGCTCGATGGGCGGCCGACGATGCTCGAGCGCCTCTTCTACACCGAGGCCGTCGGGCGCCGGCTGTTCGACGTCGACACCGACGAGATCTCGATCACCGAATACCTGGGGTCAGTCGGACACCCGATCGTCGGACTCGAGCACCAGATCGACGCGGTGGCGGCCGATGACCAGGATGCCGCGCTGCTGCGGGTGCCGCAGGGAACGCCGATCCTCCGGCTCAGCCGTATCTCCCGCGATGCGAGCGGACGCGTCTTCGAAGCGTCCGAGGACCGCTATCTCAGCGAGGTGGTGCGGTTCACCGTCGCAGCGTCGGGAATATCGACGGACGGGCACTACATGCGTGCAGTGGGCGGCTAGGAGCCGGCAGGTCGGTTTCGATTCCTCGAGGGAAGAAGCCGATCGCGAGCGCGCTGGGGATCAGATTCCAGAGATCGCGCTCGCGATCACAGCGCTGGGGATGCGCTATTTCTGGGGTATACCCAATGTAAGCTCCCGGCTACACCATGGAACACGGTCTATAGTCGAGACCTACCCTGGACTTTCGTCTAGTCCTTGAGCGTGCATCCGCGGAATTCCGCGGGTTTTCCCCCAGAGTATCGGAATGCTGGACGAGGATTTTGACCGCGTTCCGCCTCCGAGATGCCGGAATACTGGTTCGGTCAGACGATCGGCAGGAGAGCTGACACGACCCAGCGTCCGTCCGCTTCTCCGGCACTGAACTCACCGCTGGCGCCGAGGACGCGCTCGGCCATGCGCCCGACGCCGGTGCGGCTCGACGAGAGCTCGCGACGCGGCGTGACAGAGAGAGGGCTGCTCACCGTCAGCTTTGCGGAGTCGTCATCGATGTCGAATCGGATCAGGACTTCGCCCTCGCCTGCGTACTTGAGGACGTTGGTGGCCGACTCGCGCAGGATGCGCGCGAGGATGATCTCGGCCGCGCGTGGGATGCGCTCGTCAGAGGGGTCGCCGTCGACGATCACGGCATGACCCGCGGATTCGAACTCCTGCTGGGCTTCGTCGACGGACGCCGCCAGATCACCCGAGGGCATGCCCTCGGACCGGGGTCCGTCGTCTGCGAGGTCGATCACGAAGCGGAGATCGGTCATCGCCTTGCGTGCGGCGATGCGGATCGCCTCCTGCGATTCGCTGCTGGTGCGATCGTCGTCGAGCATCTGCACGTGCAGCGCCACCACCGTGAGGTGGTGCGCGATGCTGTCGTGCAACTCGCCGGCGATCCAACGTCGCTCAGCGAGTACTGCCTGCCGTTCCTGCTCGGCCTTCTCAGCCAGCTGCACCTCGAGCGTCCGCCCTCGGGCGAACGCGATGCGAAGTGCGAAGCCGACGGCTCCGGATACTGCGGCGCCGACCAGGAAGATCGCGATATTGAAGGCATCCCTCGAGTCGCCAGTGACGACCAGTGCGGATGCGAGGAGGAAAACTCCGGCATAGGACAGGACCAAGGAGGTCCATCCCAGACGCACGATCAGGCCTGCCGCGAAAGCGGCGGTCGTGAGCACCTGGGCTTCGATGCCGGGGATGAAGGAGAGTGCGAACACCACGCCGAGGGCGTATGTCGCGATCAGTGGCGACCAGAGATACAGGGCCAAGACCGCGGTGGATGCGATCCCGAGTGCCGCCGTCAGAGGATCCAATCCCGGAGGAAGGAACAGTCCGACGATGTCGAAGGTGACGATCGTTCCGACGACCGCCAATACGGCGATCCGTTCGATCGTGCTGAGCTTCTCGCCCTTTCCGAGTCGGGTGACGTCAGAGCGGTCGCCCGAGGAAAGACTTGAAGCCATACTTCAGTATCTCCTTTCCGCCAGATATATTAACGGTAGAAGCCGAAAAAGAGTCCAACCTGGTTCCAGAATGACATAGAGATTCACCTCCTTTATTGCACTTTTGACTAGCGATGTACTCATCTTCTCGGTGATCTTCTCGCACCACATCTGCCGCACGTCTAGACGTCGATAGCCAAAGGTCTAAGACATCGCGCCGCAGGTACACCCCGGTTAGGCTTCCTCCATGTCCCAAATCCGAGTCGTGATCGTCGATGATGATCCCCTGGTGCGCTCAGCGCTCTCTCACTTCGTCTCACGAGACCCGGAGATCACGGTGGTCGCGGAGGCGGAGTCCGGCCTCGAGGGCATTGAAGTCGTGGAGCGCGAGCATCCTGATGTCGTGATGATGGACGTGCAGATGCCGGAGATGAACGGCATCGAGGCGACTGCGGTCATCAGTGAGCGGTGGCCCGAGGTCAAGATCCTGGCGGTGACGACGCTCGATGGCAGCGACACCGTGCTTCCGATGCTCAGTGCCGGTGCATCGGGGTATCTGCTCAAGGACTCCAGCGCGGCGAGCATTCTCGAGGGCGTGCGTGAGGTGTACAGCGGAGCGAGCTCTCTGTCACCGCGCATCGCCTCGTTGCTGATCAAGCATGTGCGCGATACGGAGCCGGTGGGCGGCGACGACTCGCTCGAGGCGCTCACCGACCGCGAGCAAGAGGTGCTGCAGCGTCTCGCCCAGGGGATGTCGAACGCTGAGATCGCGCGCACGCTGATCGTGTCGGAGGGAACGGTGAAAGCGCACCTCGGCCGCATCATGTCGAAGTGGCACGTTCGCGACAGAGTGCAGATCCTGGTCACGGCGGCGCACGCCGGCCTGGTCGACTTCCGCTGACGCGGAGACTGTCGAGGCTGGCGTCTGCTCACGCGGGGCCTGCTCACGCTGGCGTCTGCTCACAGGGCCTGCTGAAGCCGGATCACGTCGGCTGGATCCCACCGAAGTCGAACCAGATCCCAGAGCGTGCAAGGCGACCGCGACCGTCGCAGGTCACCCCGTTCGGGCGAGGTGCTTCCGGGGCAGGTCGGCGGGGAGGCTGAGTCGTGGGGTGCGCCAGCGCTGGTCGGGGTCCCACCACGCCGGGCCGCGCACCTGCGGGAGGCCGTCATTCATCCGGATCTCCCACCCCGAGGTGCCGAGGGACCGGTGATGCCACCAGCACAACGGCACACCGTTATCCGTATGCGTCGGGCCGCCCCGGGCGT